>WTBR01000036.1 GCA_013138975.1 Bacteroidales bacterium
AGAAAACAAATAAGCCATAAACTCGAAAAATCAATTCCACAATATATAAGGTACTCCCATTTAAATCGGGATTTAGTTCAACATAAAGCACATATTCGGGTAAACCGAAAACGATGCTTAATTGTTATTTGCTGTTATTGTTTTCTTTTTTTGATTGATAAAAATTACTAGTAGCCAAACCAAGAAGACCAATTGCCATTGTAAACATCAATCCTATAAACCATTTATTCTGGTCATATACTCGATTAAGTTCACTACGAATACTTAAGCGTTCTATATCATGATTTTCCATGAGATTCTCTATATCTTTCTTTATTAAAGGAAGCGATAATGCTTTTGTGGGATTCTCTATTATAACCATTTCAAGCTGATTAAGCTTATCTTTTAAAGTTTGGACATCAATATTTTTTAAGTCATTAATTCTTTTATCTAGTTCTGTCAGGTTATTGGCTACCATGCTGTATTGTATATCTGTTTTCTTTGCTTGGGGTAAAGATTCTTCGACTCTGTCAATGTAACTTAATACAGAATCTAGCCTAGATTCTAGATATTCACATTGATTTTCAAGTTTAATATTTTCTTCCGTAAGAATTTTATTTTTATTCTCAACTATTCCTAATTCATTAATTACCTTGTGAAGGTTTTGCCTATTAATACTTCTTTGTTCCGATACTATTCCATTTTTGTCCAAAACGAAAATATATGTAGAAATCACCAAAGTTAACACTCCTGCTACAAAAGCAATTAGTGATAAGTATCCACCTTTTCTAATTATGTTTTTAAATTCTTTAATCATTTTACATTTGTTTTAATGTTTGATAAAGCACATAGTTAATAGCAAATAACTAAATTACATGTACCAATGTGGCACATATATCTATTATATATAACCAACATATCTCCCCTACAATCAATTATGTCGTATACATACAAAAAAAACATAAAGCCACTACTTTATATTTTTTTTGTGGACTTAAAAGTACTTAATCTTAATCAAAATCCTATTCAATACTTAATAAAAGGAAAGTGCCCTGCAGGGATTAATACCCATATGGTGCAAGTGTCTCACTTGTGCCTTTATAGCAATTAGCAATTTTAATATGTATTCCAATCCTATGGTATAAAATAAATATCGGATGATGTTTTAACAAGACGTATTTAATTATGAGCACAAGCGAGACGCTTGCGCTATTTGGGGACCCAATGTTATAGGGTGTTAATATTATATGTATTAATTATTTTTCTTTTTTCAACTGTTTCATGAGTTTATTAATCATGTTTTGGAAGTCATTCTTATCAAAGTTGTCTTTGTTAAATGCGCTAAAATCTAAAGAATTTATTTTCCGCAGTGCGCAAATGTTCGACCAGTATTCATCTGCTTTTTCTTTTGGTCTAACATGTATTTTCTTAACCTCAAAAAGATAGTTATCCAGATGAATTGGAAATAAGACATTCTTCCATAATTTAGTTTCTTTATTTATTCCTTCTGTTAATTCAAATTGACAAGCTTCACTTTTTATGGAATTTCCTGAAGATATAAATAATAATCTGTCATTTTCATTTATTCCTTCATACATTATTTCTTCTAACTCTTGACCACCGGGAGCATCTTTTTCGAAAAGAAAAGTCTCTACACCTGACATTTCAAGAGCTTCATTTAATAAATTAGCGAATGCCCGATCTTTAAAACTATATGAGATAAAAACAGAATCGTATTTAAATTCATACTCTGATAATTTTTCATCATTTTTCACTCCTAAATATTTTACGACATTGCTAAAACCCGTCATGGCTAGTAAATAAATATCATCATTCGTCGAATACTTTTGACTGTAAGCGTTATATTCTTCATTAAAAACTTCAGCTGCTTTTCTAATTCTTCCTTCATCATTTCTATCTATTTGGAGTCGAATAATTCTAGTTCCGACACTAACTTTAATTCTCAACTTATCATCGGATTTATTTTTCATATATTTTTTGTTGTCGATGTTAGCACCATTTTAATACCCTATAACAAAATTATATGTGCCATAGTGGCACATATATCTATTATATATAACTAATATATCTCCCACATAATCAATTATGTCGTATACATACAAAAAAATATAAAGCCACTACTTTATATTTTTTTGTGGACTTAAAAGTACTTAATCTTAATCAAAATCCTATTCAATACTTAATAAAAAGAAAGTGCCCTGCACGGATTAACATTCGTTACTTTAAATTTATTCTTGTTAATTCTAACTGCTATTTTTAATTTGAAGAATAAAATAATAAGCTGCAAGCTAATCTTTAATCTGATGTTCTGTTGTAAATACATGTACTTTAATGTAGCAAATGCTACCAAAATAGAACGACGCTTTACGCTAAGGCTGCTTTTTCAGTTGAAATCCTGACAGAGTCAGAATGACCTGTCTGAGTTTTACTACCAGACTCCAATGTCGTTTAGTTAGCAAATCCTTCGATAAACTTGTCGTTTAGTTAAGTAATTAAAAATTGTTCTTATAAAAAGTCTTCGACAAGCTCAGCCTGACATTGATAGATTGGTCATCCTGAGTTTACCAGACTCTGAGAGGTTTAAAAAAACTCTGTCAGGTCGACCCAAAACTTAAAGCTTTTGGATAATTATATATGACAAACCATTTCTATGCAAGAGAATTTTTATCCATTACAATCAATATGACATTCCAAAAATTTCCATAAAAAAATTTAATTGAAATATTGAGAATTTCTAATGTAGAATATGTTTTGAAATCTAACATACCAATGAATAATTAAGAGAGTAATTTTAGATTTAATAAAATATTAGTAATTATTAAGCTTATTTAATCAATTACAAGACTACTTTTTAAATAATTACGCTGATTAAATAGTCATTAAAGTTAATAAATAAGACTTAAACGTTAATTATTTTTATAGCGAAGCTATAACAACTCACAAATTCGAGTCTGATTAACATCTATTTAAAAATAATTAAGCGCTAAAATATGTTTTTTTAATAGAAATGCAAGAAAAATAAATTAGATATACTATAATATTACATCTAATTATATTCAAATTTCAATGAACTAATCAATATCTTAGTTATACTAATAAAACACCAAAATAAGCTATATAATTCGTTTCTTTTTCACTTATATATCTTCAAAAAATTATTCAAATTTAAACAGTCGTAACACAGATACTCTTTAGAAAGAGCAAAACCTTTTATTTCTATATAACAGTTATTACTGGGCTAGTTTAATAATTATAAGATCCGTGTTACAACTATTTGCTTATTCTAATTAAGAACTTTGGCAAAGCTAACTTAATTTAATCATACGACTAATTATCAGCAGCTTGACAGTTTGTAAAATTCAACTTTGCCAAAGCTTAACAAAGTAGTGCCTCGACTTATTAATCTAAGCAAAAATATTTCAAATTAATTATAAATCATTTTGAAATTTAATTGGTATTATTTCATTTTTGAATCCCTTATTGCCTCATCAAATACTTTTGCAAATTCAACAACTTCCGGGTTTTTAAAAATTGAATAATGATCTCCAATAAGCTTGTGAAATTTAATGGGCTGATTACAATATTTATTCCAGTCTGTTCTATTTTGTATTTCATTTTTACTAGCACCAAAGAAATTTACAAATGTTTTATTTTTTGTTTCCGGCACAAAGACCATTCTTGCTCTAATATAAGATCTAATAGTATTTAAATAATATATTAAATCCGGCACATTTAAATTTTCAAAATCTGGTATTGCACCTACCATGCTTTCAGGAATTAATTTTCTAATAATATCAGCATTAGTTATGTTGGATTCAATATAATCGATAAGAGCAGGCCATATTTGATCTGAATATTTTAAATTATTAATTTTTTCCTTTATCGATTCGTCATTAATTAATTTTGATTCTGAAATTAATGCCAGTTCTGTATTTGCTGAAAAAATTGGTACAATTTGGCTATTATTGATTACAGGAGGACTCGCATTTATTAAAGCAAAAAATTTAATTTCTTCCTCTTTTTGCTCTAATTGCTTAAGCATTTCAAAAGCTATAGTACCTCCAATACACCATCCTGCAATATAATAAGGTGCTTCGGGTTGAATAATTTTTATTTTTTCAATATATTTATTTGCAATACTTTCAATTGTAATATTTATTGGCGCGTGATTTTTAATTCTGGCAGTTTTAATTCCCCAATAGTTAAATTCATCATTCAGCATACTGCAAAACTTGATATAACCATCAACTTCTCCACTCCCGGCATGAATTAAAAATAGATTTTTTTCTTTATTATTTCCTTTTTTTAATAATACAAGATTTTCATCTTGAATGTCAAGAGAATCTTTTTCTATATTTATTATGTATTTGGAAAGTATTCTGATGGTAGGTGATTTAAATATTTCTGCCAATGGTACTGTTACATTAAATTTATTGTTTACTTTCGATATGAGTAAAGTTGCTTTTAAAGAATGTCCTCCTAAAGTAAAAAAGTTCGCTTGTACACTTATCTCTTCTTTTTCTATATTTAATACTTCTGACCAGATTTCTAAAAGTTTTTCTTCCGTTTCATTGGATGGTGCTAAATAATCGTCGCCTGCTTTTATTTCTGGTGATTGTAGTACTTTGTGGTTCACTTTTCCATTACTGGTTAGTGGAATTTTATCTAGCTCTACAAAATAAGACGGGATCATATAATCAGGAAGACTTAATGATAAATATGTGCGTATTTCTTCCTCCTTGAAATCTTCCTTTATTACAAGATAAGCACACAGATATTTATCTCCGTTTTCTTCTATAGCTATTACTACACATTCTTTTATGTTTTCATGTTTTAATAAAGTACTCTCTATCTCGCCCAACTCAATTCTAAATCCACGGATCTTTACCTGTTGATCTATTCTTCCTAAGAACTCTACAGTACCATCGGGTAACCAGCGGGCTAAATCTCCTGTTTTATATAAAAACGCTCCTTTTATTCCTGCTGATTTGTATATGTTTTTTATGAATGAATTACTGGTTTTTTCCGGGTCGTTTATATAACCTATGGACAGTCCTTCTCCTGATATATATAATTCGCCAACAATATTAACTGGCTGCATTTGCATGTATTGGTTAAGGATTACTAATCCTCCTTTTGCTATGGGGGTGCCTATTGGAATACTTGATAAGCTCTTGTATGTATCTTCCTCGTTTTTTCTAACTGTCAATACGGCTGACATGATTGTTGCTTCTGTTGGCCCATACATGTTATAAACAAT
>WTBR01000138.1 GCA_013138975.1 Bacteroidales bacterium
GAGGAAATAATTCCCTCACTATACAAGATAAACTTCGGTTCAATGAATCACCAAAAGTTTTCTTTCTGCGAATACAAAATTATTGAAAATAACTTGGATTTTAACACAATTCAATTAAATTTCAAAATGGCCTATATATAATTCGAATTATCTTTTGCCTAGATTAATAAGTCGTGCCACGGATTTTATAATTATAAAACAAAGCCGGTAATGGCTGTTATACAGAAATAAAAGGTAATACTCTTTCTAAGAAGTATCCTTGACACGACTATTTAAATTTGAATTATTTTTGAAGAAATATAAGTGAAAAAGAAACGAATTATATAGGTTATTTTGGTGTTTAACTGGTATAATCTATTAATCAAGCATTAGAAAATTTAAAACTACCTACATATCTCAAACAAATGTTTTAAGTTTGTTAAATCAATTAAAAGATACAATTATGGAAAAAATAGCTATTTTCCCTGGAACATTTGACCCATTTACAGTTGGACATGAATCGGTTGTTAACAGAGCACAGGGATTATTTGATAAAATATTTATAGCCGTTGGGAATAATTCTAGTAAGGATGCTTTGTTTTCTCTTGATGAAAGAAAAGAGTTTATTAATCAGGTATTTAGTGGTAACTTAAATATTGAGGTTGTGCACTACGAAGGATTAACAATTGATTTTTGTAAGGAAGTAAACGCTAACTATATATTACGAGGATTAAGAACATCATCCGACTTTGAATACGAAAGAGCTATAGCACAGGTGAATAAATCGATGTACGAAGATATAGAAACGGTATTCTTTTTAACAATGCCTGAACACACTCCAATTAATTCTTCTATTGTAAGAGATATTATTCGTCATGGTGGTGATGTGCGGAATTTTATTCCGACAAAAATGAATATTAAAAAATAAAATAACAATTAGAATATGTTGAGAAGTAAATTGTTGCTAATACTATTTGTATTACCTCTAACTATTTTTGCCCAAAAAGTTGTTCTAAAAGGAACTATCCCTGAATATTCAGGGAAAACACTTACTTTTCTAACATTTTCAGATCAGGTTACTTATATAGAAAAAGAACTTTGTTCTTCTCTTGTTGGGAGCGATGGAACTTTTTTATGTTCCTTTAATGTGAATGTACCAACATACATATTTCTCCATTTAGGAGTGTATGAAGCTTTTGTTTTTGTTCAGCCAGGAAAGGAATACGATCTCTTATTTCCTGAATTGAAAGAAAAGGCAATGGCAGATAAACTTAATCCGTATTTTGAACCGATACAGTACCATTTGGGAATTACAAATTCTTCGGAGAATGAATTAAACTACCAGCTAGCTTTTTTCGAAGCCATATACGCAAAAATGCTGGATAAAGGTTCGTATTTGATATCTAATAATTCATATAAACCTGATATAGATGGGGCTATTGCAGAAGTAGATTCATTATTTCAGAATATAAACATTAAATTTTTTAACGATTTTAAAAAATATAAATACGCTTCATTTAAGCAAATATCTTATCATGAAAAAATGAAAAGTATTTCAAATACCTATTACCTTAATAATGAAGTACTGTATAATAATCCGGCATATATGGATTTGTTTAACCAAGTTTATGATGAGTATTTTCAGTATTTTGTAAGGACGGAGTCGGGTAAGCAGATAAATAATGATATTAGTAAATTAAAAAGCATTACATCCTTAAAACATACATTAGGATTAGACTCTGTTTTAACAAACGATACCTTAAAAGAGCTTGTTATTTTAAAATGTTTGCATGATGAATTTTATAACGATAAGTTTTCACGATATGCAATGCTGACAGTTCTTGATTCGCTTGAAATATTAACAGAAATAAAAGAACATAAATTAATAGCTAATAATATTAGAGAAAAAGTGACTAAGCTAATGGTTGGTTTTGAACCGCCAAAATTTGAATTATTAGATTTAAACGGTAATTTAGTTAGTTTAGAAAACTACCAAGGGAAATATGTTTATTTGAGTTTTTGCACAACTATTAGTTATGCTTGTATCAAGGAGTTTGGCATGCTTCAGAAACTTTACGAGAAACATAAAAACGACTTTGAAATTGTAGTGATTTGTATGGATGAAAGCCTATCTCAAGTAAAACGATTTGTAGATTTAAAAGGATACCAGTTCAGGTTTTTGCATTATGGGAATCAATCGGAAGTGTTTAAAGATTATGATATAAGAACATTTCCTACCTATTACTTTATTGATAAAGAAGGCAAGTTAGCAATGTCGCCGGCTCCATCACCTGATCAGAATGCAGAGTTTAAAATATTCCAATTAATGAGAGCCAGAGGAGATATCTAGACTTTGGTGAGAAGTGATTGGTGAATGGTTGATTTGAAAAGTTAATGCAACGTAGTATTTTTGTAATAGAGAAGAGGTATATCTAAGTAAGTTATAACTAAGTCGCTAAAAGATCAGTAAATAGAGCAATTTTTTTTTGCAACAATATAATTTAAGAGTTTTTTTATATTCTGACAGTTTTTACATTTTGGAAAGGCAATTTACTTTCTGAAAATTAAAGTATCATTATTCGTACTATTTGATACTGAATTTATCGAGATAGGTTCTGTACGTATGATAAAAATTTATATAAGTATTTTTTGCGTGTTTTTGTGCTTTGCACAATTTGATTCCAAATCTAAATACATTCTTTTTGTAAAAGAGTTTAAGTTTACACAATGTTTTGATAGTTAATAACTTTTTATCAACATTAGCCTTCACTGTTTATTTTTTTTATTAATTTCATAAACTATTAAAATCTTTAATAACTATTTGTCATGAAATTAGAAAAAATCAAAATCAATTCATTTAAAAGTGTTATTAATAAAGAAATAATAGTAAATGATGAATGTATAGGATTTGTTGGATTAAACGAATCAGGAAAATCAAATTTACTTCAATCAATTAATCATTTAAATAAGAAAAAGAATTTTGCGATTGCAGATAAATCAAAACTCAATGGACAATTGCCTTCAATAGAATATTCATTTTGCTTATGGAGAGATGATAAAAAGGAAGTTTTGAAAAGGCTAAATAGATTTTTAGTTGAAAAGGATATTGTATTAGGAGAAAAAGATATAATTGAAGATTTTAATGCAACAGATATTGTATTTACAAAGGAAATGAAAATTGTCGAAAGTAAATACAAAACATTATATAACCTCAAATTTAACTATGAAATAAAAATAAGTTCTAAATATAAAATATTATCTACTGAAGCGGATTTTCCAGATGATGCCACTGCTTCATTTATGGAAGATGAATATCTGCTTTCCGTTAAAAAAATTATACAATCTGACTTAATACCAAAAGAATATGAAAGTTTTTATGAAAAGAATAAAGTTTCTGAAATTGAAAAATTAATTAATCGAAGAGTACAGAATATTCTGAGTGGCTTATTACCTTCTGTTGAATTTTGGGAGTATACACCAAAATATCTCCTGCCAGCAGAAATAGTATATGATGAATTTATTTCAGAAGATGACCCATATGAAAATAATGCTCCATTATTTAATATGCTACTAATTTCTGAAGACCTTGGAATATATGACGAAAATGATGTAATAAGCAAGGTTAATGAATGGAAAGCTGATTCAAGCTTAAGGCGAAAAGATTCTAATATTTTAACAAGAGATATTAATGAACATATTAAATCAGTTTGGAAAGATTATGACCAAGAATTAAAAATAGAATTAGAAGAGTCAAAAGTAACTATTCATGTTAACGACCCTAAAAGTTCAGTTATGAATTACTATGATATGAGTTCAAGGTCTCAAGGGTTTAAGACTTTCATTTCATTCATATTAACAATTTCTGCTGAAGCTAAAACAGGTTTGATTGAAAATTTTGTCATTATTCTTGATGAACCTGAAACACATCTGCATCCAAGTGGAGTTAAATATATGAGAGAGGAATTATTAAAATTATCAACAAAAAATAATCACGTATTTTTTGCAACACATTCGATTTTTATGATTGACAGAAGTAATCTAAGACGACATATAATTGTAAAGAAAGAAAACGAGCATACTAATTTAAATGTTGTAACAAGAAATAATATTCTACAAGAAGATATTATTTATCAAGCCTTAGGAACTTCTATTGATGAGTTCTCTATATCAAACAATAATATTCTGTTTGAAGGAGAAATGGATGTAAAATTGTTTTCTTATTTTATTGAGAACTGCATTGCTAAAAAAAACAACAAGTTAATTGACTATGATTTACTGGATGGTGGTGGTACGAATAGAATGCATACTTTTTTTAAAGAAAAAACATTACCTATAAATTCAAAATGGACATTTATTTTAGATAAAGATGCTCCTGGAAGAAATCTTCCTGATAACATTAAAAAGTCTACACTTGAAGCAGTATATAAGAATATAGATTTTATTTTTTATTCTGATAATGTTGATTATGAATTGGAAGATATATTGCCAAAAAACATTATTGAAAATGCCTTTAAGGAAGCCATAAAGGATGTTGTAATTACTTTTGAGTTTGATATAAATAACAGCAAACCAGTTTCTAAAATAATTGAAGAATTTTATGGAAGGAATAAATTGAAAGGTGATGAAAAGTCGCATATAGAAGAAACATTTAAATCTAATATAGAACAATCACTAGATGTTGTTCTAAAAACAGTAAACAAAGAGACAAATATTCTATATAGACTGGCTAAATTCAAAGAACTACTACCTCAATATTTTGATTTTATAAAGAATGTATTAGCAAAGTTTGAAATGAAAATAGATTAAATTTTCATTAAGTATTAAGCATTAAGCACTTTTGCAATATTAAATTGCATGATAGCTTGTTGAACTAAACCCCGCCGAAGCGGGGTAGCTTTTGAGCAGTGCCACTAAAAAGCAGTAATGCTCGTATTATTAATTGAAAAAATAAATAATATGAGTAAAAATACAATTTATTCTGAAGCTTGC
>WTBR01000145.1 GCA_013138975.1 Bacteroidales bacterium
CAACTCCTGATATCTGAATGTTTAACTGCTCATTATCATTATCCAAATTCTCAATCTTTTCTGCAATTGGAAAATTTTCAAAAACAATTATATGATCAATTAAATTTTGTTTTAATATACTTTGTGCTTGTATTTCTGCCAAGGAAATATAATGATGTGTTTCTGAATCCAGGTTTGAGTTTTGAACTTGCTTTATTAATGTATTAAATTCCAGATCTTGTGAAAACTGAATACGTACGGGAACATTATTTATAAATAAACCTACTATGCTTTCTACTCCATAAATTTCTGAAGGTCGCCCCGATACTACGCTTCCAAATACAATATCTTCTTTATTGCTATACTTAGCTAAAAGTATTGCCCAAACAGTTTGTAGTATTATATTCGCTGTTACATTATTATCTGTAGCAATTTTCTGAAATTTAGCAGATACCTCTTTAGATAATTGTAAATTTTCTTCTTGCTGAACGAATTCATTTCCTTTTTCCGGTAATTTAGGAAGTGATGCTTGCTCCTCATATCCTGAGAGATAATTCTTCCAATATTTTAAAGAAGAATCCTTATCTATTTTATCTAACCATTTTACATATTCTTTATATGGTGTTACGCTATTTAATTTTAATGTTCTGTTATTTAATAAGCTATTATATATTTCAAAAAAATCATTATTTATTATACTTATGCACCAGCCATCCATCAATATATGGTGATTTGACCAAATCAACTCGTATTCGTTATTATCTGTTTGGATTAAACTTACTCGCATTAAAATATCTTGATCAAGTCGAAACCCTCTTTCTCTATCTGTTTTCTTATAATTTAAAATATACTCTTGCTTTTCTTCTGTACTCAGTTCTCTTATATCCTTATAATCAAATTCACATTCTCTATCTTTTAATACAAGCTGTAGAGGAATTTGCATTTCTTTATATATAAATACTGTGCGCAATATATCATGTCTTGAGAATAGTTCATTCAAACTTTTTCGCATTAAATCAACAGATAATTCACTTTGTAATCGATAATTCATCTGTTCAAAATATGCCAAGGATTCTGTTTCATGAATTGCATGAAACAACATTCCTTCTTGCATTGGTGTTAACTTGTAGATATCTTCTATTTCGTATTGCTTAACCAGTTTATCAAGCTCTTTAATTGAAAGACCTTTATGGGTAAAATCTGATGGTGTTAATACCTTATCTGTAAATTCCGTACAATGATTTACAATCTCTAATAATGATTTTTTATAATTTTCAAGTAAATTATCTATCAATTCTTCTGAATAATACTTTTTCTTATAGGTAAGTGTAATTGATAATTTTCCATTGCTTATCATCCCTCCTATTGAAAAATCAGAGCTATTTTTTCTATTAGGACTTACAGAATTTCCAGCGGATTCTTTGGCAATTTTAAATAAACTCATCTGCTCAACATCCGAATCGAACTGACCTAAATAGTTAAATTCTATTTGAGGTTCTATATCGTAATTCACATCATCTTTTAATTCCGGCGGTGTTAAGTATTTTAATATACCAAAGCCAATTCCTTTATTTGGTATTTGACGTAAATTCTCTTTTACATTTTTTATTTGTAGTGACAGATCATCTGTATGTTTCATGTCCAGAAGTACCGGGTAGGTGGAAGTGAACCATCCAATTGTCCTACTAATATCGAAATTAGGAAAAATATCTTCCCGGCCATGCCCCTCTAATGATATTAATATTTTTTCATTTCCTAGAGTCTTTTTAATACCGTATCCCAGTCCACACAATAAAATATCATTTATTTCTGTTCCGTAAACGTCATTTGTATTGGTGAGCAAATCTGTAGTCGCAATTTGATCCAGTGTAAATTGCATGTACCCTACGTCATTATCTTCTATATTTTCATCGTCAATTTGCCTGTTCAGTGAGATCTCTTCCTTTCTGACAATATCTCTCCAGTAGGATTTCTCCTTTAAAAATATACTAGTCTTTGAATATTCTGTTAGTTTAGCTGACCAATCTCTAAATGAATTACTTTTTAATGGTAGGCTTAATTTTTCTCCCTTATTAATCTGATTAAAAAGCACTTCTAAATCTTCAAATATTATACGCCATGAAATACCATCAATTACAAGATGATGAATAACAATTAATAATCTATCTCCATCTGCCAAATGAAATAATCCTAACTTCAATAAGGGTCCATTTTCCAAATCTATCGATCTTTGAATTTGATCTGCACAGCTTGTTATTTTTTCTGAAGCCTCTTTTTCTTCTCTAAAATCATAAACTTCAAGAGAAACAGGAAAATCTTCAATGCCATTATTATATAAACCGCTTACTTTTTTTGCATTGTCAAGTTTACAGGTAATTCTTAAAGCATCGTGATGCTCCTGTAATTTTTGAAATACAGATTGTATTTTTTCTTCTTCCAGATATTCTTCTGAATGCAACATTACAGATTGATTATAATGATGTTGTTCTGTTTCATCACTCAAAAAATAATATTGTATTGGGCTTAATTTAAAAACTCCAATTATAAATCCTTGAGATACTTCATTCGCTTTAAATATCATCTTTAATGCCAAATCAGAAATTATCGGATTTAGAAAGATGTCTTTTACACTTATTTTGAATCCGGCTGTATTCAGTCTGGCTTGTATCTGAATTGTCTTTATGGAATCTCCTCCTAAACTGAAAAAATTATCGGTAACTCCTATTCCTTCAACACCGAGCACTTTCGACCAAACATCAACTAATAAGCTTTCTTCTTTTGTTTTTGGTGCTACATAATTATCTCCTGCTTTTATTTCCGGTGATGGCAGAGCTTTGCGATTTACTTTTCCATTTGTTGTTAGTGGTAAACTTTCTAGCTCAACAAAATAAGAAGGAATCATGTAATCAGGAAGTTGTGATGACATATAAGCTTTTAGCTCTTCATGGCTGAATTCTTCTGTACAAACCACATATGCGCATAGGTATTTGTCTCCATTTTCCTCTCTGGCAAGCACTACACTCTCTTTTATGTTTTCATGTTTTAATAAAGTGTTCTCTATCTCGCCTAATTCTATCCTAAAGCCTCTAATTTTTACCTGGTGATCTATACGTCCTAAAAACTCGATATTACCATCGGGTAACCAACGTGCTAAATCGCCTGTGCGATATAGTCTTTCTCTTTCTTTGAAAGGATGAGAGATAAATTTTTCTGCTGTTAGTTCTGGATTTTTCAGGTAACCTCTTGCAAGTCCTTCTCCTGAAAAACATAACTCTCCTGGAATACCTATTCCTTGTAATTGCAAATGTGAATCAATAATATAGGCTTCAATATTTTGTATTGAACGTCCAATTGCAATTTTTCCAATTTTATTGAATTCAGATGTATCCCAATACGTTGCACAAATACTTGTTTCTGTAGGCCCATATGCGTTGATGTACTGCGCATTTTTATTTATTTTTTCAATCAGTTTACTATTTGTCTCTGAACCTGCTGTTATAACTAAACGAAAGTTTTTAAATGTACTTTCATTCAAATTCTCGGCAAAAGGAGGCGGGAATGTAGCTACTGTAATCTGATTTTTCACCAAGTATTCCTCAAATAAGCTTATGTCTTTTTTTATGTTTTCATCTGGTATATATAAGCTGGCTCCATTAAATAAGCATGAATATATTTCCGCAACTGAAGCATCAAATGAAATATTGGCGAACTGTAAACATTTGTCATCTGGATTTATTTTAAAACCTTCTTTCCAAAAAATATTTTCACTCACAATCCCTTTATGTTCAAGTAGTGTTCCTTTGGGTTTTCCTGTTGAACCTGAAGTATATATTACGTAAGCTAAATTTGATGAATTAATTTCAATAGATGGATTAGTTAATGGATAGTTCTGAACATCCAATTTCTGTATATTGATACTTTCTATATTTTCAGGAGCATTCTTTTCATAATTATTATCATTATGAATTAATATTTTAAGCTCACTATTTTCTACTATATACTCTTTACGTAAATCAGGTAATTTTTTATCTATTGGTAAATATGCTCCTCCTGCCTTCAGTACGGCAAAGCTACAAACGACGTACTGATAAGATGATTCCAATTCGATTCCAACTATATCTTCTCTTTTTAATCCTTTTTCTATTAAATAATGAGCTATTTGATTCGATTCTTCATTAAGTTCTTGATATGTAAACGTTTTATTTTCACACTCCAATGCGAGTTTATCAGGACATTGTTCTACTTGCTCTTCAAATAATTGATGAATGGTTTTATCTTTAGGATATTCTACTTTTGTATTGTTAAACTCATACAATAACTGGTTTTTCTCTTCTTCTGTTAGAATATCAATCTCAGCAATTTTAACTTCTGAATTTCTTACTAATTGCCTTACTATCTGTTTAAAATATTCTATAAATCTATCTATTGTTTCGGCTTTGAATAATTGTGTACAATAATTAAAGCTTATCAATAGCTGTTCTTTATAATCAATCGCTATTAATGTTAAATCAAACTTCGAAACTCCTTTCGTATGCATACGATTTTCATTATCTAATCCTGATATATCTCCACTATAATCTGCCTGATTCAATAAATTAATCATCACATCGAAAATAGGATTATGGCTGGTATCTCGCTCTACGGATACCTTGTCTACTAAATCTTCGAATTGGTAATTCTGATTTTCGTATACTCCAAGTACTGTTTGCTTTAAACTTGATACAAACTCTTGTAAAGTTTCTTCTCCTTTTACTTTATTGCGTATGGATAGTGTATTAACAAACATTCCTACTATATTCTCCAGATCTGCATGATTCCTTCCGGCTATTGGTGTTCCTACTATTATATCATCTTGTCCGCTTAGCTTCCTTAGAAGAATACTAAAAACAGATAACAAGCTCATATACATAGTAAGGTCATTTTCTTCTGTGAAAAATCTTAGCCCTTCTGTCTCTTCTTTGCTTAGTACAAAATTTACTGTTGCTCCTTCATGACTTTGCACTAATGGTCGAGCATAATCGCTTGGAAGGTTCAATACCGGTATTTCTCCTTCAAATTTATTAAGCCAATATTGTTCCTGATTTTTTATAAGTTCTTGCTGCTCTTTACTATTTTGCCACTCGCTATAATCCTTGTATTGTAAGGGTAATGGAGATAATTCTTCTCCTGAAAGCAGCGCCTGAAATTCTTGCTCTAAGACTGAATGTGAAGTTCCATCACTTATTATATGGTGCATATCCACCATTAACAAGCTATCTTCTCCTTTTATATCTACAATAGCTACTCGTAAAAAAGGTGCTTTTGATAAATCAAAGGGCTTTATGAATTTATTTCTTACGTTTTCAAGCTCTGTGTTTTCTATACTTAGTTCTTCAAGCTTAAAATCAACTTCCTTACTTATAATCTGAACTGGCTCATGATCGACTACATTTATACTTGTTCGGAAACTCTCGTGACGATTTATTAGTTGTTTGAATGCTTCTTTTATTTTTGATTTATCAGCCTCTTTTCCCAATGAAATTATACCGGGCATATTGTAGGCTGTTGATGTCAAATCAAACTGTTGTAAAACGTACAATCGCTTTTGTGCCGGAGATAATGGATAATATGAATGTTCCTTTGCTTTTGGTATGCGTACAAACTCTTTCTTTGTACTTTTTTCTATCTGACTTGCTTGAGATTTTATTGTTGAATGTAAAAATACATCTCGTAATGGAAATTCAACTCCTATTTCTTTATGTATTTTACTTGTTAACACGGTAGCTTTAAGCGAATGTCCTCCTACGGCAAAAAAGTTGGCTGTTGTACTTATCTCCTCTTTTTCTATATTTAACACTTCTGACCATATTTCAAGCAACTTTACTTCTATTTCGTTGGATGGTGCTACATAATCGTCTCCTGCTTTTATTTCCGGTGATGGCAGAACTTTGCGATTTACCTTTCCATTTGTAGTTAGTGGTAAACTCTCCAATTCTACAAAGTAAGAAGGAAGCATGTAATCAGGAAGTTGTGATGAAATATAAGTTCTTAACTCTTCATGATCAAGTTCTTCTTTACTAACGATATATGCGCATAGGTACTTTTCATTGTTTTCTTCAATGGATAGAACTACACTCTCTTTTATGTTTTCATGTTTTAATAAAGTACTCTCTATCTCGCCTAATTCTATCCTAAATCCCCTGATCTTAACCTGTTGGTCAATCCTGCCTAAAAACTCGATATTACCATCGGGTAACCAACGGGCTAAATCTCCTGTTTTGTATAATCGTTCTTCTGGTTTATATGGATTCTCTATAAACTTTTCTCGGGTGAGTTCCGGATTGTTTAAGTATTCCCTTGCCAGTCCATCTCCTCCTACTAACAATTCTCCCGGAACTCCTACTGCTTGTAATTTATTGCTTTTATCGAATATATAGGCCGTTGAATTACTTATTGGTTTGCCTATCGAGATATTACTTTCATATTGCTTTTCAATATTGAAGGTGGTTGAAAATGTTGTGTTTTCTGTTGGCCCATATCCATTGATTATTACTAACTCACTATTTCCGGATCTTATTTTATTGATATGTTTAACTGATAGAACATCTCCCCCGACCAGTAAAAACTTTAGTGTGTCAAAAATACTTTCATCTTGATCAAGCAGCTGGTTAAATAAGGATGAAGTTAGCCAAAGACTTGTTATGCTATTTTTTCGAATACACTCTCCTAATAATTCTGAATTGATTATTACTTCGTTACTTGCTATATATAAACTTCCACCGTTTAGCAATGCTCCCCAAATTTCGAAGGTGGTGGCATCAAAAACCGGGGCTCCTGTCAGGAGAATTTTTTGTTCTGAATGGAATGGAAAGAATTGATTATTTTGTACTAATCGAAGTACGCTTTTTTGTTCTATCACTACACCTTTGGGTGTTCCTGTTGATCCTGAGGTATACATTACATAAGCAATATTATTTGAACTTATGTTTGGTAAGCTTAAGTCTGTGCTCGATTCATTTATTTCTAAGTCGCTTATGTTGATTATTCCTCCTAAAAGATTGCATTCAAAATCAATTTGCTCGGTGCTTAGTAGTATATTTATTCCACTATCTTCTATAAGTTGGTTTACTCTCTCTTTGGGATAAGCGGGATCTATTGGTACGTATGCACCTCCTGTTTTCAAAATTCCCAGTATTCCTATTATCATATCAGATGAACGACCTGCCATTAAACCTACTAATTGATCTTCTGTTACTCCGCGCTTTATTAAGTAATTGGCTATTTTATTCAATTCTTCATCCAGATCTTGGTAGCTGTATGAATTATCTTTATCCTCTAATGCTATTTTTTTAGAAAATCTTTTTACTTGTTCATTAAAAACTTGGGCTATGCTTTTCTGACTTGGGTAAGAAACTTGAGTATCGTTAAACGCATATAATATTTGTTGCTTTTCTTCTTCTGTTAGAATATCAATTTCCGATATTTTACTCTCCGGTTTTTTTGCTAATTGAACTACTATCTGTTTAAAATATACTATAAATCTATCTATTGTTTCAGCTTTGAATAGTTGAGTGCAATATTCAAAACTTAACATCAATTGCTCTCCATAATCAACACTTGTCAAAGTCAAATCAAACTTCGATATCCCAATTTTATGTACATGCTCCTGATTATTAAATCCAGATATATCACCATTATATTCTGCCTGATTCAATATATTAATCACCACATCGAAAATAGGATTACGACCGGTATCTCGCTCTACTGACACCTTGTCTACTAAATCTTCGAACTGGTAATTCTGATTTTCGTAAGCTCCAAGTACTGTTTGCTTTAAGTTTGATACGAAATCCCGTATGGTTTCTTCTTTTTTTACTTCATTACGTATGGATAGTGTATTAACAAACATACCTACGATATTCTCCAAATCGGCATGATTCCTTCCGGCTATTGGTGTTCCTACTACTATATCATTTTGTC
>WTBR01000110.1 GCA_013138975.1 Bacteroidales bacterium
GACAAAATGATATAGTAGTAGGAACACCAATAGCCGGAAGGAATCATGCCGATTTGGAGAATATCGTAGGTATGTTTGTTAATACACTATCCATACGTAATGAAGTAAAAAAAGAAGAAACCATACGAGAGTTTGTATCAAGTTTAAAGCAAACCGTACTTGGAGCTTACGAAAATCAGAATTATCAGTTCGAAGATTTAGTTAACAAGGTATCGGTAGAACGAGATACCAGCCGCAATCCTATTTTCGATGTAATGTTTAATTTGCTAAATCAAGCGGAATACAACTGGTTATTAAATGAAGATATTGATGATAGTCATAAGAAGGGAACATCAAAATTCGATTTAAATTTAACCGCAATAGAATTTGAAAATAATATATATTTTGATTTAGAATATAGTACTAGATTATTTAAAGAAGAAACAATAAACCGAATTGTAAATTATTTAAAAGACACACTTAACCAGGTATCTAAAGGAATTGATTTATTAATAGGTGATATACAACTAATAAGAGAAGAAGAAAAAGAAGAAATATTACAATTAAGTGAAGGAACTAAAATAACAAGTGAATATAAGGTAATTCAGGACTTATTCAGAGATCAGGTAGAGAAGAATCCATTAAAGACAGCAATTAAATTTGATAATATAGAATTAAATTACCAAGAACTGAATAAGAAATCCAATCAGTTAGCAAGTTTATTAAGAGCAAAAGGAATAAAGCCAAATGATATAGTAGGATTAATGCTCGATCGATCTGTAGATATGATAATTGGAGTTTTGGGAATAATAAAATCAGGAGGAGCTTATTTGCCAATAGATTTGAATTACCCGGACGATCGTAAAGCTTATATGCTTGAAAATAGTGGAGCTACATTGGTTTTAATAGAGGAAGAAAAACAAAGTTTTGAACTTAGCCCATCCCAGACAGTAGAATTTGTTAATATCTCATCAGAAATACTAAATCAATATGATGCTAAAGATCTTGAAATTGTAAATAAAGAAACAGATCTTTTTTATGTTATCTATACCTCAGGATCAACAGGTAATCCGAAAGGAGTTATGTTGGAGCATAGAAACCTGATAAACTTAATATATAACAATGCAAACACTAACTTAGTTTTTGATAGAGTATTACAATTTACCTCCATAAGTTTTGATGTTTCTTTTCAAGAAATATTTTCTACCTTACTATCCGGAGGCCAGTTGTTTTTAATATCAGAAGATGATCGTCAAGACATAAATAAACTATTTGACTTAGTTGAAAAAGAATCTATAAAAACCTTATTTCTGCCAACAGCATTCGCTAAATTTATATTTAACAGAGAAAAAGAATTATCTACAATCCCGGAAAGTATAAAACATATAATTGTTGCAGGAGAACAGTTAGTTGTTAGTGCAGCGTTTGGTAGATATTTACAAGAGAATAAAGTCTATTTACATAATCACTATGGACCTACCGAATCACATGTTGTAACAACAATTACATTTTCACCAAAAGAACATATTCCGGAATTGCCGGCAATAGGTAAACCGATACAAAATACATCAATTTATATATTAGATGAATCAAAAAAACTACAAGCCAAAAGTATAGTAGGAGAAATTTATATTGGAGGGATACAGATAGGAAGAGGATATTATGAAAATCCGGAATTAACAAAAGAGAAATTTATATCCCATCCATTTAAAGCAGGAGAACGATTATACCGCACAGGTGATTTAGCACGTTGGTTACCCGATGGTAACATCGAGTTTTTAGGCAGGATCGATCATCAGGTAAAAATTCGCGGTTTTAGGATAGAGTTAGGCGAGATAGAAAGTGTTTTATTAAAACATGAAAACATAAAAGAGAGTGTAGTACTTGCCCTTGAAGAAAACAATGAAAAGTACCTATGTGCATATGTAGTTAGTAAAGAAGGACTTAATCATGAAGAGCTAAGAGCGTATATATCAGAGCAACTTCCTGATTACATGATTCCTTCTTATTTTGTTGAACTGGAGAGTTTACCACTAACTACAAATGGCAAAGTAAATCGCAAAGCACTGCCATCACCGGAAATAAAAGCAGGCGACGATTATGTAGCACCATCCAATGAAATAGAAGAAAAGTTAGTTGAAATATGGTCAAAAGTATTAAATATAAATAAAGAAGAAATAAGTGTAAATGCTAATTTTTTCTCAATAGGAGGTCATTCGCTTAAAGCTACTGTGTTAACAAGTAATATACATAAAGAAATAGGCGTTGAATTTCCATTACGTGATGTATTTTTACATTCAACAATAAAATCACAGGCAAGCCGGATAGAAAAAAGTACAAAGAAAGATTTTGTAAGCATACCAAAAGCAAAGGAGCAATCAAATTACCCGGTATCATCGGCACAGAAGCGTTTATATTTGTTGCAACAGTTTGATCTGAGCTCAACAGCCTATAATATGCCTGGTATTATTAGTTTAGGAAAAGAAGTAGATAAATCAAAAATAGAAGAAGTATTCAAACAACTGATAAATCGCCACGAAAGTTTCCGAACAAGTATAATTGTAGTTGATCATGAGCCAGTTCAGATTATAAGCAAGAATGTTGATTTTGAACTTGAAGAAATAAGTGCAGAAAACATAGAAATTGAAAACATACGAAATAAATTTATAAAGCCCTTTGATTTATCTAAAGCACCCTTTTTACGAGTTTCTATTGTAGATATAAAAGGAGAAGACAGCTTGTTAATGATTGATATGCACCATATAATAAGTGATGGAACTTCGCATGCAATCTTAGAAAAAGAATTTCAGGCACTGCTTTCAGGAGAGGAATTATCTCCATTATCATTACTATACAAGGATTATAGCCAGTGGCAAAATAGTAAAGAGCAACAAGAACATATAAAAGATCAGGAACAATATTGGCTTAATAAATTTGAAGGAGAGATACCCATATTGAATCTTCCAATAGATTTTGCTCGACCTTCAATTCAAAGTAACGAAGGAGCGACAGTAAATTTTGTACTGAGTAAAGAAGAGTCAGAAGAGATAAGATTTTTCGCAGAAGAAAATGACCTTACATTGTATATGTCCTTGCTATCTGTTTTTACTATTCTTCTATCGAAGCTAAGCGGACAAGATGATGTAGTGGTAGGAGCACCAATAGCTGGAAGGAATTATGCAGAATTGGAGAATATAGTAGGTATGTTTGTTAATACACTATCCATACGAAATGAAGTAAAAGCAGAAGAAACTATACGAGAGTTCGTTTCAAGCCTTAAGCAAACCGTACTTGGAGCCTACCAAAATCAGAATTACCAGTTCGAAGATTTAGTAGACAAAGTATCAGTAGAGCGAGATACCGGTCGCAATCCTATTTTCGATGTCATGTTTAATTTGTTGAATCAAGTAGAATATAATCGGGATATATCGGGAATAAATAATGAAAATACAGTTCATACCAAAGGAGTTTCAAAGTTTGATATGACTATAACAGCTGTTGATTACGGAGAACAAATTTCATTTAGTTTTGAATATTGCACAAAACTATTCAAAGCCGAAACAATAGATCGGTTTATAGTATATTTTAAACAGATAGTAGGTCAATTAGCAAGAAAGCCAGAGATTAAAATATCTGCAATAGATATACTAAGCGAAGAAGAAAAACATCAGTTATTGTATGAGTTTAATAATATAAAAGTAGATTATCCAAAAGATAAGACAATACATCACTTGTTTCAGGAACAAGTAGAACGGACACCTGAAAATGTGGCAGTTAGTTGTGATGGCAATGTTTTTACATACAATGAATTAAACAGAAAAGCGAATATTATTGCCCATCATATTCGAGAGATTGGAATAGGTAGAGATGATATTATAAGCATATTCCTTGATCGTTCCATTGAAACAGTATTTTCTATGCTAGGGGTGTTAAAATCAGGAGGAGCATACCTTCCTCTAGATCCTGATTATCCTGAAGAAAGGATAGATTTTATATTAAATGATAGCCGCTCTAAAATATTAATAAGCACTAAAGAACTTTCAACGAGAATTGAATTTGATGGAAATATAATATGTGTAGAGGAGATGTCGGTTTTAGAGAATAATTTTTCTAATATCGAGATAATAAATAATTCTTCAGATTTGTGTTATATTATTTATACTTCAGGTACAACAGGTATGCCTAAAGGAGTTATGATAGAACATAAAAACCTTGTGCAATTATTTTTTAATGATAAGTTTCAATTTGATTTTAATGAAAAAGACATTTGGACAATGTTCCATTCACATTGTTTTGATTTTTCGGTATGGGAAATGTACGGAGCATTACTTTATGGAGGTAAATTAATTGTTATTCCAAAAATAGTAGCAAAAGACGTAGAAGAATATTATAAATTACTCAGTGAAGAAAAAGTAACAGTATTAAATCAGACCCCATCAGCATTTTATAATTTATCGGAAATAGCCTTGCAGAAGCCGGGTAAAACTTTAGAGAATTTAAGGTATGTAATTTTTGGAGGAGAAGCTTTAAAACCAAATAAATTGGCAGAATGGTTTAATATTTATTCCGATGTTAAACTAATAAATATGTATGGAATAACAGAGACAACAGTACATGTTACATATAAAGAAATAGGCAAAAATGAAATAGTAAATAATATAAGTAATATTGGAATATCGCTACCAACACTTACAACTTATGTAGTAGATAATAATTTAAATTTAGTTCCTAAAGGAGTTGCGGGGGAATTATTAATAGGCGGAGACGGACTTAGTAGAGCTTATCTGGGAAGAGAAGATCTAACAAAAGAGAAGTTTATACAGAATCCATATAAACCGGAAGAACGATTATATCGTTCCGGGGATCTAGTAAAAATGCAATCAAATGGAGACTTGGAATATCTTGGACGAATAGATGATCAAGTTCAATTAAGAGGCTTTAGAATAGAGTTAGGTGAGATAGAAAATGCACTGATAAAACATGAAAATATAAACGAATGCCTTGTTTTAGCAATTGAAGAAAATAACGATAAGTACCTATGCGCATATATCCTTAGTAAAGAAGAACTCAATCACGACGAGTTAAGAGCTTATATTTCAGTACAAATCCCGGATTATATGCTTCCTTCTTATTTTGTTCAATTAGACGAACTTCCACTAACAAGCAATGGAAAAGTAAATCGCAAAGCACTGCCATCGCCGCAAATAAAAGCAGGAGACGATTATGTAGCACCATCCACAGAAATAGAAGAAAACTTGCTTGAAATATGGTCAGAGGTGTTAAATATTGATAAGGAAGACATAAGTACAACAGCCAACTTTTTCTCAATAGGAGGTCATTCACTTAAAGCTACCATATTAACAAGTAACATACATAAAGAACTAGGAGTTGAATTTCCATTACGAGAAGTATTTTCACATCAAACTATAAAATCTCAGGCAAGTCAGATAGAAAAAAGTACAAAGAAAGATTTTGTATCCATACCAAAAGCAAAAGAACAAGCAAATTACCCCTTATCATCGGCACAAAAGCGAATGTATCTGTTGCAGCAGTTTGATTTGAAATCTACAGTCTATAATATGCCCTTTGTAATTTCAATGGGAAAAGAGGTCGATAAATTAAAAATAGAAGAAGTATTCAAACAACTGATAAATCGTCATGAGAGTTTCCGTACAAGTATTATTGTGGTTGATAATGAGCCTGTTCAAATAATTAATGAGGAAGTTGAGTTTGCGTTTGAAGAACTAAGTATAGAAAATACGGAACTTGAAAATGTGCGAAATAAATTCATACAAGCCTTTGATTTATCTAACGCACCTTATTTACGAGTGTCCTTAGTAAATATTAAAGGAGAAGATAGCCTGTTAATGATTGATATGCACCATATAATAAGTGATGGAACCACTCATGCAATCTTAGAAAAAGAATTTCAGGCTTTGCTTTCAGGAGAAGAATTATCTCCATTATCCTTACAATACAAGGATTATAGCCAGTGGCAAAATAGTAAAGAGCAACAAGAACTTATAAAAAATCAGGAACAATACTGGCTTAATAAATTTGAAGGAGAGATACCGGTATTGAACCTTCCAATAGATTATGCTCGACCTTTAATGCAAAGTCAGGAAGGAGCAGCAGTAAGTTTTGTATTGAGCAAAGAAGAGACCGAAGGGATAAAATCTTTCACCAAAGACAATGAACTTACTTTGTATATGTCCTTGTTATCAGTCTTTAATATTCTTTTATCGAAGCTAAGTGGACAAGATAATATAGTAGTAGGAACACCAATAGGCGGGAGGAATCATGCCGATTTGGAGAATATTGTAGGAATTTTTATTAATACACTATCCATACGTAATGAAGTAAAAGGTGAAGAAACCATACACGAGTTTGTGTCAAATTTAAAGCAAACCGTACTTGGAGCTTACGAAAATCAGAATTATCAGTTCGAAGATTTAGTAGACAAGGTATCAGTAGAGCGAGATACTAGCCGCAATCCTATTTTCGATGTGATGATTAATTTATTGAATCAGGCAGAACAAAGGGGTGATATATCAGAAATAGATAATGAAAATCCTATTCATACAAAAGGAGTTTCAAAGTTTGATTTATCCTTAAGTGTAGTAGATTTTGGAGAACAGCTGTTGATAAGCTTTAGTTATTGTACGCAACTATTCAAAGCCGAAACAATAGATAGATTTATAGTTTATTTTAAACAAATAATAAATCAATTAGCAGAAAAGTCAGAAATTAAAATTTCTGCAATTGATATTCTAACAGAAGAAGAGAAACATCAGTTATTATATGAGTTTAACGACACACAAAGAGATTATCCAAAAGATAAGACCATTCATCAGTTATTTGAAGAGCAGGTGTTACATACTCCCGAAGGCATAGCACTGGTATATAAAAATACAGAATTGACATATCAGGAGTTAAATCAAAGATCCAATCAATTAAGTCACATATTAGTATCGAAAGGATTAAAGCCTGGCAATATAGTGGGTATAATACTTGATCGTTCGATCGAAATGATTGTAGGGATCTTATCAGTACTAAAAGCAGGAGGTGCTTATTGTCCGATAAATATAAATAATCCAGATGAACGAAAAATATATTTATTAGAAGATAGTGATTCCAGGTTAATATTAACAAGGAGCAGTTTATTAGGAGATTTAGAATATGAAGGAGAAATAGTTTATGCAGATGATTTTACCATATTACCTAACAGTAATGAAAATACAAGACAAATAAGCACATCAAAAGATTTAGCATATGTAATTTATACCTCGGGTACTACAGGAAAACCCAAAGGAGTAATGATCCGACACGATGGAGTAGTAAATACTATTTGTTGGTATGCACAAAGGTATAGACTTAGCCCCGGAGTAAGATTATTACAATTAAGTAATTACTCTTTTGATGCAAGTGTAAACCAGATTTTTGGAACCTTAACAGGAGGAGCTTCACTTTATATAATTGAAGAAAGTGTTCTGTTGGATTTAAGTTTATTGTATTCATACCTTGAAGCACAAAAAATTACCGTAATAAATTCAGTGCCGGCAATAATAGAAGCATTAATTTCAAATAGAAAAAGATTACCATCCTTGCAACGAATTATATCAGGAGGTGAAAAACTAAGTAATCATTTAAAAGACAAAATAATAAATCTGGGATATGAATTGCATAATCATTATGGTCCAACGGAAGGTACAATCGTTGTATTAGCCGAGAAGTGTTCAGAAAAAGATGTTATCTTAGGAAAGCCCAAACAAAATACACAATCTTATATTTTATCGGGTTCAAATGATCAATTACAGCCTATTGGAGTAAAAGGAGAACTTTGCATCTCAGGAGAAGGAATATCACCGGGATATTTAAATAATGAAGACTTAACCAAAGAGAAGTTTATTTCACATCCTTTTAAAGCTGGAGAGCGATTATATAAAACAGGCGATTTGGCAAAATGGTTACCCGATGGTAATATAGAATTTCTAGGTAGGATAGACCACCAGATAAAAATTAGAGGATTTAGGATAGAATTAGGCGAGATAGAAAATACTTTACTAAAACATGAAAATATAAAAGAGAGTGTAGTTCTTGCCAGAGAAGAAAAAGGAGACAAGTACCTATGTGCATATATCGTTAGTAAAGAAGAACTCAATTATGACGAGTTAAGAGCTTATATTTCAGCACGACTTCCCGATTATATGCTTCCTTCTTATTTTGTTCAATTAGACGAACTTCCACTAACAAGCAATGGAAAAGTAAATCGCAAGGCATTGCCATCCCCCGAAATAAAAGCAGGAGACGATTATGTAGCACCATCCAATGAAATTGAAGAAAAATTAGTTGAGATTTGGTCAAAAGTATTAAATATCAAAAAAGAAGATATAAGTGTAAATACTAATTTTTTCTTCATAGGAGGCCATTCGCTCAAAGCTACCGTGTTAACAAGCAAAATTCATAAAGAATTAGGCATTGAATTTCCACTTCGTGATGTATTTTTACATACAACTATAAAATCTCAGGCAAGTCAGATAGAAATAAGTACAA
>WTBR01000083.1 GCA_013138975.1 Bacteroidales bacterium
AGAAAGCAATCTGAAAACAAAGTGCGTTTCAGAGAAAAGCACATCAGAATTGAGCTTTCAATTAGTTGTTTTTAATGATACTTTTATCTCTCAATTTGTATGTATGTGGTATGTATGAAAATAAAAAAGCAGTTACGGTATTTTGTAACTGCTTGATTTTTAAGTGAACCTGAAGGGACTCGAACCCCCAACCTCCTGATCCGTAATCAGGTGCACTATCCATTATGCTACAGGTCCAATTGCGGTGCAAATATATAAAAAAAATCATCAAAAAATAATTTTTAAACTTCATCTGTAAAAATATTTTAAGTGAAAATATCCAATGATTTGCACTTTACTCAAAAGTAAAAAGTGAAACGGTTATAAGTGAGGTTAATAATAGCTTTAATTTAAATAGCTATATAAATTCACATCTATTTTATTATTTAGTAAATTTGATTTATAATAAATTTATTAAAAAATCAGCGCTATGAAAAAGATTATTAAATGGTTTTTTCGATTTCTTCTTATTCTTATTGGATTAATAATTATTCTATTAATTGTAATTCCAATGTTTTTTAAGGATGCGATGCTAGCAAAAGTTAAAGAAGAGATTAATAATAATGTAAATGCTAAAGTCGAATTTGTGGATTTTAAATTATCATTATTTAAATCTTTTCCTGATTTGAATCTTGGATTACACGAAGTTTCGGTTAAAGGTATTGATCAATTTGAAGGTGATACTTTGGTGTATTTTGAGTCCTTTAATGTTCAGATTAATTTGATTAGTGCAATAAAAAAGAATGTTGTCGTTAAAGGTATTGTGCTTAACAAACCTTTCATAAATGGAAAAGTTTTAGAAGATAGCACTGCCAATTGGGATATAACCAAGCCTGTTGAGGAAATTTCAGATACTGCTGTAATCGAAGATGAACTTGTTGAGGTAGATACAAGTTCGGAAACAATGGATTACCGTGTTGACTTGCAGAAATTCCAAATTAAAGATGCAAAGATTAAGTATCTGGATGAAACGTCAGATATGATAGCAGTAATTGATAAATTAAATTTTTTGGTCAAAGGAGATCTAGGAACGGATTATTCGGATATATCAATTAATACCTCCATTAATGATATTAATGTAAAAATGGGAGGGATTAAATACTTGAAAAACGCCAAATTTGGTTTCGACGCTACTATAGGGGCAGATATGGATAATATGATATTTACTTTTAAGGAAAATGTATTATCCCTAAATGATATAGCATTAGGATTTGAAGGTGTTGTTGAAATGCTTGAAGAAGATATTAATGTTGACGTTAAATTTGGCACTAAAAAAACAAGTTTTAAATCATTACTTTCAATGGTTCCTGCTATATATTTGGAAGGGTTTGAAGAATTGAAAACTTCTGGTAATCTTGCATTAAGCGGTAAGGTAAAAGGAACTTATAATGAATCGCAAATGCCTTTAGCAAACCTTAGATTAGTTGTTGAAGATGCAATGTTTCAGTATCCGGATTTACCTAAATCTGTTGAAAATGTAAATATAGATGTGGCCGTTTTTTATGATGGAGTTATAGAGGACAATACAAAGGTTGATTTAAATAAGTTTCATGTTGAAGTAGCTGATAATCCTTTTGATATTGCATTACATATACGTACTCCATTTAGTGACCCTTACATTGAGGGTTCAGTCGATGGGCATATTATATTAAATACATTAACCGATGTACTTCCCCTGGAAGATATGAGTATAGATGGAGAAATAACAGCTGATATTGATATAGCCGGAAATATGTCGACCATAGAAAACGAGAACTATGATGATTTTAAAGCAACAGGGCAGTTACAATTAAAAGATTTTGTTTTTGAAAGTGCCGATTTACCAGCCGCTGTTAAAATAATAGAAACTACTTTTAATTTCACACCTCAATATCTTGAATTAAAAACATTCAAATCAGAAATAGGAGAGAGCGATTTTAATTTAAATGGAAAAATTGAGAATTACATCGCATATGCATTAAGTGATGGAATCCTTAAAGGAGATTTCAATTTTAAATCATCGAAAATAAATGCCAATGAATTTATGACTGAAACTACCGAAGAAGTTAGTGATGTTGAAGTTCCAGATACGTCATCCGCAATGAATATAATTGAAATACCGAAGAATATTGATTTTAAATTAGTTTCAACACTGGATCATATTATTTATGATCAAATGGATATTACCGATTTAACAGGTACATTTTTAGTTAAAGATCAAAAAGTAATGATGAATAATTTAAAGATGAAATTGTTAGATGGTTATTTTGGGCTTGAAGGTGAGTATAATACACAGAATATGGATGCTCCATCTGCAACAATGGGGCTTGATATTCGGGATATTGAAATTGAATCCGCATTAAATTCGTTTAGTATGTTGGAAAAAATGGCTCCAATATTAAAACATTGTAAAGGTAAAGTATCAATAAAATTTGATTATACGAGTTTATTAGATTCTACCATGAGTCCGGTTTTAAATACAATGGATGGTTATGGAAAAATACATTCTAAAAGTGTTCAGGTTGTGGACTCAAAAACATTGGATAAATTAGGTGATTTACTAAAGATGGGAGATAAGTTTAATAATGAATTTAAGGATGTTAATATTAGTTTTAAAATAAAAGATGGTAGAATAAACGTTGAACCATTTGATTTGAATGTGGATGATATAAAGATGACTGTTGGAGGGTCTCATGGAGTAGATCAAACCATGGATTATAATTTAGTTCTTGATGTACCGAGAAAATACTTTGGATCAGCAGCAAATAATGCTTTAGAAGGACTTCTTGCTGAAGCGTCAAAGA
Organism: Bacteroidales bacterium; assembly: GCA_013138975.1. Lineage (GTDB taxonomy): Bacteria > Bacteroidota > Bacteroidia > Bacteroidales > UBA12077 > UBA12077. The sequence goes on from WTBR01000083.1 coordinate 2,823, forward strand.
AAGGGGTTAAACTTGATGTATCGGAAAATATTAAAGTGAAAGCTAAAGTAATTGGAACTACTACAGACCCGAAAATTACTTTAAATTATAAAGATGATACAGGAGATGCTGAAGAAAGTTTGAAAGATGAACTTAAAAAGCAAGCAAAGGAAGAAATAGAAAATAAGGGTAGAGAAGAGTTGGAAGCTGAGGCTCAAAAAATAGTTGATGATGCGGAGAAAGAAGCAGCTAAAATTAAACGTGAAGCTCGTGAGCAAGCCGATAAGCTTTTGGAAGATGGAAATAATGAAGCAGATGCATTGGTTAAAAAGGCATCGAAAGAAGGTTATTTGGCCAAAGTAGCCGCAGAAGCTACAGCTAAAAAACTAAAGGCTGAAGCTAAGAAAAAAGCAGATAATTTAGTAAAAGAAGCCGATAAAAAGGCAGATAAAATAGTTGCGGACGCTAGAATAAAAGCAGATAATATTAAAAAAGAGGAGTAATACCAATTAAATTTCAAAATGACCTATAAATAATTTGAATTGTTTTTTGCTTAGATCATTAGCAAGTCGTGGCACGGATTCTCTTCAGAAAGAGCAGAACCTTTTTGTTACTGTATAACAGCCATTACCAGATTTACTTAATAATTATAAAATCCGTAGCACGACTATTTAACTAAATTGAATTATTTTTTGAAGAAATATAAGTGAAAAAGAAACGAATTATATAGGTTATTTTGGTGTTTAATTGGTATAATACTCAGAATGTGACATATAAAAAAAGCTTCTGGATTTCCAGAAGCTTTTTTAATGCAATTATATATAAGATTAATATCTTTTCTCTTTAATTCTTGCTTTCTTACCTGTTAACTGACGTAAGTAGAAAATTCTTGCTCTTCGAACTCTACCATGTTTGTTAATTTCAACTTCTTCAATAAACGGTGAATTTACCGGAAAGATTCTTTCTACACCTATGCCACCTGACATTTTTCTTACAGTAAAAGTTTCATTATGTCCGGAACCTCTTCTTTGAAGAACTACACCTTTGTAATTTTGGACTCTTTCTTTACTACCCTCTTTAATTTTGTAATGAACAGTAACAGTATCGCCCGCTTTAAATTCAGGAAAATCCGTTTTTACCGCAAATTCATTTTCTACAACTTTAATTAAATCCATCCTGATATAATATTTTAAATTTTGTATTCTATTTTAACAGAGCGCAATATTACGAATATTTTTCGATATTTAATAACTTTTCTGCTTAAAATTTTACTCGTTGAGTAAAAAATATTTTGAATTTTGTATAAAAATAATCATAATAATTTAATAATCAATAAAGTAATCTTGGGATACTTGTTATGTGGTGTTTAATATTTAGATACTTAATGACTTATGATTTATTAGTTAAATTGCGAAGAGGGCTTATTTTTAGTAAATAATTTAATATTCTTATGTAAAAAAAATATTGGAAACCTTTTTTTTTTTGCACAAGATTCTATTTTATTTGATTGGATAGTAGACCTTGGTTTCCCATTTTCTAGAATCTGGTTCTTGCATGGGATCAGTTACATATATTTCAAATCGCGATCCGGTTATTTCAATATTATTTTCACTAATATATTGTTGTAAGGCATCTGAAGTTGTTCTTACAGTATTGTAGTGTCCGAAATGTGTAGCCATAATTGTCTTGCTTGCAGATAATTCAATAATTTTTATATTATCTGATTCAATAATTTTTTCACTTATTGGAATAGCGCATTCGAGTATTGTGTGGTTTTCTTTATTACTAGCATGGTAAACAACAACTGGAGATTCGGTAATATTCATATTGTTTGCCTTTAAGTGCCTTAAAAGCTTCGAAAATGTTTTTAATATTTTACTGTTTAGCTTTTCGTTAGGCCATTCTTTTTTTATTGCAATTGCAGTTAATCCTTTAAAATCAACTTCTTTTATATTACTGCTTCTTCCTGTTAAATCCGGTTGTCCCTCAACTAATTTTTTAAAATTAAATAATCCTCTTTCAAATTGAGTTCCTAAGGATTTGTCCATAAATAAGCCAAACCATTTTTCAAGTGGATAAGATAAAGTTCCCTCAAAAGCCCAGGTTACTATTGTATTATGATCTGATTCTTGAAATGTCCATATAACATCAGATTCCATACTTTGAGGTGCAATAAATTCTATTTTTGAATTTATTTCTTTATTTGGAATAACTTTTACAATTGTAATTTTACCTTCTCCAATTATATCACCTTTCCATGAATAACCTGAACCAATTATCTCTTGTGACATATGAACATCAATTTTAGCATTTGGCTCCATTTCAATCCATGGATCCCATTTGGTTCTTTGGCTCATGTCTGAAGCAGTTTTATAAACTATACTAACATGTTTTTCTATAACAGTTGATCTTTCAATATGAAAATTTGAGGGTAGGAATAGAGGTGTAATTAAAAATAGTGTAAATATTAATGCGATAACTATACCTAACCATTTTAAATATTTCATAATGATTTATTTTAAATTTCATATCAAAATTACTAAACCTTAACAAATTTATAGTACAAAAGTTTAGTTATATAAAAAAGAGAACTACTGTTAGTTAGTAGTTCTCTTTTGATTATTATTATATATTATCAATTAATCTTTAGTGTCCAGCTTCACCCTTTACTTTAAACTTATCTCCAGATTCTTGAATGATAAATTTATACCAAGCATCGCCATATCCAGGCTGTTCAACCTTTGGAGTAATATATTTATATCCTTCTGGTATCGGACGATCTTCTTTTATGTTTCCATCCATGAATTTAGTAAATAATTGAGCATAAAGTTTTTTCCAAGTATTTACTGTGCTGTTTGCATTATTTACTGAATACTTAGTAATAAATGTAACAGCTTGCTCTGGATTATTTTTATAAATTTCTGAAGCAGCCTTATCAATACCTTTAACTTGCTCAATAAATCCTAATTCTAAATCATCCTGTACTTTTTGAATTTCAGGAATCATTGCTGAATATCTTGTATATGCAAAGTTAGAAACTTGATTAAACACCCAAAATGCAGCATTATCGCTATATTCCATCATAGATCCGTTTCCTACTGCATAGCTCTCAGGAATTTCTGTCAAACCACAATACATTGGATTGTAAACAGTTGAATAACTATCGTCAACACCAAACCAAATAATTCCACCAATTGGATCAGGTAACCAGTTACGACTTTGAGTTACAAATGAGAATCCGGTTTGTTGTGTTGAAGTTGCTCTTTCGTTAAAATAATTTTGTCCATCAACTTCCCAATATAAAGGTCTCCATCTAACAATGCTACTATATGGACCTGCACCAACATCTTTTGTCATGTCCATTGGAGTATTCTGATAATAATCACGCATTAAACCCATTACATCACGAACAGATAATTTTTTATCAGGCTTAATCCATAAAGGCATTCTGTTTTCAAGATTTTCACCCATTGCATAATCAACATATTGACTCATGTCGCTATTTACTCTGTTAAAGGCAGCAAAAACGCGAGCTTCACAGAAACGAGCACCACCAAAATCAAGTGGAGCATAAATATCAGAAAAACTGAAATCTTTATCTTTTCCATCAAAGTATCCCATTTCACGTGCAAATGTGATTACATCAGCTGAATGGTATGTTGTTTGATTAGGATCGTTAAAGTTATTATTTTTATTAAAAGGGAATGTAGTAATACGTGCATGGTTAGCATGACCTGAGATGTAACCATCAGGAATCTGACGAGCAACCCAAACAGCTCCAGTTATTCCAGGACCTTTTCCTATTAATTCCATAATCCATACTTCATTAGGATCAGATATTGAGAAAGATTCTCCTGAGCTATAATATCCATATTTCTTAACTAATCCTGACATTGTTTTAATAGCTTCACGAGCTGTTCTTGCTCTTTGCAATGTAATATAAATTAAACTGCCATAATCAATTAAACCCGTAGAATCATGTAATTCAGAACGGCCACCATAAGTAGTTTCGCCTATAGCTAACTGGTATTCGTTCATATTTCCAACTACATTATAAGTATGTTCAACTTGATCTATTTCACATAAATATTTTCCAGTATCCCATTCATATACTTTTAACATTGAACCTTGTGGGTAATCAGCAGCAGGCCAATGGTATAGTTCACCATATAAAACATGAGAATCAGCTGCATAGGTTATCATAGTTGAGCCATCTGTCGATGCTCCTTTTGTGATTAAAAAGTTTGTACAAGCATTACTTGTATTTACCAGAAGAACTGATAATAGAGTTAATGAAATTAATAAAAATGTTTTTTTCATAGTACTTATTATTTGTGATTTACATTTATTTAAACTTGAATTCGACAAAAATAGGAAAATATTTATATTAAAACAGCTTAGAATCAAATTTCAAAAATAAATTACCAAATTGATCATTGATAGTTTTTTATAGTTAATTACTCTCTTCGTTCATGAGGAAAGTTGATTTTTGATATCTGATTATTGATTACATCATTAATTCAACAATTCTAGTTCTATCTTCGTCTGAAAGAGTATGAGCCATGCCATTTATTTTATTCTTTAACATTTGATTCGTAATTTCCTCTTTTTTATCATTGCCAATATTAATATCTGAAAGTTTTATTGGGCAATCAATTGATTTAAAAAATTTCTCAAGATTCTCTATGGTTTCGTCGGCAGAATTTGTTCCAAATAACTGATTTCCCAATTGTTTAACTCGTTCAGGAATTCTGTCTTTTTGAAGTTTCAACCAAGCAGGATAAGCAATTGTAAGTGTTGCTCCATGAGGTGTATCAAACAAATATGAGAGATTGTGCCCAATATCATGAACACCCCAATCGCCACTTTTCCTTCCATAGTTGGTTAATCCATTTAAAGCTGTTGTAGCTGCCCACATAATGTTTGCTCGATACTCGTAACTTTCTGGATTTTGTAAAACAAGAGGACCATATTCCATCGCTTCTTTAATTATTACCTCAACGAATCGATCAGATAAAGATGCATCACCCTCACCAAAGTATGCTTCTAATGCGTGAGCAATTAAATCGGCAATACCATATGCTGTATAATTTTTTGGCACACTATAAGTAAATTCAGGATCAAGAAACGAATGTGCAGGATAACTTAAGGCTGTGATATAGCCTATTTTTTCGTCTGTTTCTTGATTTTGTAATACAGCTGCCCCGTTCATTTCTGTTCCGGTAGCTGCTAATGTTAAAACCGCAACTAAAGGAATTGTAGTTTCTGGTTTTACTTTATATTTCATTATAGCCCATGGATCAGAATTGTTTGCAATTGCTAAAGCAGTTATTTTAGCCGAATCTATTACACTTCCTCCACCTACAGCAAGAATAACATCAATATTGTTAAGTTTACCTAATTGTGCAGCTTCCGATACATCTGTAACTAATGGATTTGATTTAATCCCGGAGTATTCAATTATTTCAGCATTTATCGATTTTAATTGATTAATTACCTTATCATAAATACCATTTTTTTGAATAGAACCTTTTCCATGCATTAGTAATACACGCTTTCCATATTCAAGAATTGTTTCTCCTAACTTATCGGTTACATTTTTACCAAAATGAAGTTTTGTTGGGTTATATGCTGTAAAGTTTTCCATAATATTATAGTTTATTGTTAAAACAACAAATTTATTTAAATCATATTGTAATAGACAAATTAATGCGACTTTGGTTTAAGATAATTTTTTTTACTAGTTACTAAGATTCTAAATTTTTGTAAATAATTCCAAGCTATAACATTTACTAGGGAAATAATTTTTATTTATAATTAGATTAAAATCCTAAACCAAATTTTTCCCAATATTTACGTTCAAGTTCTTCCCACCTTAACATAGTTGCACCTGTGAAATCATGAGTGTAATTTGTCACAAGTTTTTTGGCTTCTTCAGTTTTGTCTTCAGATAAAAGTTTCTGAACTCTAACTTCAAGATTTTTTATTTCAGATATTCCTTTATCTTGAAAATAAAGTACATTCTCAAAAATATCCTTTTTAGTTGTTTGCCATTCTAAAGTCGCTAGTTTATTTGCTTTTCTGTATCTCCAAATAGCCGCATCTTGTCTGTATTTCTTTTGTCCACAATAATTGAAACTTTCCGGTAGCTCAGTTACTCCCGAAAAAATTGGAATACGAGGACTCTGTCCGGGATTATCGAAAGAGAACCATGCAATACCACCAATTTCGTTTGGTAACCAATCCCTTAATTGAATAATATGCGAATAAGAACACCACGATACAGCTACAGTTCTTTGATATTCGATTGTGTTTTCTGCAAGACAATTATATGTGTTACGATCATTACGAGTAGGCCATGGATGTGCCATTGGGCTTATTACTGTATCAGTACTAATAACTTCTTTTTCGTCATTATTCTCTTTTGATACAACTTTTAGATTTTTTGTCATATCATATTCAGTACCTTCATATGTTTCTCTGTAAAGAGCCATTACTTCTTGAACAGAAACTTTATTCTCGGGCTTAACAGAAAATGGAAGTTCATCCATTTCCAAATTTAATTTTAATGATGGAGCAAAATGATTCAAAACAAAATATTCTCTAATTCTATAAGGTTTTTTGGTATCTCCGTAAATTTTCCAAAATTTGAATGTTTCTTTACCATCCCAACGTTCTAAACGTTTTGCAGCTTTATAAACATTTTTAGAAGCCATATAATAATCTTTATTCTTAAGATCCAGTTCTCCAATTCTTGAAATATTTGCAGAAATACCAACATGATCATCAGGAATTCTTTGTGCAGCCCAAACTCCACCAACAACTTCTTTACCTTCGCCTAAGATTTCCATTTGCCAAACCTCTTTTGTATCGGCAATAGTTATACACTCGCCATAATCGCCATAACCATATTTCTCAATAAGTTCACCTATTAGTTTTATAGCTTCTCGTGCAGTTGTACAACGCTGAAGTGCAATTCTTTCCAGCTCTTCAACAAGAAACATTCCTTTTTCATTTACCAATTCTTTTGGACCAACAAATGTTGTTTCTCCTATAGCTAATTGTTTTTCATTTAAACATGGATAGGCGGTATTTAAATAAGAATATGTATGATTTACTTGAGGTATCTCTCCAACAAGTTCCATATTACGTCTGTCCCATGCGGTTTCTGTTTTTAATGTTCCTTTATATACTTCATGTAAAACTGTATCAGCATGATCTGTGGCTTTTTCAATATTAAGCCAAGTTCTATATTTTCCGTCACAGGTATGGCTGGTAATAACAGAACCATCTGTTGTAGCTTTTTTACCAATCATAATACTAGTGCAACTTTCTCCAAAAAATTCATCTTGAGGCTGAGTTTGCGAAATAGTCGCATTTATAGAACTTGCAAAAATGAATGCAATTAACAACTTTTTCATATAGTGATTTTTTGTTTTACAGCTATTTTATAATTAAAGTTGTTTGATTTAATTTTTGCTTGAAGGTTTAAAATGGATGACTAAAAGGATAGTTTTATTCCCTATTGGCGTTAATGATCTTTAATGAAATAAAAAAAGCCTGTCATAATTGACAGGCTTTTTTATATCAATAAGTTAAGAATAGATTAAACGATTTTTACATTTACTGCGTTTAATCCTTTTTGACCTTCTTCTACTTCATAGCTTACTTTGTCACCTTCAGCTATTTTGTCGATTAATCCATTCATATGTACAAATACATCTTTACCACCTTCATCTGGTGTTATGAATCCAAATCCTTTTGCGTTGTTGAAAAATTTTACTGTACCGTTACTCATAATTTAAAATTTAATATGAAATACAAAGATATGATTTTATTATTCGTTTGTCTAATTATAATAATACTGAATGCTGTATTTTTTAAAAAAATAATTCCACTTGAAGAATCTCGTTTTGCTCCTGTAACTGAAGATAGGCAATTTACTTTATTTTCTGATTTTAGAACTCCTAAGAAGGCTGAAATGAGCGCTTCTTTATATTTATTAAAACATTAAGAGGAATAATAATTTCTTATTCGTAATTTTAAAGAAAGATGAACAAAAAATATACAAGCTAATATACTACTAATCAATCAGTATTTTGTTATTAAAAGATAAATTTCATAACTTGTTATCCTATTAATAATGATGTACAATTACGAATAATAATTGAGTAATTGATTTGTTGCATTAGTCTTTTGATTAATAAATAAAAACGTATTATTAATAATAAAAGCCCATGAAATTTATATTAAAGTATATCAGTTTAATAGCATTGATAATGCTATTCGTTACTTGCGTAGATGATTATTTGGATGTAAATACAGATCCAAACAATGCAACTACTGTATCTCCCGATTTAGTTCTTCCTGTTGCAATGACATATACAGCTGAAATTATTCAAGGAGCTAAAAGGATGAATACCATTGGAAATGTGATGATGTATAATTGGAGTCAAGCTGATGGATTTTCATTATATACTGAAGAATTCAGATATAAAATAACGCCATCTTTTTATCAAGGAATATTTAATGATTCATATTTGAGAGCTTTAAAACAGTATTCAGTTCTTGAAAATTTAGATGATGGTTATGATTATTATGTAGCGATTGCAAAAATAATGCAATCGTATCATTTTCAACTTCTAGTGGATTTTTATGGTGATATTCCTTATTTTGAAGCAATACAACGTGGTGTGGAAGCTACTCCTAAATATGATGATGCACAAACTATTTATGAGGATTTAATAGTTGAATTATCAGAGGCAATTCGTATTATCAATAACGCAAGTCAAATAGCAGTACAGCCTGGAAATGATGATATTATGTTTGGTGGAAATATGGATGAGTGGAAAAGATTTGCAAATACAGTAAAACTTAGAATTTTAACTCGTCAAATGAGTATGACAGGAAGAGGAGACTATATTTCTAAAGAAATAGCTGTAATTATAACCGAAGGTTTTGGATTTATTACTGATGATGTTGGTATTAATCCGGGATACTTGCTTGAAGAAGGTAAGCAAAATCCAATGTGGGATTGTTTGGGTTGGACTGTTGGAGGTGAGGTTACCTTGGGTAACAATGCAACTTGTGCTACAGATTATTTAATAAATTTTTTATGGAGTACAAATGATCCTAGAATTGATTTTATATATGAAGAACCTGAAACGGGACACTTAGGAGTTTCGCAAGGATATTTATGTTGCTTTGGCGATTGTCCTCCTATATATGTACCAAATGTAGTATCTAATATTGGCCCCGGTATTCTTAAGTCGCATAATATGGATGCGATAATTTTTAGCTTAGCCGAAAGTTATTTTAATCAAGCAGAAGCTATTCAAAGAAATTTTTTAATTGGTAATGCTAAAACGGCTTATGAAAGTGGAATTGAAGCATCATTTGATTATTTAGGAGCAAGTGGAGCATCTGATTATTATTCTCAATCTATTAATATTGTTGGATGGAATGATTCAGATAATCCTATTGAAACAATTATAACCCAAAAATGGATTGCTCTAAATAGCATTACTGCGGAACAATCATGGTTTGATTATAACAGAACTGGTTATCCTAATCCTGATGAATTAAGTTATTCTTCTGCTGGATTACCTGTCTCGATTTATGCAATAACAAATGATAGACCTGTTAGATTAGCCTACCCGACTAGTGAAATTTTATTTAATGGTAGTAATGTTCCAGATCAGCCAGATGCATTTACAGATAAAATATTTTGGGGTTTATAAATTGAATATTATATATAATTCTGACTAACAGATTATATATTTGAATTGAGATTAATAAACTAAGTCTTATTAATTATTACTAAGAGAAATGTTACCTCCAGATGAGTTTCTTTTTGCGCCAGTAACAGATGAAAGGCAATTAACTTCATTTTCTAATCTAAGTATTCCTAAAAATGCGAAGATTAATGCTTCTTTATATTCTACAATAATATTATTAGGTATGACAATTTGAGATTTTGTTTTTTGTTTTATTAATTCAATTAAAAAGGTATTGTAAGCACCACCACCAGTAATAAGTATCTTGTATTTATTATCGTTTGGTACCGAGCTGGAAATTTGAAGCGCAATATGTTCGTATATGGTTCGAATTTGATCTTCAGAAGAAATTTTGAAAGCGTTAAGAATAGGAGTAAAGCTGATATCAAGCCATTCCTTTCCTAAAGATTTAGGATATCTCTTGCTGTAATAATCAATATTATTTAATTCATTTAAAAGTTCATTGTTTATTTTGCCTAATCGACCTAGTTTTCCTCCTTTATCAAATGGATACCCCAATTTATTTGCTAAAGAATTTAGTACAATATTAGCCGGGCAAATATCGTATGCAAATCTTATATCATTTTTATCAAATGAAATGTTTGCAAAGCCACCTATATTAACGCAGTAATCATATTCAGAGAAAAGTAATTTATCTCCAATAGGGACAAGTGGTGCACCCTGTCCGCCCAATGCAATATCCATAGATCGAAAATCAGAAATTGTTTTAATACCTGTTGTTGAAGCTATTTCATTTCCGTCGCCAATTTGTAATGTAAGTTTCTTTTCTGGTTGATGAAAAACAGTATGTCCATGCGATGCAATTAAATCAATTTTATAGTCAATATTTTTAAGGAACGCAAGAACAGATTCTCCAATATATTGTCCGAATTGTTGATGTAGAATAATAAGATCCAAACCACTTAAGTTTGGTGCATTGAATAGTTTTTCTTTCCAGGCTTTGGAATAATCAATGGTCTTGGATTTAAGTATAGAAAAGTTCCATTTACTTTGTAATGAAAACTCACAAAGAACAATGTCGAGACCATCTAACGATGTTCCCGACATAATTCCAATTGCTTTATATGATTGCATTTTATTTATTATGATAATCCTGAATAGTATTGTAAATAGCCCTTTCAAGCATTAAATAAAGATTGTCTCTTTGAAGTTCCTCAGCAGGTTGAACGATCATTTCTGTATTATCAAATCCTTTAAGGAGATATTCATTTATTGCCAATGGATATTTAGGTGTAGTAGTACCAATCCACTTTGCAATTGGAATTATTCCATCTTTGTTATTAATGGTTATTGTAATTGTTAATTCAGGATAAGTTACAGGATAATCAATGTTTTCAAATAACTCAGGGCTTTCTTCTCTTTTCTTTTTGGTAATTGATTCCAGTTGAGCTTCCACTTTGAAATAATATTTTGAATCACCTTTTTGTATAGCCTCTCTTACTTTTGTATTCGGATAACCGTAATCATCATATTTTACCTCTCGCATAAAAGTATTAATTGGAAGAATTTCAATTTCAAGTTCTTTTGTGAGTCTATCTTTTAAGTTGTAGTAGATGATATGCACTAAAATTGCATTTAGCTTATCATTACCAGGGTCATTATAGGTTTTAACATTGTCAACAAAAGATTCTAGTTCAGCAATTTCTTCAATAAAATCCTTAGATATATTTAAGTCGTAATTAAAAAGGGTAAACTGTTTATTTTTTATGTATTGTGCAGAGATATTTGTTACAAGTAATGCTGCTAGAAAAAATAGAATTATTCTTTTTGTCGACATAATACTGTTAGGTTTATGAATATGAATTTTGAAACGTTATAATACAAATTTATGAATTTAAACTTTACTTCTCTTTTTATTGAACAAGATTTTGATAAACGTTTTTATTCAAAAATCATGCTAGAGTTAAACAACTTGTAAATTAGGCTATTTGTATTAAAAAATCAAATAATAAAAGGAGCTGTCCAAAAAGTTAAAAAGCTGTCTATACTTCGACAAGCTCAGCATGACAACTTTTTGTTAATCAACCTGTCACACTGAGCCTGCCGAAGTGTTTTTGTTTTAAAACTAGCTTTTTGGACAATCTTTTTTTCTGATATATTATATTATTTCGTTAAGTTTATTCTTTAATAAATTTAATAGTTTTATTTATATTAGTTGATTTAATAAAGTAAATACCACTTCTAAATTCACTAATATCAATTTCTGTTAAATTATTTTCAAGATTTTTTTCTAATACAAGCACTCCAATCGCATTGTATATTTTTATGGTATTAATATTTTCGAATCCTTTTAAATAAATTATTTGCCTTGCAGGATTTGGATAAACTAAAAGTTTATTGGCTTTAATATCTTCAATACCAATTGTACTTATTCCTGTACCACTAACAGCAATAGTGCTTGTCCCACTAGTAGCATTGCTGGTTATTGTGATATCGCCTGTATAAGCCTGTGCTTGAGTTGGTGCGAACGTAACTGTAATGTCTTCTGATTCTCCGGAAGCAACAGTTAAATTAGCTGCACTAGCAGTAAAACCAGTGGGTAAAGCAATATCAGTTACATTTAGTTCACTTTCACCTGAATTGCTAATTGTAAGTGTTGCATCAGTAGTAATTCCAACATCTACATTGCCGAATGCCATTGTACCACTTAATTCAATAATTCGAGATGTTCCTTTACCTTTAACTGTTACAATACTATCACCTCCTGTTGCATTGCTATGAACAATTGCAGAGCCAAAGTATAAATGAGCATCTGTAGGACTAAACGTTACGATTACATCCTCTTGAGCTTCAGCTGCTATCGTGTAAGTGCTTGTAGCAACAGAAAATCCGGCAGGTAATGTTATATCGGTAACATTTAGGGTGATATTACCAGGATTATAAATAGTTAAGGTCTCAGTGCTTGTACTATTTACATCTACTGTACCAAAATCTTCATTAGTAATAGTCAACTCGATACCAGCTCCATCTATAACCGTTATTAATTCAGTAGTTATTGATACTCCACTATTTGTCATTGTAACATAATAAACACCTGCGGTGTTGATTATAAATTTCCCAATGCCATTCTGAGCTATTTGGCTATCATCATTATTATCATAAAGTGTAAATACTGATGCAGAGTCACTACCATTAATATTAATGGTATCTTCATTTGGATAATAAACACTATCACCAATAGCCATAAAAACCTGATCGTACGGCATTTGATTAGTGAAATCTTTATTTGAAGCTGAAGGTAAATTATAGGCTGGAGCAGCTTGTGATAAAGGCAGTCTATTATTTTGGACATAAATATTATTTAGATTTGTAAGACCTGTTACATCTAAAGTTTCAAGTAAATTGTCATAACAACGTAGTGAATTTAAACTTGTTAAGCCTGTAGCATCTAAATCTGTCATGTAATTATATTCAATGTCTAAATTTATTAATGCTGTACAATTTGTTAAATTTATATTAGATAATTTACATTGATCTGCATAAAGGTATTGAAGTCCGGTACAACCTGATGCATTTATACTTTCAAGATTTTTACTGTCGTCAGCATCTAATCTATAAATAGTAGTAATATCTGAAATATCGAGATTTTGAATATTACTTTGATCAATATCTAAATTGTTCAATGAAGCACAACCAGTTAAATTAATACTCTCTAAAGAATAACAATAACTGGCATATAAATCATAAAGATCGGTACATCCAGAAACATTTATACTGACTAGATTTTCGCATTCATATATATCAAAGTAATAAAGATTTGTATGTCCTGAAAAATCAAGACTTGCAATATTACTTTCATAAATATGAACTTCATATAAACTGTCACAACCTGTAGTATTTATGCTCTCAAGTTTTTTAGTACTACTTGCATAAATATTTTCAAGTTTAGTTAATCCAGATAAATCTAATGTTGTAATTTCTGTTTTACTGCATCTGATTTCGAAAAGATTTTCTAAACCGGAAACATTAATTGCTGTAATGTTGTTATTTGCATCGCAACGGAAAAGTTCTAACGAATCAAGGCCTACAGCACTTATTGATCCTGAAAGATTTGTTGGTGCCACTGATGCAGTACCATTACTTAGATTAAGTTCTAATAATCTACCCGATACAGTGTCCCACGCACAGCCATCCCATAAAAAAGGTTCTGCTTCTAATTCCCAGTTAAGTCCGGTTGCATCTGTAAAATTATTATCAATTATTGCTTGTAATATAGCAAGATCAGTAGTACTAGCATTTACATCTTTTACGAGTATATCAACATCAATCTCATATCCTTGATTATTCATGTTAAGTCTGTACTCACCAGTTGTATTAATCGTAAATAATCCGGTTTTATTTGTATCTAATGGATTGTCTAAATCATCGAATAAGGTAAATATTGTAGTGTCTGTACCAATTTTAAATTCAATACTATAGTCAATTGTACCTCCGACATCAATTACATTGAAATGGTTTTGTGGATCGTATTCTATAGTTGACATTGATGGCCATTCTATAAGTGGAATTAGGTCTGATAAAAACATTTTATTTCCATAAACAGTATGGTAGTCTAAATTTGTACAGCCGGTAATATCTAATGTGTCTATGCTATTCTCATGACATTTTAAGGTTTGTAAATTAGCGAGATCTTTTACAATTAAAGTCTTAAATCCGGCATTACCTGAATAAACGTATTCAAGATTTTTACATGTAGATAAATCTAAATTTTGAACACTATTATAGCTGACCTTAAGTTCAGTTAAACTTGTGTCTCCAGTTACATTTAGACTAGTAAGATTATTTCTCTTACAATGTAACATCTCTAAATTTTTCAGATTGGAAGCATCGAAACTTGTTAATTTATTATTAGCACAACTTATTTCAATTAAACTGTCTAAACCATTAACAAGAAGAGAAGTTATGGAGTTATTAGAGCACTCAATATCTCTCATGTTTGTACAACTTGTAAAATCAAGTTCAGTTAACAGGTTGTATTGACATCTAATATAATCAAGGTTCGTACAACCGTTTAAATTAATACTTATAAGTTGTGCTTCACGACAATAAATTTCAAATAGCCCTGTCAAGCCCGAAACGTCCAAAGTAGTAACTTTTGTTTTACTTAGCCTTAAATCCTCAAGTTTTAATAATCCCGAAACATTTATTGAGGTAACTTCTTCATTACCATCAACACGGAATATTTTTACAGAATCTAAAGCTGTAACATCAATACTTCCTGTTAAGTAAGTTGGGACAATGGCTGAGCTTCCATTACTTAAAAATAATTCCGAAATACGTTTAGGAGTTGCTGTTGTCCATGTAACAGCATCCCAAAGACTTGTGTCGGATTCAGTTTGCCAGTTCAAATCTGTTTGTTCTGTAAAGTTATTATACATAATGCTTTGCAGAACACCAATATCACTTGGGTGATAGTTTTGAGCATTTACACCAGAAAATATGGATGCAAAAGTAAATACGAAAATTAAAAGTAGATTTTTTTTCATATTAGTTTATATTAGTTGTTGTAAAATACTGATTATAAACAAATTAAAATTCATGAAGTTTTGTTTAATAACGAATAGAATCGATTATTAAATAATTTGAAGTAATTCCATTTTATACTGTATAGGAATAATAAGAGGTTCGCAGTATTTCCAAATAATCTTTGTAGGAATAATAAGAAGGTTAACAAATTTAGCACTTTATACTTCTAAAGTCAATTTTTTAATATGAATAATGTGTTTTTAAGATCCATCAAATCAGTTGTTTATAAATTCTAATTAAAAAATGAACATTAAAAATTTGATAAGCATTAATACTATTTACAATAATTTTACCCATACTATTGATTTCCAAAAGAACAGTTTAGAAGCTTCTGCTTCCAATTCGTTTTCTTTTGCATAGTTTATTTTTAAATTCAATTCTATTCCTTTTTGAGGTGCATAAATAGTTCCATTAATCCATTTTTTTAGCTTTGGATCATATTCAAGATTTGAAATAATTATTTTACCTAGTAATTTATCATTTTGTTTATTCTTATCGGGATTTTTAATATCTCTTATTTGCCCGTTTTTAAATCCTGATATATCTATAATTTTACCGAAGTATTTATTATTCTCTTTATACATTTCAATTTTAATATTATCCGGTAAAATCCATTTCCCAATAATTTTATCAGCCGAATCATTACTGGTTTTAAATGATATAAGTGTTACGAAAAGTAGTATTGTTAACGAAGTAGTTATTGTTTCTTTCATAGTTGTTTTTTATTAATGGACTTAGACTAAAACTCCTTCCAAAGTTATTCGTTTAAAGCTCTTAATTGAATAGTGATTGTTACTAATCTATTAGAAAAACTTTGGCAGTGCTCGTGATCTGAATTTCTTCTGATTATAGTATACTTTTAAGTGTAAATCAGCAATAACAAATTATCATTTTAGAAATTATATTTGAGTTTAGCATATATCATTGAATTATCCTTGTATTGTCCAAATCGACCATCAGATTCTCCAATAAAAATATTTGATCCTAAAAGGATTGAAAAACTATCGTCAAAATCGTAAGATATTTTTGGGCGAATTAAAGCATCACTATATGTTAATCCTATATATGAAAATAACTCAAAATGCAGAGTTTCACGTAGCAAATCATATCTTGCTAAAAAGGTCATTGTATTTTCTGTTTTCTCCTTTAAAATATAAGAATCATAATCAAGAATTGCTTGTTGTATAAATTGTGTGCTTACGTTTACACTCCCAATAATGAAATCTAAACCAACTAAGTAATGTAAATAATCTTTTTGAATAATAGATTCTATTTGTAAAGGATCTTCAGTTTGGAAATATTTGCCATTGTAATAGGCCGCTTCTCCACGAAAGATTACCCCTTTAATTTCGGTGCTAAAAGAACCTCCACCCACAGATAGTCTATGATGTTCAGGTGTTACGTTTAAACCACTTAAAACAGGACTTCCTGAAGACATATCAAACTGTTTTTCGACATGCATTGTTGGATAATCATCCCAGGTATATGCTCCCATAATTTCAAAATCAATTTTTGAAGTCATTGCAGAATATTTTACAAATATTTCGCTGTTTTCGAGACTTGGGTCAATGTTTTCTCTTGAATAATCAAAAGTTGGTGTTACCGGGAAATCAGGTGTTATATACCAAATTGAGCTTGATGAAGGAGTTTCTGTTGGAGTAATTATAGGCATCCAAATAACTTCAAGTGTACTATTGCCAATGTAATAATTAAATTTAGTAGCAATTACTCCGGTTCTTATTTCATCGAAATCAGGTAAAAGAAACTCGGTTAAATTCAAGGGAGAAACTATATCGGTTATAAAAACACCATCGCCCTTACCCCAAACCACTTGTTGTTTACCTATGCGTAAATCAAAATTTGTAAAATATAGATCAAGATAAAGTTCTCTTAATCTTAAATCTAAGCTATCTGCATTATAATGATAAAGCATTGGGTTAGCCTTAAAAGCTATTTTATCCCCAGACTTAGTAATATCTAAATTTAAGGTGTTTTGCAATATAGAAAAATCTCCGTTATTGTATAATGCACCTGTGTAATTCCTTACAAATCCCGAAATCTCAGGATTTTGAGCTATTGTAAATTGACTTGTAATTAAAAATAATATTAGTATTAGTCCTTTAGTTCTCATAATGTTAATTCTTTATTTATAATGTACTTTTTTAATCTTGTATGATATTTGAAGATTACTCTTAATAAATTCTGGAAATATTTTTTTTAGAAATTCATGAATTTGATTCAGTATTTAAAATATTTACACCTTCGATTGAACAGCTTTATTTAGAATGTCCAAAAATTTATCGAGTGGTATTCTATGAATTTTTGCTGCCATTTGTACTGTAATTACTCTAGTAATTATTTTTCGGAGAGAAAATATACCCACTCTTTTTACTCCGAATATCTCCATAACTGAAGCAATATCACCATATTCTTTTAAAATATCTGAAACGAGCGTTTTTTTAGTAATTTCCATTATACTGTTTTTTTTAGTTTAAAATCTTAATTTTTCAGTCATTATTCCAAAACGAATAATATCTAATTGATGGTTAAAATAAATGTTGTAATAATCTAATCCGTGGTATATTTGAGCAAATAATCCAATATCTTCCAAAAACTTTGGATGGTAATAAAAGGTTAAACTAAGATTGAGCCTGTTTAAAGACAAATCATCCCAGTTATTTAATTCTCCAAACATCCAGATTGCCTGACCTTTTAAAGAAATACTTGCATTTTTCTTTTTACCTGGATTACCAACCTGTGGAAGTCGGAAAATTGAAAATAAGTTGTTCCATCTGTACAAACTATAAATTCCATCCATTTCTTCCATTGTTGAACTTTGTGGGTGTATTTCTATTGACGTTCTGAAAAATTGTGCGGCATTAAATCTTGTGTTATAATTGGTTTTTATTAATCCCAATTCGTAATAATTAGTTGAGAAATTACCTGATTTAAGATTAATCTCTCCATTTTGCAGATAGAAATCTCCATTTTGTCCATTGGAATGATGTGCAAATTTTCCGAATATACTTAAGCTATTAACTTCTGTTAGTGAGCTTAATGAATAATATACAGTAAGTTGGGGTATATAACTTGGTGTTTTTACTGGGTATGATTCTTCTTGATACATTCTAATAATAATTTGAGGAGTTATAATTCCCATTAATCGGGAATCTTTACTTTGTCGAATGTAAAAATTAGGAATTAAATTCCCTTCGAACCACAAAGGCTCAATATTTCCTATATCTGTCGGAAACGTGATATAACTATTTCCTTGATTTACCTGAGCAATAGTTGTAAGTTCAATAGAAGGATTAGTATTAATGTTTTCCTGCCCCATACAAAGAAATGAGGACCCTATTGTTAAAAATAATACAGTAAAATATCCATTCATAATATTGATTTTTAACGATATACTGCCACTCCAAATCCTAGTTCAATTATATCAGTAATTGGAATAGATGAATTTTCAAATTTACTTGCCAGGTACAAACCTCTTGTTCCTATTCTGGCATAAAAAGCAGTTCCTGAGGCTGGTGTTATATTTGCAAATAGCTTTGTTTTTATTTCACCACCTATAAATACACCTGCAATTCTACCTGGCGACCACCAATAATAATTGTCAGGATAATTATCAGGGAGAGTTACCCAAAATTCATTTCCGAAAGTATGATGTGCAAACCACCCCAAATTTAAGGGTAGTATTTCTATGTTTTTAAATGCTTTAAATTTAAACAGTTTGGCAGTTAACTGGAAGCTTATACCATGTAAATCATCTGCTGTGAAATATTCTGGTACATATCCGTAAAAGAAAGAAACATCTAATTTTTGTTTGAAAAAAGTATAACCTATACCTGTTGATAAAAAACCAATACCACCTGCAAATTGTAATTTAACATAATCTGGTAAAAGTATTTTATATCTGGCAAAATCAAGCTTATTTTCATCTTGACTATAGCTATACGTGATGCTGTAGAACAGAATGAAAGCTAAAATCAGCAATGCTTTAAAACTCATATGTTTCAATTTCGAACTGATCATCAAAAATTTTTATAAGGTTAAATTTTTCATATTCTACACCATAAACATTAATATAGCTAATACTATCAGAGTAGGGAGTGTATACTTCATGATTATGCGCATGCCCGTGAATTGTACACAATACATTATTATATTTTGCAATTGTTGTATGGAAATTTTCTTGTAAAGCAGGGTCAAAATCTGTACTCGCAGGTTGTACATGAAATATAACCACTGCCTTTTTAAAATCATTAGTGGCTTGTAATTGTGAGTCTAACCAATTTATATCCGGAACTTTACCATTATAGCTGAATTCACGGCTATTCGTATTTACGAATACAAATTTTATATCACCATAAATAAAACTGAAATTATATTCACCGAACATTTCGCTATATGCTAAACTGCCGTTTCCTACTAAATCATGATTTCCCAACACAACAAAATAGGGAATATCTAAATTTAATAGGAATGAATTTGCCCAAAGATATTGCTGTGGTAAACCAAAATCAGCAAAATCGCCGGCATGTATTACAAAATCAACAGGATTCTTCTTGCTTACATTATTTACTGCATTTACGAATTCTTCAAATTCATCATAAAATCGATGTGTATCGCCGGTAAAGGCAATAGTGATTGTATCCTTAGCATCATTTTTTAATAATCTATTAATATTAGACTGATTAACATTTACATCTTTTCCCTCAAAATCAATAACATAAGTCGAATAGTCGAACATATCTTCACATGCAATCAAAAACATGGAACTAATCAGAAATAATATTTTAAGTTTATTAATCATGCTATTGATTTGTAGGTTTTATTGTACTTTTTCTATAGTTTCAGTATCTTTTGGAAATGCTGCTAGCGGTCTTGATAATAGTTTTGTCGTAACGTTGTATGTGAACCGCTTTGCACCAAGTTGTTTAAATCTATTAATCAATTTTATTTTTTTTGAACTACCAGATAGTCAAGATACAACAATAAATAGTCAATCTCTTATAATCCTCGCATCATTATTCTTTCGGTAAATTTTGCTACAGAAATATTGGTGTTTATTTGAGCATTATTTAAAACCATACTTGTTTTATGATTTTTTTGAACGTTTTTCATTTCCGAATTTGTAATAATTAAAAAACCAGAGATCTCTTCGTATTTTTTAATGCTAAGAATTTTTAAAAGTTCTTCATCTTCGTCGTAAAATTCTTTTTTTAACCCGATAAAGTTGTCTTTTATAATCCATGTGATGGTTTTAGTATACATGTACTCTTCGTCCTTAGATATACTCTCAACAACGTAGCATGCTTTACCGTCAATAGTTTCTTCTCTTAGTAATTTATGAGAATCATCATCAAGTTTGCGATCACCAAGGTCATCGTAAGTGAAATCAGAACCCATAAAATAATCGCTCTTGCTATCGCTTGAAATTCGTTTGGTTTTTTTCAAAGCTGGTAGATAAATCCATTGATCATCATTTTGGTCACTATCGTATGCCCAACTCATAAAAGATGTGTTTTTTACGTCAGCTGGTGTAAGAAAAAACATAATACTTTTTTCAACTTCACCCATATCTTTTGTGAATTGTTTGATTTTCCTTATTCTCTGGTCTCCGTTTTTATTAATTAGAGTCATTGTTAAATTAGAAGTTTGATCATCACCTGTAGAACGGTTATATGCTTTCTCCACGATTTGTTTACCGGTTAAACTTTGACCTAAAACTTTAGGGCTGAATCCGATTGCAAATAATAGTGCAATAAATACTAATGTGATTTGTAATTTTTTCATAATTTTTTTCTTTTTATTTAAGTTAATAATTATGCAGTTTAGAAAAGGTGCTAAGCGGTTTATTCTATGAAATACTTCAAAATTATTTATCTTATGATCATATTGTTAGCAAATCCCTGACTGTAGTAGGCAGGCGCTAAGCACCTATTATTCATAATTATCTTATTTTTTCTCTTTTTTAAAATAGATATTTGTTACTTTTAATAATACTAGCATTACCGTTACTGTTCCAACAAAACTTGTAAACATATTAAGTGATACTAATGCACCCAATTCACGATTTGGTGGAAATACAGAAAATAGAAGTACCATAAAGCCAGCAATAACAACTATTGCATTAAAGCTAATAGCTCTGCCCGAATGTGCCATGGTTTTCTGGGCAACAAGTATCATATCATCTGATTTTAAAGCATTATTGCGGTATTGTTCAATAAAGTGTACAGCATAGTCGATACCAATTCCAATTGCGATACTGGAAAGTAATGCCGTTGTTGTATTTAGCGGAATATTAAGGAAACCCATAGTTCCAAAACTTATTAATGCTGTTATGGTAATTGGGACAGCTCCGATTAAGCCTATTTTATAGCTTTTAAACATTAGAGACAGCAGAACAATTACTATTATTAATGATAATATTAAACTCATGATCTGTCCTTCCAGAATTAATTCTGTAAAAATTAATCCTTTGTAGCCACTTCCTGCATACTTCATTATAACACCATGTTCTAGAAAATCATCCTCATATAAATCTATTATTTCAATGGCAGAATTTATTGCTTTAGAATCATCACTTTTAAGTTGAAACGTTACATTAAGTTTTGCATAATTATAATCAACAACTTTATTCAAATTTTCAGGATCGCCCGACATTTCATAAAGCAATAAATATTGGGCAACTAAATCCTGTCGATCAGGAATTGTGTTAAATTCTTCCTGATCAGCATTCATTACCTTATTCATTCGTTTGGTATAATCCGTCAGAGTAAAAGAATTTCCAACAACTTCAAGATCATTTTCCAATTGGCTTTGCATCTTATCAACTAATTTTAAAACTTCAGGATTTTTAAAAACATCTTTTTTACCTTCAGAATCTAAAATCAAGTTAAGTGTAGTTGTGCCGCCAAAATGATCGTTAATAAATTTGTCAGTAAGTACAATCTCGCTGTCTTTTTCAAATTTATCAAGGAAACTGGAATTAATCCAAATTTTCTGCATTCCAATAATGGATAGAATTATTATAGCAGCGGTAACAAAAATAGAAACGCTTTTACGTTTAATTATTTTTGCTGCAAAACCATAAGCTAGATCAGTCTCTTTGTGTGGTTCATTATTTTTGGATTTTTTCACTTTAGGTAATCCGAAAATCATAATACCGGCAGGAATTAATACTAAAGAAAATATCATTGCCATTAAAACACCAAAAGCTGTAAAAATACCAAAGTATTTAATTGGATAAACCTGAGAGGTGAGGAGCGAAATAAATCCAACAGCAGTTGTAATAGATGTCATAACTACTGGTTTCCACATATTTTTCAGCATATCAATAGTTGCTTCTTTTTTATCTGCGTCGGGGTTTTTACGCTGAAAAAGCTGTAAATGACTGAATAAATGTATTCCATCGGCTACTCCAATTGCAATTAGCATTACAGGAATCATTGTGGAGACTGCATATATTGGAATACCTAAAACAGCCATGAGACCAAATGCCCAAACGGTACTAAAAAATACAACTGCCATTGAAAGTAATGTACTCTTTACACTACGAAGCATTAAAAACAATACTAATGTGATAACAAGTAATACAATTGGAACCATTTTAGTCATATCTGCGGGGCCAAGGAGAGCCATAGTACCTTCAACAATTGGCCTACCTGCAACATGAATTTTAATATCTTCAGTTTCGTATGAATCTGCAAGAGCCAAAATTTCTCCATAAAATTCCTGAGTAAATACATCATCTTTAATTTCAGCAATTATAACCGATACAGTTTCGTCGAATGATACTAAACGGCCAAAAGTCATTTCGTTATTTTCAACATTCCGTTTTAGTTCATCAAGTTTTTCTTCAGATTTTGGGATACGTTTATAAAAAGCTTTAACATCCATTCCATCTTCGGTGCCAACAATATTATCGGCCGTATATAAAGATGTAACGTCGGCTTTTTCTATCTCGTCCATTTTTTGCAGTCTTTTGGTAAGCTGTTTTAGCGTATCTAAAGTTGCAGTATTAA
>WTBR01000088.1 GCA_013138975.1 Bacteroidales bacterium
AAATGAAAAGAGGGGATTATCAATTAAATCGAGATCGTTGTCTCATTGGTATAAAAAACCTTATTCCTCTTTTTGTCCTTGCTTTTTTTATAAAAATACAATAAGATGTAAACTTAGGTTGGTATAAGATATTAAGTGGGAATTTCGCTTCGATTTATTGTCTACTGGCAACAAAATTCCGATAAAACATGATCTGCATGATAAATTTTACTTCTCTATTATATAAAAATCTCCCTGCTGTGACAATTCATGTCCATTGCATTTTAAACTTTTAATTATCAATCCACTACCAAGACATGGAGTAGATGGATCTCTTTCATAATTAATCTTTAGTGTGTCAGTATCATGCTTATTCAAATAAAGCAGAAAATCTCTATCCATGTTATAAGTATTCAATTGCCCGGTTGAAATTGATAAAGTATTTTCAACATTATTAAAGCTAAAAACTGACTTAATTTCCAGATTATCTTGGAATAAATAAATTGTATCTGAATTGTAAATGCTTGTCTGTAGTAAATTATTATTATTATTATGTCTATCTATTATTTTAAATTTCAATTCACAATTAAATTCTTCTTCAGAATTATCAGGACAAGCGGTAAAAATTATCAAAGAAATAAATAGTCCAAATGCATTTATTTTAAATCTCATGCTTCCAAAATTTTGTTTTTCATAAGCATCACGCCTTAACAATAGTAAGAGATTCTAGCTTAATTCACTATTACTTTTTGCATGACCAACACGAATATAATACTTTGTCAGCAAACTTCCAAGCCACCGCTTTACCCGTTATATGCGTGTTGCAAATTTTGAGCATAAATCAGCATACTTCAATTGTTAGTTGCAAACATAAAAAAATCAATACACCTTCTCTTTTGAACGAAGTAAATTAATTTACTTTAAAAGGGAGAATATTATTTTCGGTTACTGCAAAATTAGTTCTGAAAGCCTTCGGGAGGATTACGAACTTTTTGGTAATCTTAAACTGTATTTTTCGAAAGTATAGGTTTACAAATGTATTTGTAAGGAGATATTGTAAATATCATTCCAATTCTTTATATAAATAAAGAAAAATCAGTTAATTTGTATAAAACATATAAACATCATGGATTATACAGAAATTCTTATAAAAATAAGACGAATTGTCCGCTCAATGAATTTGGAATCAAAGAAGATTCAAAAAGAACATGGTGTAAGTATTCCACAAGTTTTATGCTTAAATTATCTTAATAGTTGTAGCGATTTTCAATCAACGCACAAAGAAATACGCAATTATTTAAATTTGAACTCAAGTACAGTTACTGGAATAGTTGACAGATTAGAGAGAAAAGGTCTTGTAGCACGCTTGCCTAAAAAAGAAGATAAAAGAACAACTTATATTGCATTAACTTCATTAGGAGCTAAATTATTGGAAAAGATTCCTGCTCTACTCCATGAAAGATTATCAGTAAAACTCGAAACACTTCCAAAAGAAAAAATTAATGAATTAGACAATGCTTTAGATGTTTTAATACGTTATTTAGACATTTCCCAAGTTGAAGCATCACCAATGATTACCATTGAAGATAACCTAACTTAAATATAGGTTCTACACGACCTATATCGATTATACATCACCAATATAATCCTGAATATTAATACATATGGGGCACTCCATTTTGTACTCACATAAATTATTCGTATATTTGTCGCATAGAAACAAATTGGCAATCCTGTCAAGTTAAAGCATTACAAATCATATTAAAACAAAATTCAATGCAGAAAACATGTTGTGTAGAACCTAAATTAAGTGGTGTATTGTTAAAATTTAAAGTTTACAATCAAGACACAAAAATGTCTGCTCTTAAAAAGCTTAATGTGACTGAATTTTTATTTGAACATTTAGGACAATATGGAGATAAACAAGCTGACATAGAAAAAGCTGTCAATTATGCTATCAAAGAAACTCCATCATTTGGCGGTTTTGTATTAGAAGGATATGATGAAAACGAGAATATTGTTGGAATTGTAGTGCTTAACAAAACCGGAATGTCAGATTACATTCCTCAAAATATCTTAGTTTACATTGCTGTTGACAGTTCACAAAGAGGGAAAGGTTATGGAAAAGATTTATTAAACAAAGTAATTGATCTTACTGATGGAAACATTGCTTTACATGTTGAAAAAGATAATCCTGCAAGGTTTCTATACGAAAAAGTAGGTTTTACGAATCCATATTTAGAAATGAGACTTACTAAGTAATATAGTAGTTTATCTACTGACTTATGCTAACATCAACAATTGAACTTAATCAAAAAGCCCTTCATGATAATTTTACGTTTTTAAAAAAGTAATTTAAAAATCCCAGAATATCATCTGTAGTAAAGGCAAATGCCTATGGTCATGGTTTAAAATAATATATAAACATGGCTTGCAAATGTAGAATTAATCATTTTTCTGTCTTTAGTTCAGGTGAAGCCAGAAAAGCAATAAAATATCTTACGTTCCCTGCATACATTATGATAATGGGCTGGGTTAACAATGATGACATAGAATGGATTTTATCGAATAAAATTGAAGTTTTTGTTTTTGATTTTTAACGTCTACATTAATTAATTAATATTTCAAAAAGATTAAGTATTGCTGCAAGAATTCATATTGATTTAGAAACAGGAATGAATCGCACGGGCTTTGCCCAAAAAGATATTAGTAAATTAATTAAAAAACGAATAGAAAATAAAGAGTTTTCTGAATTTAGTGACCAATTAAATTAGGAACTACTAACAAGATTGCCTAGCGAAATACCTAGAGTCGTCATTAAATAATTAACATGGCTTTTATTGTATTAAATAAAGAGAAACTTAAACACAACTATGATTTTTTGAACAAAATGTTTAAAAAACATAATATAGAATGGGCTGTTGTTTCTAAAATGCTTTGCGGAAACAAAATTTTCCTTAAAGAATTAATTGATTTAGGAGTTAAGCAGATTTGCGATTCGAGGGTCTCAAATTTAAAAGCTATTAAAGAAATTAATTCTAAAATTGAAACCATCTATATAAAACCACCGGCAAAAAGGTCAATAAAGAGTATTATTAAATATGCTGACATCAGCATTAATACTGAATTTGCCACAATTAAGCTTCTAAATGAAGAAGCTAAGAAAATGAACAAAGTCCATAAAATTATGATAATGATAGAAATGGGCGAACTGCGAGAAGGTGTTATGTGGGATGAATTTATTGACTTTTATGAATCTGTATTTAACTTATCTAACATTGAGGTAGTTGGTATTGGAACAAATTTAAGTTGCTTATATGGCGTTTTACCTAATCAGGATAAACTAATTCAATTAAGCTTATACGAACAATTAATTGAAGCAAAATTCAACAAAAATATACCTTATGTTTCAGGAGGCTCATCGGTTACCATTCCATTAATTTTTAAAGGACTGCTACCCCGAAGCATAAATCATTTTAGAGTTGGAGAAACTCTTTATCTTGGAACCGATGTTTACAATGATAGCACCATTCGAAACATGGAATATAATGTATTTCAACTGTTTGTAGAAATAATTGAGCTATCAGAAAAACCTATGATTCCTGATGGTGAAATGGGAACAAATGTAGAAGGAATCGAATATGATTTTGATGATGCAGATATGGGTAAAAGTTCTTGTAGAGCCATTCTGGATATTGGTTTGCTTGATGTTGAAGAAAAGCATATTCAACCAAAAGACAGCAATATTGAAATTGCGGGTTCAAGTTCTGATATGATAGTGCTCGATTTAGGTAAAAATCCAAAGAATTATAAAGTAGGAGATTTAGTTGAGTTTTCATTAGATTATTTGGGAACACTAAGCGTATTAAACTCTCAATACATTGAAAAAAAGGTATTCTAATAAAAATAATTTTTTATTATGATTGGTAAAAACCCAACTTTAATTCAAATTAAAGAAACCCTAAATAACCCAATAAAACAAAGAATAATAAAAAGGTTAAAAGCAAAGGGGCGTACAAATTTTGAAAATATTATTAAAGATTTATCACTTAGCACAAAAGCGGGAGTAATACATATTATTGAATTAAATAATATGGGAATTATAAGTTATGTAAAAAATTCATCTTTAATCGAATTAAATGAAGAACAAATAGAACCTATATCTTAAGATTGATGAAATGTTTCTTTGTCGCTTATTTAAATGATATATAAAAATGTTCAATTATTTCAATCCTATTGAAAAACCTGAGCCATAAAGTTTGTAAATGTCGTTTTCCCAGGAATTACCTATTGTCATTTCAATAAAGTAAGTTCTTTTCCACCTTTCGTCCGATATTTTATGCAAGTTCGAAGAACTCCCGTCAACCTTACCACTCCCATTGCCTGTTCGCTTTATCTCAATAGGCTTTTTAATCCATAAAACCTTTTCATTTATTTTCTCACCAAAATAAACCTTATACATTGTTCGCATTGTAGTGTCTGCGCTATTTGGCACCTTATAATTATAACTACTTTTTATCTTAAATACAAAATTATCATCTTCGTCAAAAGATTGTTCTGTCCCAATTTTATAAGGCTTTCCGTCAAACTTCACACTTCTTTTGCTCGCAATTAAATTTAAATTACCTAGCTTAATTTGATCTTTGAAAACTTCCCATTCCGAAGCATTTTTGTTTAAGGTTAAATTACTTCCCGGTGTAAAATTATGAAGAAAACCAATACATTTTTCCTCTTTATCTTCAGGATGAACATAGGATATAAAATACTTACCCTCTTCATTTTCAGCTATTTTAAGCTCAGGTTTAATTCTTACAAAACTTTCTATTATAGTTTCGTCGCTGTCGACACTTAATTTGTTAATTCCCACAATTAAACCACCGATTAAAAACACAATAAGTAAAGTTATGTAGGCAAACTTGCCATAAATACGACTATATAATTCCCATTTTGAAGTTTGGGTTAAGTGCTGCAAATACTGTTTTGCTGAATCGGGGTCTTCTTTAACAATATTTTGTATTCGGTCAAATACTTTGTCTTGTCTTTTTGCCGAATCACTAGCAGCTTCGTTAAGTCTGTCAAAGTTATTTTCGTTATCCATTCAAGCATCCAATAGGTTAATAAAGTGGCTAAAATAAAAAGAAATAATAGAAATTAAACATCCTCAATGATTATTTTTTATAATAATTACACAAACGCTTATTATCTTCTTAATTTTACAAATACTTAGCCTTAATGAAAGGTCTTTTTTATTGATAATATGTCACTTAACTCGGTAATTTTTTTAATGACATTAGCATATTACTATCTTAGTTTAATACCATTTTCAATTTATATAGAAAAATATTAAAAATATACTACATGTTAACAAACTACAAATGTTTAAAACATTAGCTAAATCTCCCCTATCTCATCAAGTTGGAATGCTTAAAAACAAATAAAGCTCAATTCTATAAAATCAATTATACAATATGTAAAAGCACTCTGTTTTTAATTGGGATCAATTAAACATAAAGTACATATTCGGCTATGCGAGAACGATGCTTAAGTGTTAGCGGTTAGCATATTTTTTTAATATTCTCGATTTCTTTATTTTCTAATATTTTAAAAGTAGAACAATGAGAATTTCTCGATTCATCGATGTAATCAATATTCATTTCAAGGCCAATCATATCATCTGGAATACTTTTTCTAATTTTCTCTGAAGCCTCAGAACCTGTCTCTTCTGTTTTAAATGAATAAGATGATTTTACTTCTATGTGTTTATATGGTTGAATATTATTAATTTTCTTAAGTTTCGATATTTGTGTAAACTTTTTATTTCCCTGTGGTTTTAAAGTTACATTTAATGCAGGACAACTTGAATTATTATGAATTAGAATAACAAAATCCCAATCCAGATTCCAAATTTGTATTGGATGTTTATTAACTATACTATTCACATTTTCACCAACTTCTTCAATTTGATTCTTAGGACTATAACCTAACGGAGTTGATAATCCACTTGCAAAAATCAAATCAGCTTCTAAATAAGGTTCAGATGAGATTTGTAATTTATTTTCAACTTTATATTCTAACTTTAACGTTTGTTTATTTTCTGCATCCAATTTCCATTTAATTAATAATTCTTTGTCATATTTCTTTTTATCTGTATCTATTTGTGTTGCACAATTGGAACATAACCAAATACCATTGTCAATATGCTTTCTCTGTGCAGATGTTAATTTCTCATCATATCTGGGTCCACCAGAAGATGCAGCAGAAATATGAGCAGCATTACCAATATTTAAAGATTTTGTTCTATCTGTATGAGGTCCAATCGTGGCTACTCTGCAATTTGGATTTGAACATATAAAACCAACTCGTTTGGCTAATATTTCTTTTGTCTTCGGTGTAAAATCATCTCTTTTATTCATGCCTAAAAAATAAGCTTACTATTAACGGTCTTCACATACCTGTAGGTTTAAGCTTCCAAAGCTCTGAGTTGTCAGACCGATTGATTGAAACGGAAGACCTGCCGGAAGACAAGGTAATACAACTTAGTCGAAACGCCAAACACTACCAAATTACTGGTAATGTTAGTTGCAAATTGGGTACAAAAATACCAAGCTTGTCAAGCAAGTAATAAGTATACTTTATAATACTAGAAATGTTTTTTTGAAATGGCAAAATAAACATATCATAAACATAACGTTAGTAATTGCGTTATAACTATCTACAAAACTAATATAATATGAAAGCAATTGAGTACACAAAATACGGATCACCAGAAGTTCTTCAACTTATTGATGCAGAAAAACCTGTTCCTAAAGACAATGAAATTTTACTTAAAATACATGCTACAACAGTTACTGCAACTGAGTGTACATTTCGAAAAGGCGAACCTTTTATATCAAGATTGTTCACTGGTCTGAAAAGTCCAAAAATTAAGAGACTTGGAGAAGAACTTTCAGGCGAAATCGAAGCGATAGGCAATAATGTAAAATTGTTTAAGAAAGGTGATCTTATATTTGGTACTGCGGGCCCAACATTCGGTGCTAATGCAGAATATATATGCATCCCTGAAGATGGTGTAATTACTTTAAAACCAACCAACATGGACAGCAATGAAGCTGCAGCAAGTATTGATGGTTTTTTAACAGCATTACCTTTTCTTAGAGATACCGGAAGTATAAAAAGTGGTCAAAAAGTTCTTGTTTATGGAGCTTCTGGGAGCGTTGGTTCTGCCGCTGTGCAGATTGCCAAATACTACGGAGCAGAAGTTACCGGGGTATGTAGTACAACAAATGTAGAGATGGTTAAAACTATTGGAGCTGATAATGTTATTGATTATACGAAAGATGATTTTACCAGAACGAACCAAACCTATGATATTATATTTGACACTGTAGGTAAAACTTCTTTTTCGAATTGTAAAAGTTCGCTAAAGCAAAAGGGAATTTTTCTTGAATCCGGTATTGGATTTGGAATTATCCCAATTGTATTATGGACTTCAATTTTTGGTGGAAGAAAAGCTAAAATTGCGGCTACCGGATTGAGAGCACCAAAAGAAAGGACAAAAGATCTGATTTTTCTCAAAGAGCTTATGGAGTTAGGAAAAATAAAACCAGTCGTAGATAAAACTTATACCTTAGAACAAATTTCAGAAGCACATAGATATGTAGATAAAGGACATAAAAAAGGAAATGTAGCTATTTCAGTGTAATGTTATGTGCAGTTTTACTCCACATATATTTTCAAATAAAACATCTTTGCTCTGCTACTCGAATCATTAAAAGCGACTACTTTTCCTGAACTATTTCTTACAAATCTAATTTTCCGAAATGAACCTGTAAGAATTTGCATAATAATGTAAAAGTTGATCTGGTTCAAATCAGAGTAAGTTAAACATAAAGCATCGTTTTTGGCAATAGCCTAAAACGATGCTTAAGTCTTGTACATTCATGTTTTCTTTTCAGCAAAGTTAAATTTATCAATTCTTCACAATCAATTTACTTGTTGTAGATCCTTGTTCTGATTTAACTGTAACTAAATATAAGCCATCTTTATCAATAGTTATTGATGTTTGTTTATCATTTGGGTTTGCTTGATAAATAACTCTTCCGATCATATCATCTATTTCTATTTCAGTAATGATTTGTGCGCATGTGATATTGAATTTACTTGTAGTTGGGTTTGGGTAAACAGTTAAATCTATTTTTTTATCAAACTCAATAACTTCAGTAGTCATAAAATAATTTGACAATACATCATACATTGGATTAAAAATTCCAAACCAATCGGTTAGGGTATTTGACATCGTAACCAATGTAAAGTCATAATTCATACTATGAAACATATCGGAAAGGTTAGTATAATAGCCATCATGTCCAATTACTCTATCATCGCTTTGTCCATATTGATTATGAATACCTAATCCATATCCGGCAGTCCAACTATTATAGCTTTCCGGGACAAAAGTCAACATTTCATTTAGCGATTGGGTATTAAGTAACTGACTGCTTAGTAAAGCGTTCAAAAGTAGTCCGAGATCAGTGGGGCATGAAATAATATTACCGGCTCCGTATGCATAGCTTAGCATAGAGGTTTTTGGCATATCGCTATAGTCTGTTAAACCGCTGCCGAAATCCCACCAAACGCCTGAAGTAGGTTCTGTATAAGTTTCGTAAGCTCCAAAATAAGTATGACTCATTCCAAGTGGATTCCATATTCGATTTCTTAATTCTGTATGAACCGGGTTTCCTGTAATTGCCTCAATAATTAAACCCACCAAAACATAATTGCTATTAGAATATTTAAAATCCGTTCCTGCCGAAAAGTTAGGAACACCGCTAACAATGTTCTCAAGTATGTATTGAGGATTATAAAAGTGGTTGAAATCTGAAGTTATATCGGCTTCACTAGTAGGGACTTCAAGATAATCAGCAATGCCACTTGTGTGGTTTAATAATTGCCGAACTGTAATTGAGGTATCAAAATCTACATTAAGTGACACATAATCATTCCATGACTGGTCTAAATCAATCAAATCATCTTCTACTAGAAGCATCATAAGAATGGCTATGTTGAATTTTGTTATGCTAGCACCATGAAAGACAGTTGTATCCGTTATAGGTATATTCTGTTTTCCAACCCCAGCGGTTCCATTCCAGAATTGCCCCTTAGGCATTAGTACATATGCCGAAACACCATTGTTACCTTTAGATATACTTTCATCAAGCACATTTTGCAATTGATTTGCAAGTACTGAATCAATTTGAGCTTTTACACTTGATGTAAATGATATCAAACAAAGGAAGATTATAAATTTTCTCATTATAATTAATTAATAAATTTATTTAACCAAAAATAATTAATTTTAAACAACATTCACTTAATCCAATTAATTATTTTCCCACTATTTTTTATTGTAATATAGACTTTAGCTGTGGGTTGCGAAACGCAGGTTTTCCAATATTTTTCTAAATTAGAATCGTATTGTTTGATCATACATCAAATAAATACTACATTCACCTGATAAAAAAAAAGAATCGTTTATCTAAAAAATTAGAAATACATAAACAATAAATATACACACGTTAGAGCCAATAAAAAATAATTACATGCTATGAAACCTCACTATAAAAATATAATTATTTGAAATAATGCTTAATTGAATAATTGCAAAATTTATAATTCACGATCATTAATATTATGAAATTAATTACGATAAATAGATTAATAGCTGCGATTTGCATTAAATTTCTTTTTTATCACAAGCAATAAAAACTATTAAAACTAAACAAAATAAGGATTTGTCATTAGGTATGTATTCAGTTTTAAACTATGGAGTTTTATTATGTATTATTTATGGTATATTAATTGGTAAGATACCAATGACGCCTGCAAACGGAATAACATTCATATTTACTTCAACTATTTTAATATTACATATAAAAGCTGTTTTTAAAACAAACGTATGATGTAGCATATAATTAACCATGAGATAAACAATGAATTATCAAGATAAAAGCAAAGAAGAATTAATTGATGAATTACTTAAAATACAACAAAAGTATAATTCCATTGTAGAGTTATATGAAAAAGACACAAATACCAAAAATGGCATATCAATAATTTTAGATGCTAATGGTGCCGCTTGCAAAAATCATGGATACACAGATGATGAATTTATTGGAAAATCTGTATTGGAATTTAGTGATAAAATAAAGCAAAATAAAGAAAAATCTAAAATCCAAATGGCTCTTGAAGAGAGTGAAAAAAGTTTTAAAGCAATTTTTGAAGAAGCACCTGTTGGAATCGCCTTGATAGACTCTTATTCAGGACAATATATTCATATTAATAAAAAGTATTGCGACATACTGTCTTTTACAAAGGAGGAATTGCTATTAACAACCTTCCAAAGTATTACACATCCTGATGATTTGCAAGAAAATTTAGATTATCTGGAAAAATTGCAAAACAGAGAGATATCTTCATTTAACATGGAGAAACGATATATCATAAAGGACAATTCTATAATATGGGCAAAACTAAATGTTGTTCCTGTTGGAATGGATTCTGAAACTACTAAGAAATACATTGCCATAATTCAAGATGTTTCAGAGCACAAAAAGGCTGAAGATCCATTGAAGAAAAGTGAGATCGAGTTAAATGCAATTTATCAAAACGCACCTTTTATTATGTTGCTTGTTGATGAGGAAAGAAGAATTGTAAAAATAAATGCTCAAGCACTTTTGATGTCTCAAAAATCCGAAGGTGAATCTCTGGGGCTGCGATTTGGTGAGGCTTTGTGTTGCCACAATGCAGATAACAATTCAAAAGGTTGTGCCTTTTCTAATATCTGTGAAACTTGTGGAATTCGAAACACGATTCTCGAAACCATAAAAACAGGAAAGTCCTTTCATAAGGTAGAATCTTTATTTGTTTATAGGGGGACTAATGCTGTTCAAGAAGAGTACATGCTTGTTTCTACTGCACAAATTAAATTATCTGGAGTTAAGAGAGTTCTTGTTTGTCTTGAAAATATTACTGATCGAAAAAATGCAGAACTAAACTTAAAACAAGGTGAAGAAAAATTCAGCAACATTGCCGAAAATATGCCAGGACTTGTATTTCAGTTTAACATCAGAAAAGACGGTTCACTATATTTCAGCTACATAAGCCCTAGTACAAAGGAATTTTTAGGCGTCTCAAACGATTTGTCTAATCCTGACTGGGTCGAGTTCAAACACATTCATCCCGATGACAAATCAGCCTTTTTAGAATCAATAAAGAAAGCTATAAAAGATAAATCAAAATGGCATTTTGAAGGGCGGGTATTAACTGTCGAAAAAGAAACAAAATGGTTTAAAGGAGTTGCTACTCCAATGGCAAAAGAAGATGATTTGGTTTTTACTGGAATATTGCTAGACATTTCCGAACGTAGAAATGCAGAGAAAGAGCTATTACGCAAGAAAGAATTATTAAATGAAATAGGGCAGCTTGCCAAAATTGGGGGTTGGGAATTAGAAATACCTTCAATGACAGCTTTTTTCACTAAGGAAACTTATAGAATTCATGAACTAAACCAAAACACACCCCCCAATTTAATAGATGGCATGAAATTTTATGCACCTGAAGCTCAACCAATAATTCAAAATGCAGTTATGGATGCCATAGAACATGGCAAATCATACGATATTAAAATACCATTTATAACTGCAAAGGGAAAACATATTTGGATTCGAACATTGGGTCAGGTAGAACAAGAAAATGGAAAAACAACTCGACTCTATGGTGCTATTCAGGATATTACCGAACAGAAACAAGCAGAAGAAAAATTAAAAAGAAGCGAAGAAAAATTTCGCAGCTTAATAGAACATGCTCCTGATGCAGTTTACCTTTGTAACAATAAAGGTGAAATTCTTGACACAAATAAAAAAGCTACAATAGATTTGGGTTACACAAAAATCGAGATTACTTCAATGACAATTATGGAAATTGATGCCGATTATCCAACACTTGATACTTTGCAACCAATATGGGCTAGTCTGGAACATGCTAAAACATCATTAGTTTATAGTAAACACAAAAGAAAAGACGGTTCATCTTTTCCTGTTGAATTGCACATAAGTCCTATTCATCATATGAACAAAAAATTGTATCTGGCATTTGTACAAGACATAACACAGCAAAAGAATGATGAACAGGAATTAAAAAGAAAAGAAAGACAATACCGTAGTTTAGTAGAAACTTCACAACACCTTATTTGGATATGTAATTTACATGGTAAATTCACATATTTAAACCCAGCATGGGAAAAAACTCATGGATATAAACTAAAAGAAATGTTGGGGAAACCTTTTTCAGATTTTCAACGACCTGAAGTTTTTGAACGAGATATGGTTGAATTTTCAAAGCTCCTTGCCGGAGGATCGGTAGTAGGCTATGAAACGAGTCATATTAAAAAGAATGGGGAAGATGTGTATTTAATTTTTAATGCCATACCATTAAAAAATAATGATGGTAAAATTATTGGTACACAAGGAACAGCACATGATATTACCGAACAAAGACAGATACAACAAAAAGTGCTGAATGCAGTTATTCAAGCGGAAGAGAATGAACGTAGCAGAATTGCACAGGAGCTTCATGATGGAATAGGTCCAATACTTTCAACCATAAAATTATTTTCACAGACATATATGATTTCTGATGACAAAAAATTTAAACAGAAAATTGAACCACAAATAATTTCAGGTATTAATGATGCTTTGAGTCAAATTTCCACAATTTCTCAAAACCTTAGTCCTCATATTTTAAATGATTTTGGTTTAAACGAAGCAATAAAAAATTTCATTAATAAACATATCGAATTAACTAAACTTGAAATTAAATATTCATATCAACTAAAGGGAAGATTAAACAAAGAAATAGAACTTACATTATACCGTATCTCAATTGAATTATTAAATAATACTGTAAAACATGCCAAAGCAACAGAAACAAACCTTTCTATAAGACAAGATAAAGAAAATGTATACTTGGATTTTTATAATAATGGAAAAGGTTTCGATTTTAATAAAATAAAAAAAGGTAAAAAAGGAATGGGATTATTCAATATATATAATCGTATTAATTCATTAAATGGGAAACTTAGTTTCGTTAAAAAAGAAAGAGTAGGAATTTATTACATTATATGTATACCAATTTGACAAAAAGAAGATTTAATTTAATATTTTAGTAGAAATATACGGTTTTACTGTTATTAGTAAATTATACTTATTAAGTAAAATTATTTTTTTCAACAAAAAAGGAAATACAATAAGCCTAAGCTTAATATGAAAGAAAAGTTAAAAATAGCTATTGTTGATGATCATGAAATGTTCCGATCGGGAATAAAAATGATTCTTTCTCAAAAAGAGGATTGGGAAGTTGTAATAGAAGCTGTTAATGGCTTATCTTTCTTAAAGAAGCTGGAATATATTCTACCTGATGTAATATTAATGGACATCTCAATGCCTGAATTAAACGGTTATGATACTACAGTATCGGCACTGCAAAAGTATCCTGATTTGAAAATTATTATCCTTACTATGTTTAATGAAGAACATTATTATTTAAAAATGATTGAGGCGGGAGTAAAAGGTTTTATTCAAAAGGCAACAGGAGTTAATGAGTTATTTCGTTCTATTGAAGAAGTAGCAAAAGGAAATAATTATTTTGCTCAAGATTTATTAAAAAGTATTGTTTTTAAAATAAAACATAAAGATTTTGATGATAAAATCCAACTTACAGATAGAGAAAAAGAAGTACTACATTTTATTTGTAATGGATATACAAATAAAGAAATATCAGAAAAAATTTGTTTAGGAATTAAAAGTATAGAAAAATATAGACATAATCTCATTAAAAAGTCCGGAGCAAATAATTCTTCTCATTTGGTAATGCTTGCCATAAAAAATCAGCTAATCAATTTATAAAGACAAATTGTCTTTAATCAATTCCCTGAATAATACATATAAGTTCAGTTTAACTATTCTATAGTGTGTTTTTACCATATACTAAATAGGGTTTTTACTAATCGTTAAGTAGGTTTTCTTCTCTAATAAATAGGTGTAATTCTAATCCTTTTAGTGCTTTACCTATTGAGCACATTACGAGAATATTGTAATTTTATAGAATATTAAAATTACTAAAACATGGATATTTTCATTGTCGATGATAACGAAAAATTTAGGGTAAATCTAAAACTATATTTGGAAGGTTCTCTTCATCATAAAGTTGTTGGTGAAGCATCAAATGGAAAAGAATTTATCGATAGTAATAGTTTCAGTTATGACATTATTTTAATGGATATTGAAATGCCAGAAATGAATGGAATCGAAGCTGCAAAATCGGAAACAAGGAGAGTAAATAATCAAAATATTATTGCAATATCTCAACATAATGAAATGATTAATTTAAAAGGATTGATTGAGGCTGGATTTAAGGGTTTTGTAAGTAAAGTAAACCTATATGATCAATTGGGAGATGCTATTAGGGAAGTATCAAATGGTGGATATTATTTCCCCTGATTAATCTATTTTTAAACAAATGTTTATGAAACAATTTAAAAGCATGACAATTGGCTAATCCTTAGAGTTTCTGGCTAATAGTATAAAAAAGAATGTTTCAATAATTGTAAAGAATGAAACTATAGCACAAGAAATTTAATTAAATATTTTGGGACAAACTGTAATTCAGAAAGTGAATTCATTGAAAAGGAAAGTAAGCAAGAAGACATAACTAAAAGTATAAAGGAATTAAATAAATTATTACAACATTATATTTCTGAGGAAAATTATAAAATGTGTGCAGAAATAAAATTTTAATTAATACGCAAATAAAGCTTGCACACAACTAAAAATTAAATATATGAAAGAAAAACAAAATTCATATCTGTCCTTTACATTAGGCGAGGAAACATTTGCTTCGAATGTTGGCAAAGTGTTAAACATTTTGGAAATGATGAAAATTACAAAAGTTCCAAAATCTCCGGTTTATATGAAAGGTGTAGTAAACCTTAGAGGTATGGTTTTGCCGATTATAGATTTACGACTAAAATTTGGTATGACACCAATAGAAGAAACTACGAACACATGTATTCTTGTACTCGATGTTAAGGTCAATGGCGAGGCAGTAAAAGTTGGAGCAATGGTAGATGCTGTGCAAGAAGTACTTATACTCGACGAGAAAGATATTAAGCCGCCACCAAATATTGGAAGCAAGTATAAATCAGAATTTATTTACGGAATGGCTAAAAATGGCGAAGAGTTTATAATGCTTCTTGATATGGATAAAGTCTTTTCTTCAGATGAGCTTATTAATTTGAAAGATAGTGTTGTAAGCAATGATAAAGTAGATGGACGAGTTGAATTGAATAATGAAAATAATAGCTAAATATTAATTTGAAAAACTAAAAGCATGAAAAAATTCTATTTAATTTCTATGATCCTTTTTATTAGTTCAAGTTCATTTGCACAGGACACAAGTAAAGTAGAGCTTAATTTAGGAACTGATTTTGTTAGTCGTTATGTATGGAGAGGAACAGATTATGGGCGTTCGCCAAGTATTCAACCATATATGTCGGCAACATTTGGGAAGTTTGAACTGGGAGCATGGGGAGCATTTACTACAAATGGTTTGAATATTCAAGAAACAGATTTGTATTTAACATATAGTATTTCTGATGCTTTTTCGGTTACATTATTTGATTACTTTTTTCCAGATGATGCTTTAACGATGAATAACTATTTTGAATATACTAATGATAAAACAGGTCACATAGAAGAATTAGTTGTTTCCTTTAATGGAACAAAAAAAATTCCTTTAAATCTTTCGATAGGAACTATCATCTATGGAGCTGATAAAGTAAACTATTACTCTTTAGATGAGCCAGACAATACTGATCTTAATTTTTCTACATATATAGAATTAGGCTATTCTGGTTCAATTGGCAATGGAACTTTTAACACATTTGTAGGATTTACTACACACACTGGACTATACGGTGAAGGCTTTAATGTAGTTAATGTTGGAATTACAGGTAATAAAGATGTTAAATTGACAGAATATTTCTCGTTACCATTATCATGTTCAATAATTTTTAATCCACAAAAGCAAAATGTATTTCTTGTATTCGGTATAAGCATATAGTTTATTTATCCTATTACAAGCAGAAAAAATAAATCTAAATAAATTATAAATTATGAGTAAAACGAAGAAATTTGTTTCAATAAAAATGAAACTTGGATTAGTTGTTGGTATGGGAATATTTATCACCATTGCAACATTGGTAACTTATTCATCATTTTCTACAAGGAAGCAGTTAATTAAGGATGCAGAAGAGTTTGCAGTTGCCGAGGCCAAGAATTATGCCGGAAATGTAAAAGCTCAAATTGAAATTGCTTTAAATACTTCACGAGAATTAAGTCATGCATTTGCAGCAATTAAAAATACATCTGATCCAATTAAACTTACACGTGAACAAGTATTTGGAATGTTAAAAAGTACAAAACGTAAGAACAAAATATTTCTAGGTATATATACCTTATGGGAACCCAATGCATTTGACGGCGAAGATTCTTCTTATGTAAATAAAGAAGGACACGATGCAACGGGGCGATTTATACCTTATTTCACACAAGATGCAAGTGGAAATATTCAATTAGACCCTTTAGTTGATTATGAGGTTTCTGGTGCTGGTGATTATTATCAAATTCCAAAATCAACAAAAACAGAAGCAATTATAGATCCCTACTATTATCCAATTAATGGAGTTGAAGTACTTTTAATGTCGCTTGTAAGTCCAATAGTTGAAAATGGTACTTTTTATGGAATAACTGGAATTGATTTTGGCATTGATTTTATACAAGAATTGGCTGTTAAAGATAAAATTTATGACGGAGCAGCAGAATTGTTTATCGTTTCGAATACTGGAACCTATGTTGCACATTCGCACAATCCAGAAATTGTAGGTAAAAATTTAAGTGAAACTTATAGCGATTACAATCAACAAATATCTAAAATAAAAAATGGCGAAGAGGGGATTTTGTATTCAAAAGATAACCTTGAAGTTTATGTCCCTATTTATTTTGGAAAAGCTAATACACCTTGGCAAGTGAGAATATCTATACCTAACAGTTTAATATTAGCTAAAGCTAATTCACTTATGTGGATTTTAATAATTGTTGGTTTAATATTAGCTTCCTTGTGTATTATTTTAGTAATTGTATATATCGCAAGCACAATTAAGCCTATAATTAGCTTGGTTGATTCAACCGAAAAGTTTTCAAATGGCGATATGACAATTGATATTGAAATAGACCAAAATGATGAAGTTGGGAATATGGCGAATGCGCTAAAAATAATGATTGATAGATTGCGAAAAATTGTTATTGAGATTAATATGGGTGCCGATAATATTGCAACAGCTTCAAATCAGATGAGTTCTGCGGCTCAGCAAATTTCGCAAGGAGCTTCAGAACAGGCTTCATCTGCCGAAGAGGTTTCTTCTTCTATGGAAGAAATGTCATCAAATATTCAGCAAAATACTGATAATGCAATGCAGACAGAGAAAATTTCTTTAAATTCTTCTCTTGGAATGAACAATGTCTCATCGGCATCACAAAAAAGTCTAGTTTCTGTAAGAAAAATTACTGAAAAAATTAATATTATTAATGATATTGCTTTTCAAACAAATATTCTTGCATTAAATGCAGCGGTTGAAGCTGCCAGAGCAGGAGAACATGGTAGAGGATTTGCTGTTGTGGCTGCTGAGGTTAGAAAACTTGCAGAAAGAAGTAAAATTGCTTCGGATGAAATTATTGCTTTATCTCAAGAAAGTAGAAACGCAACAGAAGAATCAGGTGAATTGATGTTAAAGATCTTGCCGGATATTGAAAAAACATCAAAATTAGTACAAGAAATATCTGCAGCATCTCAAGAACAAAACTCTGGAGCGGATCAGGTAAATAGTGCTATTCAACAGCTTAATCAGGTTACACAACAAAATGCCGCTGCTTCAGAAGAAATGGCAACTAATTCAGAAAAGTTGTCTGAACAAGCCGAGTATCTAAAAGGATTAATTGCATTCTTTAAAATTGATGGCAAAGTAGATAAACAATATAAAACAAAAACACAAGCTCAAAAAAAAGCTAAACAGGTAAATGTTAAGTTAGAAACGTATGATTCAAAAGGTGTAAATATTAATATGGGAGGAGTCGATAAATTCGATAATGAATTTGAAAAGTATTAAAAAATATAAAATTATGAGCTAATTATATTCTCAATTAGTTTAAAACATAAAAATCATTCTTAGGAAATCTTAAGAATGATTTTTTTATAACATTTCTGGAATTCTTAATATTATTCTGAAATTTAGATCAAAATTTATACATATTTATTTTTTTTAAAACATGGTCATAGGAAAAGTGCATCCAATCTCAAATATAAAACCTGAAATAGAATGCTCTCTATAAGGATTTGCATAAAAATGTAAAAGCTGTCCCTGTTCAAATCGGGCTTAGTTCAACATAAAGCACATATTCGGCTATTACCGAAAACAATGCTTATGTGTTATACGCCGCTATTTATCAATTAAATCCGAAATTTCTTTTTTTAGTTTCGGTAGGTGATTAATAACAATACTCCAAATTAGATCATCAGATACCGTGTCATATCCGTGAATAATTCTATTTCTTGTTCCTATTATTTGTTTAGCATTGCTTATTTTAAACGAATTATCCTTTTTCAGAATCCTATTAACAGCCTCTCCAATTATCTCAATATCTCGCTCAATTGCACGCTTGGTCTTAATATCAGTACGATACTCCTCGTAAATCTTAGGTTTATCTTCGTAATAGCTATCAATCTCATTTATGGACTGCAAAATATCATAAAGCCATGTCTTAATTTCGTTATCCATAAATAAGTTGTTTCGAATTATCAATTGATTTACGTAAGAATGGATTTCTAATAGCCTTGTTTTCAAGCAAATCAACATCCCTCTTTAACAAGTTCTCCAAGGAGAATTTCAGGTCAAAATAATTATCAGCATAATCCAATAACTCAACACCTGAAAAATCTACAACAAAATCAACATCACTATCAGAATTGAAATTATCAGTTAAGACAGAGCCAAAAGCAAATAGTTGAGCAACTTTATGCCTGTTACACAAGTCTCGAATTTTATCAATATTTCGATCTATTATACTCATAATCCAAAATTACATTTTTTTTATCAGAACCCAAAATAATGTTATACCATACAGATAGTTACGCACAACAGCGGTTTGTCTAAAAACTGCTTCAGTGTATAAATTTAGATCAAAATTTATACATTTTTATTTTTTTTAAAACATGGTCTTGAGAAAGGTACATCCAATCTCAAATATAAAACCTGAAATAGAATAATTTCTGAAAGGATTTGTATAAAAATGCAAAAGCTATCCCGTCTCAAATCAGGCTTAGTTCAACATAAAACACATATTCTGCAATGCCGAAAACGATGCTTAGGTCTTAGGCAATGTAGCTATACAAAATACATAGGTTCTTTTCTTATTGAACAATTAAGAAATAGTTTCTCTTTAAATGCATTAATTGTTGGGTTATCAAATATTCGCGCTTCATTTGGACAATTCTTAACGCAAGCACAACACCAAGTACACAATTCTCCGTTTGTTATTTCCGTTTCCTTAATTGTTATTGCATTTGTAGGACATATGTCGACACAAGTTCCGCAACGATTACATAGATCATTATCCGTTTTTGGATGTATCGTCACAGGTAATTGTTTACGCTCTTTGTATGGATACTTACCTGTCACATTTAGCTCTATTGCTGTATTTACATCCCTTATATCATTAGTTTTTTTATTTATCATCCGAGCAAAATCCCTACACTTTATTAGATCTTGTTTATCTGGTCTGTTCTCGGCAATGGGTTTATCATTTGATGAAAATGAATGTTCTCCGATAAATGCAGCGCCAGCAATTATCCTAAAACCGCAATTAATTGCAATTTCTTTAAGCTCCAAAAGAGCATCATCATAATCTCTATTGCCATAGACAACAACAATTACAACTGGTGATTGATTAGACTGAATCTTTTTTAATGCCTCAATAACTGTTATCGGCAAGCGTCCT
Source organism: Bacteroidales bacterium (assembly GCA_013138975.1). Classification (GTDB taxonomy): domain Bacteria; phylum Bacteroidota; class Bacteroidia; order Bacteroidales; family UBA12077; genus UBA12077. Next base: position 20,145 of record WTBR01000088.1, read on the forward strand.
CCATATACAGGTATGCCAATTATTGTCAAACAATTACCATTTACTTCAGGCTTAAATTTATCCTGATTTTGGGTAATATTATTTTCAGAAATAAGTTTTAATCCCATTTCTTGACCAATTTCTCTAACAATTTTTTGTGTTGTTCCTGTCGGTGAAAAATAAACCAGACTTAAAGTTTCCATTGTTTCTAATCCTTACTTTTACAATTATCTTTTTGTATCACTATTAACTCAATGCTTTTTCTATATGCCTAACAGCAGTCTATCTAAAAACTGCTTCAGTGTCTAAATTTAGATCAAATTACAGACATTTTTAAGCTTTTTAAGGCATGTTTAAAAATTAAATCATGGATTTTGCAAAAGGTTTTCTGTAAGGATTTGTATAAAAATGTAATAGCTGTCCCTGTTCAAATCGTGGTTTGTTAAATATAAGCACATATTCGACAATGCCGAAAACGATGCTTAAGAGTTGTGGCACGTTTTTATTATTTATAATCAAATATAAGGATGTTAAAATAAAAACTCATCTATTCAGGCAAAAGAAATATTCCCAATGATTGGGAATATTGGAATAAATCCATACATTTGTATAAAACATTTGCATTATGACAGAGCTACCTTATACAGTTGATAATATAGAACTCATACAGGAATTCATTAATGAAACAAGAGAAAGAATTTCCAATGGAGTTGAGATAACTTTTACTGGAAAAGCCAGCTCTGAATTAGACGATTTAATGCTTGAATATGATATCTCTGTAGATGATGTTGAAAATACAATTTTAAATCTTTCTCCAGAGAATTATTATAGAGGAATAGACCAGTCTGGAAGTGCAGATTTTAATGTGTGTGCATTTCGTGCTTTTGTTGGAAAAGATGATGTCGAAATATATTTAAAATACGGACTTGAAGCAAATGGTTTACAAATACTAATTTTTTCTAATCACATTCCTGATTTCCCAATGAGTCAGCCATTTAAAAACTAGTATCATGGAAGCAAATAAAGTATTAACACGAGAAAACAAACCTACTATAGAATTACACGAATCTATAAAAAAGGTTTTTAAGGGACTAGAGTTATCATATATAGAAGTATACTACTTGGATTATGAAGTTAATGAAGATACTGGCTTTATAAATAAAAATAAGAAAGTAAAACATTATACTAAAAATCAAGTAAGTCGAAACATGAAAGCTCTGAAAAGTTCCTATTTGATTGCTAAGGGAGCAGCTGCTCCAAATGAAATAATCAAATTTCGAACTAAATATCACATTGCGGCATCTACACTTAGTCTAATTTTGGGATTTAGTAAAAATACAATCTCAAATATTGAGAATGAGGGTGTAACCTCATTGGTTAGTGGTAGATTAATCAAGATGTGTTTAAATAATAAAGATATAATGTATCACTATATAAGAGTATGTGATTCAATTGATAATCGAAAAAAAGATGAACTCTCTCGTAAATTGATGCAACAAGGAGTGTAGAAATATATCTATATGTTTAAATATGAGATTATCTTTCATGGAGTGCATACTGCAAAATGAAGTACAACGGCAGTTTGTCTAAAAACTGCTTCAGTGTATAAATTTAGATCAAATTTTATACATTTTTATTTTTTTTTAAAACATGGTCTTGAGAAAAATGCATCAAATCTCAATTATAAACCTGAAATAGAATGATTTATGTAAGGATTTGTATAAAAATGTAATAGTTGTCCCGGTTTAAATCGTGGTTTGTTAAATATAAGCACATATTCGGCAAAGCCGAAAACGATGCTTAATTATTAGCAGCTTTTTCTATTCCTTTCAAACAATTTATCCGTTCCTTGCAAATTATTTCTGTTAATTCAAGAAGTTTTTTTGCTTCCGTACTCCAATAATCTAACTGCTCTTTTGTTACAGGAAAATCTTCCTCGCTACGGTAACGCCCACCAATGTATGCGAAATTCAGGTAGTCAAATAATTCCTTTTGTTCTGCTGTATCATATGGCAAAACATTTTTTACTCGCTTATCGAATTGCAAAACACGTTTTCGCAATTCTACCAAATTATGTTCATATGGATTGTAATGCGTAAATACCATTTCAACTGTGGTGTAGCACATCTCCACTACTTGTTGAAGATCAAATGAAGCAAGTCTAAAATCTGATCTAACTGAATTCATTATTTTAGTTGCTGTTCCAAACCACATATTAAAATCTTTCTCTGCAATTTCTCTTCTTTGAGCCGGTGTCAATTCCTTTGAATCTGAAAGCTTAAAATTCTTTGAAGTGTATAAAACTTTCCCCTCTCGCTTAATGTCAGTAAAAAAGTATTGAGTTTCTTCAAGATTGCTGTTTACAAAATTAATATGCTCAATAATTAGTTGAACGGAAATCCCAACGTCCTCAAAAACGCCCCTGAGTTTTGATTTTAACTCTTTTCGTGTTTCACTATTGGAAGTTACCACTAAAATATCGTAATCGCTTTTTTTACCCCTGGTCTCTCCACGTTGCTCTTTATAATTTCCTCGTGCATACGAGCCAAATAATACAACAATCTCAGCCTTTCCCGTATCAACAATACGTTGGGTGACTTTTTCCAAATCGTTTATCTTGTTGTTTGGAAGATGGGACAGTATGTTTGTTAAATCAATCACTTAAATTTATTTTCCCAAATTTAGCTATTTTTTGTCAGTTATTAAATTTCAGTTTCATTCGAAGATGAAACTAATTTCCGATAACGTCAATTATTCTAAAAACTGCTTCAGTGTATAAATTTAGATCAAATTTTAGACAATTTTAAGCTTTTTAAAACATGGTTATGGGAAAAATGCAGCCATTTTCAACTATAAAACCTAAAATAGAATAATTTCTGAAAGGATTTGAATAAAAATGTAAAAGGTATCCCGGTTTAAATCAGGCTTAGTTCAACATAAAGCATATATTCGGATATGCCAAAAACTATGCTTAAGTGCTGTGTGCCGTTTTTCTTTAAAAAGCAAAAGAACGAAGTAAATCGATTAGCTTTTTAAAAGTCGGAAGATGTTCGGTCTCATCTACTCTTTTCTCAAGCTGATTAAAAAAAGGCTTTTCCATTACAACAGTTGGTTTTGATTTTCTGTAAGTTAAATCATGTTCTTTCAAAATTTCCTTAAAATAAGAGTAATGAAAATGAGCTTTATTTCTGTATAAATCCATTTTATTCATCAATTCAGGGTCTTTTTCCGTAATATTATAATGTTCTATAAATTCTCTTAATTTTAATCCTTCAGGAACTTTCTTAACAACTTTTCTATTTCCTAAAAACCAAGTTTCAATACATACATTCTGAACAACAAAATGTATATCACATTTGTCAATTAATTTTACCCCAGAATCATTTATATAATTTTTGATTTCTTCTATTCTAGAGATAACTCCGATTTCCTCTCCATCTAAACAAACTATTAGTTTGTCATAAATAGCATTGTCATTTATGTTTTTTATTGCATTAACTGTATGATTGTAAATAGAAGGAATTCCTCCTCCCGAAAAGATATAATAACTATCTTGAGTAGCTTCATTTTCAAAATCTACTTGAGAATAATTTGGAAGTATATGATTAATCCATTTTGGATACAATAGAACTTCGGTTTTTTCACCTTCCAATATAAAATATAAATTCATTTACGAAATACCTTGCTTATAAAATGGATGATTTATTAAGCTCATAAATCTATCGTGATTTGAGTTACCCATATCGAATTCTTTGGCATCGAAAGTTTTAATTGTACCTCCCTTTCTTGTTACAATTTTCCAGTAATCGAATGGGATTTTATTAATAATGTATGGGTGATGACTTGTTGCGATAAATTGAATATTGTTATCATCATAAATTAAATCTTCAGTTAGAACATCAATACAGTTGAGACCAAGGCTATTTTCAAATTCATCAATTAAAATAACTGTGCCTTCATTCCAAAGATACATTTCAGCAATGTGAAGAAGTGTTCTTAACATTCCAGAAGACATTCGATTATGAGGAATCCACTTTTGAACACCGATTTCTTTTATCTGTATAATTGTAGCTTCAAAAATAAAATTCGATAGTTCGTTATCTTTTATTGGCTCTACTTTTACATCCTCCACTTGAGGGAAAACATCAATAAAGCGTGATTTGATTTCTTGAAATACTGGTTCTTCGAGGTCATAAACTAGAGCTAATTTATCAAAAGTTTCTAATTCACTTTCTTTTATCTGCTGAAAGCTTTTGTATTTGTTTTTAAGTTTTTCAATACTTAATCTACTAAATCTTACACCTTCCTTTTGAGTATGATCTCTATAGATAATTAATTTAAAACTTTCGTAAAGATCGGAAATTAGCTCTTCCTCTTTCAATATATTTATAGCACTTTCAGTAGAAATTAATTTTGGCATTTCATTACCATTAAAAATAAACCTTTCCTGATTTCTTTCAATTATTTTTTCTGTATTTAAAATTATTTCTTCAAAAATTATTTTGGGTTTTATTTCATCTTTGCCAGAGTCAAATAAATCTGGAATCAGTTCATCTTTAGATTTAAGATTTTCAAACTCTCCTTTCCAATAGTAAGTATTACCTTTTAATGTTTCAAATTCAACTTCCCATTTAACACCATTTTCATTACTTCCAGTAGCAATTTTTTTTAACGCATAAATAGAGCGTAATATTTGAGTTTTTCCGACGCCAGAAACACCTACAAGAAGAGTTAAATCGAAAAAAGCAATTTTTTCAAATCCCCATTCTTGTTCGTTATTTATATATTTAATTGATTTAAGTTTCATTATTCGATATCTATTGAAAAAGACAAATATAACATTATTATTTTATTATTTGTTCTAATAGTTTGTTTGCCTAATGGCACAAAACGTATTAGTATTCTATCAACTATTTCTATAAAAATATAATTATTAAACAACAATACAAAGCTTGTGATTCTAGTATTCTTCAATCTATCCTATTCTCACTAGAAATTGTTGATAGAATTCTGTTGGACGATGCCGTCCGTTGCTATGGGTATTCAATTTTGAACGGATAATTTTCATTAAGTATTAGTATAAAAATAGTGACGTAATAAACTTTAAGTTCTCCCTATCTCATCAGTGTGCAATGCTTTAGAAAACAAATAAGCCAAAAACTCGAAAAATCAATTCCACAATATATAAGGTGTTCCGGTTTAAATCGGGGTCAGTTAAACATAAAGCACTACCTGTCCCGCTTTGCGGGATATTCGACAATGCCGTAAACGATGCTTAAGTGTTAGCACACATTAATATTCTATTTTTTGGAAATTATCTCGATTTTTTCCACTAATTCTAATGCAGATAATCGTCCTTATTGCTCTGTATTTTAAACTGTACGAATTCAAACATGCGCAAGCAAAATGAGTTAGATATAAGCAAATCAAGAAAAGGTTTCTACCAATAATTAGATATCATCCCAGTCAATTACAGTGCCGTTGCATTTGGGAGTATTGGGACAACAGATATACTCTACTCCCGACTCATCTGCAAAAACTTTATAATTCCCAACTATTATATCAGAATCACAATGTATACATTTCTTTCTATCCGCTAAATCTGGAATATCAGAAAAGGGATAATTCTTAATTAAATAATTTTGTTTGTCCTTAATTACTATTTCTTTCATGGCTAAAAATCGTTAAGTTTAAAATTCTAATAGTATGTATGCACTTTTCTGTTCATTTCAACGCGTTCCAAAATAAAGTACCTGTTTCTATATCCTTTATTAACTGTTATGTCACACCAGTATTCACGTTTATTAACTTACTTTCTCATTTACCTTATGTGCGCTAACGTGTTGCGGTCAAAAATTGGTTGGGATTTTGCCCAGTTTCAATATCACCCATTGATAAAGTTTAAAGATAGCAAAAAAGACTAAAAACCCACTAAAAACCTACTAATTAATGAACTGCTGTTGCCAGTTGTAGCTTAACTGATAGAAATATTTAAGTGTTTTCCTAATCCTATTTCAATTAATCTATAGTAAGTAGAAATTTGTATGTCACTTTGACCTCTTTCTATTCTTGAGATATAGCTTTTCTTAGTTCCTGTCTTTTCTGCAAGTTGTTCTTGAGTAATATGCGCATCGTTCCTTGCTTCTTTTAACATTACTCCAAGTCTGAAAGCTAAAGAATCTGCCTCAAATTTATCTCTTTCAGGAGTTCCTTTTGTTCCATATTTACTCTTTAATAAATCTTCAAAATCTGTTATGTTTTTCATAATTCTATCCCCCATATTTTTCTGTCATATATTCCTTTTTCAACTTTTCTGCTTGCTTAATTTCTTTCCGAGGTGTTTTTTGCGTTTTCTTTAGAAAGCAATTAGTTAAAACAACCAACTGTCCTTTATCAAAAAAGCATAAAATTCGAATACTTTTAAAAGTTGTGATTACTCGCACTTCATAAATATCATCTGTATTTTCGAGATGTTTAAAAAATTTCTTCGGAACATTACTTTCAAACCTAATTAAATCAAGAACATATTCTATTTTCTCCTGAACCTTAACTTCCTGCGATTTGTAAAAGTTTACGAAATTATCCTTATACGCAATGATTTTTCTTATCATGTCACAAAGTTAACTAATTAGTTTACTAAATCCGAATTTTAATTTTTATCTGAGTTGCTATTAAAAAATAAGTAATACGCTCCATAAATAAATACACCAAGCACAATAATACCTAATAATGAACCAAAAATTCCTTCTCCCTTTATTTTGTCATTCATGCTTGAAATCCAATAAATCACAATACCAGGAAATACTATTACTTTAATTGCTTTCATAATCTTCTGGCTTAGTTATGTTTCCAAATTTTAAAATAATTCAATATTGCAATCAGAATAACTAGGTTTACAATAACGGTCACAAAATACTCTGGTATTTTACTTTGAGCCAAAAGCTCATAAATGATGTAATACCCCAACGCCAATTACGAACGTAATAAATAGATAAGAATCTTCGAGTTTGATAACTATCTCCATGTGGAATAATAGTTTTACCGACAAACATATATGCGACAATTTCTATCAATATAAAATTTAGTATATCCTAGTTAAATTTGCACTTACCTTTGATGTCTTTTTGTTAATGTGTATGACTTTGAAAAGCCACCAATGTCAAATATTTTATAAAATCGTGTAAAATCATTGTAGTCTATACTTTCCTTAATTACAACTTCCAATTTCAATAAATATTCGTTCCTTTCTTTCACAAATTTCGATTTAGACGGTGCTTCTAGAATATAATATATTACGCTAGTTATTAAAGATAACATTGCAAAACCACCAATCACAGTTGTGATTCCTTCACCAAGTCCAAAACCAATTAGCATTACAACAAAGGAGATAATCATCCAGAGATAATAACTACCAACCATTTCTTGAAATGAATCATGTTCGGATATAAGGTTATAATTGAGTTTCTTATTATAATTCATCTTTAATTCTTCATACATTTTTCTGGAAACCAAATCAGGTTCATTAAATTTTGTCGTGGTATAAACTAAAACTCCCATATTTAATAATTTATAGATACTTGAGATTGTGTGCTTCTAATAATGCCTAACTATTTAGTATTCTATCAACTGTTTCTATAAAAATAGAATTATTAAACAACAATACAAAGCTTGTGATTCTAGTATTATTCAGCTCATCCTATTCCCACTAGAAATTGTTGATAGTATACTGTTGGACGATGCCGTCCGTTGCTATGGGCATTCAATCTTGAACGGATAATTTTCATTACATATTAGTATAAAAATAGTGACGTAATAAACTTTAAGTTCTCCCTATCTCATCAGTGTGCAATGCTTTAGAAAACAAATATGCCAAAAACTCGAAAAATCAATTCCACAATATATTATATAAGCTACTCCGGTTCAAATCAGGGCTAATTCAACATAAAGCACATATTCGGCTATGCCTAAAACGATGCTTAATTATTAAGTACTGATTTTTTACATATCTCTTAATTTTCTAATTGCATCAAATTGTTCATTTTCTTGGCTAACTCTCATTGTATAGTCATCTGCCCAATCTTCATCTGCTTTTTTCCTAATCATGATAAAATCATCCTCTGATATATCCTCAGGTTTCCCTTTTTTTAAAATATTAACAGCATCTTTTTGCTCGTTAATGCAACTAACCTGCATCGAATAATCATCTGGCCAGTAAGCTTTACAATAACTTTTGATTTTTTCATCGGAGTCATTGAATTCTGATTCAACTTTAACAATATCCTCTTTAGCTTCTGTCTCATTTGTTATTTTATCTGTTAGTGAAATTTTTGAAAGTTTACTAATGTAACTTTGGTATGAACTTGGAGGCTCAGAACTTAGATTTAACAATTTTTCTAAATCAGATATTAGCTGAAATAATTGAGACTCTGAAGTAATATTTAGTGCATTAATCCCTTGTAATGGTCCTTTTAATAAATCAGCTCCTGTTTCATTTGCAATTAAAGGAATTAAAGGTTTGCTTACCCCCCAACGTGCACCTAGTTCAAATAGTACATAGTAAGAACTTATGCTCGATGGAGAAATTAAACCAATTAGGACTTCAGAATCATGTATTTCAAATTTTAATTGTTCGTCTGTTGAAATACCTGCAGGTAACCTATAACCATCAACGCTTGTGCAACGAATATCTTCCGCTTTTAGATTTAATGAAACTCGCAATAATTCAATTAAAGCTTTTGCAATTTCAACATCTTTATGACTATGACTTATAAATATTTTCATATTGGCTTTATTTACCTGACTATTTTTTATTTTATTCTCTTTTTTTAGTTCGTAATACTGAAAATTACCTTGACCGTTCAGTAAGACTTCACTAAAATTATAAGGATGACTACTCATTAAATTGAATCTTTCAATTAATCCTTGCTTATCCAAGAAATCTATGGCATTATTTATATCAATAGGTTTCAAATCAGTTAATTCCTGAATTTTTTCACCAGGAAATAAAAATTCTCCATCTGGATTATTCTCAAATAGAATAGTCAGAACTTTATTTGCGTTAATTTCTATTGGATTGCTCATTTTAAATTTGTGCTTAACTATTGCTTAAATGGAACAGAGTTCCACCTATTTATATGTGTACCTGCAAACTACTGATATAGCCCTCGCAGAATCTATAATGTCGTATACATACGAAAAAATATAAAACCACATACTTTATGCTTTTTGTGGATATAAAGATAGTTAATATTAAACAATGTTCAACTGATCCAATGAACTAAATCTTTCCCAATATCTCTTTTTGTAACATGAGTAAAATTTCTGTTTTTTTCAAACTTTTATACCCTAATAATTACCAATCAAAAAACTGACAAAAACACAATTACATTATAATTTACAACTTAGTATTAATATAATATCAACAATATGCTATTTTTACAAATTCGTTAAATAGCATTAATGCATAAAGCGGATTAAACCCGATCTAAACTAAGCAGTCAAATACAAAAATCTAAAAATTCAAATATGAAAAAACTACCCTTAATGCTTGTTCTGATAATTCTGGTACAATTGTCGTGGGCACAAGAAAGCGTACAAATTAATAAATGGAAAATCACAAATCCACAGAAAATAAATATGCCTGCTTTTTCGGATGTTAAAAACATCGATGGAAAAACATTTGAGGCATCCAAATTATTAAATACAACTCAAGTCGATTTATCCGGCGAATCTTTAATATGGAAAAACATTGAAGTAAGCACTGATAGTATTGTTTTAAATCAAAGCACAAAAAATAATTTGGTATTGCTATCGACTTATTTATCTCTTGATCAATGGACACAAGGTTCATTAAACTTAAATATAAATGCTTATTGCGAAATTTTCGTAGATAATAAACTGGTTAAAACAAAAAGCAGTGCCGAGTTAAGTGATACTAAAATAGAGTTAGATCTACAATCAGGGAATCATGAGATTACGATAAAGGCAATTACAAGGGATACAAATTTAAAACTTGTTGCCAATTTCGATTACTCCGAAGATTTTGCATCTTGCAATGCCACAGCAAGCTTAAATCCTGAAAAGTTTTTTACTATCGATGATTTAATGAATAGTAAAGATGCTTCAGCAAGCATTTCTGCATCGGGTAAATATATTTTAATTAACTATACCGAACGTGCCGGAAACAAAGGAAAAAGCAAGACTTACTCTGCTATTTACGATCTTGCAAAACAAAAGAACATTACTGTTTTAAGAAATAAAAATATTGCGAATGTTAGTTGGTTACCAAGAACTGACCGATTAACATACTCTGTTAATTTCGAGAAAAAAGCAGAGATATTTGTTTATGATATTATTTCCGGTATTGAAAAATCCATCGCAAACGAAATTGAAAATTTATATTGGTATACATGGTCGCCAAATGAAAATTATATTATTTATACAGATAAAATTACCGCAGAAAAACCAGGTAATTTAAAACGCATATATGGAAATGATGATCGTCTTCCTTATTTCCGCGATCGTTCTTATTTACATAAAATAGATGTTCAATCAGGAAATGTAACTCAATTAACTTCCGGGAATTTAACTTCTAGTTTAAATGACATCAAGCCTGACGGATCAAAAATCTTAATATCTACTTCTAGAATGGACTATTCTGAAGTGCCTTTTAGCAAGCAGAATCTTTACGAAATGGATATTCATACGAATGAACTTACCGTAATTTGGGAAAATAAAATTTATGAAGCTTATGCAAGCTACTCACCAAATGGCGACAAACTATTGGTTCAAGGCGGATCTGAGTGTTTTGGAGATATTGGAGTTAACATTAGCGAAGGAAGAATTCCAAATAGCTACGATTCACAGCTTTACATTTACGATTTAGCAAGTAAAAAAGTTGAGTCAATAAGCAAAGATTTCGATCCATCGATTGGGAATGCATATTGGAGCAAGGATAATCAAATTTACGTTTCAACCACCGACAGAGATTATAAAAATCTTTATCAGTATAATTTCAAAACAAAAGCATTTGCTAAAATCAATTTGCAAGTTGAAGTTTTAAGCAGCATAAATTATGCTTACGAAAAAGCTGTTGCTGTTTATACCGGCACAAGTATTTCAACACCGAAAAAACTTTATACGCTCGATCTGAAAAAAGGAACAAGCACATTACTGGAATTTCCTGAAGAAGAAAAATTTGCTAATATTAAATTCGGAAAAACCGAGCCCTGGAATTTCACAAATAAAAGCGGAACAACAATTTATGGTAGAGTATACTATCCACCAAATTACGATGCTACAAAAAAATATCCTGTAATAGTTAATTTTTATGGTGGCACCTCTCCTATTGGAAGATCTTTCGGAGGACGTTATCCAATAAATATTTGGACTGCCGGTAACTATATAGTTTACGTTTTACAACCTAGTGGAGCAACCGGTTTTGGTCAGGATTTCTCGGCACTGCATGTTAATGGCTGGGGTTTCGATGCCATTGATGATATTATTGTTGGAACAAATAAGTTCTTAGAAGCACATCCAAATGCCGATGTCGAAAATGTAGGTTGCATTGGTGCTTCGTACGGTGGATATACAACTATGTTAATTCAAACCAGAACCGATATTTTTAAAACAGCAATTTCACATGCCGGTATTAGTTCATTAACCAGCTATTGGGGCGAAGGATATTGGGGTTATACTTACAATGCCGGAGCTGCAAGAAATAGTTATCCATGGGATAGAAAAGATATTTACGTAGAAAACAGTCCAATTTACAATGCCGATAAATTCCAGAACTCAATATTATTATTACATGGAACAGCCGATACAAATGTTCCCGTAGGAGAAAGTTTACAATATTATGCTGCACTAAAAATCTTAGGAAAAGATGTTGAAATGGTTTTGGTTGATAATCAGGATCACTGGATATTAGATTATAAAAAACGCATTGAGTGGCATTATACAATCATGTCGTGGTTCGATAAAAAACTTAAAAATCAGTCACAACAATGGGATAATTTATATCCTGAGAAGAATTTATAGAATAAGCTAAAGCTGTTAACTCTTAGCCATTAGCTAAGAGCTAACAGCTTTTTCCATTATTCAACACAATCAAGTACCTCATTCATAATTAAACTCATTACATTATACCATTGCTGCCCGGCAGTATTCCCTAAAAGCCTCCATTCGCTTGTAGCAACAACCACCAATTCCAATTCAGGAACAACAACAATAAACTGACCTCCATATCCATTAGCGAAAAACACATCATATGTCATGTCATTATTTATCCACCATAAATATCCATAATCAGGTTCAAATTCATCAAGATTAGTCGAAATATGAATATTAGTTGATTCCTGAACCCATTGAGAAGGTATTATTTGATTTCCATTGTACAATCCATTATTCAAATAAAGCTCTCCTATCTTTATCATATCTCCGGGTTTAAGCATTAAGTCGGCTCCACCATTAAAGTAACCCTGATCAAATTGCCCCCAGCTAAAATCCTCATCGCTCAATCCTAAAGGTTCAAAAAGATATTCGAATGCAAAATCGTGAGTACTCATTTCTGTTGCTTCAGTTAAAATAACCGACAACAAATGTGCTGTAGCAGAATTATACGAAAAAACTTCACCCGGAGTATTTACAAGAGTTCTACGAATAACATATTCAATTTGATCATTAGCAGTAAGCCAATTATTGTATTCACCAACATCAGTAAATTCATTCCACTGAAAACCTGAACTCATCGTTAACAAATCTTCAATAGTAATATTAAGCTTATCTTCATCAAGTGTATATCCTAAGGGATCAATAAACATATTTAAGCTTTGATCTGTACTTTCAATAAATCCCTCATCAATAGCTATTCCTATTAATGCCGACACAACACTTTTTGTTACAGAACGAACATGGTATAAATTATCGGCAGCCATTTCTGTAAAATATCCCTCCGAAACCAACACCCCATTTCTCGATACAAGCAACGATTTTATCCCAGTAATATATTGCGCAGCGTTATACACTTGTACTAATCTTTCTTCGTCAATATTTTGCTCTTGTGCAAGAGGGAATTCAAAGGATTCGAATTCAGGGAAATTAACATCATCTTTTTCACAAGCTAAAAAAGATAAAATGAAAATACTTCCAATTAAGATTAACAAATAGTTAATCTTTTTCTTTATTACATTTTTCGAATACATAACAAAGTTATTATTTCAATATTATGATAAACAAGACTATATATCCCCTATGAAAAATAAATTATTATTTTTAATTACTTGTTTCCTCATATCTCCTCGTAGCCTGAGGTATTCATATCTCTGCGTAGCCTGAGGCACTCGAAGGCTACATAATGCATAAAGAAATCAATTAAAAATTAGTAATAAAAAAACCGCATAACTCCCCGTAGCCTGAGGTGGTTACTGAGCTTGTCAAAGTATTCTCGAAGGCTACATGCAAAAGAAAAATTAATTACAAATCAATGATAAGATCCAATAGATCCCTCGACTGCACTTCGACAAGCCTGACTGCCGTCAGGAAAGCTCAGTGGAGCCCGCTCAGGATCAGTTCGACTATATGATTTCAGTTCACTATCGTTCCTAAAATCATAGTCTCACAGATTTAACTTAGTATTTACTTCGCCCACACCAATTAATCGATCATAACCACCACTATAATCATGATAATAAACTAAAATACTATACTGATTTTCTGTTAAAGCATGATTTCCTTCAATAAAAGTAAAATCATACTTACCCTTTTCCAAAGTAACATATTGGTAGTTATAGTATCCCTGTTTCAGTTGTAATCGACATTCGTAAGCTTTCTGTTCAAAATTATACCTCATTTTTGATTCTTCAGTAAAATCAAAATTTGTTAATCCACCCCAAACATAAATATCTCCCTGCTGCATTGGAACATCCATTTTTAAGGTAAAATAAACATACGAATAGTCAGCTTCAGTATGTGGAAAATCACTCCGTGTAACATCTATTTTAAACCTGCCATTAATATCCGGCACATATTGATAGTCCTCAAAAGTTCTATCTCTATTTTCCATTAAAAGAAAGTGATACATATTATCTTCAAAACTTATGTTCCTAATATTTTCAGCTACATAATGAATGTTTTTTGTGTTGAAATGATGAAATTCATTTCCCCCTTTAAATTTTAAAACATTAAAATTATTATATATAAACTCCTTATCTTTAATCAAATCAGGCTGTGTTAATTCTAAATAATTTGTCCAATTATAATTTTTCAATACTTGAACCTTTATATTTTGATTGATATCGTAAAAATCATTCCCATAATATTCAACTTTAATTTCCAGTTCCTGATCATTATAAAAATATGAGGTTTCATTCAAATTACGTATAAGAACTTCAATATTTGTACTTCGATCAACAACCATAAACCTTTTATTAAAAACAACAGCATCGCGATTTGAACTTTCATATACTTGCAATACATAATTACCCGAAATCATGGGTCGCATATAATCATTTGGAACTTGCATTGAATAATGAGTATAATTTATGGTAGTGTTAAAAGATGATTGATAATCGGAAATTTGATCTTCAAAATATCCATCAATATATTCACTTTGATCCAAATCGGAAGGAGTCCAATCCGAATTACAATGAATAATTGTATAATAATAATCCTTTGTATCTTCACCTAAATTATCAAAGGCCAGAGTTAAATGAATCCTGCTTTCTAAATCCCATATCGGCATTGTAGTATCATCATTCCCAACATACATCAACACTGTTTTAATATTGTTATCGTATATTTTATTAAATAATACCTCTTGACCGGAAACCGAAGTAGCAAAAAAGGCAATAAGAATCAATAATAATTTCTTTTTCATATTGAATAGCTTTGTGGCAAATATATAAAATAGCTAGTAAATAAATTCAGTAAGAAAACGACCTCTTTTCACGTCTTTGTTAAGAACTTTACAATCTCAGCGAAGCTAAAGCGTCTAAGACATTCCGATAGCAATCGGTATTCGAACTTAAATTTAGCGATTTCTGTATGTTAAAGAAAAACTATTAAAAGCCAAGGGTTTTACTTTTGGCTTACTGTTTTCAGCACGAAATTAACATGCAAGCTTGCAAAACACACGAACACAAATATATAAACATAAAATCTGCAAGTAATTTAGTGTTTTATTGCACAATCTAAATAATGTTTCAGGCATTTCATTATCTACATTTAAATTTCTCGCCAATTAGAGGAATGAAAAAAAAATGAAAAAAAAATTTCATGCGTCTTTCCTTAGATATATCATAATATCTGAAAAAAACCAAGACCTGACAAAAGTCATTTATAGACTAATTTATATATGTTTATAAAAAAACAATTATATTTGCAAGCATTGAGTTTTTCTAACAAAAAGTTTGTTAACTTAAAAACTAGAAACACAAAAACTTAAACATTGGTAAGCTATTTTTTTGATTACTAGTGTTAATGATTTCACAGTTAGAAGAACAAAATGGCAAATAAAAATTTATACTCGTTAAAATAATTCATTGTTATTATAATATTTTGTTAAATCATAAGTAGAATTAATATAACAACTTAACATGTCGAAAGTTATTAAAATCAAACAAGGCTTAAATATTAATATGCTTGGTGCTGCCGAAAAAATTATAAAAAAGGCAAATCAAGCAGATTTTTATGCTGTAAAGCCTACCGATTTCAAAGGTATTCGCCCAAAACTTGTTGTTAAAATTGGTGATAAGGTAAAAGCTGGAACACCTCTTTTTTATGATAAGTTTCAGCCCGAAGTTCAATTTACATCTCCTGTAAGTGGTGAAGTAGTTGAAATTAATCGTGGTGAACGAAGAGTGATCCTTGAAGTTGTAGTTAAAGCTGACGCTACAATTGAATATGAAAAATTTAAAGTAGGTGATTCAAAAGATGAAATTGTAGAAGTTCTGCAGAAAAGTGGATTATGGCCTGCATTAAGGCAAAAACCATATTCAACCATTGCAAATCCTCAAGATACTCCTAAATCAATTTACATTTCAGCTTTTGATAGTGCTCCTTTAGCACCGGATATGGATTATTTAGCTCGCGAATGCGAAGATTGTTTTCAAAAAGGAATTGATGTTCTTTCCAAATTAACAGAAGGAACTATTCATCTTAACATTAATGCTGATTATCCTGCTTCTGACACTTTCACAAAAGCAAAAGGGATTCAAATAAATAAATTTACAGGTCCACATCCTGCTGGAAATGTTGGAGTACAAATTAATAAAATCGACCCAATTAATAAAGGTGATATTATTTGGTACACCTATCCGCAGGAAATAATTACTATAGGTCGATTATTTGAAAAAGGCATTTATGATGCTACTAAGATTATAGCATTAACAGGCTCCGAAGTAAAAAGTCCAAAATATTTTAAAATCATTAATGGTGCTTCAATTAAGAATATTGTAAGCGATAATATTAACGAAGGTGAATTACGCTATATAAGCGGTAATGTATTAACAGGTTCAAAAATTTCCCATGAGGGATATGTTAGTTATTATGATAATCAAATAACTGTAATTCCTGAAGGTAATTATTTTGATTTCTTAGGTTGGGCTAATCCTGGATTTAAGAAACATACTGCATCTCGCACATTATTTTCAAGCTTATTTTTTGGGAAGAAATTTCGTTTAGACACTAACGTAAATGGTGGCGAAAGAGCTTTTGTTATGTCTCACGAATACAACAAAGTATTTCCAATGGACATATATCCTGTTCAATTAATCAAATCTATATTAGTAGAAGATATTGACAAAATGGAACAGCTTGGTATTTACGAGGTTGACGAAGAAGATTTTGCTCTGTGCGAATATGTTTGTACTTCAAAAATAGAAGTGCAATCTATTATCAGAAAAGGACTTGATTTAATGAGAAAAGAAATGAGTTAAAAAGCTACAAGCTATTTGCTTTAAGCTATAACTAAATAAAAATTAAATAAAATCGATTAATGAAATCATTAAGAAGATACATAGACAAAGTAAAACCTCACTTCGAAAAGGGAGGTAAATTTGAAATACTTGAGTCTACATTCGAGGCATTTGAAACATTTTTGTTTGTTTCCGATAAAGTTACTTCAAAAGGAACACATGTTCGTGATGCTAACGATATGAAAAGAACAATGGCTATTGTTGTTTTGGCTGTAGTACCTACAGTTCTATTCGGAATGTGGAATGTTGGTTACCATCATTTTATGGCAACTGGACAAGAAGGAACATTATTAGAATGTTTTTGGTTAGGATTCCTTAGAGTTTTTCCAATAATAGTTGTTTCATACGTTGTTGGTTTAGGAATAGAATTTGCCTTTGCACAACATCGAGGACATGCAGTAAATGAAGGGTTCCTTGTTTCTGGAATATTAATCCCGTTAATTATACCTGTTGACACTCCTTTATGGATGGTTGCAGTTGCAACAGCCTTTGCTGTGATAATTGGTAAAGAAGTATTCGGCGGAACAGGAATGAACATAATGAATCCTGCTTTAACAGCTCGTGCTTTCCTATTCTTTGCATATCCTTCATTTATGTCGGGAAATGCAGTATGGACACATGGTATGATCGCAGGAGAAGGTATTATTGATTCATATTCAGGTGCAACTCCACTTGCTGAAGCAGCTGCTGGACATATGGCAAACCTTCCAAGTGTTGCCGAAATGTTTATTGGGACAATTCCCGGATCAATTGGAGAGACTTCTACTCTTGCAATTCTAATTGGTGCCGCCATTCTATTAATTACAGGAGTCGGTAGTGCCCGAATTATTATATCAACATTTGTTGGTGGACTTGCAATGGGATTACTTCTAAACATATTTGCTGTAAATGTATTTATGGAATTGCCTGCATATCAACACTTATTACTTGGTGGATTTGCTTTTGGTGCTGTATTTATGGCAACAGATCCTGTTTCTGCATCACAAACTCCTAAGGGAAAAATCATTTATGGTTTCTTAATTGGATTTCTTGCAGTATTAATTCGAGTAATAAATCCTGCATATCCTGAAGGTGTAATGCTTGCAATTCTATTAATGAACGTATTTGCTCCACTAATTGACCATTACGTAATAGAAGGAAATATTAAAAAACGATTGAAAAGAGCTAAAGTTAAAGCATAATAATAATAATCTTAAGTTATGAGATCATACAGTAACACATACATATTTATTTTTTCATCTATTATGGTAATTATTGTTGCAGCTCTTCTTTCAGTAGCCGCAATGACACTTCAACCATTCCAGAAGAAAAATGTAGAAATTAATAAAAAGCAAAATATCCTTACTTCAATAAATATTGAAAGTTCGGCTAAAAATGCTGAAGAACTCTATGAAAAATATATCCTTGAAATATTTGCAATAAACACAAAAGGAGAAAAACAAGAAGGTGTTGATGCATTTAAAATTGATATGAAAAAAGAATTAGCAAAACCCTTAAACGAAAGAAATCTGCCCGTATTCATAAGCTCACTTGAAGGAACAAAACAATACATCATTCCTGTTTATGGTAAAGGACTTTGGGGGCCAATATGGGGATATGTTGCATTGAAAGACGATCTTTCTACAATTTTGGGTGCTACCTTTAGTCATAAAGGAGAAACTCCCGGATTAGGTGCAGAAATTGATACAAAAGATTTTCAATCCAGATTCTTAGAAAAAGAAATATTTAACGAACAAGGTAAATTTGTTTCTGTAAGTATTTTAAAAGCTGGTGCTGCAAATCCTGATTCAAAATACGAAATAGATGGTATTTCAGGTGGAACAATTACGAGCGTTGGAGTTGATGCAATGCTTAAAGATTGTTTAAGCAGTTACGAAACTTATTTTAAAAACATAAAAAACTAGAATATAATGAGCGCAGAAAAAGAACCTCTCTTTTCGAGCAAGAACATTAAGTTACTTACAGGACCATTAAACGACAGTAATCCTATTACTGTTCAGGTTTTGGGTATTTGTTCTGCCTTAGCTGTTACAGTAAAAGTAAAACCAGCCTTTGTTATGGCTCTATCGGTTTTAGTGGTAATGGCAGTTTCAAATGTTGTGATTTCTTTATTAAGAAAGACTGTTCCTCCAAGAATTAGAATTATAGTTCAACTTGTAGTAATTGCTGCAATGGTAATTTTAGTTGACCAGGTATTAAAAGCTTTCTTATATGACATAAGCAAACAACTTTCGGTATTTGTAGGATTAATTATTACAAACTGTATTATCATGGGACGTTTAGAAGCTTTTGCTTTAAGCAATAAGCCTTGGCAATCTTTTCTTGATGGTGTAGGAAATGCCGCTGGTTATGGAGTTATACTAATTATTGTAGCTTTCTTCAGAGAACTACTAGGTTCTGGTACCGTTTGGGGTTTTAAAGTAATCCCTGAAAGTGTATATGATTTTGGTTACGAAAATAATGGATTAATGATCCTGCCTCCTATGGCATTAATTGTTGTTGGAGTTATTATATGGGTTCAGCGTGCTAAAAACAAAAAACTTGTAGAATCTAATTAATTTGAAATCACAAAAAATTAAATAATGGAAAATTTAGTTAATATATTTGTCAAGTCTGTTTTTATCGATAATATGATATTCGCATATTTCTTAGGAATGTGTTCTTATCTTGCAGTATCAAAAACGGTAAAAACTTCAACAGGATTAGGTATAGCTGTAATTTTTGTGTTAGGTTTTACAGTTCCTGTTGCCTATTTAATCGAAAATTATTTATTAAAAGAAGGAGCTTTAGTTTGGTTAAGCGAAAGCTTTGCCGATGTTGATTTAAGTTTCTTAAGCTTTATTATATTCATAGCATTAATTGCATCCATGGTACAACTGGTTGAAATGGTAATTGAGAAATTTTCTCCTGCCTTGTACAGTTCATTAGGTATATTTCTTCCCTTAATTGCAGTAAACTGTGCCATTTTAGGTGGCTCATTATTCATGCAAGAACGTGCTTACAATAATATAGCAGAAGCAACAGCATTTGGATTAGGTTCCGGTGTTGGATGGTTTCTTGCAATTGTAGGTATAGCTGCCATTAGAGAAAAAATCAGATACTCAAATGTACCCGATCCTTTAAAAGGTCTTGGAATAACATTTATTATTACAGGATTAATGGGAATCGCTTTTATGGGTTTCATGGGAATCAAATTGTAAAACATATAAAAGAACTAAGAAATGATATTATTAACATCACAAATAACAGTTATACTGTTAAGCATTGCGATCTTCTTAACACTGATTCTTGCTTTAGTTATGGGTCTTTTATATGCAAGGACAAAACTTACTCCTCAAGGAGAAGTTAAGTTAACTATAAATGAAGAAAAGGAAATAGTAGTTGATCCGGGTAGTACTTTACTTACTACCTTGATGAACAATGAAATATTCCTTCCTTCTGCTTGTGGAGGTGGAGGTACATGTGGTATGTGTACTTGTCAGGTTACAGAAGGTGGAGGATCAATCCTCCCTACTGAAACTGGATTCTTTACACGAAAAGAAGCTCAAAACAACTGGCGTTTAGGTTGTCAGGTAAAATTAAAAAGCGATATGAAAATTCATGTTCCTGAAGAAGTATTGGGAATTAAGAAATGGGAATGTGAAGTTGTTTCTAACAAGAATGTAGCTACATTTATTAAAGAATTTATTGTTAAATTACCTGAAGGCGAAGAACTAAACCATCAATCAGGTGGATATATTCAAATTGATGTTCCTAAACTGAATGTTAATTTCAAGGATTTTGATATTGAAGAACAATTCCGTGAGGAATGGGATCAATTCAATATGTGGGATTTAAATATGAAGAATCCGGAAGAAACATATCGTGCTTATTCTATGGCTAACTATCCTAAAGAAGGAAATATTGTAAAATTAAATATACGTATTGCAACTCCACCATGGGATAGATCAAAAAACACATTCCAGAAAGTTAATCCTGGAATATGTTCATCTTATATTTTCTCTTTAAAACCAGGTGATAAAGTAACTGTTTCAGGACCTTATGGTGAATTCTTTATTAAAGATACTGAAAGAGAAATGATGTATATTGGTGGTGGTGCTGGTATGGCTCCATTACGCTCACATATTTTCCACTTATTCAACACATTAAAAAGTGGAAGAACTGTTACATATTGGTATGGCGCTCGTTCTTTACGCGAAGTATTCTACGAAGATGAATTTAGAGCAATTGAAAAAGAATTCCCTAACTTCAAATTCAATATTGCACTTTCAGAACCAAAAGAAGAAGACAATTGGACTGGTTTAACAGGATTTATTCATCAGGTACTTTATAACGAGTACTTAAGTAAACACGAAGAGCCAGAAGAAATTGAATATTACTTATGTGGACCTCCAGTTATGAATGATGCTGTTCAGAAGCTTATTTATGACCTAGGTATTCCAGATGAAATGCTTGCTTTTGATGATTTTGGATAATCAAAATATTAATCAACATACATAATCAAACCGGAGTGTCATTTACACTCCGGTTTTTATTTTAAAAAAAATATTCAA
This sequence comes from Bacteroidales bacterium, assembly GCA_013138975.1. Classification (GTDB taxonomy): domain Bacteria; phylum Bacteroidota; class Bacteroidia; order Bacteroidales; family UBA12077; genus UBA12077. The sequence continues at coordinate 41,650 of WTBR01000088.1, forward strand.
AAGCTTGATTTTTAGTTTAAAATCATATTAACTTCGTAACAATAAAAAATCCCTCAAAATTATTGCTATGAAAAAATCTGTTTTTTTATTTTTAATCATATTTATTATTGCATCATGCAATCAAACTTCAAAATCAACGTATATTAATATAGGGGGATTTACTCAAGGAACAACTTACAATATTACATACGAAAGTCAGGAAAACATTAATTATCAAGAAGAAATTGAAACTCTTTTAGCAAATTTTGATTCTTCCTTATCTACCTATAATGAATTATCAGTGATATCTCAGATTAATTACAATAAATCAAATATTACCGATGAATATTTAAGGATTGTATTTAAAAAATCTGAAGAGGTTTACAAGCAAACAAACAAAGCTTTTGATTTAACAGTTGCTCCATTAGTGAATGCATGGGGCTTTGGATTTAGAAATAAAGAAGAAATTACAAATGCAAAAATAGATAGTATTCTTGAATTTGTTGGCTTTAATAAAGTAAGTTTAGAAAATTCCTTAATAGTAAAAAGTGATCCTCGGGTAATGCTTGATGTTAATGCTATTGCTCAGGGTTATTCAGTTGATGTAGTAGCAGAAATGTTTGAGAAAAAAGGCATTCGTAATTATCTTGTTGAAATTGGAGGTGAAGTAAAAGCCAAAGGTGTAAACAATAAAGGTAAGGTATGGAAAATTGGTATTGACAAACCATTTGACAATAATAATATACCAGGTCAGGAACTTCAAGCGATAGTAAAACTTAGTAATAAATCTTTAGCTACATCAGGTAATTACAGAAAATTCTATGTGCGTGATGGAGTTAAATATTCTCATACTATTAATCCTAAAACCGGCTATCCTGTTACTCATTCCTTATTAAGCACAACTGTTATTGCAAACGACTGCATGACAGCAGATGCATACGCTACAGCCTTTATGGTTATGGGATTAGAAGAAGCATATATATTAGCCGAAAAACTATCCGATATTGAAGCTTTATTTGTTTATAGCGATGAAAATGGAGAATATATAGTTAAAACAACTTCAGCTATGGATGAAGTTCTCGAAGACGTAAAATAAAAAAATTGGCTACCTCTTTTGAGATAGCCAATTATATATTTCTGTTTAAGAATCTTACTTCTTTTCAAATGCAGCAACACCCGAATCTAGAAATTCAATAAAATTCTCTATATCTAAGTTATGTCCTTGAGGCTCTACTAAATTATTACCATCAGTATCAACCAATACGTAATATGGCTGACTATTGATATTATATTTTGTAATCTGGAAATCCGCATTTACTTTACCGATACTCTTTTTTACTTTTCCATCATTTGTTGATGTTACCCATTCATTTTCAGGTAATTTAGTTCTATCATCAACATACAGTGCTATAACTAAATAATCATTCTGCAAACGCCTTAACACTTCAGGATCAGACCAAACCTTATTTTCCATTTCTTTACAGTTTGCACAAGCATGTCCTTTAAAATCTAACAAAACAGGTTTGTTTAAATTCATTGCACAAGCCATTCCTTGCTCATAATCAAAGTATCCTTCCAGTCCGTGAGGTAAATGTAAAATATCACCATATTTTGGAGATTCACACAAAGATGTTGGTTCGGCATGTGTGTTGGAAACACTAACTAACTGCGATTTTGAGATATCAAATTCTTGAGCTGATTTTGGTGGTATTAATGCTGAAACTGCATTTAAATCTGCACCAAACATTCCAGGTATTAAATATAAAGCTATTACAAATGAAACCATAGCCATAATTAATCGAGGAACAGATATAAATGGTACATCGCTATCATGTGAGAATTTTAGTTTTCCTAATAAATATACTCCAAGTAATATGAATATTACAATCCAAATTGCTAAGAATACATCTCTACTAATAATACCTAAATGATACGTTTGATCAATATTTGCAATAAATTTTAGTGAGAATGCTAATATAATAAATCCCAATACAACTTTTACAGAGTTCATCCATCCACCAGATTTTGGCATACTCTTTAACATTCTTGGGAATATAGCCAATAAAGTAAATGGTAATGCAAATGCTAATCCAAAAGCAAACATACCCATTAAAGGTTCTAAAACATCTCCACCGGCAGCTTTAACTAACAATGCTCCCACAATTGGACCTGTACAACTAAACGAAACAATTACTAAAGTAAAAGCCATGAAAAATGATGCTAAGAAACCTCCTTTATCAACTTGCTGATCAGCTTTATTTGCTAATCCCGAAGGAAGAACTATTTCGAACATTCCAAAAAAGGATGCTGCAAAAGCTACAAATAATACAAAGAAAATAGTATTAGGAATCCAATGTGTACTTAAACCTGTTGTAAAATCTGCTCCTGCGCTGGTTAATGAAACTATTAAACCAACACTTGTATATAAAACAACAATGGAAATCCCAAATATCAAAGCCTTAATTATTGAATTGATCTTTGATGATTGTCCTTGCATAAAGAATGAAACTGTCATTGGAATCATTGGAAAAACACAAGGCGTAAGTATTGCAGCTAAACCAAGTACAAATGACAATGCTAAAAATCCCCAAAGAGATTTATTTTCATTTGATGTTTCAGTATCTGCTGCTGCTAATTCAACTTTTGGACTTAATGATTCTTCAACTGATGCTTGTGCACTTTTTACTCCCTTAACTTTCACTTTAAAATCAGGATTAAAATAAACACATTTATCTTCTTGACAAACCTGATATTCTATAGATCCTGTTATTACAAAAGCTTCCTCTTTTAAAATTTTTATCTTCTGAACAAAAGTAGCTTTTTCACTAAAATACTTTACATTGATTTTAAAAACATCGTCAAACTCTTCTTCCGGCACAGGACTTTCAGTTGGTTTTCCAACTAATTCATACTTATCTGATTCATCAAAGAAGAAAGTTGTTCGAACCGGGCCTCCCTCATCAAAATATTGAGAATAAAGATGCCAGTGCATGTCAATATTTGCCTCAAATGTGATTTCAACAATTGCACCTTCGATTTTTTCACTCTTATTTTTCCATTTAACAGGATCTTCTAATTGAGCAAAAACACCGTAAGAAAAAACAAATAAAATACTTGCGATTAAAGCTATTCTTTTCATAATTAAATTAAAGTTATATGATTTATTTAACGCTAAAAGTAATTGATTACTAATATTAGTTTACAATAAAATAATAAAACTCCAAATTTAAGAATTAAGTACCAATATTAAAATATAATAACATATTTTAACATATGTATATATGTAGAAGTTGAGAATTGTCTTTATTTCAATAAAAAATGGGAATTAATCTTTAATAATTTCTCCATTATCATCAAAGAAATGAAATTCTAAAAATTGATATGAACCAACCGACTCAACAGCAATACTTTTCTTAAATTTAAAAAACCATTTCAATTTCTTTGAGAAAAGACCCTGTTTTATATAGCCTGCTATGTATGGATGTACTTTTAATTTAAGTTTCTTATAACTAGCCTCATTGATTAAAAAGCTAATATAGTTTTCAATATCATCAACCAATAAAACACTTGGAGTTATTTCTCCTGAGCCTTTACATGTTGGACATTTTTCCATTATTTCAATATTTAACTCAGGACGTACTCTTTGTCGAGTTATTTGCATCAAACCAAATCTGCTTAAGGGAAGTATATTATGCTTTGTTCTGTCAGCAGACATTGCTTCTTTCATTTTTTCAAAAACCCTTTGCTTGTTCTCAACTGTATGCATATCTATAAAATCGACAACAATTATACCTCCCATATCCCGGAGTCTTAATTGTCTTGCAACTTCATGAGCAGCGGCTAAATTAACCTCTAAAGCATTTGATTCTTGATCCTCTCCTAGTTTTGAGCGATTACCACTATTAACATCAATTACATGAAGTGCTTCAGTATGTTCAATAATTAAGTATGCTCCACTTTTAAACGAAACCGTTTTCCCAAAAGATGATTTTATTTGTTTATCAACACCATAATGACTAAATATGGGTAGTTCGCCATCGAAAAGTTTTACAATTTTACCTTTCTCAGGTGCAATAGTATTTATATACTCCTTAAGTTCTAAATAAGCAGCATCTTCATTTACAAAAATATTATTAAATGATCCATTTAAAACATCGCGTAAAACAGCTGATGTTCTATTTAGTTCACTTATAACTAACCTTGGGATTTCTCCAAAAGTAATTTTATCAAAGGCTGTCTCCCATTTTTCAACAAGACTGCGAAGTTCCTGATCTAAAACAGCAACCTTTTTACCTTCTGCAACAGTACGAACTATTACTCCAAAATTCTTAGGCTTAATACTTTCAATAAGCCTTTTTAATCTTTTTTTCTCTTCAGGAGTATCTATTTTTTGAGATATAGAAACTTTATCTGAAAATGGAATTAAAACTAAGTTTCTTCCTGCAATTGATATTTCAGAGCTTAATCGAGGACCCTTTGTAGAAATAGGTTCCTTTGCTATCTGCACAAGTACTTGTTGACCTGATTTAAGGACATCCGTAATTTTTCCGTTCTTATCAATTTCAGGTTCAATTTTGATTTTAGGAATAGACGGAGCCTTCCCTTTTCGTGACAATGAACTTTTTACATATTTGTTCAGTGTTCGAAATTGGGGTCCTAAATCAAGATAATGCAAAAAAGCATCCCTTTCATAGCCTACGTCTATAAACGCTGCATTGAGTCCCGGCATTATACGCTTTACCCTTGCTAGGTAAATATCTCCTACCGCGAATTGTAGATTTCTCTTTTCTTTATTTAACTCAACAAGCTGCTTATTTTCTAATAAAGCTATGGCAATTTCAGAGGGAGTTACATCAATAACTAGTTCGGTACTCACAGGTCCTTCTTCGTATTAGTAATACATTAGTTATATAAAACAACTTAAACCTAAAGAAGATATACTTCAATAGGTTCAAATTATCAATTTTTTAGAAAAAAAGTATTTTCTTACTTCTTTTTATGACGATTTTTTCTTAAACGTTTTTTTCGTTTATGAGTTGCCATCTTATGTCTTTTTCTTTTCTTACCGCTTGGCATAATATTAATTTTATAATTTGAATAATTTTATTATCGTTTAACGTTACCTTTAACCTTAGTTACAAACCTCTTAGAAGGCTTGAATGAAGGAATGAAGTGCTCAGGAATAATTATTGTAGTATTCTTAGAAATATTCCTTGCAGTTTTTTCAGCACGCTTCTTAACGATAAAGCTACCAAAACCTCTTAAATAAACATTCTTATCATTTACCAAAGAATCCTTTATTGTTTCCATAAAGGCTTCTACTGCTTTCTGAACAGTTATTTTCTCAATTCCTGTGTTTTTTGAAATTTCGTTAACGATATCTGCTTTTGTCATTTTTTAAAAACTTTAATTATCAATAATTTAGATCATTTACTTATTTAGAACTGCAAATATAAATGTTTTCTTTTGATTAATAAAATACAATTCAGTTAAATTTGTCAATTAATTGAAAATTATTTTGTTCTGCAATTATGACAAATATAAGCCAACCACTTATAGAGTGGTATTCACGTAATAAAAGAGACCTTCCCTGGAGGGAAACAAAAAAACCGTATAACATCTGGGTATCAGAGATAATACTTCAACAAACAAGAGTAAATCAAGGAATTGACTATTATTATAGGTTTATAAAAAAATACCCTGATTTAAAATCTCTTGCATCAACTCATATTGATGAATTATTAAAAGTATGGCAAGGGCTAGGTTATTATTCAAGAGCCAGAAACATGCATCATACGGCTCAATACCTTGTAAATAAAAACAAGGGGGTATTCTACTCGAATTACGATGATTTAATCAAATTAAAAGGCATTGGCGATTACACAGCAAGCGCTATAGCATCAATTTCCTTTAATCAAGCAACACCTGTATTAGACGGAAATGTATATCGTGTTATTGCAAGAGTATATGGAATAGCAGAATCAACTCAGGTAAAATCTGGTATAAATAAATTTAAGGAGATTCTAAATAAGTTAATTGCACATAAAAATCCAGGGGATTTTAATCAGGCGATTATGGAATTCGGTGCTTTACAATGTGTCCCAAAAAATCCTGACTGCGAAAACTGCATTATTAAATCAGTTTGTTTTGCATATAATAAAGGACTGATTTCTGATTTGCCCGTTAAAAAACAAAAGGTAAAACAAAAGGTCAGATATTTTAACTATTTACATATTATATATAATGATAATACATTTATTGAAAAAAGAACTGAAAAAGATATTTGGAACTCCTTATACCAGTTCCCTCTTATAGAAACTAAAAAAGAATATTCTTTAATAGAATTACAAAAAAATAAAGATTGGCTTCAAATTTTTGAAACCCTTAATCTTAATATTGAAAAAGAAGTATTTACTAAAAAACATATTTTATCTCATCAGGTATTAGTTGCTTGCTTTTATAAAATAAGAATAATACAAACTACTGATTTTCTAATAAATAATTACCAATCAATTCCTTTAGCCAAACTCGATATCTATAGTATACCAAGGCTTATAGAAGAATACCTTGAACATATTAACAAATGATTTTTGCTATTGCCTATAATTCATTTTTTTTTTAACTTTACATTTTATTAATCAAAAATTAAAAGACCAATATGGGCATTAACAAAGTAATTTTAATCGGGAACGTTGGAAAAGATCCTGAAGTTAGACATTTAGACAGTGGAATTGCAGTAACTACATTTCCATTAGCAACAAGTGAAACGTATAAAAACAAAGAAGGACAAAAAGTTACAAATACTGAGTGGCATAATGTAGTTCTTTGGAGAGGTTTAGCTGAAATTGCTGAAAAGTATGTAAAAAAAGGAAATCCTTTATATATTGAAGGAAAAATAAGAACTCGTTCTTGGGATGATAAAGATGGTAATAAAAGGTATACTACCGAAATTGTTACTGACATTATGCAAATGCTAGGATCTAAGCAAAGTAATGAAGATTCTGCTGCTACTGCTTCAGAAAGCACTACAGCTGTTGATATTGAAAATATCCCTGCTGGCGAAGACGATCTTCCTTTTTAATTAAAAAAACCTAAACCACCAACATTGGAACCCTCAGAACCATTCCCGTTAGCCCTTATAGTTAGCGTAAAAATAATATTTCAAACGAATGATTTATTTATACTAATTAGCATTCTTACCACCTGTACATTGCTTCTAATTAAAGCAATATTAACAGGTGTAAGGATTGCGTATTTTAGTCTTAAACCTGATCAAATAAAAAAAATTGAGCAGCAAAAAGATTATCGAAGTAAGCTAATAATAAAACATCTTAAAAATCCTAAAAAAACACTCGCAACATTAATTTTTACTAATACATTCATAAGTATATGTTTCATTGTTGCAATGGGCATATTCCTAAATTTAATATTCGATTTTACAAAATTTCCAATCACTGGATTTCTTATTCAGATTTCAATAATTGCAACTTTATATTTATTATTTGGAAATATTGGACCTAAAACATTAGCAAATAACAAGCCTGAGCGTTTTTCAAAACGTTCTGCTATACTAGTGAACATTTTCGATAAGTTATTTCATCCTTTTTGCATGTTGCTCATCAAGCATACTAGTATAATTGATCAAGAACTAGCTACTGTAAAACAACATATCTCTTTAGATGATCTTTCACATGCCTTAAATCTTACAAAAAATCAAATTACTGAGGATGAAAATATTCTTAAAGGGATTGTTAAGTTTGGAAATATCGATGCTAAAGAAATAATGAAATCACGAGTTGATTTCTTTGCTATTGAAGATACAACTTTATTTAAAGATTTATTAACGAATGCGATTGAATCAGGACACTCAAGAATACCTATTTACACAGAAACCATTGACAATATTAAAGGTATATTATTTATAAAAGATCTTTTACCACATATTGAGAAAGACAATACATTTAAATGGCAATCATTAATAAGAACTCCTCATCTTGTACCTGAAAATAAAAAAATTAACGTTTTACTTCAGGAGTTTCAGACAAACAAAATCCACATGGCTATTGTAATAGATGAATATGGAGGCACAAGTGGTATAGTTACACTCGAAGATGTTATAGAAGAAATAGTTGGCGATATTGTTGATGAATCGGATGAAGAGGACGAAATAATTTATTCTACAATAGATAAAAATACATATTTATTTGAAGGAAAAACACTCCTTAACGACTTTATAAAAATAGTTGATATTGAGGATGATTTATTTGATGATGTAAAAGGAGATGCAGATACAATTGCTGGCCTAATTCTTGAACTAACAGGTGAAATCCCAGAGAAAAACAAAAAAATTGACTTTAAAAATCTTACCTTTACAATCGAATCTGTTGATAAACGAAGGATTAAACAAATCAAGGTAACACTAAATAGTTAATCAAACAAAATGTATAAAAAGAGTATATTAGCATACATAAGTGTGTTTGTGATTTCTAGCCTCTTTATTATTAGCGGATGCAAGAAAAAGTATACCCCAAAACCTCGTGGTTATTTCAGAATAGATCTTCCAGAGAAAAAATACCAAAAATTAGAAAGTAATTATCCATTTATATTTGACTATCCTAAATGCGCTATTATAAAAAAAGATAGTTCTACTTCATCAAAGAAATATTGGATAAATATTGAATACCCGGAAATAAATGGGAAAATTCATATCAGCTATCTGGCAATTGATAATAATTTAAATCAAATACTGGAGGATACTCGAAAACTTGCATACAAACATTCAATTAAAGCCGATGCTATTAATGAGAGAATGTATATTAAGCCCGAGAAAAAAGTATATGGAATATTATACGAAATTGAAGGGAATGCTGCTTCTTCAATGCAATTTTTTTTGACAGACAGTATAAATCATTATTTACGTGGAGCGTTATATTTTAATGTGAAACCTAACAAAGACTCACTAGCTCCTGTTATAAAATTTGTTAAAGAGGATATTACTCTCTTAATTGAATCGTTTGAATGGAAATAATTTAATTGAAAATGGGATTAATATTAAAAGAACGGATTAAAAAAGATGTGAAATTTGGTCTTTGGGAAATAACTGAAGATTATGACACTCTTAGAAAAGATCTTTCCCTTGACGACGATGACATTGCTACTGTTGAGAACTTTAAAAATCATCAGCGAAAACTTGAATGGCTTAGTGTACGTATTCTTTTAAAAAGAATGCTTAATAAGGATACAAAAATTGTTTACGGCCCTGAACGAAAACCTTATCTACATAATAACTCTCATAACATTAGCATATCTCACTCGAAAAGCTTTACTGCAATTCTAATTAGCAAAAAACGAAGGGTTGGATTGGATCTTGAGTTTATGACAGATAAAATTCTGAGAATTGCTGATAAATTTTTACGTCCCGAAGAATTAGAAAATATTGAAAAAGATCAAGAGCTATACCACCTCTATTTACACTGGTGCGCCAAAGAGGCATTATATAAAATCTGTGATAAAGTAGAAATAAATTTTGTAACCAATTTAAACATTGAACCTTTTAAACCTAAACAAAACGGATTAATGTCTGGAACGGTTAATAATAGTTATATGAATGAAAAATTTGTTTTAAATTATTTTACACTTAAGAATTATTCCATTGTTTTATGTTACAAGTAATTCTTATTAGTACTCTTTATTATTATTTTAAATAATTTCCAATATGATCTCACAATTAATTAGCCAAAGTGTTTTAAAAAAGCGAAAGCTTTTTGCTTTACTTATTGATCCGGATAAACATACAACAGAATCTTTAAGTAAAGTAATTAAGAATACTAATGAATGCAAAGTTGATCTGATTTTTATTGGGGGAAGTTTATTAAATAACGATATAGATAGAACACTAGAAATTATAAAATCGAATACCTCAATTCCTACTCTCCTTTTTCCCGGCAATTTGCTTCAGTTAACAAATAAAGCTGATGGTATTTTACTATTATCATTAATATCAGGACGAAACCCGGATCTATTGATTGGAAATCATGTTATTGCCTCGACACAAATTAAAAAAAGTAATTTAGAAGTATTGCCTACCGGATATATTTTAATTGAAGGAGGCAAAACAAGCTCTGTTGAGTATATGAGTAATACCAAACCTATCCCTGCTGAAAAGATTGATATTGCTATTGCCACGGCTTTGGCTGGAGAAATGCTCGGACTAAAATATATTTATCTTGAAGCTGGTAGTGGTGCAAAAATATCTATTAACTCAGCTATAGTTAAAAGTGTGAAAGAAAATATTAGCATTCCTTTAATTGTTGGAGGCGGAATAAAAACTTCAAATGACATCAAAAGTATTATTGATGCTGGTGCAGATATAGTTGTTGTTGGCAATATTATTGAACAACAACCAGATATTTTACAGGAACTAGTTACAGCAGTTCATGAATATTAAAATATTACTGTTTTGTTTTATCAAATATTAAAAAACATTAACATTTTTATCTTTAAATTAAACCATAATTGCAAAATCTTGTCTATATTACATTCTTTTAAATTAAACAAGTTGTTGTAATTATTATGAATGATTTTAAAACAAATAATATTCATCAGGATTTTAATGGAGAATCGTGGTCGCCATTATCAATAGTAGGTATGGCCAAAAATGAAGTTTATAGCATTTCTAATTATGGTCGAATAAGAAGTTTCAAAGTAAATAAAGAAGATGGTTTAATAATAAATGGTTCTACATTAAAAGGATATAAAATATTAAATATTAAACTTGAAAACGGAAAACGAACAACAAAATATACACACAAATTGGTTGCAGAAAATTTTATTCCAAAAGAAAACAATCTGCAACAATATGTAATCCATTTAGATTTTGACAAAGCAAATAATCATACCGCTAATTTAAAATGGGTTACATCAGAAACCATGTTTGCTCATCAAAAAATAAATCCAAATTATAAGCGTGGTACTATTAATTATTCAAAGCTTACAGAAACAGATGTAATAAGGTTAAAGAAAAAATTAAAAAGAGGAAAAAATAAATTATATAAACTCGCCAAAGAATTTGGAATAACTCACACTCAACTAAATAGAATTCGAAAAGGCGAAAATTGGGGTCACGTAAAAATTGATTAAATACTTTTCAATCAAAAATTACCAATTTTCATAAACTCCTTTTCAAAAAAGGAACTTCTTTAACGATTTAAAATTCAACAAAGAAATATAATAATTAATATTCTATAAGCCTTTTGGGGATTAGATTTTTTTAATTCTGTTTAGTTTTTTTTTTGTATATTGGTTTCTTAAATCTAATCCAAGAACAATGAAAAATCAATTCCGTTATTTACTTCTTTTATTTATTATTACATTAAGTCTTTCTTTTCAAAATAATGTATTAGCACAAGAGCACAAAAAAGAAGAAACAGAATTATCTGTTCATAAAGATCAGACAGATACTCATGAAGAAGTGCATGCAGAAGAATCAGCTCACAAAGGAAATATGAATCCATTATTCTTTATAATTATTGCATTAATTATTGGAGCAGGAACTCGTCATTTCCTTAAAAAAAGCCCTCTTCCTTTCACTGTTTCATTGTTACTGATTGGTTTAATTCTAGGTGTCCTCTCCAGACTTGGATATTTTAGCGAATGGCATATTATCGGATTAAATTTAAATGCTTCTTTTATAAGTGATGCAGTAAATTGGGCCGGACATATTGATCCTCACCTTATACTTTATATATTTTTACCTACTTTAATTTTTGAAGCAGCTTTTGCAATGGATGTTCATACATTTAAAAAAACATCAACAAATGCTTTTATTCTTGCTGTTCCAGGGATAATTGTTGCTTTAGTTCTTACTGCTGTATTAATAATTGGAATAAAAATGGCAGGTATCGGACTAAATAAGTGGAGTTGGACTATGGCTCTTCTTTTTGGTGCTGTTATTAGTGCTACTGACCCCGTAGCAGTTGTGTCAATACTTAAAGATGTTGGTGCAAGCAAAAAACTAGGGACACTTATTGAAGGGGAATCGATGTTAAATGATGGTACGGCAATTGTTATTTTCATGGTATTACTTTTAGGAATTACAGGCGGCGGATCTGACACTTCACCAATCATAGAATTTTTTAGAGTAGCAATAGGTGGTACTTTAGTTGGAATTCTGGTTGGTTATATTGTTATAGCATGGGTTAAGAAAGTGTTTAATGATGCTTTGGTTGAAATAACGGTAATTGTTGCTGCTGCCTATTTGACATTCTTTGTTGCTGAACATTTCTTGCATGTATCGGGTGTTCTTGGTTTAGTATCTTTTGGTTTATTTATGGCAAGTGTAGGGAAAACTAGAATTAGTCCTGAAGTAGAACATTTCTTACACGAATTCTGGGAATTATTTGCATTTATTGCCAATACCTTAATCTTCTTAATTGTAGGAGTTGTAATCGCTAACAATATTGTATTTACTGCTAATGATTTCTTAATCTTATTATTACTTTATATTGGAATTCATATTGTTAGAGCAATTGTAATTGCCTTATTCTTCCCTGTTATGAAAAAAGCAGGATATGGATTAACAAAGAAAAATGCATATGTTCTATGGTGGGGGGCTTTACGAGGAGCTATTGGCTTAGCATTGGCATTAATTGTTGCCGGTGAAACAAGCATAGATGCAACAATACGAGATCAATTTTTATTTTATACTGCTGGAATTGTAACTCTTACTTTGGTTATTAATGCTACAACGATAAAAACGCTTTTAAGTTGGTTAGGTTTAACTGATATTCCTCCTGCCAAACAAAAAATGATATTTAATGCAAGAAATTATCTGAGAAATGCTTCTGAAAACTCAATGGAAAAATTAAAAACGGATAGATTCCTTAGTAGAGCGAATTGGGAAAGTGTTAAAAAATATTTACCTGAAGAACCTAATGATCTTGAGGTGAAAATAGAAGAAGGTGAAAATTCAAATTTATATGAAACAAGAAGACGAGTATTAGAAAAAGAAAAGAGTAGTTATTGGAATCAGTTCAAAGAAGGTTTATTAGGGCCAATGGCAGTGCGAAACTTAACCGATGCTATTAATGAAATTATTGATTCTGAAGGGAAAATTTCACTCTCTGACAGAAAAGACTTAGAGCAACTTTGGCAAACACCTAAATTCTTGAACAAATTACAATCGGTACCACTTTTAGGGAAAATCTCTCAAAGATTCTTTTTTGATCAATTATCAAATAGTTATGATGCAGCGAGAGGTTTTGTCGAAGCCCAATACATTACATTGAAATTGGTTGAAAGCATGACTATTAGTGCTAATACCGAAGAATTAACTGTAGATCAAGACTTGGCCACTATTGAAAGTGAGATTAACGAAAATAGAATTCATGGTTTAACTTTTTTAAGAAACTTAAAAAATACATATCCTGAGATATATGATTCAATTGCTACACGTCAAGCGATACGTACAAATTTGAATAGTGAACTAAAATTTGTTGAAAAATTGCAGAAGAAAGGTCAAATAGGAACCGATGAAGCTCACAAGATGATTGATAGTATTGAAGTAAGAATGAAAAAACTTATTGATTCACCACCTGAAGTAATACCTCCTGAAAAAGCAAAGTTATTACAAGAAATTTCTTGGCTAAATGAGCTTGATAAAGCAACTTTTAATAAAGTTGTAAGTTTATTTCAGCACAGAAATTATACTGTTGGTGAAAAAATAATAAAAGAACACGGACAGGTAGATGGATTATATGTTGTAGCTCGTGGAACTGTTAAGGTAACTATTAATAAAAAGCTCATTGACATTTTAGGTAAAGGAAGTATAATTGGTGAGATAGCTGTACTTACGAATGTTCCTAGAACAGCAACCATAACAGCAGAATCACCTGTAACGGTATTCCGTCTTACCTCGGTAAGTATGCAACAAGTTATTCATGACAATCAAACTTTAGAAGATAAATTATGGCAAATTGCTGCTCCACGATTGGCTGAAAATATTATTGTAGAAAAAGAGCCATATGATAAAATGCAACATTCAGAGGTTCAACGAATACTTTCAAAAGGAGAATTAATGCTAGCCAAAAAAGTTAAACATATTGATTTGGAAGATAAATTAGCAATTCTCGTTACCGGTAAAGCAATTAAATCCAACGATGAAAAAATCGAAGCTCCATGCTTAATTGAAGATAAATCAATTACGCTTAGTCGAGATAGTAGATTGTTTCTTTGTTCGAAATAATAAGTTGAGAAAAAAAATAATTACATGTGATAATAACTACAGTAATAAATATGTCTGAAAGACATAAATGTTAAAGCATAGGGCGTCTAGCCCTATGATAGATCCGGTAAATAAATTTAGGGCTGAAAGTCCGTTAGGTTAAATTGCTTGTAGAAAAAATGATTTCCTCCATTTATAATAATTCAAATAATTAATCCCAAACATAGCGTTCATCGTATTCTACTCCGTACTCAGAAAAGAAAAGTCTCAACTCTTCCTTGAATGGCTTGTTATTATGATGGTTAGCTGGGTTTTGGATGTATTTTTTTACAACAGGACGTTTTGATGCACTTACAGAAAAAATCGCATATCCATCTTGCCAACTAAAATTAAGACTTCCTTTTTTCTTTACCCATTTCGAAGTTGGTGTTTTAATTTTCGATACTAATTGAGCTATAGTAATCGT
>WTBR01000150.1 GCA_013138975.1 Bacteroidales bacterium
ATTCGTTTCTTTTTCACTTATATTTCTTCAAAAAACAAAACCGTAACTACTGCTATGCTTGTATTTTTTGAATCATCTAAGCAAAAAATAATTCAAATTATTTATAGCTCATTTTGAAATTTAATTGGTATAAGATTGATTTAACAATCTTTAATGGCTATGATATAAAATAATGTAGTTGTAATATTTAGTTTGTTTTTTTTGTTTTAGAGGCTTTGTGACGAAAAAAAATACACCACTATAGCTCAAAGGCACAAAATTTCACAAAAAACCACAAAATATTATATCAAAACCTCTTTAATTTAAAGCAACAGATATTACAAAAAACTTAATTTATCAAACAATTTTCATAAAATGCATTAGTCGTCAGAAAATTTCTTTAATAAATTCCTGTAAGCAGAAAATACATTCGCACGACTCACAAAACCAATATATTTACCATTATCAACTACAGGAAGATTATAATGCTCTGATTTTTTAAATTTATTAGCAATATCCTCCATCGATTCTTCAGATGAAACTAATGGTGATGGCATAAACATTAATTCATTAACAAATACCGAATCGTAATTTTCTCTTTCAAACATTATTTCGCGAACATCATTTATAAAAACAACTCCAAGAAAAGTTTGATCTCCATCAATAACAGGAATAATATTTCTTTTTGATTTGGCAATTACTTTAACTAAATCTCTTAATGTAGCTTCTTGGCATATGGTTAAAAAATTTGTTTCAATAAGCTTTGTAACTTTTAGCATAGATAAAACAGCTTTATCCTTGTCGTGTGTAAATAGTTCGCCTCTTCGAGCAAGCTGATATGTATAAACTGAGTATTTATCAAATAAACGAGTAGTTGCAAAAGCTACACTTGCACCAATCATTAAAGGTAGTATTAAAGCATATCCCCCCGTGATTTCTACTATTAAAAATATGGCTGTAAGCGGTGCATGCAATACTCCAGAAATTACACTAACCATTCCAATTAGAGCAAAATTACTATGTGACAATTCTTTTAAACCAAAATAACTAAATAATTTTGCAAACAATAAACCTGTATTAGCACCAATAAATAATGTTGGTGCAAAAATCCCTCCGACACCACCTGCTCCAAAAGTAATTGAAGTTGCTACAGCTTTAAAGAGAATTACCAATGCAAAAAGGGAAAATACCCAAAACATATTATCCTTTAAGTTATAAAACAAACTATTATTAAATAAATGCTCATTTGCTCCATGCAAACATCCATTAATTGCCTCATAACCTTCACCATACAGTGATGGGAAAAAGAAAATCAGCAATCCTAACAAAGAACCACCAATAAGCCATTTATAAAAACTATTCTTTTGTTTATCAAACCATTGTTGTACAAACTTATATACCCGAGTAAAGTATACAGAAACTAATCCTGCAAAAATACCTAGTAGAATATAATACGGCACTTCACTTAAAAGAAATTTTTCTGTTATTTCAATTGGATACAAAACATCCATTCCTAAAAAGAGATATGATGTAATAGCGGCTGTAACAGATGCAAATAATAAGGGAAGTAATGATACAATAGTTAAATCAATCATAATAACCTCTAAAATAAATACAATAGCGGCAATAGGAGCTTTAAATATTGCAGACATAGCTCCTGCCCCTGCACATGCTAAAAGCAAAGTAACTTGGCGATAATTCAAATGAAAAAATCGGCCAATATTTGCACCCCATGCTGCTCCTGTTGCCACAGTGGGACCCTCAAGACCCACCGAACCACCAAAACCTACTGTTAATGCACTAGCTATAATTGAAGAAAACATATTATGTGGTTTTATTCTTCCATTATTTTTTGAGATAGCATATAATGTCGTTGGAATTCCATGGCCAACAGGACGTTTTATAATATGTTTTGTGAAAACATAAACCAACAAAATACCAATTGCCGGATAGGCGAAATACATAAAGTTATGATATTGTTCCCCAAAATCATCTGTAAGTAAAGTTTCAATTAGATGTACTGCGTTTTTAATAATTACAGCAGCAAAACCAACCACAACTCCAACCAAGACGCTTAAAAACATCATAAATTTCTTATCATCTACATTTTTAACTCTCCAAATAAGAAATCGTTTTATCAATGTTGTATTTACTGTCATAATGTATTTTAAGATTATCAATATTGTAAAAAAAATGTTTTTTTTCCAATATTCAGTATAATTAATGAACATTTATACTAACCAAGCATTTATTATATTGTTTATTAACTAAGTTTGTACGAATATTTATAAAATATAGTAATGATAAAATTTGAGAAATTTATTTTAAAAAATGGATTAAAGCTTATTGTACATCACGATCCATCGACTACTCTTGTTGCATTTAATGTATTATATAATGTTGGTGCCAGAGACGAAAACCCAGAAAAAACCGGGTTTGCTCATTTATTTGAACATTTAATGTTTGAAGGAAGTATTAATATACCTTCGTATGACAAACCTTTGCAATTAGTAGGAGGCGAAAACAATGCGTACACAACAAATGATATAACCAATTACTATATTACGCTACCAAAAGAAAATTTAGAGACAGCCTTTTGGCTTGAATCCGATAGAATGGCTGGATTAGATTTTTCTGAAGAAAAACTTGAAATACAAAAAAATGTTGTAATCGAAGAGTTTAATCAAAGGTATATAAATCAACCTTATGGTGATTCATCATTACTTCTAAAACCTTTAGCATATAAAGTACACCCTTACCAGTGGCCAACAATTGGTAAAGATATATCGCATATTAGAGATGTAAATCTTGATGATGTAAAAGATTTTTTTAAACACCATTATGCTCCTAACAATGCCATTTTAAGTATTGCCGGGAATATTACTTTAAAGGAAATTAAACCTTTGGCAGAAAAATGGTTTGGATCAATAGAAAAAAAGAATATCGCTTTAAAAGAAATTCCACAGGAACCTGAACAAAAAGAAGCCAGAACCCAAACTGTTGAGCGAAATGTTCCTTTTGATGCTATATACAAAGCATTTCATATGAGTTCAAAACTGGGAAAGGATTATTATGTATGTGATTTAATTTCAGATCTTTTATCAAATGGTAAATCATCTAGATTATATCAAAACTTAGTTAAAAACAGAAATTTATTTAGCGATATAAATGCATATGTAACAGGCGATATTGATGCTGGTCTTTTTATAATTACCGGGAATTTAATGAATCTTGTAAAAATGAAAGATGCCGAAGAAGCTATAAATGATGAGCTTAGTAAGATTATCAATGGTGATGTTAATGATTACGAGATAGAAAAAGTAAAAAATAAATACGAATCGGTATTCCAATTTGGACAGGTTAGTGCATTAAACAAAGCTATGGATTTAGCTTATAATGAACTCCTTGGCGATGCAGATCGTATAAATCATGAAATTGAAAAGTATCGAAGTGTAAGCAAAGAAGAAATCCAAAGTGTAGCTTCTGAAATGTTTAAAATAGATAATTCTTCAACACTTTACTATTTATCAAAAAAATAAAGCAATGAACTTAAACAGACAACAACAACCTGATTTTAAAGATGTTGAAAACATAAATATTCCTATTCCAAAAAAATTAAATCTTGATAATGGAATTGAGACTTATTATATAAATGCAGGAACTCAAGATATAATTAAAATAGATATAACATTTAATGCAGGAAATTGGTGTCAGGAAAAACCTTTAATTGCAATGGTTGTTAACAAAATGCTGATTGAAGGAACTCACAAGCTGAATTCACAACAAATTGCTGAAAAATTAGATTTTTATGGTGCATTTATTCACACAGATCCAACTAAGGATTTTGGAAATATAACACTGTACACATTAAAAAAATATTTACCTGAAACAATTCTTATTTTAGAAGATGTTATTAAAAATCCCATTTTCCCCGAAAATGAATTGCAAATATTTTTAAATAAAAAGAAACAGCAATTTCAAATTGAACTAGAGAAGGTTACAATTATTGCTCGTCGCGAATTTATCGAGCAACTTTTTGGAGAGAATCATCCATACGGAAAAAATACAATGCTTGAAGATTACGATCATATTAATCGTGATGATATTATTGAATTTCACAAAAAGTTTTACCATCCAGAGAATTGTAATATAATGCTTTCCGGCAAAATCAATGATTCGGATATTTCACTTGTAAATCAATATTTTGGCAATAAAGATTGGAAGGCAAAAACGAATGTGATAGCAAAAAATCATAAAATAGTTGAGGTTCCCAAACCTGAAACCTTTGTTGAAAAAGAAAATGCAACACAATCAGCTATTCGCTTAGGGAAATTAATGATTAATCAAAATCATCCGGATTTTCATAAATTGAATATAGTTAATACAATTTTAGGTGGATATTTTGGTTCGCGTTTAATGAAAAGTATTCGCGAAGAAAAAGGATATACATATGGGATAAGCTCAGTTTTAATTCCATTTAAAAATGCAACATATCTTGTAATTTTATCAGAAGTTGGAGCTAATGTAGCTAAAGATGCCATAACAGATATATTGGCTGAAATAAAAAAACTTAGAGAAGAAAAAGTTAGTCAAGAAGAACTTTCACTTGTTCAAAATTACATGGCAGGTAGTTTATTGCGATCTTTTGACGGGCCGTTTGAAATTTCTGCTGCATTTAGAAATATTATTGACTTAGATCTCGATACTGATTTTTATAATAAAGCTGTCGAAACCTTAAAAACAATTTCTCCTGATGAAATACAAGATATTGCAAATAAATATTTCCACGAAGACACTTTAATTAGAACAATAGCAGGTAAATACAGTTAATACCAATTAAACACCAAAATGACCGATATAATTCGTTTCTTTTTCACTTATATTTCTTCAAAAAATAAAACCATAGCTACTGCTATGCTTGGATTTTTTTGAATCATCTAAGCAAAAAACAATTCAAATTATTTATAGATCATTTTGATGAATAATTGGTATAATATTATTATTTTCGTTTATAGAATCGTAGCAAGTTGATTATGCGTAAAATTCTGATATTAATATTAAGTTTTTCCTTTCTTCTCTTATTTGCAAATAAGGGAAAATCTCAAGATATAACACTTAAAGAGGTAAGTGTTATAAATGAACAGGGGCATGTTAGATTAAGGTGGGAATATAATGGAACTGATACAGTTTATATTTATAGAGATGAATTAATTATCTTACAGTCGACTGTAGAAATTGCTGAAATTACTGATCAAAGTATAAAATCATACATTGATATTACAGCAGAAGCACACACCAAACCACGTGCATATAGAATTAAGAATTCTTCAGATAACTCAGATATTGTTTCAACTTATTTTTTAACTTCCGATTATGACTCCTGTTTGAATCAAGTCAGCTTAATTTGGAGAGATTTGGATGATTTTAATCCACCATTCCCTACAAACAATTGGATTCCTTCTCAATTTTTTATAAATATTAATGAAGATGGAGATTTAAGAAAAATACCTGTAAGTGCTTCAGAAAATGAATATACTATAAATAATTTGTTGGAAAATGTTGATTATTCAATATTTATAGAGACAAAATGGAGCCCTACAGATACAGATTCGGACTCCACAAGTAAATCAAATCCAATTAACTTTTTCACACAAATGCCAATTCGACCGGATTATATTAATGCAATTTCAACCGTAATTGATGGCAATAACACCAATATTAAGTTTAATATAGATCCTAACACAGAATTAGATACTTATAAACTATTAAAATCAGATTCAAAAACAGGTAGTTTTGATACATTAGAAACTTATACCACTGCAGAATCCCAAATTATAGCAAGTGATATTAACTCAAATCCTAATTCGGAAATTAATTATTATAAATTAATTTCGCTTAATCAATGTGGAAATAAAACTGACAGTTCTAATGTAATAAACAACCTTGTTCTTGAAGCTGAATTAGAGGACTTTGATGTTTATTTAAAATGGAATGACTTAAATGAAGGTAGCTTAATTCCAATAGATTATACTATTTATAGAGTGATTGGCAATATGGAGCATGTGTATATTGGTTCACGCCCTTCTAATCATACATATTTCACCGACGATATAGAAGACTTTCAGGATTATACTCAGTTTTGTTATTATATTCGAGCTACTGAATCAGGAACTCCTATAGATGATTTTAGCCAATCGAATATTGCTTGTGTTTATTTAAAACCAAAAGTATATATTCCGGAAGCATTTACACCAAACGACGATGGAATAAATGATTTATTTCAAGCTGTATTTAGCTTTATTCCGAAAGAATTTGAAATCAAAATTTATAATCGTTGGGGGAATATCGTTTTTGAAACTAGAGATTACTCACAAGCTTGGGATGGAAAAGTACCCAATGGAAATTCTGCTCCTACCGCATCTTATATATACTATATCAGAATTAAAACTCCAAACGATCAAGTTGTTGAACAAAGAGGCAGTGTGATGGTTATCCATCCATAATATCTGCACAGATCAAATTCCACTTTTCGTCAAATTTTCATTAAATTTGTGATTTATACCAATAAAACACCAAAATGACCGATATAATTCGTTTCTTTTTCACTTATATATCTTCAAAAAATAAAACCGTAGCTTTGGCTATGCTTGTATTTTTTGAATCATCTAAGCAAAAAAGAATTCAAATTATTTATAGGTCATATTGAAATTTAATTGGTATTACTTAAGGCTTGAATATTATTATGAGTAGTAAAGATCAAATAATAAAGATAAATATTGAGGATGAAGATGCATATGCAGAAGATTTGTATAAGGATCTTATTTCAAGTTGCTCAAAGCATGTTAAGATTAAAGATATTACGCTCATAAGAAAAGCTTTTGATTTAGCCAAAGAATCGCATAAAGGAGTAAAACGAAAATCGGGAGAGCCATATATACTTCATCCGGTTGCTGTAGCTAAAATTATAACATCGGAAATTGGCTTAGGTACAACTTCCATAACATGTGCATTATTGCATGATGTAGTAGAAGACACAGAATATACGCTTGAGGATATAAATCACTTCTTTGGAGAAAAAATTTCTGCAATTATTGACGGGTTAACAAAAATTTCAGATGTTTTTGATAAACAATCTTCGTTGCAGGCAGAAAATTTCAGAAAAATGTTAATGACATTATCAGATGATGTTAGGGTTATTCTGATTAAACTGGCTGACCGATTGCATAATATGCGGACATTAGATTCTATGCCGCCTAATAAACAGCTTAAAATTGCCGGCGAAACAATTTATTTATATGCACCGCTAGCTCATCGTTTAGGCTTATATGCAATAAAAAGCGAACTCGAAGATTTAAGTTTAAAATATCGCCATCCTGACGCATTTGAAGAAATCTCCGCTAAAATAAAAGATAACGAGAAAAAAAGACAACAAGAAATAAATCGATTCTCATTACCAATAATAGAAAAACTTGAAAATAGTAAAATAAATTTTGATATTAACGGTCGTCCTAAATCAATATTTTCGATTTGGAATAAAATGCAAGTTAAAAACATCCAATTCGGCGAAGTATATGATTTAATGGCAATTCGAATTATTTTCAAATCATTAAATAGAGAAACAGAAAAAGCTCAATGTTGGCAAATTTATTCAATAATAACCGACATATATACTCCTAAACCCGATCGAATTCGCGATTGGATTAGTTCCCCAAAGGCAAATGGATACGAAGCTCTGCATACAACTGTAATGGGGCCAAACGGAAAATGGGTCGAAATACAAATTCGATCGGAACGTATGGATGAGATTGCTGAGCGAGGATTTGCTGCTCATTGGAAATATAAAGGAGAAAATGCAAGTGAAAATGAATTAGACAGATGGATTAAAAGGATTCGAGAAATGTTAGAAAATCCAAATTCCGATGCACTGGAATTTCTCGATGATTTTAAAATGAATCTGTTTTCAGCCGAAATTATGGTTTTCACACCTAAAGGCGAAATAAAGACTTTACCAAAACATTCAACAACGCTTGATTTTGCATTTGAAATACATAGTGAAATAGGTAACAAAGCTATTGGGGCTAAAGTTAACCATAAACTTGTTCCATTAAATTATGTATTGCGAAGTGGCGACCAAGTTGAAATAATTACTTCAAACAAACAGAAAATCCAAAAAGAATGGCTTGAAAATGTTTTAACAGCCAAAGCAAAAACTAGTATTACCGATGCAATAAAAGCGGAAACAAAAGATCGAATTCAAAAAGGCAAATCAATACTTGAAACTAAATTAAAAATCTTAAATATTAACCCTAGTGGTCGTGTTTTAAAGAAAATTATACCTGAATACAAAATATCCACCAAAGATGAATTATATAGTAAAATAGGTAGTGGAATTATTAAGTTGGATAATCTGAAAAAGATTCTCAAGAAAAATACAAAAAACAAGATTATTCGATATTGGGATCTTCAAATATCGAAAACTACATCGTCGAACAAAACAAAAAAAAGTACCGAAGTTTCTACTAAAAAGCAAAAATTCAATTACAAAGATCCATTAATAATTAATGATGATGCAGATCAAGAACTTTATTCTATAAAAATTTCGGATTGCTGTAGCCCTATTCCCGGAGATGAAGTTATTGGATATAAAAATCCAAATGATGATTTTGTAATTATTCATAAAGCGAAATGTCCAACAGCAATTCGATTAATGTCAAGCGAAGGTAATTATATTGTTCCTGCAAAATGGATATCTCAAAAATTCCTTTCATCGCTAGCGAAATTAATCTTAAATGGTATTGATAGAATAGGTATAGCTTCGGATATAACGGCCGTAATTTCAAAAGAACTTTCAGTAAATATTCGTAAAATTTTTATTGAAACTCACGATGGCATATTTGAAGGTGCAATTGATCTTTACGTTCACAATGTAAGGGATTTAAATAACCTAATTATGAATATTAGCAAAATAAAAGGAGTAGATTCAGTAAAGCGAAACGAAAAAATTGCTAAATAACTTTTCTTTAAATTAATTCTAAATAACAAAAAAAAAACATACTTTAGCAATCCTTACTAAACGAATGTTTATGATTTGTGTTGAAACTATAGTTACAGTAAAAAGAATATTTACAGAATATCTAGAAAAGAGAGGGCATAGAAAAACTCCGGAACGATATGCAATCCTTGAAGAAATTTATTCACGTGACAATCATTTTGACATTGAGTCCTTATACATTTCAATGAAAAATAAAAATTATAGAGTAAGTCGTGCTACCCTATACAATACAATTGAATTATTACTGGAAAGTAATTTAGTTGTAAAACATCAATTTGGTAAGAATATCGCTCAATTCGAAAAAGCGCATAATTGTAAACAACACGACCACTTGATTTGTCAGGTATGTGGGAAGGTTCTTGAGTTTTGTGACCCCCGAGTTCATGAAATCCAGGAAACAGCTACTGAAATGATGGAATTCAAAATAAGCTATCATTCTTTATACTTTTATGGAGTTTGTAAAGAATGTGCTTCTAAAAAACCAAAAAAATAGTTAATAACTCTTTTATAAAACATTTCAAATTCTCCTTTTATAACGGGAGATTTTTTTATTTTTAGGCTTTTGTTGTATTTTGCAAACGCATTTTTAAATCAAATAGATAAATGAAATTAGATGTATTATTAGGTCTTCAGTGGGGAGACGAAGGAAAAGGGAAAATTGTTGATGTTTTAGCGCCTAAATACAATGTTATTGCTCGTTTTCAAGGTGGGCCAAATGCCGGTCACACATTGGAGTTTAATAATATTAAGCACGTTTTACATACTATCCCTTCAGGAGTTTTCCGACCTGATTCAATCAATATTATTGGTAATGGAGTTGTTATTGATCCGGTAATATTTATGCAGGAAATTGATGAGCTGTTAGAGCTAAAAGTCGATTTGACTAAAAACCTTTTTATTTCAAAACGAACACATCTAATATTACCATCGCACCGAATTCTTGATGCAGCATCGGAAGCAGCAAAAGGTAAAACGAAAATAGGTTCTACATTAAAAGGTATAGGACCAACGTATATGGATAAAACAGGTCGAAATGGCTTACGTGTTGGTGATATTATAAATCCTGGATTTAAAGAAAAATATGATTTCTTAACCAATAAACATAAAGATCTTCTAAAACAGTACAATTTTGATTTTGATCTTACTGAGTATGAAGAAAACTGGTTTAAAGGAATTGAATTATTAAAGAAATTTAAGCTTATCGAAAGCGAACATGTAATTAATAAATATCTTGAAGAAGGTAAATTAATTTTAGCTGAAGGTGCTCAAGGAACTTTACTTGATATTGATTTTGGTTCGTATCCTTTTGTTACATCCTCAAATACTACTTGTGCAGGAGCATGCACCGGATTAGGAGTTGCACCAAATAAAATTGGTAATATTATTGGTATATTCAAAGCTTATTGTACTCGTGTTGGTAGTGGTCCTTTTCCTACTGAATTGGAAAATGAAGAAGGTGAAACTTTGCGAAAACAAGGACATGAAGTTGGTGCTACCACAGGAAGACCAAGACGTTGTGGTTGGCTGGATTTGCCTGCTCTAAAATACGCTGTTATGCTTAATGGTGTTACTGAGTTAACCATTACAAAAGCTGATGTTTTAACAGGTTTTGAAACTATAAAAGTATGTACTCATTACAAACTAAAAGGCGAAGAAATAAATTATATGCCTTTTGAAATAAATGAGCCTCTGGAACCAGTATTAAAAGAATTTAAGGGTTGGAAAGAAGATATTTCAAAAATTAATTCGTACGAAGAATTACCAATAGAACTTAAAGATTATTTAAAATATATTGAAAACGAGGTTAAAGTCCCAATAAAAGTTATTTCAGTTGGTCCGAATCGAAGTGAGACCATTTTAAAATAAACAAAAAGCTCCCTTAACGGGAGCTTTTTTATTTTTAAATCTTATTTTATTGCCAAATAAAACCCATAAAATCCATCATTCTTTTATATTCAGATTGAATATCTGCTTTAAATGTAATGTCCTCCTGATTTATTGGATGCTTAAAGCTAATTTCGGAAGCATGTAACATCATGGTATCCATCCCCCACTGTTCTTTAAAAAATTTGTTTTGCTTATTACAACCATGTGGGCGATCACCAATTATGGGATGAAATATGTGCGCTAAATGTTTGCGAATTTGATGCATTCTTCCAGATTGAGGATACACCTCAACCAAAGAATATCGAGATGTTTTAAATTTACCGAAGGGAATATCTAACTCAACTTTCCCTAAGGTTTTGTAATTGGTTAATGAATCTTGTATTTTCCCTTTCTCATTAGTAAGAGGATAATCAATTATTCCTGAATCATCGGTATAACCCCGAACTATTGCCAGGTATTTTTTCTTCACTAAATTACCTGCAAACTGCTGTTGCATTAAACTGTTTACTTCTTTTGTTAATGCAAAAAGCAGAATTCCTCCCGTTTTTCGATCAATCCGATGGCATGGATGTACTTTTTGACCCAATTGTTTTTTCAACTCCTGGATTGCATAAAAATCTGCTACTCCTGCATACTCTGAACGATGCACCAATAAACCATGCGGTTTATTAATGGCGACGAGGTATTCATCTTTATATATTATCTCTAATTCCAAGGCTCAATATTTTAAAGCAAATATGAGAATAAAATTATAATGTACGTTCATTTTAATGTTGTATTTAAAATTATCTGTAGCCAAAATAAGGAAATCTACAAATAAATCTTATCTTTTTATAAGACCTGATATCCGTAAGTAAATTTTCATTCATTAAAATATTAAGTAATACCAACCTAAGTTAGCAAATTATTATATTTTAGTACAAATTAAGGAAAGAACAAAAAGAGGAATAAGGTTTTTAATACCAATGAGACAACGATCTCGATTTAATTGATAATCCCCTCTTT
>WTBR01000184.1 GCA_013138975.1 Bacteroidales bacterium
GGACAATATTGCCCTAGCAATACCTGGATGGTAGATGTTTATAATATTGCGATTGGTGCAGATATTGAAATTATAAAAAAAAATACTGCATAGGTAGGAATCTCAAGCCTATACCTCTGGAAACATAAATATTACTTTTACAAAATACAACTGTTACTCATAAAACGAAGGGCGTAAAGTCCTTCGTTTTTTTATTACACCCTTCGATCATGTAAGAGTTCTGAGTTACGCATGCCCAACACAGTTAATCTAAATCCAAAAAAAGCTTGTCATTCCGCACTTGATGCGGAATCTTAAAAAACTTTCCAACATTTCATTCTAACTTTCATAGCTAACAAAAAACACAAAGTATTTTACTCTTCAAAAACTTACACCCTGCTTTCTGTCTAATTTACAGCTATGTTAAATAAACATCTCATTCATAATTCTTTACAGTCTATACTTTTTTGTAAAGACAAAAACCTCCTAATATATTGTAAAACATTTTTTTTGTAATCTAATAAAATAGTTTTATTTTCACGCCTCCTACCTTAAGAACGTACATGTTGATTTGAAAAGAAGTATTAATTTACATTAATATTAAGTACGTATTATGCAATTTCTTATTTATAAAATGACTGTGTTAGTATATAGTAGAATAAGTGTAGCAAAATCTTATTATTCCTAATTAAGCTTTACTATGAATCTTTTTACTTTTAATATATAACTAACATGAGAAAACGAGCAAATAACAAATATATTTCTGTACATGCAATTGCTGGAACCGAAGTTGTTTTACTCGGCTTAAACGCTGAAGAAGAAGCAATAACAAATCTTCTGGGGTTTAATATTTTTAAGAAAAAAGATAGAGACAAAGAATACAGACAATTGAGTGGAGGGCGTGGATTTGAGAAATCTACTTCCGATAACAAGCAATTGAATAAAGAAGGAGCTCCAATTCAAGCATTCATGTGGAGCGATTATGTAGTAGATCCAAATACAAGTTACACATATAAGATTGTTCCAATATACGGAAACAAGGATGAATTAAAACCTGGAGAAGCTTTAGAAATTAACATTAAAACTGAAGATCCCGAGGATAATACACATGCAATATTCTTTAACAGGGGAGTTGCCGGTAGTCAAGCCTATAGCCGCAAATTTGGCAACTATCGAAGGTGGTATGAAGTTGAAAATTATGGAAGAACATTTTTACGCGACTTTATTAAACCCAAAGATGTGCCAAACAGGGAAGCATTTAAATGGCTTTCGAGAGGATTAGAAGAAGCAATGAAAGGTTTTATTAACCAAGCAAAAGATTCGAGCTACACAATCCGAGCTGCCGTATACGAATTTACATACATTCCTGTTATTCAATCTTTTGCTGAAGCACTTGAACGTGGAGTTGATGTTAAGATTATTCATCATGCAAAACGACAGAAATCATCTTTATTAAAAAGAGATTATGATACAAATGTATCGGTAGTTTATAAAGACGATTCTAAAAAACCTGATATCTATAAAAGTAAAAATGTTGTTGTTGAAGTATCAAAAGATTCTGTTTGTAAAGCTGCTGACACAGCTGTTAGTCAAATAGGGCTAAAGAATCCTGAATTTAAGGATGCGTTTGAGAGTATGATGATTGAAAGAACAGACACACAGATATCTCATAACAAATTTATTATTTTATTAAAAGATGGCAAACCAGTTCAGGTATGGACCGGCTCGACAAATTACACCGATGGAGGAATATTTGGACAATCGAATGTGGGGCATATTATCCGCAATGAAGAGGTAGCTCAAAAATATTACGAATATTGGCAAAAACTATCTACCGATCCGAAAAGGAAATCGAATAAAAGTGATTCTCCCGATGCCGGAATTGCAAACTGGACTGTAAACCAACAAGCTGATTTAGTAGATGCGCCTCCACCAAATTCAATAACCCCGATATTTAGTCCAAGGTTAACAAATGCTATGCTTAATTGGTATGCTGACAGACTTGCAAAAGCAAAAAATTCCGTATTCTTCACAGCTGCTTTTTCTGTTGCCGATGAAATATTTGAAAAAGTTAAAGTAACAAAAGATACAGAAGAACCATATTTACGGTATTTGCTTCTTGAAGGAATTTCGGGGCTTATCAAACCTAAATATCCCCAAATGGCTAAATGCCCACAAAATCAAATTGCATGGGGCGAGACTCTTAAAACAAGAAAAGGAGAAAAGAAATATCACCAATTTATAGAAACCTTAACAGGACTAAACGATCATGTTAACTATTTACATACAAAATATATGTTAATAGATCCCCTGTCTGATGATCCCATTATAATTACTGGTTCAGCAAATTTTAGCGATGCTTCTACCACTAAAAATGATGAAAACATGGTAATTATTCGTGGAAACACAAGAGTAGCAGATATTTTTCTTGGAGAATTTATGCGATTATTCAATCATTTTAAATCGCGTAATGTGTTAAATAAGTTGTCTGACGAGGAAATTGAAAAAAGTGCATACTTATGTAACGATGATTCATGGACGAAAACATATTATACGAAGAATTCAAAAGATCAAAAGGAACGATTATTGTTTAGCTGATATAAACTAACAATTATAAAAAAAGGAAAAATTAATATAAACAGTCTTTAAAAAATATAGTAATTAAATAGTCTGCTATTTTAAAAGTTGACATGCCGAGCAAAGCGAAAATTTTCTAGGAATGAAAATAAGCATATTATTCTATTCCCTATATACATTGGGATACCGAAATATACATGCTAAAAAAAGCCACTTTGACAAGCTCAGTTTGACAACAATTTGCAACACCCCTTAATATTGATCGGAAGATAAATATTCCAAATCTCCATGCGAATATAAATTGCCACAAGACGGATATAGATTTGACTTTCATATTGAATTTAGAAATGAGACATTTGCACCGAAATATTTATTGAAAAAACATTAGTTCATATAAAAAAAACCAACGTTTAATGAATATTTTAACACTCCAATTAACCCAAACTCCAACTATTATGAAAAAAATGAAAAGAATTACTGATTGAAAGAATAAATTAAAAGATTTAAAGCAAGTTGACAACAACTTGAAATACGAATCATTGAATCAATATGCAGAGCATCTTAATGAAGCAAAACAAAAGTTGAGACTTAAATCCATTGATAATATTCAATTATTAGCAGTAGGAGATTCTAATTTCGCATTCATGCCAACTAGAAATGAATCAGGTAAAAAGGCTGAATTAATTACTAAGTATAGCGAAGCTCTTACAGAAATTAACCCTTACTTAATTAAAGAATCTTATTCTATATTTAAATATATAAATGTGGCAATTATTCTTGCAACAGGTATTTTATTCTTTAATATTGGAAGAAGAAATAACAATAATATAATTAAAATAAATCAATTATTTAAATTTGATAGGCTAAGTTCTATTTTAGAAAAAAAGGCTGTAACTACAAGTACTTCAATTACAAATAAAAATATAAGCAGCTATCTTTTAGCTCCGGTAAAAATGGAAATATCATATATTAAACCTAACTCAATTTTTGATGATAATGTTTTAATTACAGCAAATTCAAGACATGCAGATCAAAGTTTATTGAAATTTAAAGGAATAGACGGTATAAGCAAAGAAATAAACGGATCATATGACAATACAGAAATTCATGTCTATGAAGGAGATCAATTTTACTTTAAATATCAAGACAATACTTGGATGGTAAATGTATATAATATTGCAACCGGAGCAGATATAGAAATTGTAAAAAAATATACGGCATAGGCAGGAATCACAAGCCTATACCTCTGAAAACGTAAGCATTACTTTCAAATATTACAACTGTTACTCATAAAACGAAGGGCGTAAAGTCCTTCGTTTTTTCATTACACCCTTGATCATGTAAAAGTTTTTCTGAAGCCTGTCGAAGGATAAAACTTTTCAATATTTTATTAATAAAATAAGGGTGTACAATACTTTTTTTACCACAAAAAGCTCACTCCCAAGCCCATATAATACACAATATTAGCTAAACAAAATTATCTAACTATTTGTGAATTATGTATTTTCAAGACACTTAATACGTCTTGATTTTCTAAACATCAAATTTGGAATCTAAAAAAAAATTTTTACTTTTGCGCCAAATAATATCAAGTACGTGCATGTTCGATTTGAAGCAAAGTGCTAATTTATAATAATATAATGCACACATATAAAAAACTATATAAAAACTAAAAAAAACGCTTACATGTAATAAATATTTTAATACTCTAATTTGACCTAAAACCCCCAATCTTATGATTAAAATGAAAAGAATTACTGATTTAAAGATCAAGTTAAAAGATCTAAAACAAGTTGACAACAACTTGAAATACGAATCGTTGAATCAATATGCTGAGCATCTTAATGAAGCAAAACAAAAATTGAGAC
>WTBR01000077.1 GCA_013138975.1 Bacteroidales bacterium
CACCTAAGAAATAATCTAAGTGCTTTTTTATATTAAAGGCATTTATTCTGCTTATAATTATTTAATTCACAATACAAATTCTTATTCTTTGTGCGACTTTGTGTGTACTTCGCGATTCTTTGTGGTATAGCTTAAAAATTATGTTTTGAACATCCTTATAAAATCAATTTTCTGAGCAATCTGTCTTTTGAGGGCTAGAAGTTGCAGTTTGTCGATATTGAAAAAATATTAAACAAATTAGTATTACTTTTCCAATATCAAATTAAACGCAACCCACGTTTAAAAAATTAAAAAACAAAAACACTCTAATTATTACCCAAAAAGAAGGAACCCGTGGTCCTTTTTTTTTTGCACATAACTAAGCAATAAATACTAGTTTTTATTCTTTGTGCGACTTTGTGTGTACTTTGTATTCCTTTGTGGTATAGCTTAAAAAATCATTTTCTAAACATCCTCATAAAAAAACATTTTCCTGAGTAATTTGCTTTTAGAGGGTCAATAGTTGTCGTTTGTCGATATTGAAAAAATAATAAACAAATTAATATTTCTTTTCCGATATCAAATTAAACGCAACCCACGTTTAAAAAATTAAAAAACAAAAACACTCTAATTATTACCCAAAAAGAAGGAACCAGCGGTTCTTTTTTTTTTGCCCATACTTTACCAATAAATACTAATTATAATTCTTTGTGCCTTTATGTCTACTTCGAGATACTTTGTGGTATAGCTTAAAAAGCTATGTTTTAAACATTCTTATAAAATCAATTTTCTGAGCAATCCGTCTTTTGAGGGTTAAAAGTTGTAGTTTGTCTATATTATGAAAATAGTAAACAAAATAATGATATCTTTCAGATATCAAATTAAATATGACCCACGTTTAAAAATTACATAACAAAAACACTCTAATTATTACCCAAAAAGAAGGAACCCGTGGTTCTTTTTTTTGCACATAACTAAGCAATAAATACTAGTTTTTATTCTTTGTGCAACTTTGTGTGTACTTCGTGTTCCTTTGTGGTATAGTTTAAAAAATCATTTTCTGAACATCCTTATAAAAAACATTTTCCTGAGTAATTTGCTTTTAGAGGGTCAATAGTTGCCGTTTGTCGATATTGTGAAAATAGTAAACAAACTAATGATATCTTTCCGATATCAAATTAAACGCAACCCACGTTTAAAAAATTAAAAAACAAAAACACTCTAATTATTACCTAAAAAGAAGGAACCTGTGGTTCTTTTTTTTTTTGCCCATAACTAAGCAATAAATACTAGGTTTTATTCTTTGTGCAACTTTGTGTGTACTTCGTGTTCCTTTGTGGTATAGTTTAAAAAATCATTTTCTGAACATCCTTATAAAAAACAATTTCCTGAGTAATTTGCTTTTAGAGGGTCAGAAGTTGCCGTTTGTCGATATTGAAAAAATATCAAACAAATTAGTAGTACTTTTCCAATATCAAATTAAACGCAACCCACGTTTAAAAAATCAAAAAAACAAAAACACTCTAATTATTACCCAAAAAGAAGGAACCCGTGGTTCTTTTTTTTTGCCCATACTTTACCAATAAATACTGATTATAATTCTTTGTGACTTTATGGGTGCTTCGACAGAGCTCAAAAATCAAATCAGGCTAATTGTATTTCTTTTTCTTTTTGGCATTGCTCCAAAAAGAAACAAAAAATGCTAGGATAAACGATCCCTCTGCCGGGCGTTTCTCCTTGCCAACACACCTAAGAAATTGTCTATCTACTTTTTTATTATTTCCAATAGTATATTAATATGTATTATTAATCAACTAATTAACAATGAAATACTATTTTTCATTTTTTGTGCGACTTCGTGTGTACTTTGTGATCCTTTGTGGTATAGCTTAAAAAATTATGTTTTAAACTTTCTAATAAAATCAATTTTCTGAGCAATCTGTCTTTTGAGGGTTAAAAGTTGTCGTTTGTCGATATTGAAAAAATATCAAACAAATTAGTATTACTTTTCCAATATCAAATTAAACGCAACCCACGTTTAAATAATTAAAAAACAAAAACACTCTAATTATTACCCAAAAAGAAGGAACCTGTGGTTCTTTTTTTTTTGCACATAATTAAGCTATAAATACTGATTATAATTCTTTGTGCCTTTGTGGGTACTTCAGCATCCTTTGTGGTTCAATTATTAATATTAATGAATATCTAGGTTGTTCGAAGCCTTTATCACCAATCCTAAATTTGTAAGCTTGATTTATGGCTCATATCGCGATTCAGATAAAATATTTTGGTAGTTATCATCAAGCATCAAGTCATTAATAGTAATATCAGGATTCCTTTTCATATAAGCTTTTACAATTTCGTGTCCCAACCAGATGGAAGCTCTTCCCGGAGAATTATTTGGATATCCTGAAGTAAAAGGAGCCGGATTAATATGCTTATTGATTGTCATATAATCTGTAGAAAATAATAATTTTTCTTCTATTAGGTAATTCCACATTTGGTGTTCATTAGTAATACACCATCGCAATTGATTTGCAGTGAAACCTATTTTCAATGAATCCGGCGTTTGAGGAAACATTGCATCTAAAAAGTATTGTATTTTACCTTGATAAACCATATTATTTACAAGATTATCTATGGAATCATTATAAACAAATTCGGTTAAAGCCCAGGCCTTAACAGCATCTGTAGGTATATTTTGAGGATTCATATTCGTTCGTAAATATTTATCAATTTTTAAACGATCGTAAAACTCACAGTCTTTACCCAAGTACTTATCAATACCTATCCCTAAAATGCTATCTGCAACAACAATTGATTGATTAAATCCTCCTATAAATGTATATACAGCCGGAATTTCCTTCTCCGGGAAAAAATATTTATATCTTTTAAACGCTTTTGTAATTTCATCTTCAATAATATTCATATCAGGAAAAACTTCCATTACCTTTTCATATACTTTATTCATTGTATAATCGGTAATAAATCCTGTTAAAACATTTGGATAATCGGCACTGTGAGGATTTCCTAAACTAATTACTCTTGCATTATATAATTCAAAAAAATCACCGTATTTCTCAATTATAGCTATTACTTCATTGTCAATATTTCCGGGATCTAACTCAAATAAATCCTTATCAAGTCTATTTATCTTAACATCAAGCTCTATATTTGAAGTATCGATATCGAATTTATTTTCTCTTTTGCAAGAAGTTAATATCGAAATAACTATTATAAAAAATATTATACTTTTTTTAATCATTTCTAATTTGTTTAATGATAAAATATCTAATTTTTTAAAAAGGTCTGATTTTTGAATACAATCAGTGTAAATCAATTAAATTGATTCAATTTTTGTATATTTTTGTATTAACCAAAATAAAGTCTAAAAGTATGAAAAAGTATTTATTTATTGCAATTATAGCTCTTGTGAGTGTAAAAGCATTTGCACAAAGTTCTCGTTTTACTGTTTTTGTAGATCCAAAATTTTCCTGGATGACTCCGGATTTAAAAGACATTAATAGCGACGGATCAGATTTGGGAGTTAATATTGGTTTAAATGTCGACAAGTTTTTTTCTGATAACTATGCTATAATGACTGGTATTTCAATTGACAATACCGGAGGTAAATTACAATATCTTAATGAAAAACCAATAGAAACGAATGGCCCTAATGACACTATTCCTGCAGGTAGCACATTAAATTATAATTTACAATATATCTCTGTACCTTTAGGTTTAAAATTAAAAACGAATGAAATAGGCTATTTAACTTTTTATACTCATTTAGGATTAAATGGTGGAATCAATATTAAGGCTACGGGAGATGTAGATGATTACGAATTAGAAAACAAAAACATTTCGGAAGAAGTAAGGCTTTTCAATTTAGGATATTATATTGGTGCCGGAATTGAATATTCTATTGGAGGAAATAGTGCTATTGTTTTGGGATTAACTTATACTAACGGATTTATAGATATAACTCCTGACACTGACAACAAAGCAACCTTAAGTAATCTAGCTATACGTATAGGAATACTTTTTTAAACTACTAACACTTAAACTTTTCATTTCTATGAAAATTGCTCTTGCTCAACTTAATTATCATATAGGGAATTTTGAAAAAAATACCTCAAAAATCATTGATCAAATAAAGAAAGCAAAAAATGATCAAGTTGATTTAATTGTTTTTTCGGAACTTTCTGTGTGCGGTTACCCACCTCAGGATTTACTAGAAAATAAATCATTTATTGAGCAATGTGAAATTGCGGTAGAAGATATTGCCCAAAACTGCACCGACATTGCTGTTATTATAGGTTCGCCAACTTTGAATACGCACGAAAAAGGTAAGAGGCTGTACAATTCGGCAATTTTTATTACTGAAGGAGAAATAAAATTTGTACAACATAAAACCTTACTACCAACTTATGATATTTTTGATGAATACAGGTATTTTGAGCCAAACAACAAATTTAATGTTGTAGAATACAAAGGAAAAAAAATAGCGATTACTGTTTGTGAAGATTTGTGGGATATCCAACCAACAGATAACACTTTCGCTAAAAATCAGCTCTATAATGTTACTCCAATGGAAAAACTTATGGAGCATAAGCCAGATTGTATCATCAATATTTCTGCATCTCCATTTTCTTATACAAAAATATGGGGTCGTAAAAATGTATTTATTCGTAATGTAAAACAATATAAACTTCCTTTGTTTGTTGTCAATCAGGCAGGAGCTCAAACAGAATTGATTTTCGACGGAGGATCTCTGGTTGTTAATCCTGATGGTACTATTGCAGATGAATTAAAGCTTTTTGCCGAAGATTATAAAATTTATAATCTTGATGATATTTCTGAGAATAAAATACAAAAGAACATCGATGAAGATCCAAATGTTATTGCAAAAATTCATGATGCACTGGTTTTAGGAATTCAAGATTATTTTAAGAAAATGAATTTTTCCAAAGCAACCCTTGGGCTTTCAGGAGGAATTGATTCAGCGGTATCACTTGCTATAGCAGAACGCGCTTTGGGAGCTGATAATATCAGAGTATTGCTTTTACCATCAAAATATTCATCGGATCACTCCATTAGTGATGCTGAAGCCTTGGCAAAAAATCTGGGTATAAAGTATGATATAATTAAAATTCAAGATGTAGTTGACAGTTTCGACAAATCGCTTAAGAGTATATTTACTGGATTACAAGAAGATATAACCGAAGAAAACATTCAAGCCCGAGCTAGGGGTACAATACTAATGGCATTGTCGAATAAATTTGGACATATTTTACTAAACACCTCGAATAAAAGTGAAGCTGCAGTGGGTTATGGAACTCTTTATGGTGATATGGCCGGTGGTCTCTCGGTTTTAGGTGATGTATACAAAGCCGATGTATATAAATTGGCTCGATATATAAATAAAGATTCTGAGGTAATTCCTGAGAATACAATTGTTAAACCTCCGTCGGCAGAACTTCGCCCTGATCAAAAAGATTCTGATTCTTTACCTGATTATGATATATTGGATAAAATTCTTTTTGAATATATCGAATTACAAAAATCGATTAATGAAATTGCAGAAGAAGGCATTGATAAAAAACTCATTGAGAGAATAATCAAGCTTGTAAATAATAATGAATATAAAAGATATCAGTCACCTCCAATATTAAGAATTTCATCGAAAGCATTTGGTGCTGGCAGAAGAATGCCACTTGTAGCAAAATATAATTAGTGTTTAATTCAGAAAATGAGACAAATTTATTATTTCAACTTACTAAATGTTATCTGAGATTAAAAAAAAAATTAAAACATAGTAAGAAGATTTTTTTATGGACATTAAGTTTTGATTTTCTGTATTATTTAGTTTTTTACTCAAAAGTTTAATGTTTAAAACTTTATATCGGAACGTAATCAGATATTAATAATTATTACCGATTTTCAAGAAAATATTTTATAGTTTTGTGTGAAAATTATACATTTGTATGTTTTTTAACATATTTTTATAAAAAAATAATCCATGAACGTTGAATGGCATAATATCATAGATAACCAAATGTCTGTTTTTAGTGTTCTTAACACTGATGAAAAAGAACAATTAAAAAGAAACAGCACATGTACTCAATACAAAAAAAACGATATCATCTATAAGGAAGGAGATAAACCTAGTGGTTTAATCTGTCTTTCGAAAGGTAAAGTAAAGATATTTAAAGAAGGAGTTGGTGGCCGGGAACAAATTGTTCGTATGGCAAAACCAGTTGGGTTCATTGGTTATAGAGCTATTTTTGCTGAACAAAATTACCTTGCTTCTGCCGAAGCTATTGAAGATTGTGTTATTTGTACAATTGAAAAAGAAGCATTATTTAAAATCCTTAAAACGAATTCTGATTTAGCTTTTAGTATAATTCGATCTTTAGCTTTTGAACTTGGGTTATCAAATAACAGAACTGTAACTCTTACTCAAAAACATATTCGTGGTAGATTAGCTGAATCTCTTGTCTTTTTAAAAGAAACTTACGGACTTGAAGAAGATGACTCAACGATTAAAGTATATCTTTCACGTGAAGATATAGCTAACCTTTCTAACATGACTACCTCAAATGCTATTAGAACTCTATCTACTTTTGCCAGCGAAAAAATAATTGCACTTGACGGCAGAAAAATTAAGATTCAGGATTTGAAAGGTTTAGAAAGAATAAGTGAATTAGGATAAATAAAAGTATAAGCTAATATCCACAAGTAAATTTTCATTCGTTTAAATACTAAATAATTAGCTGTGCGACGGTTAACTATAATAGATGACATGAAATTATAATCAACTTGTTGATTATTAACAAATTCGTGCCACGCTTTGCGGATTTAAGTTTTAAAATAAAATATCTGGAATGACAAAAAAATTTTAGATACTTTCAAGTATAGTTTACCTATCGTGTATTTATCAGTTTATTGATAAAGCTTTTAGAAAGTTTCTATCGTTCATAAAATTTGTATCCAATTCTCCTTTCACATACATATCTCTAAATAACAATAGTTTATTCGCAGTTACAGGTTTATCCATTTCATAAAGCATATGACCAGCTTCGGAGATTCTTAAAGTATCTAATTTTGGATTTTTTTGATATGAATGCTGAAAATAGAAATCCACAGCACTTTCAAGACCATCGTCCAAAATAGATGCAACAACTTTTTGTGTTAAATCAACATAAGAAGAATCATCAAGTATTTGTTGAATATCTCTTATTATAGTATTATTTAATGAAGTTGAAGTGTGATTTAATACAATTACTGTATTTGTATCTTCAACATAACGTAAAATACTCGTTCTAAACCCATTCCATTTACCATGATGATATGCAACTTTCTTATGATTTCTTGTCTTTATTCTAAATCCAAAACCATAAGGAATTTCATATTTATTCCTGAGTTTAAATGTTGAAATTGCTTCCCCTAACGTTTCGTAAGATACCAATGTGTTATTATAAAGAGCTTGATCCCATTTAAAAAGATCTTCGGTAGTTGAATAAACACCTTTGTCTCCAACAGCACCATCGTTTACAGTTTCCGGTATCATTCGATATCTTTTCGAACGATAATAATATCCTCTTAATCGATCTTTTTTTGCATTACTTAAGGAGCGACTATATACAAATGAATTATTCATTTGCAAAGGCTCAAAAACGTTATTTTTCATAAAGTCGGCAAACTCGACTTTTGTAACTCGCTCAACTATTGAAGCTAAAATAATATAGCCTGTATTTGAATAATCCCAACGACGACCCGGTGTAAAATACAATGCAAGCTTATGTTCATTCATCATTTTAACAACATCGGTATTGTATGGAGCTTTTTTCCCTTTCCAATGATGTTCAACTAGCCACATATAGTTTGGTAAGCCAGATGTGTGATTTAAAAGCATTCTAAGGGTAATTCTCGGATAAGGGAACTCAGGTATATATTTCGTTACAGTGTCGTCATAAGCCAATTTATTCTGCTCTTTCAGCATCATAATAGCCATAGCTGTAAATTGCTTGCTTACTGATGCCAATTGAAAAATATCATCTTTTTTTAGCTTACTTCGGCGCAACATATCAGCATATCCAAATGATTCGTTATAAATACAATTTCCTTTATAAGCCACAAGAACATTTCCGTTGAAATAATTCTTTTTAGCTCTTATTTGCATTATCGAATCAATCTTTTGAGCTTTTTCCTGATAAAATATTTTATCTATTTCATTTTTAGCCGATTGAGATACAAATTCCTCTTTAGCTTTAGCAGCACCAAATAAATCTAATCGAACACCTGCTGATACAGCTACAATGGCTATAATTACAAATAAACTTAATAATATCTTTATATATTTTGATTTTACTAACATTATGGTAATTCTCAGAAATTTTATTGAGCGGCAAATTAAGACAAAATTTAATCCGAATCAAAGCTAAAATCAATCGAAACCCCTAATTAACAACTATTTTAGTTAAATCTCTAATTAAGCCAACATTCCAAACACGTCTATAAAACCTTACTAAACAACAAATTGTTCAGTTTTCAACATAAATGCATTCTAAATAATCAGTTAAAAGCAGAATTGTGGATAAGTAACTCTTGAAAATAAGTAAGGTGTTAAGCAATCTTGAAATATTGTAACATAGATGCTAAGCTCTTTTGAAGTGCTAAGCATCTATATTTCACCAAATCATTTTTAATTTCTTTTCATCAATTGCAGCAAAACTCTGAGTAAAAAAATTATTTTTATCAAAATTGCATGTAATAAAATTATACTTTTTTATGAATAAATTAAGAAGATGTAACTAAACTATGCTAAGCACTTCAAAAGTGCTAAGCATAACTTCACCTACTCTTGAAAGTAAACACGTTTAACACGTGAAGAAACACTTGTAAATATTTCGTATGGTATTGTGCCTAATAAATTAGCTAAATCACTAACTGACTGTTCCTTTCCGAAAACGATTACTTCATCACCTTCATGAACGTTACAATTGGTAATATCAACCATACACATATCCATACAAATATTCCCAATAATGGGAACTAAAAATCCATTGATATACAATTTCCCATTCCCGTTACTTAATTTTCGGTTTAAACCATCGGCATAACCAACAGGTATTACAGCAATAGTTATGTCCTTTTCAGCTTTAGCTTTTCTACTATAACCTATTGATTCATCTGCTGGCACTTGTTTTATTTGAATCACTGTACTTTTCAATGTACTTACAGTGGCTAACTGTTCTTGATTTATTGTAGAAATACCATATAAGCCTATTCCTAAACGAACCATATCAAATTGAGCATTAGGAAACCTCTCAATACCCGCAGAGTTTGAGATATGTCTTGTTATGCTATATTTTAAGTTTTTGATTATTTGTTCACTTAAATCATCAAATAAAGCAATTTGCTTCTGTGTAAATTT
This sequence comes from Bacteroidales bacterium, assembly GCA_013138975.1. Lineage (GTDB taxonomy): Bacteria > Bacteroidota > Bacteroidia > Bacteroidales > UBA12077 > UBA12077. Next base: position 9,419 of record WTBR01000077.1, read on the forward strand.
ATCATGGTTATTATCTTCGCTGGCAGCTAAATGTGAAAATATTGATGATACTTTCAAATTATTAAATTTCTTAAGATCATCGATTAGGTTTGAAATCTCATTCTGTGTAAATCCCAAGCGATTCATTCCGGTATCCAACTTTATGTGAACCGGATAATTCTCTAGTTTTGCATTTTTTATAGCTCTATTAAATTGATGAAGAATATTAAAACTATAAATTTCTGGTTCCAATTGATATTTCAACATTTGTTCGAAGCTATGATATTCGGGATTCATTACTATAATTGGAGTTTTTATTCCAGCTTCACGCAATTCAACTCCTTCGTCGGCGAAAGCAACCCCTAAATAATCGACACCTTGGTATTGCAATATATTGGCTATTTCGAATGTACCACTTCCATACGATACTGCTTTTACCATAACCATTATTTTGGTTTTGGGTTTTAGCTTTGATTTAAAGAAGTTTAAATTATGAACTAATGCGTTTAAATTAATTTCAAGTATTGTTCTGTGGGCTTTATCTTCTAAAACTGATGATATTTTCTCGAAATGAAAGTCTCGTGAGCCTTTCAACAATATAGCTTGCTCACTATAATTACTTTTTGCAAAATCCTTTAAAAAATCATCCGTTGATTTATAAAAAATCTTTTCAAGCTTAAATTGATCGGACTGTGAAGATATTGATTCTCCAATTCCAACCAATTGATTAACTTTAAATTTACTAATTAAGGAAGAAACTTCTTTGTATAAATCTTTAAGCTCTTTCCCGCTTTGTAAGATATCGGATAAAATCAATGTTTTTTTCTGATGCTGATTTTGCTGATCAAGATAATTTAAAGCTATTGCTAAGGAATTTAAATCAGAATTATAACTATCATTTATTATTGTACAATTATTTATCCCTTTTTTTAATTCCATGCGCATTGCAACTGGTGGCAATGTCTCAAATTTACTTTTAAAGTCGATAGGATTAAAATCCAAAGCACATAATAAGGCTAAAACATGAATTGCATCTTCAATTGAGGCTTTATCTGAAAAAGGAATTATAATACTCTCTTGGTGATTTTTGTATTTAAAATCAATTTGAGTATCGCTATTTTCAATTTGTTTTGTACTAATTTTTAGATCAGCATCCCTTTTTTCTGACCATGTAAATATTTTTTTCTTTGACAGAATCTCATCCTTTTGAATAAGTTCATCTATTATTTCATGATCTTTTGAATAAACAATTACATCAGAATTTATGAATAACTTTAATTTCTCAATTGCTTTTTGTTTATAATCGGTAAAATTTTCCTGATGTGATTCTCCAATATTTGTTATTAGTCCAATACCAGGCTGAATAATTTTTTCAAGCTTTTCCATTTCGCCCGGAAGAGATATTCCAGCTTCAAAAACGGCAAAATCATAAACTTCGCTCATTAACCAAACCGACAATGGCACACCAACTTGTGAATTATAACTTTTAGGATTACGTACAAGCTGCTTTTTACCTTGAAGTATATGAAAAAGCCATTCCTTAACAATTGTTTTTCCATTACTTCCTGTTATTCCAACCACAGGATAATTAAATGCTTTACGATGATTCGAAACCAAAAGCTGTAATGCTTCCAAAGAATTTTTAACAATTAAGAAATTAGCCTTTGGAAAGCTAAAATGATTTTCCGGCAAAAATTCAACTACAAAATTTCGAATTCCCTTAATATAAAGATCCGAAATAAAATCATGTCCATCATGCCTATCACCTCGAATAGCAAAAAATAAGGTATTTTCTGTTGATATTATACTTCTACTATCAATCAGTAAATATTTTATTGTATTCTCCTCTTTGCCAATAAATTTAGCATTAATAATCCCTGATATTTTTGCAGTAGTGTAAATCATAAATTATTTTACATCCATTACTTTATTATAGCAAACTCTACATAGAGGCTCATATTCATTTGTTTCGCCTAAAAATACTAATTTATCACTTTCTGTAATACGATGCGAATATTGAGCTAAATTTCCACAATGCATGCAAATTGCATGAACCTTTGTTATATACTCAGCTTCAGCCATTAATGCAGGAATGGGGCCAAAAGGTTTTCCAAGATAATCCATATCTAATCCCGCAACAATTACCCTGATACCCGAATTAGCTAATGTATTACAAACATCAATAAGGTTTTTATCAAAAAATTGCGCTTCGTCAATTCCTATAACATCGACATTACCTGCTAACAACAATATATTACCTGATGATTCTACTGGTGTTGAACGAATTGTTGTTGAGTTGTGAGAAACAACATCTTCTTCCGAATATCTTACATCTATTATTGGCTTAAAAATTTCAACTTTTAATTTAGCGTATTCGGCTCTTTTTAATCTACGAATCAATTCTTCGGTTTTTCCCGAAAACATTGAACCGCAAATAACCTCAACCCATCCCCTATTTTTACTTTTTTTATTCGTTCCCTCAAAAAACATCTCAATAATTTTGAATTATTATCGTTATTTTTACATAGTCTTTGCAAGAAAACGCCAAATGCTGCGTTACTCTCGTGTTGAAAACAGTCACTTACAAGAGTAAACTCCTTGGTTTCCAACACCTCGATTCCGATAGCTATCGGAATATCTTTGACGCTTTCTTATCAAAGACTTAAAAAAAGGCAGTTTTCTTACTGACACTATATAATAAATATATCAATATTATGAATAAAAAAGAATTACATAAGAAACTCATAAAAGATATTCAAGATATTTACTCAATTGCAAATCGATTTGAGAATCCTGAACAAATTCATCCATTAGATATTGATTTAGCACTTTCAAAAGTAAGAAATCTTTATGAGTTATTGTTAAGCATAAATCCTCAAGCAATATACTCCCCTGAATATCAGAAAGAAGAATTATTAACAAAACCGACGCAAGCAGAAGAAAAAATCGAGCCTGCTCCTACTCAAAAGATACAAGTTACAAAAGAACCCAAACCTGAAGAACCAAAAGAAATTATACCCGAAGTTATTGAGGAACCGGAAATAATTATTGAAACTCCAACAAAAAATGAAATAATTGAAGAAGAAACGGTTCAGGTAATAGAGAAAAAAGAAATTATTGAACCAAATCACAATGGCGATTCACATGAAATTGTAGCTGACAGATTTCAATCGAATAATTTTAATGATAACATCGCAAAAAAGAACATCAAAAAAGATGTTTCGTCTAAGATGCAATCAAAACCAATAAATGATATTAATTCGGCTATTGGTATAAACGATAAGTTCGTTTTTATTCGTGAACTGTTTTCCGGGGATAAAGATCTTTACATGGAAACTATTCAGGTTTTAAATAATTTTGACACTTACGAGAATGCCTTAGAATTCCTTAATGATAATTTCGACTGGGATAATGACAATCCAACTTTTGAACGATTAACAGAGTTGGTTCGAAGGAAATATTCATAATTCTTTGAAATAAATCACCGAATATCATTATCAAATCTTATATATCCAAAAAGATATTGAAATTATGAATACACTGTTTAATAATATGCCTTTTGATGTGATTCTTGGAGGGAATTTATTTATAAGTATTATCGGTTCATTCTTTGTTTTTGGTGCGCCAGTTTTAGTAAATTACAAAAGATTGAAATTATGGTTTTCTTTTTTTTGGCTTGGGTTGGTCATATATTACTCTATACGTTTAATTATTGTCATTCTTAAGATAGATATAGGAACTAGCTTACTCCCTTGGTTAGGACTTGTTATTATGGCAGATTTACCAATATTGGCACTCGCTATTGGATATAGTTTAGCTATACATAAATCAAAAAAGTCATCAGATTTGATAACTTACGTAGTTCTTATTTTTGTATTTAACTGGATTTATGCATTTTATTCAGGCAATAACATTTGTTCTCAGGTAGTTACCTTTTTAACCCTTATGGTTTTAGCTTGGTCTTGTAGGCAAAAGAATATTAACAATTCTATTTTATGGATATTTTATGCGTTCCTTAATCTTCCATTAAGAGTGTTCATTGCTGATCCACCCAAAGATTTTGGCAATACTCTTTTTATACTATTACTTACATCAAAGCTTTCGCTAATTATCGCAATGTATAAAATGCTTGATGTAAAGGCAAACGAAACAAATATTTGACAAATCACTAACTGACCGCAATTTCAACGCAATTCTTTCTGACAGAAAAGCTTAAATGTTATCTAAAACTACAATTAATTTCTATTTCATTATCTATTAGATTTATGTACAATATAGGAGCTTATGCAACATTCTTATTAACCGAATGAAAAAATAAACACTTTTGCTCCTCTTCGTTTCACAAAAGAGTTTAATACTCAATAGGATCTCTTTAATTGCACGATAGTGCAAAAGCGCAAAGGAATATTAAAATATTATTTATTAAATCTGAAATTGATAATTTTTCTATTTTCGTTCTAAGCCCCTATTATTTCAGTACAATATTTCCTATAATTGAGAATTGGTATTAAATGTATACATATTAATGTAGCAAATGCTACCAAAAATAGAACGACGAAGTAATGTCCGATAACTATCGGAATGCCAAGCTGCTTCGATTTATAGACTACGCTCAGCTGGGCCAAATCAACGATTTGGCGGTGTTGGTAAATAGCATTGAACTTTCAATTTATCACTGAATGCCCTATTTGCTATATACAGTGTTAGCTGCTTTTTTTCCTTTGTTTTTATTTCCACAAGTTGGACACCAACTACCTGTTCTTATTAAATATGGAATAGTTTTCCATTGATGACCATCTTTACATTCCCAAAGTAACTTTGTGTCAACATTTACATATTTTTCAGATAGACATTTACCGCCTTTTTCAATTGCAATCATTTGCATATCCTCAATAGTTAATTTTGTGTTTCCTGAACAAGTCGGACACCAAGCCCCACGTTTGATTCCACTTGGTCTAGCTTCCCATTTGTGCCCTTTTTCGCACTGCCACAATAATTTACTATGAGTGCTGACGTATTTTTTAGATAAACATTTACCATTCTTTTCTCTGGCAATTTCTCTCATATCCTGAATGGTAGGTCTGTTATTCCCTGAGCAGACAGGACACCAGCTACCTTGTTTTATTAAACTTGGTGTAGCTTTCCATTGATGACCTTTTTCACACTCCCAAGTCAGTTTAGTATGAGTGGTTTTATATTCTTTCGAAATGCACTTTCCATTTGATTTTTCTGCTAATTCTTGCATTTCATTTATGGTGCATCTTTGAGAATCAGCAACTTTCTTTTTGCTACATTTCGGACACCACTTTCCTCCTTTAATATTACTTGGTTGAGCTTTCCATTGATGTTTTTCTTTGCACTGCCAAAGTAAAGGTGTTCTGTTGTTAACATATTCGATTGAAAGACATTTACCTCCATTAATTTCAGCAATACTCCTCATTTCATCAATTGTGAGTTTAATTGTATTGGCACATATTGGACACCAACTTCCTCCTTTAATTCTATTGGGTATTGCTTGCCACTTGTGACCTTCTTTACATTGCCACATCATATTACTCTGAGTGCCGAGATAAACATTATCTAAACACAATCCTCCTCTGTCCATTGCTAATGTTTTTAGTTCTTCAAGTTCATCAGCAGGCGTATAAGCTTTTAATAAATCAACTTCTATTTTATCATAATTGCCTAATAAATTTATTGACTGTTTTAAACATTCATTTTTAATAAAAGACTTAACATTTTCAACTTTTAAATACTTGGGGATTTCAGGAATTGCAATAAGTTTAATATTATGCTTTTTGCATAAATCTAATTTTGTTTTATCATTTCTTTTTCTTCTTGCTAATTGCTCCTCTGTTTTAATAAAAAAACCATCAACATAATAGTGTTGTCCTCCTTGATGTTCAAAAGCCAATTTGTATTTTTCACTAAAACCATCTAATTCCATCTGGTTGCCATCTTCATTTATTAACCAATTAGGATAAGTTTTAGTAAATTCAGTATTAAATAAATGCTCAAAAAATACGGTACAAATTCTTTCTCCAAGACCAGCAGAACATTTTGGACACCATTTTCCTTGTTTTATATTATTTGAATGACTTTCCCATTGATGCCCATTATTACACTCCCAAAGTAATTTTGTTTGAGAGTTCACATAAGTTTCTGATAAACACCTGCCTCCTTTACTCTTGGCTAATTTATGTATATCAGTTATTGATGACTTTTGTTTATTTGCTCTTTCGATAGATGAACATTTAGGACACCAATGTCCTTTCTTTATGAGGTATGGTATGCTTTCCCATTGATGACCTTCTTTGCATTTCCAAAGTAATTTTGTGTCAATGTTTACATATTTTTTCGATAAGCATTTACCTTCTTTTAATAAAGCAAGGTTTTGCATTTGCTCGATTGTCAGCTTAGCTTTATTTGAACAATGTGGACACCAAGTATTACCACTTTTCATACTTCCAAAGGAAGTTATCCATTTATGTCCTTTTTCACATTGCCATTCAAAACGGTCTTTTTCGCTTATATAAGAGTTTGATAAACAAATCCCGTTTTTTTGTTTCGCATATTCTTTTGCTTTTTCTAATCTTAATATTCTTTTCTGTTTTGAATTTTCTGCATCAGAGCATTTTTTGCACCATTGTCCTTTTTTTATAGCAGCAGGTATAGCATCCCAAAAATGCCCATTCTTACATTTCCATTTTAACTTAGTTGTAGAATTGATATATTTTTCTGATAAACATTGTCCACCTCTGTCAATAGCAATGCTTTGCATTTCACTAATACTAAGTTTGACATTTCCGTTACAGGCTGGACACCAAGCTCCACGTTTTATACTACTTGGTCGAGCCTCCCATTGATGTCCTTCTTTACATTCCCAAATTAATTTTGTGTGAGTAGTCTTATATATTTCAGATATGCATTTTCCACCTCTATCAGAAGCAATTTTTTGAAAGGTTTCTATGTTATCTCTCGGCTTCATTGAAATTGCAGCCAACTTAGTTATAGAGACCATAACCACTTTTTTATTTTGGTTATGGTTTCTATTTTGCATATATAATTAGTTTACTTAATTCTTTGAAATTGCTTAAAAGCCTCGTAATCAATGTTTTCGAAATTAGCTTATAAATATTGTTAATCATAATAGCTGTTTTACCTTAACAAATATAATAGAATCATTTTATATTTCTAATTTGCTATTTATAAATTTAGAGCTAATAAAAATAAGCCTTATATTTTTTCCAAACTCTCTTGTTTCTTTTTGTTTCTAGAAAAAAAATGGTAGCTACAAGCTACAAAAATCGAGTAGGTAGGAGGATTACTCCTCCGTCCTCTCACACCACCACGCATGCTCTCGCACGTGGCGGTTTCAGTTAATAGTTCAACCTTTCGTAATTTAATGACAAATTAAACAAGTTTTGCTC
>WTBR01000005.1 GCA_013138975.1 Bacteroidales bacterium
TGGTAGTTCAGTTGGTTAGAATACCTGCCTGTCACGCAGGTGGTCGCGAGTTCGAGTCTCGTCCAGACCGCAAAAAAGGGAAGCATTTAGCTTCCCTTTTTTCGTTTTACATATTTGAAAATATTCATATTTACATTTTGTACTCTTACGAAGCATTTTTAAATTCCTTATAATTTGAATCTGAAGTATATCTAATATTAAAAATATTATCCAAATCAACTAAGTTTATAAGCTCCACAACCTCATTGTTTGGATTAAGAATTACAAATTCTACTTCATTAAGTTTAGCATCAATATGCACAGACAATAAAGCCCGAAAACTAGAACTATCTATAAATTTTATTGCAGAGAAATCCAGAAGAATTGAAGTTTCTCCACTTATAATTAATTGCAACAACTCATCCTCTATCTTACTTGAATTAATTATACTCAATCTATTCGTAGATTGAAATGATACTATTATAGATTGCCCTGTTTTATTATATGATAATAGATGTTTATCTATAGTTTTCATAATCTTGCTTTTTAAAATTTAACCTATTCTTCCTCTCTTGTATATAAGATTATTTTGTTTAAATAAACCCTAATTTGTGTTTGTCCATACAGTCCGACTTCTTCGTTACATTCGCTCTTTAATTGATTATTTAAAAAATTAAAATCCAAATACAAGGACTTTACAAACCTCGAATACGAATTTTGCGATAATTCTCATAAGGTTCTTTTAACACTTAAATAAGCCTATAATTTTCATAATTAATATTATAAGTAAATTTTAAAAGATTTTTTTTTCATACCTTTATTGATAAACCAATTAAATGAGATATCATGAAAAAAATCATTACTTCTTTGATTGTCATTTTCTTATTATCATTCAAATATTCTGATGTAGATAAAACGAATAGCAATAATTCGCCAATAAGTCCTGAAACGGAAGAATGTATAATGTGTCATTCTACTTTGCATCCGGGAATTATTAAGGATTGGGAGAATAGTCGCCATTCAAAAATTTCTACTTTTAATGCAAATAAAAAAAGTGATTTAGAAAAAAGGGTAAGTTCTATTCCTTCGGATTCTATACTTTCTAAAGTAGTTGTTGGTTGTTACGAATGCCATTCTTTAAATACCGATAATCATGCTGATTCTTTTGAACATAACGGATATATAATTAATGTAGTTGTTAGTCCAAATGATTGTTCTGTTTGCCATAATGAGGAAAATGAACAGTATTCAAAAAATATTATGTCGCATGCTTATGCTAATTTAATGGAGAATAAAGTATATCTCGATTTCAAAGCATCGATTACTTCCGACATTAAATTTGAAGATGGTAGTTTCCATTTTAATGATAATAATGATTTAACAGATGCTGATGCTTGTTTGCATTGCCACGGTACAATTCTTAAAGTTACAGGCAAAGAAACCAGAGAAAGTGATTTTGGAGAATTTGAATTTCCTATAATTGAGGGTTGGCCAAACCAGGGTGTAGGAAGAATTAATCCCGACGGCAGTAAAGGAGCTTGTACATCATGTCATCCTCGACACGATTTTTCTATTGAAACAGCCAGAAAACCATATACATGTTCTCAATGTCATAAAGGGCCTGATGTTCCGGCATATAAGGTTTACATTTCTAGTAAACATGGTAATATTTACAATTCTGATAAAGAAAAATATAATTTCTCGAATGTTCCCTGGGTTATTGGTAATGATTTTGTTGCTCCTACTTGTGCAAGTTGTCATTCAAGTTTACTCACAGACACTGAAGGTAATGTCGTTGCTGAAAGAACACATCAATTTAATGACAGATTATCTTCCAGGTTATTTGGTGTCCCTTATGCACATCCTCATCCGATTTCACCTGAAACTCATTTAATTACAAACTCTTCAGGAATGCAATTGGCTGCCGATTTAGATGGAACTCCTGCTTCAGAATTTTTAATTAATGAAAAGGAGCAAGTTGAAAGAGATAATGAAATGAAACAAATATGCAATAAATGTCACAGTTCAAGCTGGACAGATAATCATTTTATAAGATTAAACGATGTGATTAAATCAAGTAATGCTTATACCATAACTGCTACTGAATTAATGTTAAAAATATGGGAAAAAGGATATGCCGATAATTCTAACTTATTTGATGAAAATATTGAAAGACAATGGACGGATCTTTGGCTTTTTCATTCAAATTCAGTTCGATTGTCTGCTGCCATGGGTGGTGGTGGAGATTACGGAGTATTTGCAAATGGAAGATACCAACTTACAAATAAGTTGTTTTATCTAAAAGAATGGCTTGAAAATAAAGACAATATGAAGGGTAAGAAAAAGAAATAAAATACTTTATCGTTATTCGAGATTACAAAGCAGGACAAGCTTGCACTAATAAAAAAACAACATTCCTGTTAAGCTTTTTTATAATAATACTTTTGCTTTTCATTGCTTGTTGTACAAACAAAATATCCGCAATAGCTAGTTCTATGACAAGCTTTTCCAAAGTTTAAAACTTTGGAAAAGATATACAAAACTAAAAACTTTATAAAATACACCCCATATGGTTCAAATCTGTGACTTGGATCTTAAATTAATTCCCCGGCTTTTTGGCTGGGTTTCTTGTTATATTTCTTTTTGTTTTTACAAAACAATGTTAGTTAAAAACTAACTTGATTATGCGACGAAGTTACAAACTTCGCCGAGCCGCTTCGAGTTGCAAACTACGATTAGCGGGGATTATTGTTAAGTTTAAAACTTAACAAATTATAGGTACAAGTCACAGACTTGCACCAAAGTTGGAAGCAAAGTGCCATTTCTTCGCTTTCAACATATCTTTAAATAGAACATAAATTTTCATGAATTTATTTCTGTTAAATAAAAAAACATTATGTTTGTTTAAAGCACGTTTCTGAATTACAATGTTTTGAATATTAGCAATTTTAACTAATTTAAATATTAAATGGAAACTTCCGGTAAAACCGATCTGGTTCAATGGGTCGATTTATATACAAACGAATTATATACTTGGGCTTTACACAAGGTTTCGGATAGTGAATTAGCTAAAGATCTGGTTCAAGATACATTCCTTGCTGCATCAGAAAAACTTTCATCTTTTAAAGGAAATAGTTCTCCTAAAACTTGGTTGTTTTCTATTCTTAATCATAAAATAATTGATTACTACAGAAAAAAAGTAAAACAAGCCACAAGTTTAGATCATTCGGATTCAATGTTTTTTGATAAAAATCAAGGATGGTTGCCTGAAAAACAACCGAAAAACTGGCATGAAGACGATTCAAATTTACTTGATGATAATGAATTTCAAACTGTTCTAAAAAAATGCTTGGAAGCTTTACCGGAAAAATGGAATTCTTGTGTTAAGTTAAAATATTTAATGAACAAAAATGGAGATGAAATTTGTCAGGAATTAAATATAACTCCGTCTAATTTTTGGCAGATTGTTCACAGGGCAAAATTGCAATTAAGAGATTGTGTCGAAACAAACTGGTTTCAAAACTTATAAAGAATATGAAGAAAATCATGCATATATTGTTTCTTTCGTGCCTTAAGGCTTCGGAGTTTATTGAAAAGAAACTTCATTTTAAACTTTCGTTTAATGAAAAAATTCAACTTGAATTGCACAAGATGATGTGTAGTGCTTGTTCACGTTACGAAAAACAAAGTATTTTAATTGAAAAGAGCATTGAGATGCAAAACAAAAATATTTTAAATATTGAAAGTATTGAAGAATTAAAAAGAACAATTACTAAAAAACTAAATACTCCAAATAAATAAGAAGTTTCGACTATTTTGATAAATTAACGTATAAACCTCAATCTATAATAACATTTCTTTCAAGCTAATCAAAAATCATCAGCTTACTCCTATCTTATTTAATCACAAACCGATTTTCATAATTACTTCACTCCTATTTTGCAATCCCTGATTCGAACGAATATTATAAAAAAAGTTAAGAAAATTGTCAGGATTTAAATTCACCACGACGAATTGTGTAAATAAAAAACAAATCAACAAAATCAATAATTATGAAAACAATTAAAACAATGTTTACAAGCTTATTACTTGTAACACTTATTTCAGTATCGGCATTGGCACAATCGGAAGCCAAAGTAATTGCAGTAATTAATAAGGCAGATTGGTGCGGCACTTGCGAGAAAAACGCAGAACGAGCTATGTCAGCTCTTATGGAAAGTAACAAAGATGGTGCAGTTCAGTTTGTTGCCAACGATTTAACTAACAAAGAAACTAAAGCGAAATGTACCATGGAGTTAAAAAAGCACGGTTTAGATAAAGCTGTTGCTAGCTTTAATTCAACAGGTATGGTTTATTTTTTCAATTCTGAAACAAAGACTTTAATTGGTCAGATTAGTGTGGCAAAATCTGATCATGAGCTTGCTCAGGCTTTAACAAATGTTAAGAAGGGTGTAAATTAACTACTTCAGCAATAAATTGGTGAAGCTTAAGTGCTTCACCTTTTTTTATACTTAAAAAAATAAACAAATCCCAATCAGGTTTGTTAAATATATCGACCATATTATAAAACGAAAAATGAAAACTAAAAATAAAAAGATATTAAGAATAATTGCAATTTTAATGCTTGCCGGGTTTGTTATAGGTGGTAGTATTATGTTATACTTATTCAACATGCCACACAGGGATGTTCAATCTGCAAAAGCTGATTATGTTTTAACAAGTAATCAAATTGTTTCTGAATATCTTTCAGATATGGATGCGGCTAATCAGAAATATCTTTCATCGGATGGTGAATCCAAAATTCTTGAAATAAGCGGTATTATAAATAATATTAGCGAAGATTTCAATGGACAAACGGTTCTATTGCTAAAAGGAAATGAAGATAAAGCAGGTGTAAGTGCAACGCTTATCTCTAATACATCAATTTCTGCATCTTCACTAAAAATAGGCGATTCTGTAAAGTTAAAAGGTGTAATACGCTCTGGTGCTTCTTTCGATGAGGACTTAGAACTTTACGAAAATGTAATTCTAGATAAATGTGATATATCAATAATATAAACATCTGTAATTTAATAACATAAAAATAAAGATCATGAAAAAATTAAATGTAATTCTAAGCAGTTTGATCATTCTATTTTCTTTAACTGCCTATAGTCAGTCAAACGACAAATTAGTGAGTTCAAAAACGCATATAAAATTTTTCTCTCACACTCCTGCCGAAGATATTGAAGCCAATAACTACACATCAGTTAGTACTTTAAACAAAGAAACAGGAGAAGTCGTATTTTCTGTTCCGATGCAGGGATTTGATTTCAAAAAGGCTTTAATGCAAAAACATTATAACAGCGATAAATATTTAGATACAAAAACATTTCCAAAAGCTAAATTGAAAGCAACAATCACAAATTTTAGCGAATTCGATTTATCAAAAGATGGAAGCTATGAAGCAGTTGTTGAAGGAGAACTTACAATTCATGGAGTAACAAAAGCAATAAAAGAAAAAGGAACTCTAACTATAAAAGATAATATGGTCTCAGCACAAAGTACGTTTAATGTAACTCTTGCTGATTATGGAGTTGAATTTGTAAAAGGTAAACCTTCAAGTAACATTGCTAAAACTGTTGAAGTTACTGTTCTTGCTGAATACTAAACTAAGTCTTAGCAAGAAAACGCCAAATTACTCACAAGTTTAATATTTATAAATTTGTGTTCGTGAGCTTCGCTAGGTTCTGCGTTACTCTCGTGTTGAAAACAGTCACTTACAAAAGTAAGTTCCTTGGATTCCAACACTTCGAAAGCCTTGTCTTTGACGCTTTCTTATCAAAGACTTGAAAAAAGGCAGTTTTCTTGCTGACAATATTATTAAATGCATATAGAATAAATTTATAAAAAGTTTTATATGATGGTGCAATTTATTCAAAGAATATTCTGGTTAACTATTCTGGTAACAGTTTCAATGGGATTTACAAATGTTCCAGTAACAGATACTGAACATGATCGTTACCTGTTTTCAATTGAACGCAGCCTTGATCCTAATGAAGTTATTTACGAGATTAATTTAGATAGAAATGGTAAGTTACATGAAGCTAATCCAATAAAAATTTATTGGTTAAAAAAAACAAATAATAACAAAACAGAGCCTTTAACATTTATTCAGCAACAGTATGCTTATGGCCTCATATTTTTAGACAGTATAAACATGCATAAAAAGGAGTGGTCTTTTCAATTTGTTTCTTATCCGAAAAGAACATTTATTCTTAAAAAAATGGCGAATGAAACCTTTAAAGTCTATACTGTTGTGGAAAATCAGGAAGTTTTAGTAAAGCGAATTTTTGTCAATTTCGACAATAAAAAATTCTGGTTTCCTACTATTTCGGCTGTAGAATTACACGGTCAAAATGTTTCATCTGGACAGATGATTGCGGAAATTGTAAAACCTTAATTAATAAATAATTATGTCATCACTATTAATTATATTTTTAGGAATAACAATTGCTATAATCGGTGCTTTGCCCTTTGGTTTAGTTAATTTAATAGTTCTGGATACTGCATACCATAAAGGAAAAAGAGATGCAATGAATATTGCACACGGTGCTGCATGGATTGAAGTATTATTCGGATTAACTGCCATTTTAGTAGGTAGTACAATAAATCAATTTACAAGCGAAAATCAATTTCTAAATTATCTGTTTCTATCATTCCCCGGATTAATAGGATTAATATTTTTATTTAAAAAGGATAAAAAAAACTATAAAACAAAAACGAAATCCACAGGATTTATAAAAGGTATACTGTTAAATTTAGTAAGTATTCAGGTTTTACTATACTGGATAATAGTAATACCTTTTCTAAATAGTCATCAATTGATAATCCAAAAGCATATTGATATTTTAATGTTTTTATCTGGAATTTGGATTGGGAAGATGGCTGTATTATGGATTTATACTATAATGAGCCGAAAAATATTCTCACGATGGCATTTTATTAGTTTAAATATAAATCGTGTAATTGGTAGTATACTATTATTGACTGTTTTTATTCAACTTTTAAAATAATTTTACTTACACATAATAACTTAAGAAAACGTTTTTCAGTAGTGGCTCATTGTAAAATTTACGCTTATTGATTTAAATACTTAATTTTTATAAAAATGAAAAAAGATATCTTTTTGGAATGGAAATTATTAACATCTCAATTTAATATAGATTTACAAGAAGCGCTACTTCAGCAGCATCATGCAGCACAGTTTATTGCTATGGTTGGAAAGTATCTTGTACCTCAACAAGCTGATGATAGCAATACCAATATGCTTTATTCTTTGGAACAAGAATTACTCATTGGAAATAAACTTTCCAATGGTATGCATATCGCTTTACATCTAGCGGATTTAAAACTAAATATAGAGGATGAGAATTTTTCAAGTAAACATGAAATTTCATTAAAAGGAAAAACAAAGAATCAGGTTTTTAATGAACTTAAGCAAGTACTTGAAAAATTTGATATAAATGTTACTAGTTTAGTTAACGAACTACATTATGAAATACCTGCCCACAATTTAGATAAGGGCTTAGTTTTTAATATTTTGGATATGGAGTCATTCAGGGAAAATACTTTTTACCGTATTAACGCCGAAATAATTATAAATGATATTGCAAGCGATTTTGACAGTGCTTCTACTGTAAGAATATGGCCACATCATTTTGATACGGGCTCTTACATACCTTTGGAATTCGACGCAAAAAATGAAATTACAAAATCTATTAATATTGGTTGGGCAATTCCTGATGAAATGATAAATGAACCCTATTATTATTTGAGTTTGTGGACAAAAAATACTGTGGTCGATTTTAATAAATTGCCTGCCCCTGATGCCGGGGAATGGATAACTACTGGTTGGAATGGAGGCATATTGAAGCTATCTGATATCCTAAAGAAAACTTCATCAAAATCTCAATACGATCATGTAAAAACATTCTTTAATTCAGGAATAAAAATATTAGAAGATAATTTTTTATGATAAATGAACTACCCCGCCGCAAGCGGAGGTATCAGCTAAGGAATTATTCTTAAATCGCCCCAAGGGGCGAGGAATAAGACCCAATAGATCCCTCGACTGCACTTCGACAAGCTCAGTGGAGCTCGCTCGGGATCAGTTCGACTATATGATTTCAGTTCACTATCGTTGCTAAAATCATAGACTCACTGATTTTAAGCAATTAACTTAAAGAAAAAAAATATGTTTTTTGAACCTTCGCAAAAACTATAAACCTCACATTATGGATAAAAAACTAAAGTGGTATAAAGTTCTAAAAAACAAAAACGAATTAGCAGAAGGACGTGTTATGTCTACCATAGCCGGCAATAAACAAGTAGCCCTTTCTCATTTCGAAGGTAAAATATGTGCACTCGATAATCATTGTCCACATCAGGGTGGACCATTAGGCGAAGGAAGTATCGAAAATGGCATTTTGCGTTGCCCTTGGCACGGCTGGGATTTTCACCCTTGTACCGGAAAAGCTCCGGGATTTGATGACGGGGTTGATCCATATCCGGTTGAGGAACGTGAAGATGGTATTTATGTTGGAATTCTTGAGGAAGTACTTCATGAAACTACCATTTCGGATATTATGACTGAAACTATGATTAATTGGGGTGTAGATACGGTATTTGGTATGGTTGGTCATTCTAATTTAGGTTTAGCCGATGCATTCAGAAGACAGGTAGAAAATGGAAACCTTAAATTTATAGCAATCCGACACGAAGGTGCAGCTGCTTTTGCTGCAAGTGCTTATGGGAAATTAACCGGTAGGCCTGCTGCTTGTTTTTCCATTGCTGGCCCAGGAGCAACTAATATGTTCACAGGAATGTGGGATGCTAAAGTTGATCGTGCACCACTTCTTGCACTTACCGGACAGGTTGCAACACAAGTTGTTGGAACAGGAGCTTTTCAGGAAGTAGATTTGGTTAGCGCTTTTCAAACAGTTGCTGAATTTAATCATAGAGTACAAAAAGATAGTCAGCATTCTGAACTTATGACTTTAGCCATAAAACATGCATTACTAAAACGTGATGTGTCACATTTAACTTTCCCGGATGAAATTCAGGAAATACCTACAGGAGAAGAACAAGCACAAACCCCGGATGGTCGTATTAGTTCCTTGAAAATTGCTCCTCCAAAAGAAAGTCTGGACAATGCAGTAAATCTTATAAAAAAATCAGAAAAACCTGTAATTATTATAGGTCATGGTGCACGATTTGATATGGAAGCAATTGTAGGTTTTGCTGAATTACTTCATGCTCCGGTGCTTACAACATTTAAAGCTAAAGGGCTTATCTCTGATCATCATCCACTGGCAGCCGGCGTATTAGGTAGAAGTGGTACTCCTGTAGCTTCTCATTTTATGAACGAAAGTGATTTATTAATTGTACTAGGTGCTTCCTTTAGCAATCATACAGGTATTACATCTAAAAAACCCACTATACAAGTAGATTTTGATCCTCTGGCATTAAGTAAATTTCATAAAATAGATGCACCTGTGTTAGGTGAGATATCAGTCACCGTATCGCAAATGAAGGAATTATTGAATAATAAAATAAGTACAATCAATAGACGAGATGAGATTGCAAAACGCTGGAATATATGGAGAGACGAAAAGAAAAAACGATTATTGGACGACAATGGAAAAGGAATAAACTCAGTTTCGATATTTGATAATCTTTCTCGTTTAGCTCCTGCCAATGCGGTTATGTGTGTTGATGTTGGTAATAATGCTTATTCTCTGGGGCGTTATTTTGAATGTGCTCAGCAAAGTTTTCTGATGTCGGGATATTTAGGTTCCATTGGATTTGCTTTTCCTGCGGCTATGGGTGCATGGGCAGCCACAAAAGGTAAACGCCCGATTATTGCTGTAGCCGGTGATGGTGGATTTGCCCAATACATGGCCGAACTTACGACTTCTGTAAAATATAATATGGACATTAAGCTTATCCTTCTTAATAATTCTGAACTTGGAAAAATATCGAAAGAACAACATTCCGGAGAATTTAATGTTTTTGCTACCGATTTACATAATCCTGATTTTACTGAATTTGCAAAAGGCTGTGGTGCTTTAGGGTTAAAAGTTACAGACAAAGCAGAACTTGAATCTAAAATGAAACAAGTTATTGATTATAAAGGGACAGCGGTTCTTGAAATAAAAACAGATGTTAAGTTGATATAGGTGTATTTTTTTAAATTATTGTTTGTCAGGAATAAAGATTTCTTCGACAATTAGTAAAAACATGCTAAATATTTATTTATGAAAACAGTAGCAAAAGAAAATTTAAAACAAATTAAGGAACTACTTCTTAAGCTAAGTAAAGATGAATATAATATGCAACCCGATGTATTATCAGGGGCATCAATTGGTCAACATATCAGACATATTCTTGAGTTTTATCTATTATTGGTTTCTGGCTCGTTCGAAGGAAAAATTTGCTATGATAAACGTGAAAGAAATACCGAACTAGAAACAAATCCGAAAGAAGCTTTGGCTACAATTAATAATTTATTAACTGGTATTGATCTTTTAGATGAAAATGAGAATTTAATTTATGAAGCTGATTATTCAGCAACAGGTTTACATGAAAATCTTTTAAAAAGCTCTGTGGGTCGTGAACTAGCTTATTGTATTGAGCATAGCATTCATCATCAGGCATTAATTAAAGCGGGGCTTATTTCTTTAGGTTTATGTGAACGTACGAATGAATATTTTGGAGTAGCCCATTCAACAATTAGATTTAGAAATAACTCATGTGCACAGTAACATACATTCCTCCAAAACATAATAAAGGGTTTATTTTAACATCGAATCGTGACGAAAAAGCAGTAAGGCCAACCATTCCTCTGGCAAAGTATGAAATAGAAGGCATTCAGGTTTGTTTTCCAAAGGACAAAAAAGCAGGAGGAAGTTGGATAGCTGCAAATAATCATGGTCGATTATGCTGTTTGTTAAATGGTGCTTTTATCGTTCATAAGAAACAATCATTTCATGTTAAAAGCAGAGGAAATATTTTAGTTGAAATAACGGCTACAAATGAAGAAATTATAGATTATTTCCAGAATAAAAATTTATCGGAAGTTGAACCTTTTACGCTTGTGGCATTGGAACATACTAATGGGAAGCCCCAAATATTGTATGAATGTATTTGGGATGGAGAACAAAAACACGTTTCTGAATTGGATTCTCAACTGCCCAAGATTTGGTCTTCTGTTACATTGTATAGTAATGAAGATCGAAAATTACGAAAGCTTTGGTTCGATAAATTCCTTGTGGAAAATAAAAAGCAGATAAGTCCTGAATCAGTTTATAATTTTCACTCAGGAAGTCATTCCTCAGATCAATCTGTAAACTTACTTATGCAGCGCGAAGGCGGTTTAAAAACAGTGAGTATTACTCAGGTTGTTCCTGATAAGAATAAATTTAATTTGAAATATACTGATCTTTTAGGTTCTACTATACATCAATCGGAAATATGAAAAACAATCGGAAATATACCGGTTTTGCCATTGCAATTGCCTGGCCTGAAACATATTGTAAGCAACCGGGATCTTGGTACGATCCAATTACTCTTTTATTAGGAATAAACAAAAACAACTATTACAAAGCAGGGCATGCAGCTCTGGTATTGGTGGATATTGAAAATCAAAAATGCCACTACTTTGATTTCGGAAGATACCATTCTCCCTTTGGTCATGGAAGAGTGCGCAGTGCCGAAACCGATCATGAGTTGAAAATGAAAACATTTCCCAAAATATCGGAGGACAAAGAAAAACTTGAAAATTTCAGAGAGATACTATTAGAATTACAACAAAATGCTGCTTGTCACGGCGAGGGTGCATTATATGCTTCTTACACTAAGATAAATTTCCAATCTGCTTTTAAAGAAGCAAGTCGTTTGCAGGAAATAAGTCCTATTCCTTATGGACCCTTCAAATTTAAAGGAAGTAATTGTTCAAGGTTTGTAAATTCTGCATTACTTGCAGGTAATCCATCATTGTACCAATCGTTTCAATTAAAATATCTTGTTCCTCTTACTCCTACTCCAATATCTAATGTTAATTCATTTAAGAATAAGATCGTTTTACCAAAAATATTAAAAACCAAAGCCTTCATCCCCGAAAAGAAGCTTAGCAAAAATCAATTAAAATCAACATTACAAGAACCGGAAAAGAACCCTAAAATACCTAAAAATGCTCAATGGCTGAGTGGTGAAGGTGCCGGTTCATGGTTTGATTTAAATCTTAAAAATTCAAAAATTAAACTTACCAAGTACTCACCAGAAGGACTTATTGAATGCACTGGATTATATGAAAATATTATTAACTCTTTAGACCATGATTTCCAAATTACCCACCCAAGTAATTGTAAAGAAGTAACAATTATAAAAAATAAAAAATTGATCAGTTTAGAAAGTATTTAATAGCACAAACTATCTTCGAAAAAATAATATCATTGCTATTACACAAATTAAAAACTTAATTTTGTTTTTTTTTAATTAAACTTTCAAGTATGAAAAAAATCGCATCTTATTTTTTTATTTTACTATTTGTTTCTTCAACTACAATCTGTTTAGGTCAAAAAGAAGATTTAAGTCTGGAAAAAATTTACTCGGAAAAGAAATTCTCGATAAAGAGTTTCGGCCCAGCCCGATGGTTAGCAGATGATTCCGGTTATACAACCTTAGAGCCTTCAATAGATACAAAAGGCAAAGACATTATTAAATATAATCCTGAAACAGGAGAACGAATTGTTTTAGTAAGTGCCTCGGCTCTCATCCCTAAAAATAAATCCGAAGCTCTTTATATCAAAGACTATATATGGTCTGAAAATGGAGAAAAATTATTAATATTTACTAATACCAAACGTGTATGGCGATATAATACAAGGGGCGACTATTGGGTATTAAACCTAAAGTCAGGGAAGCTACAACAAGTTGGAAAATCGCTTAAACCAACAAGTTTAAAATTTGCAAAATTCTCACATGACGCAAAGAAAATTGCCTATGTTAGCGAGCAAAATATTTATGTTGAAGATCTTACAACAGAAATCATTACTCCACTTACTTCTGACGGTGGCGGAAATATTATAAATGGAACTTTTGATTGGTCATACGAAGAAGAATTTAGTTTAAGAGACGGATTCAGATGGAGTCCTGATGATAAAAAAATTGCGTATTGGCAAATGGATACCGAAGGAATTGGAACTTTTTATATGATCAATAATATAGATTCCATTTATCCCAAACTTATTCCTATTCCATATCCAAAAGTAGGAACAACAAATTCTGCTTCTAAAATTGGAGTTGTTAATATTGAAGATCAAAAAACGACTTGGATAAATATTCCCGGCGATCCCCGAAATCATTATCTTGCCCGAATGGACTGGGCTTTTAATTCAGAAGAAGTTATTATTCAGCAACTAAATCGCCCACAAAATACAAATAAAGTATATTTTGGAAATGCAAATGATGGTTCTGCAAAAGTAATTCACACAGAAAAAGTTGATACTTGGCTTGATGTATACGATGATTTAACATGGCTTGATAATGGAAAATTCTTTACTTGGAGAAGTAATAAAAGTGGATGGTTACATTTATACAAAGTTTCAAGAGACGGCAAAGAAGTTACAGCCATAAGCAAAGGCAATTTTGAAATCATTAATCTTATAAATATAGATACTGAAGGAGGATGGATTTATTATATCGCAGCTCCCAAAACACCTACTGAGCGTTACTTATATAGAAGTAAATTAAATGGTAAAGGTAAACCTGAACTTTTATCTCCGGAGAATCAAAAGGGGCATCACTCCTATTTAATTTCTCCGAATGGTAAATATGCAATTCATACTTTTTCAGATTCAAAAACACCACCACAAATACAAGTAATAAGTTTACCCGATCATAAATCATTAAGAGTACTTGAGGATAACTCCGAATTAAAATCGAAATTGGCAAATCATAATATTCCTCAAAAAGAGTTTTTCAAACTTGATATTTCTAATGATTTAAGTTTTGATGCTTGGATGATTAAACCTCTGGATTTTGATCCATCGAAAAAATATCCGGTTCTGTTCTATGTTTATGGAGAGCCTGCAGGTTCTACTGTACAAAACAAATATGAACGTAATTTATACCATGAATATATTGCTCAACAAGGATATATTGTTATTAGTATCGATAACCGTGGAACCGATGTTCCAAGAGGTCGTGACTGGCGAAAAAGTGTATACAAAAAAATAGGAATTATTGCGACTATAGATCAAGCTGCTGCCGCAAAAAAAATTATGGAATGGGATTTTATCGATCCTGACAGAATAGGAATTTGGGGATGGAGTGGCGGAGGCTCCATGACTCTAAATTGCATGTTTAAATATCCTGAAATTTATAAAACAGGCATTGCTGTGGCATTTATAAGTCATCAAAAGGTTTACAATACGATTTACCAGGAAAGATATATGGATCACCCTGACAATAACAAAGAAGGATACGAACAAGGTAGCCCTATAAGTCATGCTAAAAATTTAGAAGGGAATCTATTGCTTATCCACGGCTCGGGCGACGATAATTGTCATTATCAAAGTTGTGAAATGTTAGTTGATGAACTTATTAAGCATAATAAATATTTTTCGATGATTGATTACCCAATGCGTTCGCATGGAATTAGAGAAGGTGAAAATACTACTCTTCATTTGCGAATGACCATGATTAAATACTTAATGCAGAATTTAGAAGCTGGTGGTAGATAAAAAGCTTAAGTCTTACTTTAAATAATTGCAGACCTTAAGGTTTTAAAAACCTTAAGGTCTTGAAATAAAAATACTATCTTTATCATACTTGTTAATTTGATAAAAAATAAAAATGACGCAAACAATTCTTGAAAAGGATAAGTATTACCACATTTATAATAGAGGAAGGCAAAAGGAGAATTTATTCCGTGAGAATGAAAATTATTCTCATTTTCTTCGATTGTATGAGAAATATATCGATCCTATTGTTGAAACTTACGCCTGGGTCTTATTAGGAAATCATTTCCATTAATTGATAAAAACAAGTACTGTCGAAACAAGTAAGCCATTACATCAATATTTCTCTAACTTATTTAATGCATATACCAAATCGTATAATAAAAAATATAATCGCTACGGTCCTTTATTTGTAAGTCTGTTTAAAAGAATTGAGATTACTTCTGATAAATATTTCAAGAATTTAGTCCATTATATTCATAACAATCCTGTACATCATGGATTTTGTGAACGTTTACAAGATTATCCATGGTCATCATATGGTTCAATAATATCCGTAAAACCTACTAAACTGGAAAGAAATAAATTAATAGGTTTTTTCGATTCTATCGGTAATTTTACCGATTATCATAATCAGATTCATAAATTAGAATGCATTCGTAATTTTTTAATAGAATAACATTTCAGACCTTAAGGTTTTAAAAACCTTAAAGTCTAAATAAGATATTATTTCTTATTCGCCTAGCCGCTTCTAAGTATTTTTTAACTTTTCTTTAATATCAATTGCTGTTTTAGTAATAGCAAGTCCACCTGTTCCAGAACACTTAACACATTGAGGCATTTGATCACTAACTCGTATAACAGTTTGGAGTACTTCTTCAAATGGAATTACAGCATCAAATCCCGAACAAACCATTGTTGCCGCTGTAAGAGCATTTACGGCTGCATTAACATTTTTCCCAAGACATGGCACCTCAACTCGATCTGCCACAGGATCACAAATTAAACCTACCATATTTTGTATTGCCATTGAAGCAGAATCGATAGCTTGTTTTGCTGTTCCACCAAACAATTGTGCTATTGCAGCAGCTGCCATCCCTGATGCAGCACCACACTCAACCTGACATCCATGTTCTTCTGCCGAAAACCCAGGGCCTTTTGCAAAATATACACCTACAATTGCTGAGGCAAAATAGGCCTTGATTATTTCCTCATTTGTTGAGTTTAACTCTTTTGATATAGCATTTATTACACCACCAATTGTACCGCAAGAACCAGCCGTTGGATTTGCAACAATTACTTCCATTGCACTTTTAGATTCCATTATAGCGGTAACATTTGCAACAATATCGTTTACAACAGTTTTTTGAAGTATTTTCCCTGATTTCTCTGCACGCTCAATCAAATGCGATTGACGATGTAAAATTCGATCTTTGTATTTTGTTCCTTCTAATCCAATTTTAATACTATTGTTAATTAACTTAATAATAGTATCCATTTTCGATGTAAGAATATCTTCTGAATGTCCACTCAAATACTTTTCATAAAGTATTCCTAAATCCCCTAAATCAAGATTTTCTTTTTCGGCATAATTACATAATGATGTAATATCACTAAATGGCATTTCGGTTTCATTACCTGCAACAATCGGAAGTATCGGATTAACAATAATTACATTATCCAAGCCAAATTCTTTCTTGAATTGATCAATTAATTCTGATGAAACTTCTTTTGATAATTTTATATTTATCAACTTACGATTATTAAATACTGATTCGTAAAGCACCACATTTGATGATAAGATTTTTGTTAATTCATCCGTCAGATTTGTTAGCGGATCACACATTACGATCAACTCAAAACAATCACCTTTAATTTGTACATTAAAGCCATTTATTTTTTGAATTTCAAATGAACCACCACCCAATGAAGCAGCTATAATTTGTGCTTTATTTCCCTTGATTCCTTCCAATGATAAACGAACAGTATTTGGATGTTCAGTTCGAAACGAACTGATTTTATATATAACTGATAACGCTCTTTCTTCAACTACTTGGTCGGTTTGCTTCATTAAAGGATCGGTTATTTCCAGTCCCAGTAAACCACCATTAATTCCCATTACCGTTCCTTGTTCCCGGTAATTTGTAGCCCAGGCTCCATTCGTATCAAATTCAACGACAGCCTCTTTTAATGGCTCATTCAAAATATCAAGGCAGGTTCTGGCAATCCGCCATGATGCAGCTGTATGCGAACTTGATGGCCCTCTCATAACAGGGCCTGTAACATCATTAAATATTGAGGGTATCTTTTCCATATTAATTCAGATTTACTTTTGCTAATTTACAATACTTAAATCTAAATAAGGTAAGTTCAATATAAGAAAATAAATTACATACTATACGATAATTAATTTCAGAAAATGAGCCTTAGGTATCAAGATGTAAGTATCAAGAACCAAGACTTTGCGTACTTTTTCACTTGATTTTTGTGTATTGATACTATAATCTTAGCCTAATAAGATAATATGCCAAAAAAGGCTTTTTGGACTCCTTCTATGTTTATTTGAGGATGGTTATTTTCCTTCGATAATTGGGAAATAATTAAATTTAAGTTCAACTGCCTCAGACATAATTTCTCCTTCTTCCAATAAATCCTCATCATCAGGATGGTAAAACCAATTTACAACTATTCCAACCCCCTGCTCTTCTATCCTTTTAAATTTTTCTAATAATTCATAAATGATTTTTGCAGTGGCAGTATTGAAATAATCGAATTGAATATTAATAATTAATTCTTTAACAATTTTTGATTTAATCTTCTCTTTTTCAAATAAATCAATGAAATCGAAAACGGGTTTATAGAAATCAAATGCGTTGGCCGGCTTTGAAACCTTTAAAAAACTCAAGGTATTTGTGTCGATGTCGAAATTGATTTCCGGAGTAAATGTTGTTGCTTCTATTCTTAATGAATTCATTTAATTTCAGATTTTAAACCATACACTTCCTATATACGCAATGGTTACAAAAAGTTACCAAAATGCTAATAAATTTTCAATATTTTTTTAGCCATATAATTTATTTAGATATAAATTAAAGTATTTAGTTTAATAGCAAAACTTTAATATTTCAATTTTAAATAAATCTAAATGCTTGTGCAGATTTAAAAGGATTAAAAGCTATTGCATAAACTTAAAAAGTTAGAAACTGTAAGCAAAACTTTTAAATAACATGAGTTCGTTATTAGCATATGGTAGATATTTGGCTTTCAATAGGGGCTGTCCAAAAAGCAACTAGAATAATAAAAACACTTCGACAGGCTCAGTGTGACAAGTAGATTAACAGAGAATTGTCATGCTGAGACCCTATGTTTGTAAAGCATAAGTCTTTAAGATTTTTAGTAAATTAGTTTTGACAAAACATTACTAACTTAAACTTAAAAACTTATGCAGAATAAAAGTACAACTTTAAATTTTAAAGGAGA
>WTBR01000163.1 GCA_013138975.1 Bacteroidales bacterium
TGCTAATGGCTTCTTTCAGATTCCAAATCGCTCTGGACACCCTTGCCAATTGCTAATGTTTCCTATCAACTCGGCACATGCAGAAACTTGCATTCTGCCAGCTTATTACCATGCCCGACATACAAATAGACCGACTTAGGCAAAAGCCTAAGCCGAACTACTTTGTGTTATATTTATGTTCTTTTGCAGCCTAAGTCGAACAGGGTATAAAATAATAAGTTGCTTTTAAATCTGAAATTGATAATTTTTCTATTTTCGTTCTAAGCCCCTATTATTTCAGTACAATATTTCCTATAATTGAGAATTGGTATTATACCGATTACTTATCAAAATGCACTTTATGTCTAAAGCACGTTGATAATGTATCGGCATTAACCATTGTAAATATTTAAAAGCACTTTCAGCGCATTTAAATATACAATTGGTATTAAATGTATACATATTAATGTAGCAAATGCTACCAAAAATAGAACGACGAAGTAATGTCCAATAACTATCGGAATGCTGAGTTGCTTCGATTTATAGACTACGCTCAGCTGGGGCCGCTATCATATTTATATTTTGTTAGCTGTAGTTTTTTTTCTTGTTAATCATGGGATTCACCTGTATTTTTGTTGAGCTTTTTTAATTCAGTTAGATCATCAAAATCCTTTTTTCTTGCAGTAGCCTCTTTACTTTTAACTAAATCAGAGTAAGATAGAATAGATATCTCAACGCCTTCAATTTCGGATTCATCACAATTCATATAAGAAGTATTAAATTGTTCAAGTCCTAGGATTTCAGGTAAAAAATCAATTTTAAAATCTTCAAATTCGTGTCTAAAAAATGATTTTTTTGGATTTGGTGTACTTTCTTCATCAAACTTTGTAGTATCAATCCCCAACTCACGTAAAGCTCTAAGAAGATTATAATAGTTTTCATAACTCGGTCTATACCAAAAATCGAAATCATGTTTATCAGATAATTCTCCGGATGATAACATTGTCATTCTGTAATGACCGTGAAAAGCTAGCGCTGTTCCCCCAACAATGAGATATTCAACAGAATTTTTTGCAAGAATTTTACAGATAAGCAAAATTTGATTTTTCAAATCATCGTTAAGCATTTTTTCGATTATTAGTTTTTGAATTTTTTAAGAGATTTATAAACCCAACAATCCCAACTTGTCTTTTCTGAATTATCTGATCAGAAATTTTATTGGTTTTTGTCTCTTTAAGTTCTTTATAATTTTGATATTTTTCCATTTTAAGTATTTGTTGTTAAATTATAGCTAACTATAGGCTGATGAATAGAATGGATTTAATAACGTAAAAAGTTCCAGTTTACTCATTAGCCAAGCTTTTGTTTATACCGCAATTTAACACTTTTTTACTCAGAGCAAAGACGAAAGTCTTGGCGATGCAAATAAGTGCTTAAACCCTTACAAATAGGGTAGGAGCCATTTTATTTATGCGGCCAAGTTATGCCCTGTGCTTTCTATATTTCATCTAGTTCTTTTCTAATTTCAGAGACTAATTCTTCATGCTTATTTTTTATTTCTAGTCCTAAAGCTTCCACATCTTCTTTTTGTGAATTGATAGCGTCTGAATTTCCTGAAATAATATTGTTTCCCATTTCGCTCAACATCAAAGTACTTTTATCAAATGAGATATCATAAAGTTTGTCCATTTGATTTAATAATCCGAGAACCGTTGAATTAGCAATTAGTCTTATGGAATGTGTTTCAGCTCTAAGTCTAACAAGATTTTCATTGCTTTTTGCAATCATTGGATTCAAATTTGATGAAAAAGTATTTAGAGCTTCCAATTCCTTATTTTTATCGCTATCTGCTGATAAAAATTCCTTATTGAACTTGTCTACTATTGGAAAAAACTGTTCGTAAAAATCATTATTTGATGACTTTCCAAATTCATCAATTAAGTTGAAATACTTAAAATATTGTTCCTTTTTAGATTCATATTTATATTTTCTTTTTTCAATGTCCAATTTATAATCCGAGACGATTCTTTCCTTTTCCTCGGTCAAGTGTTTTACATCACTCAATAAAGCTTTGTTTTTGCCTTTTTCCTTAAAATATGAAATTAGATATCCTGTTAGAAGTCCAATTATCAATCCGATTAAAATTTCTGGTAGTGTCATTTGTTATTATTTTTTTTGCATTGGGCATAACTTGGTTATAGAGATCATAACCACTTTTTTATATTAATTATGGTTTCTATTTTGCATATATAATTAGTTTACTTAATTCTTTAAAATTGCTTAAAAACCTAGCAATCAACCTTTTCAAAATTCACTTATAAATATTGTTAATCATAATAACTTATTTACTTTAACAAAAGTAAAAGAATCATTTTATATATCTAATTTGCTATTTACAAATTTAGAGCTAATAAAAATAAGCCTTATATTTTTTCCAAACTCTCTTGTTTCTTTTTGTTTCTAGAAAAAAAATGGTAGCTACAAGCTACAAAAAAATAGACCGACTTAAGCAAAAGCCTAAGCCGAACTACTTTGTGTTATATTTATGTTCTTTTGCAGCCTTAGTCGAACAGGGGTAATTCTCATCCCAAA
>WTBR01000010.1 GCA_013138975.1 Bacteroidales bacterium
AACTCGAAAAATCAATTCCACAATATATAAGGTACTCCCATTTAAATCGGGATTTAGTTCAACATAAAGCACATATTCGGGTAAACCGAAAACGATGCTTAATTGTTGTGCGTATTTGTGGAGTTTATTCATATGCTACTTTTGTACAATTTAAAATTAAGACAAAATTATTAAGATGCCAAAGAAAGCCTTGATTAGACTTTCTATTTAACATAATGTTACCAATGCCTTTATTGAAACTATATAACTAAAAACCCCTACTCGGATTTTAAACAGAACTTAAATCATTTCTCAGCGATTTAATATTAGATAGCTGTTAAATTATAGTAAAAGAGGGAAATATAGAACTACTTCCCTCTCAAATTAATAGTATCTTATTTTATTAATTATTTAATACATTACTAATTCGAACATCACTTCTTAAATTAATATCATTATGATTAAAGTTCCTGTTATTTAATAATTGAGAAACTTCATTGTAAACAAGTTTTTCTTTTTTTGGATCTTTTATTGTTAATATCAAAACATACTCTTGATGTAGTTCTTCTCCATCTTGTTTAGCTATTTCTTCAACAAAATCCCTATAAAGACCTTTAACTTGTAGATACCAATTCTTAGGTGTTTTTAAAGCATCTTCCTTTTTACTCGTAGTCATTTCTTCAAGATTTATTGAATACTTCTTTATAGGATGATATTTATTACCATAATTAATTAGAACTCTTTCATTAGAATACGTACTTTCAGTATCTTTTGCAAATCTTTTGCTATAATTTGAATTTCTTAAAACATTTATAGCTCCGTCTGGTCCTATTTCATTTAAGATCATTGGAATTGATGTATCTCTTTCTTTAATTTCGTCATATGTACCAAACTTTACATCTAAATTGGATTGACAATATTCACCGCCTTGATTTCTCAGAACGGGCAATCCAACAAGAGTTATATTGATCACACCATAAAAATAACCGTTATTATCTATTAAGCTTTCAGGAAAAGGAAATTCTAATATTTGCATGAACTCACCTTTTATCAAAGTGTCTTGCAAAATCAAGGTAATTTCATGGTCATCATTATATAATATATTGTTAACTGGAGTGGGTAATCCAAATCCAACAAGTTTTAATTTGTCACTTATTTGTAGTTTTAATTCTTCAGGATATGTTGCTGAGTGAATTGCTAATGCTTTTAATAATAAAGGATTGAATTCTTCTGTTATATTAAGATTTAATGCGGCTAACAATGCTGTAACTCTCGGAGTTGAAAAACTTGTGCCTACATCTGATACCGCCTGTCCACTAGGACTAATAGATTTTACACCATTTCTAACTATTTTTCTACCGTCATAATGAGCATTGCCACCATAACTTACAAGTTCTGGTTTAATTATATGTGCAGGTCCTCTTCCAATTCTTGTAAAAGGAGATGGAAAATTAACTTCAGCCTGATCGTTTTCACTTTTTTTATGTGCAATAGAACCAACAACTAATGAATGTATTGAATCAGCAGATTTTGAAATCCTACTTTTGGGTTGACCATTAACGAAATTTGTACAATTTCCTGCTGATTTGCATATTAATACATTATTAACCTCTTGAATATTATCCAAAGCTTGTGCAAAATGTGAAAACTCATGTTCATCTGCTTCCTCTCTAGTACCAAGAGACATATTCCAAATTTTTATTTCACTATTTTCCTTTATTGCTTCCCTTATATTTTCAATTAGTTCATCTTCCATTATGGTTTCTTTTTTTGTATCAGGCATCACAGTCGCATCAAAAATCTTGCAGCCTTCTAATCCTGTGAGATTTCTTTCTTCTAATTCATCGCCATACAAAATGACGCCTGTTACAAATGTTCCATGTCTCTTATCAATTCTATCTTCAGGGTACGCACTAAACTTTTTTTCAATCAACCATGGCTCTGTATATTTATTTTTTGCTACCCCAGAGTCTAATATGCCTACTGTTGGATAATTTACACCATCAACAGGTTCTTTTACAGCAATATCGCTTTCTTGATCAACAAAATCTGTATTTACTTCATATTGAGGCATAAAAGATATTGATTCTATTGCTTCAAATTCTTTTAAAGAATCAATAGTACTTTCATTTATGTCAATTATCTTATAGATTATTAATTCAGGAGAGTAATATGCTTTTCTATATTTAATATTATTCTCTTTAAGGTAGTATTCAAAAGTTAACTTAATGGAATTATTGAGTTCAAATTCTTGGTAGTTAAGTAATGAGACTTTAATCGTACCAGATGTTCTATTTGCTAATAATACCTCAGGTTTAAAATCATCAAGATGATCTATTGCTGATAATCCAATTTTAAATTTATCAATTTCATTAATATTTTTCTCAATTGTCTTGGCATCATTAATATTATCAATCTTTACAACAATGTTATTTTCACCAGAAAAACCTATGAGATTATACTTGTAATTCACGTTAAAAATCTTTTTGATTTCAGACCTGTGTGATTTAGCTCGAGCATTTTGGTTTAATTCTAGAGTAAGTGTTACAGGTATAAATTCACGTATTTTTGATCTGTTTGCAAAATCATTTATTTTATTATGAATTACAGATGTAAATTCTTCTGATTTAAGTTTTAGTTCAGGTTCAGATAAAACCCATTTAGGTAGTTTTTTATCTCCTCCTCCTTCAATTCTTCTTTCGTCGATTTCTTTTCTCTTTTCAAATAATTTTACTGGTAAGTTTTTCTTGTTCATGATATTATGGATTTAAAATGTTTCTTACTTGTCTTATAGAAATATTAAAAATATTTGTAATTGCACTTTGAGAAACGTTATGTTCATACAAATACTTTACTACTTCTTCCAATTCATAAATACTATTGTTTTTATGTAGATATG
This sequence comes from Bacteroidales bacterium, assembly GCA_013138975.1. Taxonomy (GTDB): domain Bacteria; phylum Bacteroidota; class Bacteroidia; order Bacteroidales; family UBA12077; genus UBA12077. The sequence continues at coordinate 2,879 of WTBR01000010.1, forward strand.
TTTCGAATAATAAGGACTCAAAACTGGTAGTCGTTTGTTTATTAATAACTGATTTTGTCATTGCGGTTCTAATAATCTTTTTTATATCAGAATGTGATAAATTTTCTAACTCATGAGATAGTACTGCGAGTTTTTTTTGATCATCTTTAACATCTGTGTTAATATCTTTTAACAGTAAATCTACTAAATCAAGAATCTCTTTTGAATTTGGTTTTTTAATTTCAATTACTTTTTCAAATCTTCTCCATACCGCTTTATCTAGTATATCCTCGTGATTGGTTGCTGCAATTAAAATATTATTCTGTGTAAAATCATCAATGTTTTGTAAAAGACTATTTATAACTCTTTTTAACTCACCTAGTTCATGAGAATCATTTCTAGCTTTTCCAATTGCATCAAATTCATCAAGAAATAATATACATGGTCTACCATCAGCATAATCAAATAATTTCCTAATATTTTTTGATGTACTCCCAAGTAGAGATGAAATCAATGAATCGAAACGTGCTGTAATTAATGGTAGATCAAGTTTTTTTGATATATATTGAGCTATAGTTGTTTTTCCACAACCTGGGGGACCGTATAGAAGTAGTGAAGAATGTACCTCAAGACCTAATTTTTTCAACTCATTTTTAGCTTCTATTGTATTTATAAATTCTTGAATGGAATTATTTAATGCATTTGAAAACTGAACATTTAATTCAATCTCAGGTGGTGTAATAATATTTGCAATATTTAGCCTACTTTCATTATCAACAGGAGCTGTAAATAATTCATCCTTATAAACTGGCATACCTTTGATGCTTTTTAATACTTTGAGAATTTTGTTAGCTAATTTTTCATCTCCACTATTTGCTAGATTATTTGCCAATAACTTTGCATAACTTTGCACTTTCTTGGAATCATTTGCCAAACCACCCTCTATTATTTTCACAATTTCCGTATACATTATTCGATATTTGTTATTTAATTATTATATTACGTGACAAAAATAACGAATAGTGTAATAAAACACAAGTAAAGTGATATAAATATTTAAATTTTCGGATTTTTTTATTAGAAACTGTATTATTCTCTTCGTAGTTCACTCCACACCCATTTTACTTCATTTCATTGCGTAAAAAAAGTGTTTCGTTTGGGTAGTGCGAGGAAGTATAATTTTTATTTTCTGACCCTAAAAAAAGCAATTAATTATTGAGCGAAGCTATGTCAACATAATGCAAAACATTATAGGACAAATCCTAGCAAATTGTATATACGCAGTATTTAACATAATTTAGGGTTCATTAAGTACATTGAATGAATGCCCGCAGGCTGGCTCAAATATCTACTAGATGTTTGCCCTGTAACCTATAATAATATTATGTCGGTCCGATAGTTATCGGAATGTTTCGCCCTACGGGTAAATAGTGTGCTTCGAGTTTACTTTATTCGGGTAATTGTTAGCGATTTATTTTTCTTCTTTTAATCAGTCTGAAATATATTGAACTGAAAATCTTCTCTTGCAATTTTATGTTTTGCTTGAAAGAAGGTAACTTCATCATTCCAGTAATCCCATGATCGCCTAATTTTCATGCCAGGAATATCCTCTCCTACTAAGCTCATTGAGAAGTCGCTTACTTGACCAACTGGTATTTTTTCTCCTGATGGAAAACCAGAAATTACCAAATCAGCCTCTAATAGATCTAAAGCACTAAATAATTGACCTGATGTCATATCTAATTTAACTCTATTTGTCATATGTTCAGACACTAAAAATTCAGGTTCATTATTTTCATATTGTATTTGCAATTCAATATTTGATTCGCCTTTTGGTATATCATTCCAGTTCCATGAAAAGCAATTGACTGTATCTTGGCATGAATACATTAGATACCTTAAATAAGGTTTACTAAGAGTTGGCTGTCCAGATTCAACTATCCCCTTCGAGAAGGCAATATAAAGACGTTGATTATTTATAAAAGACGCCAACCTACTCTCGTAATAGTCTTGACAATTTGGGAGATAATTCGAGTTACTTTTTATTGTAATATTTTTGATGCGAATTTCACCTTTATTATTTATTTTATACTTAATTTTCATATTCTCATTGTCATACTTTTTCCACAGCAAGAATGTGTCGATTTGATTCGATGAAATTTCATTTTTCGCAAAATCAGTAATTCTCGTTAAATATTTCTTAACATCTTCATGATCTGTTTTCCAATATATTCTATAACTGAACTTAATTTTGTCAGGATTTAATGCATAAATATTTCTATGCAAATCCTTGACCAAACCTTTTTGTTTCTTAATTAAAACATTCTGTCCTATCGTATTAGAGTCAATTTTACTCAAGGTTATTTGTGAAGATTCGTATAGTTCAGCTTGTTTTTCCAATGATTTATTTATACTATCTTGATTCAAAAGAATACCTTTATCAATAATTCTTTGAATTTCAGTTGTATTTTGCAGACTGTCTAAGATTGTATGTGTTTGATCCAGAATATCTTCGTGTCTCCCTAATTGCACTAGTGCAGCTTCAATTTTGCTACTATATTCAATCCGTTGCCCTATAAAAGCAATTGTAGCCATTATAAACATCAAAAAAATGACTAAATATCCTGGTATGTTTAGATGACCTGTCTTCTTATTTTTGTAGTCAAATAGAACTCCTATAATGCCCAATATAGTTGTACCTATTATGGTCACCACTTTTATTGTATCGCTACTAATTAAATCTTTAATTTCCATTAAATTCTCTTAGACTAAGAAACTCATTTTTCTATTTTTAAAATAATCGCTAACGTTTATGTATTGACATCTCATATGACATTATATCTCATTTGTCAACAGTTTGTTGTTTAATTTTTTACTAATATTCCACATAAGATGTATAATATACCGATAAAGTGGAATGAATTCAATTCCTTATAAATTACATAAAATATTAATTAAAAGTAATAAATATGTTTTAAAATGCAACTTTAAAAGTAAACAAAATGTGTTTGTAACCGAGTAATTCACTCCACACCCATTTCACTTCATTTCATTACGTAAAAAAAGTGTTTCGTTTGGATAGTGCGAGAAAGGAGAATTTTTATTTTCTGACCCTAAAAAAATCAATTAATTATTGAGCGAAGCTAAGTTAACATAATGCAGAACTTTATAGGACAAAGCAACATAAAAAAAAGTTTTTAATTATTTTCCTTTTCGTAATATAAATGTATATCTGTATCTTCTTTTAATTCTCTCTTAAATACTACCGTAGCAAAAATCATGTTATCTACAAGTTGACTTTCACTCATTGGATTCACATCTACAGAAAATATTTCAAAACCCTTTCTTCCACAATATTCATTCAACTCTGAAGTTAATGCATTGGGAGTTCCTTCTAATGTTTTTACTAAATACTCAAATTTCATTTTTTTGTTTTTGTTTATTCTATTTTATTATGATTATTCTATTCAACTTCTTGCTTAAATATAAATTCAGTTACCATTCTAGGAAAATCTGGATCATCATTTGCATTAAATGTGCGCATTGTAATAAATTCATAACCCAATAAGCCATACTCATTTAACATCTGTTGAGTATTTATTTTCTCATCTGCACCTATTCTTGTTACTTTATAATCAAAACGTTTCATTTTTGTTCTTTTAAAATGGTTTATACTAGGTTATTTGATGATATTCATTTGGATATACACTTAGATTCTAATATTGAATTCTCAGACACTTTAGTATATGATCTTGTTTTATGATGATTAAAAAACAAAATTAAGCATTTTGTTTAGCTTTTCAACTTTTTTGTTAAAAAGGCGTATTTTTCTTTTTCCTGCTAATATGTCAGAAAACTCGCTATAAATATTATGTATACTGGCACTTCGTTTTTGGTTTTTATGTTTTTTTAAGATAAACCTGTCTCACGGGCAACTAAGCTATATACTCAGTTGCGAAGGGAAAAATAACTACATTTTACTTATCTCCAAATTACGGTAATGATCTTAAGTTAAAGTGATTTACGGTATTACTAGATTCAGCCTTCGTTTTTATCCGTAGTCTTCGAGAGCCTCAGACTGCGTTTGGTTTTCCTTTTGAGTTGCAGTCTTCAACTAATACAGCCTTCGAGAGCCTCAGGCTTCGCGTTTGTACTACCCGTAGGCTGAGGTTCTCGAAGCCTACTGTTCAAGGCTCAAGAGTTATTGTTTTATAATTTTGTATTTTTAAATGCTAATACCATATGATTCTGTAAATGCATCTTCTGCATAATTATTTGAAGCATATGCATATCCATTATCACCCCAATCTTCACCCCAGCTATTTCGAATAATGAATCTGTCTTTTGTATAACCAACTATGGCAATTGCATGCCCTCCATAACCTTTATAATTGTAGCTGTCAAGGTTACCATTCTTATCTGTGGCATCATACCATTCATCATCTACATCAAGTCGAGTTAATATTGGTCCATTAGAAGCTAACCAATGCCTCCAATTATTTAATTTTTCTCCACTATTTAGATTATAATATGTACGTATTCTAAAATTAGCCGCATTTGAATAAAACACATTTTCTTTACCGGGAAATAAATCTGAAGGTTCGAAAGGAAGATCTTTATCTTTCACACATCCAAATTTACGAGCAATATCCAATGCTGCTTTTAAACTAGTTCCAGCATTTTCTATAAAGGTAGTTGGTCGTCTATTAAACTCATCAGTTTCTTTTGAAGACATCCAAATAAATCGAATAGAAAGCAATTCCTTGCTACTCAGCCTTCCTTCTTTTACAAAATGCCATCTTATTACTGAATCTGTAGCTGCCCAACCAACAGAAGAACCTGTAGCTTTCTGGTCATTTATTTTCCACCATTTTTCCCTTAAATCAATTTCATTTGGTATTCTTGATGGTGCAGTAAGAATGTCTGAATCAGCAGCAGTATTGATTGTCCAGTCATTTTCAATATTCCTTGAATCAATACAATTTAAAATTCTTTTATTATTTTTCATCATATAATGATTTATTGGTTTGTAGAATAAATTACAATATTGTCACAATTAATTGGCAAAAATCTATTATAGTGAAATCAAATGTTTTGTCAATGATATTTAGTAAGTTATAATATAAATATTTAAATAGCGAGTAGTTGGAAAAATAGTATTAAAACTCTACACCCATTTCATTACGTAAAAAAAGCCTGTCTGCCGAACAGGTAAATGTTTCGTTTGGATAGTGCGAGAGATTAGAATTTTTATTTTCTTGCCCTAATAAAATCAATTAATTATTGAACGAAGCTATGTTAATCCCGAAACAAGTTCGGGACAGGCTCCATGCAAGACATTACTCCCTTCGACCGTGAGAACGCTACGCTAAGTTATAGGACAAATTGTATAGCCATTGTTGGTAATAGTTATTTTACTATTCCTTAGCGCCATGGCTCTTTGCAGTTTCTATCCAATGTTCAGAAATTTCTTTCGTGTCGACTCCTAAGCCTCTAGCCAAATGTAGTGCTACACCAATTAATAAAACAGAAGCTTCATGAAGTTCTTGAAGTGTTTGTATGCTTCCAAATTTTTCTTGCGCTTTTAATAGTAGTAATTCATTATGTTTTTGAGCGAAAGTTATAGGATTCTCAGTGTCATTGCTTATAGTGGGTATCATTAAGTAGTCTATCCACTCTTGGCCTATTCTTTCTGCTGTTAACTCGGGAAGCTCGTTTCCTATTTCCCTCCATACTGCAAGTGTTTTCGTGTCTCCAGATGCAGCTAATCCTGAGTCTAGAAGTAACTCAAAAGCTATATCTGCTACATTTTGCATTACTATTAAATATTCATCTTGAGCCTTTTCGAATTGAACTGTTTCTTGCCCTTTAAGATATTCACCTACACTAAGTTTGGGTAATTCTAAAACTTCAGAGCAGTCATTCAAACAAGGGAATTTATCACCTTGGTAGATATAGTGTGCTTTATTAAATTGTATTTGACGACCTAATGGATAAAGACGACACGCCAATGGGCGCCCCAGGTGTACGCTACAACCAACATTATCTAAATATTGACTGCATGCTTGTTGCCCTTTTTTATCTGGTTTTCCGTTAAAGCGTAATCGAATACCACCAAATTCACAATAAAGATCACGAAATTCTCTCGAAGTAATTTTTTTTTCTTTACTGAAACTTAACAACTCCCATGGGTTAAGCATTACAGCTTTACCAAAACAGCATGTTCCAGATCGGGAGCAGGTAAGTGGCAATATACTTTGAGTACTGAGTTTAGTTGTTTGCATTTTTTTTACACTTTGTTGGCAGTAGTTTTTTTGTTTTCTTTCAGCTCTTTGAAAAAATAAATAACTATTGATTTGAATTTTTAGAGAGTCTGTCCTTTTGTTAAATACTCTTGTTTATAATAGATTTCACTTGGGTGAGAACTCTAAACTAATTCATAATTTTCATTATCAAACTTTATTGTTTTTATCCGTTTGAAAATGATTTTCAATATTTTTTGAGAATCCTGTTACTGATAATAATAATAGTAATATTTAGTGTTGTGTGCAGTTTATTGTTTAACTGTCTTTTTACTTAATATTGTTATAATAAATCCTATTATTGGACTACCTAAAATAGACCAAAAAACTGAATTCCTATATCCAATTTCACGCTTTGCTCCAATGTACTTTGCAATTATATGAGTCAATACGATGTAAATTGCTAAAATTATAATCCAGTTGTAATTCATATTTTAAAGTTTTATGTAAGTTTCCAGCCATATAAACATTTCATGCAATATATCATTTTGTTTTATATTAATTGACATAATTGTATCATAATCGGTTTGGCTAAATTGTTTGTTATGATACATGGTTTACAAAAGTTAAAGATTAGAGTTTACACTAAATTAGTTCCTAAGCTTACTGTTTGCTCTTTAGTTCTTAATTCATTTTCATTAATGTTAGTTGTAATAATTTTTGAATTATTACATTTCAAGTCATTTTTTTTAAGAAACTGTTAATCTCAGTAAAATTAAAGAGGATAAAGAAAATGAAAAAGAAGTTTTTTATTGTTTGTTGACTCATATCTTCGTAGTTCATTCCACACCCATTTCACTTCACTTTATTGCGTAAAAAATGTGTTTCGTTTGGATAGTGCGAGAGATTGAAATTTTATTTTCCTTTTGAGTTGCTGTCTTCGAGAGCCTCAGACTGCGGTTCTCGAAGCCTACTGTTCAAGGCACAAGAGTTATTGTTTTATTATTTTTAAATATTGTAAATAGGAAATTTGTATCATCAATTTTTGGCAATTGAAAATCATCAGTTGTAAAAAAGAAAAATAGCTTTCAGTTTCCACTTGTCTTCGAGAGCCTCAGACTGCGTTTGGTTTCCCTCTTGTTTTCGAGAGTACTACCAATAATGCAGCCTTCGAGAGCACTTCGACTTTGCTCAGTGACCCCCTCAGGCTTCGCGTTTGTGCTACCCGTAGGCTGAGGCACTCGAAGCCTACATAACCAGAGCTTCGGTTCGTACTGTCCGTAGGCTGAGGTTCTCGAAGCCAACAATTAAATTTAGTCGATTATGTCAGAAATAACCATTTCCTTTTTTGTGTGATCATCATCGTAATCAAAAGTAAGCTTGCCATCGCTTTTTAAATTAATATAGTTTAAATCGTACCAAACAATAGCTTTTCCTACTTCAACACCATTTAAGAAAGAAAGTTTATATGATTTCTCTGAGGTTTTAACTATTTGCATATTACTGTTGTTTTCGATTCGCATAGATGATAAAGAGATATCTTTACCATTTTCTGTTTGTATTTTTACAATACCGCCTTCATTTATCACAAAACGCATGCTTGAAAGGCTTTTGTATATGCTTGGGTTGCTTTGCTTAAACCCCGGATTGTGTTTATTTAACAGATTTTTTACCACATCACCAGAGATACTTCCTCCGTTTTGTGAAAGAAGTTTTAAGGAGGCAAATAAACCGGTTGCTTTAGGTTCGAAGGCCAGTTTTTTATATTCGTTCATATAAATGCCAATTTGATTTTCGGAACTAAAGCTAGCACTGGCTAGATTCTTTGGAACATCTTTTGTGAGACCTTCTATTTCTCCAATTACCCCTCGAACAACTATGTCGTTATATGAATCTACTATTATTTCAGAATCGAAATTAATTTCATCTAAAGGAAATGAAACTAAATCTACTTTTGTGCCATCGGGTTTATATTTTACATAAAAAGCAATTTTATCATTTTCTTCAGTTTCTAAGCTAATATTCTCATGAAAAACCACTTTTGCATTTGATGATATACCCAAAATTAGTTGTGATGTGTTATTACTAGTATATAATTCACGATGATTTGCATTTATTGTACCGTTATAATTAATATGTGCATACACCTCTCCCATTCTACCAACAGCTACTGCTTGAGTATAAGCAAAACCAGAACATTTTATGGGCAAAAACCAATCAAGCCTGCCTGATTTATTAAAAGTGGCAAACCATAAATCGCGTGTTTTATTAGATGGAGTATAGGTTTTATGATTTATTGAAACATTATCGTTGAACCAACCTGACACTATAAATTTTCCATTTTCAGAAATTTTTCTATTGTTTATAAAGATTTTACCTTTATTGTTTTCTTCAATGGTTTGTGTAATATGTTGCCATATATTATTCAATTTGCTGTTGTTATTAATTTTAATCGCCTGAGGTTTATGTCTTACATATTGTGGCATAATTGAACCTATTGGCGCATTTAAGTAGGTAGGATCACACATAGTGTACAGTTTCCCGTCAACCAGAAAATTTTGCCCCTCTACAGTCTCGTTAAAGGCTACGGCAGCAGCCATGTGATTACGAAATAAAACAGCAATTACATCAAGCCCAAGAAGATTGTTTACTAACTTTGTGAATAAAACAGTTCTATCTTCACAGTCGGAATAGGGATAATAGAATATCTCATCAGGGAAAAAAGTTTTTTCTTTGCCGAATTGATCATCATCTGTTTTATATTCAAAAGAGTTGTGCAGGTAGTTCAATAAATAGCTAACAGCATCGGTTTCTGATTTCCCTTTTATTTGAGCTTGAATACTTTCAAAAAGAGTTTCCTTAATATTATTGGACATAGCTGCATGCAGATAAACTGAGTTTTCGGTTTGTGGATAGCTGGCCAAAAAACCAATTGTTATTTTGTCTATTTTTAATTTTAAAGACTCTGTTTCATTAGGCAAAAGGCTGCTTTTTTCGAAATAGCCTGCTTGTCCGCTAAAATTTAAACTATATGGTAGATGTAAATCTATGGTTTTAGTTGCCAAACCAAAATCTTCGGCATAGGTAAGTAATTTAGTATTATGCTTTATATTATTTAAAATATAGTATCTGCTACCTTGAATAATAAAATAGGGCTTTTCGTAAACTTCTTGGATAATAGGCAATAATAAGGCTGTTTGATTTTGATTATAAGCAATTTTTACTCTATATCCAGCCTGATTAAGCATTGCCCACATCCACATATTTTGGTTGTTAACAGAGCTATATAGCGATTTTGCAGTATTTTCTATTAACTTATATATTCCCCAATCGTTAAGGTTTGTTTGGTTAGCATAGTCTGTTACAGATCTGATATAAGTATGATAATATATTTTTGCAAACTGTTCCCAATACTTTGCAAATGCTTCCGGATTAACTGCTGTAAGCTCTAAACTTTTCATTCGCTTATCGATGCTAAGGTTTACCTGAGTGGCAAAAAAGTCAACACTTATTTCTTGCACATATGCACTTGCCTCTTTAGGTTCATTGGTAATAAGTGTTAAAGAGTGTGAAGCAGCGTTAATATTCTCTACCTTGAGTTCTTCTTTCGGTGGTTTAGAAATTACAGGCTCAACTTCTTTGATTATTGGCTTAAATTTGGGTTGAGCAACAGGCTTAGGTTCTGTATTAGGTTTTTCATTAGCAGTTGACTGCTCAAATTCTTCAAAATTGGTTTTAAGATATTTTTGAAACTCTGCATTCATTTTACGAATATGTTCATCGTAATCTTTTTGCATTTGTTCTTTAGTTTTTAAATAACGATCATCCATTTGTTGCTTAGTAGACTCATAGTTTCTATTCATTCGTTCAAATAGATCTTCTTCTTGGGCTTTACCTTGAAGGCATAAAAAAAGCACTGTGGCAATTAAATAATATTTTATATTTTTCATATCCTTATTTATTTCGTTATGCTCTTTACATAACTCATTTATTTACTAATTCTTTTCTTAAAGTAACAAAAATTAAGCCATGAAAATAATAAAAAGTTGAATAAAAAGGCTCTTATTTAACGAATGATTTTTTTAATTTGTTCTTTAAAAATAAAAGTAAAGTTAAACAACCGTTTTTTGAAACCCTCCAACTTTATTTAATTTCATATAAAATGAATATATTTATCGTGTTAATTAATAAATAAATTATTATGTTACATACTTCATACATTGAGTTAAGTAAATCTGCTTTAAATAATAACCTGCGCTTTATGCAAAATAAAATTAAAGCAAATACCAGGTATTCTATGGTAATAAAAGCAAATGCATATGGTCATGGAATTGAAGATATTTTACCTATGATCGAAGAATATGGTGTGGATCATTTTTCGGTATTTAGTGCTGTTGAAGCCATGCGTGCAAATAAAGTAAAACAAGATAAATGTGATATTATGATCATGGGCTGGATTTCTGATGAATCTATGGAATGGGCCATTGAGCAGGATATTTCTTTTTATGTTTTTACGATTGATCGTTTAAATGCTGCCTGTGAGGCTTCAAAAAAAGTAAAAAAACCAGCAAAAATTCATATTGAGGTTGAAACTGGAATGCACCGTACAGGCTTTTGTAAAGATGAACTGACAACAGTTGTTGAAATTATTAAGAAAAATGGAAAATATCTGGAAGTAGAAGGAATTTGTACTCATTATGCTGGCGCTGAAAGTATTAATAATTATAAGCGAATTCAAAATCAAATTAAAACGTTTAATGAACTTAGTACCTGGATTAATGACCAGGGAATTCATCCTAAATATAGGCATACTGCTTGTTCCGCTGCTTTGTTAGCTTACCCTGAAACTGCAATGGATTTAGTTCGAATCGGAATTTCAAGTTATGGATTCTGGCCAAGTAATGAAATTCGGATGAATAAAATAATAAAGGAATATGATAACCAAGATCCACTTCTAAGGGTTCTTACCTGGAAAAGCGAAGTTATGAGTGTTAAAATTGTAGATGAAGGAGAATATGTTAGCTATGGAACTTCATTTTTAACGAATCGAAAAACAAAAATAGCAACGATTCCTGTTGGATATGGATATGGATTTAGTCGAAATTTGAGTAATATGGGCCATGTTTTAATACGTGGAAAGCGTATTCCGGTTATTGGGTCTGTTAATATGAATATCATGGTGGTTGATGTAACCGATGTTGCAGATGTAAAAGAAGGCGATGAAGTTGTTTTAATCGGTACTCAAGGAAAAAATACAATTACGGTAAGTTCATTTAGTGATATGAACAATAGCTTAAATTATGAGCTATTAACTCGATTACCCAATCACATTCCTCGTTATATTGTGGATTAAATTTTAATGCCAATTAAACACCTAAATAAGCTATATAATTTGTTTCTTTTTCACTTATATTTCTTCAAAAAATAGAACGGTAGGTTTTCCTTTTTAGTTGCTGTCTTCAACTAATACAGCCTTCGAGAACCTCAGGCTTCGCGTTTTCCCGTAGGCTGAGGCACTCGAAGCCTACACTTCAAGGCTCAAAAGTTATTGCTTTAATATTTTTAAGTATTGTAAATAGGAAATTTGTATCATCAATTTTTGGCAATTGAAAATCACCAGTTGTAAAAAAGAAATATAGCTTTCGATTTCCACTTGTCTTCGAAAGCTTCAGACTGCGTTTGGTTTTCCTTTTAAGTTGCTGTCTTCAACTAATATAGCCTTCGAGAACCTCAGACAGCGGCTTTCCCTTAGGCTGAGGTACTCGAAGCCTATTTATCTGGCAAATCTCTATGTGCAACCGACAATCCGGGTAAAACTTCAGGTTTAGAATTAATCAAAGCCTCTTTCTTTATTCTGTTCCAGCCTTGTACTTGTTTTTCACGGTAAAAGGCTTGGTCAATTCGCTGAAATTCCTCATAGTAAACCAATTCCACAGGCAATCTCTTAGCAGTATGATTTGCTCCTTCTCCATTTTGATGTTGTAATAATCTACGTTCAAGATCATTTGTACTACCTGTATAGTAAGTATCATCGGCACATTCTAATATGTACATGTATCCAGTTGGCATTTTCTTGATTTTTTTGTTAAATCTTTAAAAATACACTTTTTATTGGAGTCTTCGATTTCCGCTTGTCTTCGAGAGTACTTCGACAGGCTTATCTTCGTAATACCCGTAGACTTCGAGAGCCTCAGTCTACTACAATACCGTAGGCTGAGGCTCTCGAAGCCTACAGTACCATAAGTGCTATTAATACAATTTGTTAGGCACTGTTTTATTTTTGAAGAGGATTATCAGATGTTGTTGATTTTTTTGTTTTCGGATAGAATCTGTCGTCTAAAGAGAATTTTTCTGGGAATTTCGGATGGATATCTTTATAAAACTCCATAATTTTCATCATGTCTTTATTTATATCTCCAGTAGGGTAAATCACTTTTCCAATGCCACCTATCTTATCTTTATAATCTAAATAACCTAAGGCTATAGGTACTTTTGCCTTTAATGCAATATAATAAAAACCAGTTTTCCAATTGGACTGAAGAGATCGTGTTCCTTCTGCTTGAACCATAACAGCCAACTTATCGTGATTGTCAAATATATTGGCTATAGCATCAACAAGACTAATTGGGTTTTCCCCTTTGTTTTGTGGAGATCTATCAACTCCTAAGCCTCCCATTATTCTAAAAAACCAACCATAAGGAGGTCTCATCCATTCTTTTTTTATTGTATAGCGTAAGTTAACTCCTAAGACAGCCAAAGAGTAGATCGATATAAGGAAATCCCAATTAGAAGTATGAGGAGCAGCGATTACAATACATTTATCAAAGAGTTCTTTAGGAATATCTTTGTTGATTTTCCATCCCAAAAGTTTCAAAATAATTCGTCCTATAATTTTTTTCATAATTTTTTAAATGTTTAGCAATGTATGAATATTTTCTCATCCTACTCCTTCGTTATTCGTTTATCTTCGAGAGTACTTCGACTAATACAGCCTTCAAGAGCACTTCGACAGAGCTCAGTAAGCGCCTCAGGCTAATAGCAACGGTACAACTTAGCTTAAATATCTATTATGAACCTAATCTATAAATCCTTGTTTATCATATATTTAAGTGTAAAAATTTAATGAAGTAAAGTTTAGTATTCTAGTAAACCTAATTTATTGAGGAGTAAAATATGAAAAGTCTGATTATCAAATTATTATTAACATTTCTACTGATCGTTTCTCTTTTAAATTGTGACGATGATAAAGGTAATAAATATAGCTATATTGAGGACGATAATGAGGTTAATAATAATAGTATTATTGAAATATTTGATGCGGAAACGCCTAATGGAGATGAGTTGCTAGCTGCTGAGAATAGCCTCATTCGCAGTGCCTTAGGAGTACCTGTAATTGATTTAGCCATTTACTAATTAGAGATTACAGGCCTGGTTGAATCACCTTATACCGTGATGATGCAACACCGCTTGAATATTAAAGGATTTTAAGTTAGCTGATACGCCAACGCAGATGCTTTAACGAGCATTTCGGTGACATAAATATTCTAAAGCAGTTTATTCTTTAGAAAACGATTTTCCGGGTAATTTTCTATATAATCGAAAATAATACCAAGCGGCAATACTTCCTATAAAAGAAAATAAAGCTAACATCCAAAACACATGTTGATGTCCCTCTGCTCCCGGTGATTTATCTAAGAGATATCCCATTGCCGGCCCTGCGAATATATCCGGTGTATAGCCAATGAGAGAAATTAGGCCAACTGCAGTTCCTGTAAGAATCAAGGGTATTTGTCCTCTTTCCATCACCGCAAAGTATAGAGATCGTGCAGCATACACTCCGGTAGCTACAATTAATATAGAAATAAAAAACAAAGCTGTTGCTGAAGCTGAAATAAGGCCAAGTGCGAATAATATTGCTCCTAAGAATGAAACAACAAAACTAAGGACTAACCAAAAGGTAATTTGTGAGCGGTCTGCCAAGATTCCAATTATGACCCCAATAACAGGGCGGACAAATAGTAAAAATGTACCTACTTGTGCCGATTGTACTTGATCATAAAGCATCACGTCCTGAGCATACAGTGAAAACACATCGGTTATTTTATAGCCTACATATGCACATAAAATAATTATCATAAGCATCCATACTGAGGGCAAACGTAATACCTCTTGTATTTGTGATATTCTTATTTTTTCCAATATAACCTGCTTTTCTGTTTTAGAGTCCAATTTCATAAAGAACCATACTAGTATGCCAACAAGAAAAACTATTCCTGAAGATACCAGTATCACTTGTTTGAAGGCGGCTCTGCTTTCAGAGACTGTCACTTCAGAAATTTCTGAGGTAATAAATAATGAAAATATAAGTACACCAATAGCTCCGAATAGTGCCCCCACTAATCCGCGTCCGCCGTCCAAAAAGCCAAATGCCTTGCCTTGCGAAGTGGTTCCACCCCAAATCCGAGTAGCCTTGATCATAGGTGCCCAAAATAAAAAAATGGTAGTAAATCCCCAATATCCATAAAGTATTTTTAATACTGTATAACCGGGAAATGTAGCATAAACCAATCCTCCTAAAGCAGTCATCCATAGTGCTGCGGCTATCAATTTTCCTGGAGGAAACTTATCAGCTAAGGGACCTCCAAAGAGGTAAGATAACAAGGCTACAACGCCATATACAGAAAAGCATATACCTAACTGAAGGTTGTCCAGTCCAAATGCCTCAAGCACTGTAGGCCTAAAAACTCGTGAAAGAACAAATGGAAGAATAAATACAGACTCTCCAGCCAAAATAAGCAGTAAGAGAAAGTGCCAAGGGGCTTTTTTTTGATTCATAGTTTAATGGATTAGACAATTAAACATAAGAATAATGATATCTTGTATAAAAATAACATTTTTACTTTTAATAAACTTTTATCATCCAATTTTAGTAAGCTTTACTCAGATTGAATTAATACAGCTTTCATTTCCACTTGTTTTTGACTAATAGAGCTTTTATTTCCACTTGTCTTCGAGAGTACTTCGACAAAGCTCAGTAAGCACCAGACTGCGTTTGGTTTATCCACAGGCATTGAGAGCATTTCAATTAATACAGCCTTCGAGAGCCTCAGGCTTCGGTTTGTAATATCCGTTATCTGAGGCTCTCGAAGCCTACTCCACCCATATGTACTACTTATTCGGATGTTTTACAGGAAGAACTTGGTAATAAATAATGCTGCAAGAATATACATTACTAAGGAAATATCTTTCGTTTTTCCGGTAAATAGTTTTAACAGCACGTATGCTAACATACCAAATACAATTCCTTCGGCAATACTATATGTTAATGGCATCATGATAATGGTAAAGAAAGCAGGAATAGTTTCGGTATAATCGTCGAAATTAATTTTTAAGATTGGTGTTAACATAAACATACCTACCATAAATAATGCCGGAGCTGTCGCTGCACCCGGAATCATAATAAATAATGGAGCAAAAAATAATGCTATTAAAAACATCATGGCAGTTGTAAATGCTGTTAAGCCTGTACGTCCTCCTTCGGCTACACCTGCTGCACTTTCAACATATGTAGTTACAGTTGAAGTACCTATAATTGACCCAAATGTTGTACCTATTGCATCGGCAAAAAGTGCTTTTTTCACATTTGGCACTTTGCCTTCTTTGGTAAGCATTCCTGCTTTATCTGCCACACCAACCAATGTTCCAACGGTATCGAATAAATCGACAAACAGAAATGTAAAAAGTACAATTAACATATCTGATGTAAATATATTGCTAAAGTCAAACTTAAATAAAATTGGCTTTAATGAAGGAGGTGCACTAACTAATCCACCTTCGGGCCATACAGTAACACCTAATATCAACGCTAATACTGTTGATGACAAAATACCTATAAGCAAAGCACCCTTTACTCCTATTTTTAGTAATATTCCGATTACTAATATTCCAAATAATCCTACCCAGACTGTATGAGAAGTCATGTCACCAAGTCCAACCAAAACCGCATCGTTATTAACTATAATGCCTGCGTTTTGTAATCCAATAAATGCGATAAACAATCCTATACCTGCCGAAACTGCATGTTTTATATTCATTGGAATAGCATTTACTATCATTTCACGAATATTAAATGCAGTTAGGATTAAGAATATTATACCTTCCAGAAATACTGCTGTTAGAGCAAACTGCCATGAATAGCCCATTGTAAGAACTACTGTAAATGCAAAGAATGCATTTAATCCCATTCCTGGTGCCAAAGCAAAAGGTAATTTTGCCACTAATGCCATTACCAAGGTTGCAACTACAGCACTTAAAGCGGTGGCTGTAAAAAGTGCATCTTTATCCATGCCTGTAGCACTAAGAATATCAGGATTAACGGCAAGTATATATGCCATTGTCATAAATGTTGTAATTCCTGCTAAAATCTCTGTTTTAACAATGTTTTGTCCTGGTTTAAATCCAAATAATTTTTCTAACATATCTTATATTATTAGAGTATTTAATTAAAATATCCATTTAACAGCTGCAGTAGGTCTCGCTTTAAAGCCTTCTTGTAAGCCAAAGTTATTAGTAAGTTCAAGTTCAGCTCCTGCTGAAAAGTTTTTATGAATATTATACCAAATTTGTGGTTCTGATAAGAAAATATAGTTAGCATCTACATTTCCATCAAAATCAAAATCGCTATCCTCTTTCCAAAAATCAGCAAAACCACTAAATGTCATTTTGTTGTTCCAAAAATTCACATACCAAACAGTAGTAAATTGAAACGAGGCATTGTGTTTGTCGCGAATGGTTTTATAAAGAGCTTTAAAACTAACTCCTTTTGAAAAATCAGAGGCATTGATAGAATAATCGATACCAGCCAAAAAAGCTGAATTTATTGGAAAGCCACCTACTGTACCTGAATTAAATTCGGCATGAATACCAATTGGCATTTTTTCTGTTTTAAATACACGTGCAATTTCCCAATATGCACCAACTACTCCATTATCGTCATAATCCATATCAACAAAAAAGAAAGTATTTCCTAATTTGTCTGGTTTAAACATTTCAAGCGTCGTTGTAAAAAATTGACGATCTTCTGCAAAATCGTAGTGTAATTGAACATTTTGAGCAAATGAATTAATGCTCGAAAAAATAAAAGCTATAAATAGTAATTTCTTCATTTTTTACGGATTAAATTTAAAACTAATTACAAAGAAACACTCATAATAGTATAATGTTTATTCATTAAAGGATAAATGTTGTTTTGAATCTATATTACTAGTTGTAACAATTTTAAAAACAGACTTTTAGAAATTATACGGAATTTGTTTTAATATGCGATTTTCAGCCACTTACTACCAATTAATAATGTATTAACAAGTGCTTTGTATTTCTAGTAATTTTTGAATTTGTCAAGTAGTTAAATAATCTAAAAAGTGAAGTAATTGTATTTCATTTTTGCTTTAGAGAGTACTATGACAGAGCTCAGTAAGCACCTCAGATTTCGAGAGCAAGTTTGTCCGCTTGTCTTCGAGAGCCTCAGACTTCGCTACTACGTAGGCTGAGGCTCTCGAAGCCTAAGTGGTATTATTTATCTTCTATTGCATTAAATCATAACAAACCAGTGTTTGAATATATCGCAGGTATAGTTTTCCGTTTGCAATTACGGGTACTGTCCATGCTTGATATTTTACTTCGTTTAGGGCGTTTTCAAATTTACTTACTAATTGGAATGCCTTAGAATTGGGTTTAATGAGAAATAAATTTCCTTTAAGATCCATGCAAATTAAATGATCATCAACATAGCTTGTTGTTCCCTGCCCAATTTCTTTGGTACTCCACATTTCTTTTCCGGTTTTTAACTCCAGGCATTTAAAATCACCTTTGTTTCTACCACTTTGTCCGGAATATCCGTAAATATATCCATCAAGTATTATTGGATCGGAATGGTGAGCGCCAATTGCATCATTTTTCCATAATATTTTATAACTGTCTTGTGTAAACTCTATGGCTTGTCCACCAAATTGCTCTCCCATTCCAAATGAGCTTATGAAAATGATATTATCCTCTATTGCAGGTGTTGTAGCATTCATTTCATTTTCCCATGGTACGCGCCAATGTTCTTTACCAGTTTCTGTTTCGATACATGAAAGTCCTTTTCCATGATAAACTAAGAAACTTGTATCTTCTTCTGTTTTAACTAATGTGGAAGCGGCGTATCCTGCCAAACCTTCATAGGATTTCCAAATTAAATCACCGGTAAATTTGTTAAATGCCATAATCAAAGCACTTCCACCCCCCTGTACAACTACCATATCTTTATAGACTAATGGAGAGCTAGAATGACCATGACTCGGTGCTATGCCTCCAAAATCGTTCACATTTTTTCGCCATATTAATTTTCCATCTGTTAATTGCCAACAAACAAGATCTCCACTTCTTCCATAAGTATAGACATAATTACTGTCAATGAAAGGTGTCGCACGCGAACCGGGTCCGTGTGCGGTTTCCGCTTCTGCTTCATAAGAACCTTGCCATATTAATTCTCCGGTATTGGCATTAATACAAAAAACAAGATCATTTTTTTCATCTCTACCTGGGATTATTAATCGTTTACCCGCAATTACGGGAGCCGACCATGAAGCTGTTTGTTTTCCCTGACACAGGAAACTGATCTCCCATTCTTTTTCTAAGCCTTCAGACCAGTCCGTTTTAATTCCTGTTACTGAACTTTTTCCATCAAAATATTGACCTCTCCAATTTGGCCAATCTGCATCGCCTTTTTCCGTTTCGGTTATTTCTGCATTCGTAGATGGAATAATTTCACGTTTTCCTTCAATTTCTTCACTTCCATATATTGCTTGATATGAATAGTAAACAAACCCAGCAATGGCTATAACCAGAACTGCTAAAACTGATAGTATTATTTTCCATTTTTTTTTCATAACTGGTTCAATTAAAATTAGTTTGAGAATATATAAAAGTACAAATTATTAATTAAAAGTTAAACAGAGGCTGTAATTTGCTTGGTATTTTATATTTCACCCTATTTTTATGTAAAAAAACTGTACGATACAGGTAGATAAAAGCTTTGTATAAAAAGAATAAGTTAATAAATTATTTTCGAGAGTACTAACTAATACAGCCTTCGAGAACCTCAGGCTTCGGTTTATACTGTCCCTAGACTTTCGGTGCACTTCGATTAATACAGACTTCGAGAGTAATTTGGCAGGGCTCAGTAAGCACCTCAGGCTTCGGTTTGTACTACCTATAGGCTGAGGTTCTCGAAGCCTACAATTCCTCAGGCTTCGTTTTGTTTTATTCGTAAACTAAGAGAGCCTCAGTCTACTACTTTGCAGTAGGCTGAGGCTCTCGAAGGCTTCTTTAATCAATTTCGTATTTATTTTAATACCGGGTTCTTTTGTAACCACCTGTTATAAGCCCACATAGAAAATGCTGAAACAAAACCTATTGCCATAAGGATAATCCATCCCATTGAATTCCAGAACGTATTTAGTTCTAACAGACCTGAATCAAGTTGAACTGCATTTTTACACATAATTTCATTAAAAATGAATGCTCCTGCAGGTCCGCCTATTAATGCCCCGATAGCCATTGGAAGGTTGGCGTAACCGAGAAATAATCCTTCTTGTCCTTTTGGTGCTAAAGCTCCAATATATTCGTATGTTCTTGCCGATGTGAATAATTCACCAAAGGCTATCAAAGCTACTGTTAGGACAATGAATAGTGATCCAAGAGGGATAAATTCACCCAGAGTTAGCATTCTTGGTCCTCCGCTCATAAATATTGGTATAAGGTTTATCACCATTGAAATACCAATTATAACAATACCTACAATTATTGAATTTATCGGTTTCATCTTACCGAATTTTTTAGTAATTAAAAGTTGGAAAAACACAATAACAAAAGGATTTGCCATTGTTATGAGGTCAACTGCAGGGTCTAACTCAACAACTTTTTTTAAGTAAAGGGGTAATACATTATAAACTTGAGAGTAGATGAAGAAAAAACCACTTGAGACGATCAAAAACATTGCAAATCTCGTATTTTTCAGAACAAGAATCATGTCTGCCAGGATTCTGAACATAGATTTTTTTGGTTTCTTATTTGCTTCAGGTTGACCTAATTCTTTTTCAGGGTCTGTGTAAAAGAATAAGACAGCAAAAAAGGCGAGAATTGAAAAGAAAACGGAAACAGCAAAAATATAGCTTAGATCAAATTGTTTTCTCATAATAAAACTGACACCTCTTCCTAAAAGGGAGCCAATGTTAATTATCATATAAAAAATTCCAAATCCAAGTGTTGCTCTTGCTCCAGCAGTTTTCTGAACTGTCCCGGAGATACAGGGTTTTATGATTGAACCACCAATACCTATAATAATAATTGCAAGAATTACAGGGAAAAGAATACCGGTTCCTGCTGTCATACTACTTTCAACGGTGTGACTAAGAGTATATCCTCCAAACCAGACTGGATAACCCATTGTGAAGTATCCTATAGCAAGTAAAATAAAGGCTATCAAAAGTGATTTTTTAAAACCATACTGATCAGCAATTGTTCCTGAAAGAATGGGGAGAAAATAAACCAGTGCCCATAAAATACCATTTAAATTACTTGGCCAATAATCTCCAAATCCAAGTTGTCCCAAGTACAGAACAACAAAACTTGCCATGGCATAATATGCTCCTCTTTCAAATAATTCAGTTAAATTGGCAGTCCAAAAACTTCGGGGAAAGCCATTTTCTTTAATTTCTTTTGTATTTTCCATTATAAGGTTTTAATATTTATTCTTGATTTATTCAAACTATGCTTAATAAATGAACGATAAAGATAAAATTAATTCTGAATTAATGAACTACCCCGTTGCAAGCAGACGGGGTATCAACAAAAGATTTCTTTTTAATTTCGCCCCGAGGGGCGGGAAACCTGACTGCCGTCAGGCAAGTTATTACCCAAAAGATCCCTCGACTCCACTGAGCCTGCCTGCCGGCAGGCTCAGTTCAACTAGATATTTTCAGTTCACTATCGTTTCTGAAATTATAGTTTCACTGATTCAAGGCAAAATTTAAAATTTTCTAAAATCATCATCTTTCCCACTCCTATTTATTTTGGAATTTTCAATAAATTTACCTGATATAAAATCTGCGCCAGAAATTTAAATTTTTATTTTCCTACCCAAAAAAATAATAAATTATTAACCAACTGAGCTTTAGCAAGCTTGCGAGTACCATTGAATATGTTTAATTAATGTTTTATGGGTCAACTAGTCTTTTTGTTTCTCACAAGGGATGGTAAAGTAGAAACTAGTGCCTTTACCCAACTCGCTATTACACCAAATGGCACCGTTGTTCTTTTGAATAAATTCATGGCAAACAATTAGGCCGAGGCCAGTTCCCTTTTCGCCGGATGTACCTGTCGTTTTGTACTTCACATCAATACGAAAGAGCTTTTCCATATTTTCAGGAGAGATACCTACCCCCTGATCTTTCACCTCTACTTGTAGGAATTTCCCTTCTTCCCTTGCGTTTATCTCTACTCCTTTGCCTGAATCGGTGAACTTTACGGCATTGTTGACCAAATTACGCAAAACGGTATTAATCATCTGAAGGTCTGCATAAGCGGTAAAAGTGCCATTTACATTGGTACTTAAATGAATACCTTTCTTCTCTGCAGAAATGCCGTGCAAATTTATGTTTTCCTGAATCACTGTCGAAAGGTTGAATTCAGAAGGGCTGTACTCAATGCGTCCACTTTGGGATCTAGACCAGGTGAGCAGATTCTCCAGCAAATTGTATATTAACTCGGCAGATTGATGTATACGTTTCAGAGATAAATGCTTGTCCTGGTCATCCAGGTTAAGGAAGTTTTCGTCCACTACTTGACTCAAGGAGTACAGACTGGCAAAAGGGTTCTTTAAGTCGTGAGCCAGTATAGAAAAAAACTTATCTTTGGTTGCATTCAGCTCATCCAACTTCTCTTTCTGCTGACGCATTTGCTGCTCGGCCTGTTTCCTTTCGGTTATATGGCGAGAAACAATGGTAATGCCTGTGAGATCACCCTGAGCATTACGACGAGGACTAATTTTTGCATTGTACCAGCACATTCCATCCCTATTCACACAATAATCAAACTCCTGTATAATATCGCTTTGTTGAAGCTGCCCAAATGCGGCTTGCAATTTCTCAACAACCAGTGTTGGAAAGCCTACATTCTTGTAGTGTTTGCAGAGAAAGAAATTGGGATCCTCATAAAGTGGATCCTTATTACCCGGATTGTAGAATTCCTGGAACACTCCATCACGGTCAAGAACAAAGACCAAATCGTTAAGGGATGAAATGGTAGATTTCAATTTCGCTTCGCTTTCTTCTACTCTTTCTTTTTGCAAGGCAATTTCGGCGGTTCGCTCTCGGATACCTTCTTCAAGGATTCGTTTCTCCTCTTTCAGTTTTCTCACCCTTAGCCTAATAATCATAATTACCAACAGAAAACCCAAAAGAATATAGAATGTATAGGCATAATTGCTGCGCCACCAAGGTGGCAGAATTTTAATATCAAGCTGGGTGGGGATTTCGTTCCAAATGCCATCATTATTCGTACCTTTTACTAAGAAAGTATAGCTCCCACTGGGCAGATTGGTAAAATACACGAAATGCCGATTGCCCACTTCAATCCACTCGTCCCTAAGTCCCTCCATTTTATAGGCATAACGGTTTTTGAAAGGCTTAGTGTAATCCAAAGCAGCATACTCAATAGTAAAGGAGTAATCCTTATAGGAAAGCTCCAATTTGTTTGTATAAACATTTAACTTTTGCTTTCGTCCTTCCCTTTCCTTGGTAAAAGAAGTGATCACCACAGTTGGGATAAAGGTATTGTCTTCAAGGGAATCGGGGTGAAAAGAGACCAGGCCATCCATTCCTCCAAAATACACAAGCCCATTATCGGACTGGTATACCGCTTTCAAATTGTATTCGACACCCTGAAGACCTTCATTGACAGAATAGGATTTGAACTTGTGAGTGGTAGAATTGAGCATTGCCAGCCCACTTCCGGTGGAAAACCATAGATTGTTGTTCTTGTCCTCGATTATGTCGTAGATTATATTACTGGGCAATCCATCTTTTATAGAATAGTAGGTGAAAAGGGAATCTTTTTTGTTGAACTGATTCACCCCTGTACTAGTACCTATCCAAATATCTCCCATGTGATCCTCGCAAAGAGAGATGGTAAAATTATCACAGAGCGTATTGTTCTTATCGCTTTCATGTGAATAATGAAGCATTCGATGCTCAAGGGGAAAGTAGCAATCCATACCATTCAATGTGGCAATCCAGATATAACCATCCTTATCTTCTAATATGGAATAGACCAAGTTACTACTGATGTTGTAAGGTTCTTCCGTTCCCGACCTGTAGTAGGTACTCTTTTTTGTGATTGGATCAAAAGCTCGGATTCCATTTCCCGTTCCAATCCATATTTCTCCATTCGAGATCTCTGTTATACAATAGACTCGGTTATTAGCGAAAAAATCTATAATATCAAGTCCAAAATATGCAGCAAAAGGCGTGAAATTTTGCTTCTGTTTGTTGTAAATGCTAACTCCGTTGCGAGTGCCCATCCAAATCCGTGATTTACTGTCTTCGAATAAGACATGAACATGATTGTTGGGAATGTGTCGGTCACCTTCAAATTCAGAGGAATAGTGCAACATTTCTTTGGATTTGGGATTAAAAATATTCAAGCCCTTGCCCCAGTTTCCTATCCAAAGCCTCTGATAATCATCTATATAAATTGAGCCAATAACATTGTCTAACAAATCAAGGGAATTGGGGTCATCCGTTTTCTTATAGCTTCGGAACTTTTTCGTTTTCAAATCCGTCCTGTCCAGGCCAGCAATAGTGCCAATCCATAGGTTGTTGGATCGATCCTCAAACAAGGAATATACGATATCGTGTCCTATAAAGTTCTCATGATTAGGGCCGCTTCTAAAATTGGTCAACTCAATGTTTTTGGTATCCCAATTCCAAACCATTCGATTAAGTCCACCCTCTTCGGTACCAACCCAGTAAACGCCATGACTGTCTTGTAAAATAGAACGGATATAATTATTGCTGAGGGAGTTTGTGTGATTTACTTTATCCTGAAAGCGGGTAAAGCCTTTGTCGTGATTAGTATAGAAATTGAGTCCATTTTCTGTACCAATCAGAATATTCCCTTTCATATCTTCATAAAGAGCTGTAATATGGTTATTAGAAATGGAATGGGGATTAGATTCCTCATGACGATAGTTGAGGAAGGTTTTCTTCTCAGGATCAAAAACGCTTAGCCCATCTGCTGTGCCCAGCCAAATCATTCCTTGACTGCTTTTGATAATGGGAAAGCCAATATCGTGAAGAGCCCCGTCGTATTGCAGGCTATTGGTATAGCTCTCCAGGCTGTCGGTTTGATAATTGTACATTGACAGAACTGGAGGAATATTAATGTAAATGAAGTTATCATCAGCCATTATACCGTACACAAAATTATCGGGTACAATGGAGTTGTTCAATTTGTGAGGAATTATGGTAAATTCACCTGTTTTCTTGTCATAACAATTCAACCCCTCCTTTGTCCCCAGCCAAAGATTACCTTTGCTATCTTCGGTAAGATCGAATATCCAGTTATTAGAAAGAGATTGTTTGTCAGTTGGATCATAAAAAAAACTTTCAAAGCTATAACCATCAAACTTGTTCAGTCCATTCTGAGTGGCAAACCAGAGGTATCCTTCATAATCCTGATATATGCTTTTAATTTCGCTCTGAGAGATCCCATCATCTACCCCATAATGCTTAAAAGTAATCGATTGAGCATATATGTTTTGCTCATTACATAAAAGAGAACCACAAAAAAGGAGCACTATAAGATTTCGGTAATTCATAGTTCTTTTAGGGTGAATGCTTTAGTATTAATAATTTACGTTGTTTTTCGATTCTTTGTAATAACAGGAATTAATAATTATAGGAGATAAAACAAATATTCAAAATATCCCTGCAGGCCTGTCATAATTTAAAACCATTATTGATTGAATTTGTTCTCACAAACAGAAAATTATTTACTCAATTGCCTTTTTATAAAAAAGGTGCAGCATTACGCAACTCCTATTAATATAAATAAACAGCTTAATGCAAGCATAAAAAAATGTATCGCTTGGATATTGCGAGGAAGTGGAATTTTTCATTCCTGTACTAAAAAAACAATAAAACACTATAGATTAAAAATCCATAGTTTTTAACTCCGAATGAAATTCGAATAATGAACAAGAAATGATGAATAATGATTTATAGGAAGAAAGGGTAAATATTATTTTAAAAGCTTATTGGATCAATTATTTCTTAATTCTTAATTCTATAATCGATGTTCGATATTCATTTTTAGGTTTATAGAAACAAAAGTAACTGCAATGGAACCTGACTGCCGTCAGGCAAGTTTGCAGGGTTTTAACCTTTAAATTGATAAATCATTGGTAATTTATGATAATACCATTCTCCCAATAGCTATCGAAATCAAGGCATAATGCAGGACATTATTCCTTTTGGCTGTGAGATCGCTTCGCTAAGTGCGCTAAATTATTAGGGCAAAAAAAAATTAAATTCGTGTTATTTTAATGTGAAAACATGCTTTAAACAATACCAAAGTACTTAATAATACATTGAAAATTCCTATGCCAATCATTACTAAATCACCTCCATCAATGCCCGAAGCTAAACAAAATAGTCCGGAAAAAAACATTACGGTAAGGGAAAACTTAAGCCAGACATTTACACCTTTTCTGGTTCTTAATTTTACTAATAAAGTCACTCTTCAATTAATTAAGGTTTATATAAAACTATCGTGTTTGTAATACTCTATATCATTTAAATGTATTTTTATGCAAAAAAAATTTATGTTGTTATTCCTTTAATTTTATTACGCTGTTTTATCTATTTCTTTAATAGGGATAACGAAATTAAGCTTTTTGTTTAATTTTACAAAGATTTAGTTGAATAAATTAGATCTTGCACACTATGTGAGAAGATGTATTTATAGGTTTTAAGGCTTATTTATAAAGGCATTTTTTTTATCTTCTGTTTTCAACAATAAAACTGTCTCATTAATAAGTACAGTCATTGAAAAAATAATTGATTTAATGTTAATTCCTAATCAATATTTATTTCTTCCTTTTTTTCTTTTTGCGTTTATTGATGTATTCTTCTTCTTCTTTCATTAAGGTTTTCCAATTGTGTGTTTTATCTTCAGAAAAGTTAACTGTACTTTCATAATCATTCTTAGATATTTCTATTCTTTTAATTGGTTTTCCCAAATTCTCTTCAATTTCTTTTAGTAAACTTTGTTCTTCAGTGCTGCAAAATGAAACTGCTTGTCCTCTTTTATTAGCGCGCCCTGTCCTACCTACTCTATGTACATACTGTTCCGACGAATCAGGTAAATCATAATTTACAACATATTCTACATCCGGAATATCAATTCCACGTGCACTTACATCAGTGGCGATTAGTATCTTTAATTCTCCATTTCTGAAGCTTCGCATGGTACTTTCTCTTTCCTTTTGCAATTTATCGCTATGGATGGTTTCGGAAACTATTTTTACTCTTTCCATGGCGCTTTTAACTCGCTCTGCACGTACTTTTGTTCTTACAAATACCAAAATTTTCTTATCAGCATGATCTTTTACTAAATATTCTAAAAAGAAACGCTTGTCGTCCATTTCTACATTAGCTACAGCATGTTCTATGTTTTTTGCAACAGGATCTTTAGGCGAAATCTGAATTCGTATTGCATTAGTCACTAGCGAATACGCTAGGTTTTTTATTTTTTCGTTGATAGTGGCTGAGAAAAAAAGTGTTTGTCGCTTTTTGGGTAAATGGCGCATTAAATCGTTAATGTCTTTAATAAAACCCAGATCGAGCATGTGATCGGCTTCATCTAATACCAGAATTTCTACACGTTTTAATAATAATGCGCCCTGACTTACTAAATCAAACATTCTTCCCGGAGTAGCAATTAAAACATCGACACCTTCGTTCAGTTGCTCTATTTGTGGTTCTTGATCGACACCACCATGAATACAAAAAGTAGTTATGCGAGTGTGATTACCTAATGTTTTAAAAACAGAATCTATTTGTAAAGCCAACTCATGTGTTGGAGCCATAACTAAGCATTTAATACCATCGGCACGACCTTTAATTTTGCGTTCTTGCAAAATATTTAAAATAGGTATAGCAAAAGCAGCAGTTTTACCGGTACCTGTTTGTGCAATGGCTAATACATCCTCTCCTTTTAAGATAGGTGGAATTGCTTTATATTGAATGTCAGTAGGTTTTTTGTACCCTAATTTAGATATACTTGTTTTTATTCCTTCTGATATGCTGCGGTAATCTTCGAATTTCATACTTACAAATTAAGCTGCAAAGATAAATATTAGATATGAACTATGAAGTTTATTTAAAGATATTTATAAGATTCTTATTTTGTTTTATTCTTGTTTGTTGCTTATTCATAATAATACAAAGCATGGTTCATGGATATTTTAAACTATTTTTTGCATTTTGAACTAAACCTCAAATTTAAATATTTGATATTTCGTTAATATACGTACTCTTTAAGCAAAAACTGCATGAGTTCTGTATCTTTAAATTTTACATATAAAGGAGTATTCAATATTGAATCGTTTAGTTCATATCCTTCATCTATTGCCAATTTTAAATAATTCGTAAATGCAACGACATCATTTAAATACGCATAAGATTCAGCAATTTTTATATAGTAATCTACACTTCTATTATATTTTAATGCTTTAACATAATAAACTAAAGCTTCATCGTATTTATTTTCAAATGCCAATACATCAGCATAGCCAGATAAGGCTGTTGCTAAGTTAAATTCATCAGCATTTTCATTATTGATTACTTTATTATAATATTCTTTTGATTTGATATGATCAGATACTGATTTATAAATTCCAGCTATTTTTATTAATGCATCAAGGCCTTTTTCTCCATCCAGATCAAGCTTTGATACTTTGATATAACTATTAATTGCCTTTTCTTTTTTATCTAAGATATTATAGTTTTCAGCTAAAAAATATTGTGCATCTATATTCTTTTTATCAATTGCCAATATCTTATTGTAAATCTCATTAGCTTTACTATATTGTTTATCATCAATGTAATAAGACGCCATATTCCAACCAATTGATGTGACAAACTCAGGGGCTGTTTCAAGAGCTTTATCATATTTACTTATTGCGGCTTCATATAATTCTTTATCTATTTCAAAGGTGTTATAATAAATTTCATCCGCTTCAATGAACAAAGTATGCCCCCATATTACATAAGTCCATAATTTAATCTGATCATCAAAATAATCATCATATGTAATCATTCGAAAAAGCGAATCGGTAATTTCTTCTCTTTTTTCTGAAATATAATATGATAATAATATAATTGGATCGTTATAAAATATTACGAACTCTCCGGATTTATTAATTAATTTATCCAGTGCATTATACTTATCGTTCAGATCATCATTATAAAATTGTTCTAATCTATTATATTTTATTAGCTCTCCATTTGCTTTTAGCCTCATAGAAAATGTGAGGGATGTATTTTCTTCGGTTAAGTCCCCGTCCATTACAATGTTTATATAACCTAGTTTTTCTCTTAAAAACACTATTACTTCAGTAATCGATATATTGAACAATCCAACCTGTATTTCGAATGAGCTTAAATCGGCATTGCGTTGATAAGATTTTTCTTTATCTTCTTTTAAAATAATTGATTCAATTACTTCTAAAGATTCACTACCTGTCTTAACTATATCATTTAATTTATCGGAAAGCCTACTGCCTAGCACTTCACTTGAATACCCTTTTTCTGCAAAACTATTAGGAACACTTATTCTACTTAATCTAAAGGTTTGAGGTACGAATAGTTCCTGGAGAAGTAATATTATTACAACAATAATGGAAATAAGTATTAATAATTTTGTTGAAAATGAAAATATAATTCCTAGTTTATCATTTAAACTATTGATTGTAAGTTTTGGGGATTTTATTTTTTTCAATATTGCAGGAAAACGCTTCATTTAGCTTATTTTATTTTTAGTTTAATGCCGGCATTTAATCTAAAAGGATCTTGCGGTGTTTGGGCAAATCCTTCGATATCGGCAAAAGATATATTGTAATATTTATTATTTAACAAGTTGTTGATTTTTACAAAACAGCTAATAGCATATTTTTCGTTGCTCATTAATAAATAATTACAATTTAAGTTGATATAATAGAAAGGATCAGAGCTTTCTGTTTTGAATAATTCATGGTAACTCCTTGATCTATAAACTAACCTGGGTGAAATATTTAATTTTTTGGAACTAAACGTAATACCCGATTTAACTGAGCTCTTTGCAGAATAGTATAATCTTCCAGTACCGATATTTCCATTCACATATGAATACGAAAAATTATACTTAATATTAAATCGTGATCCATAGCTATACATCCAGTTTAAGCTGATATTACCTCCATATGTATTCGAATAACTATTATTTTCTTTTCTTTTTACAACAGAAACTGGTATATCTTTAAATATTTCATTTTTATGTTTTTCATCAGTAATTAGATTCGTTATTTTATTATAAAATCCACTTAAAGTATAAGATAAGTTTTTATTTAAAAAGTAAGTATTATTTAGTTCCAGCGATTTAAGTTTTTCTGGTTTAAGATCACTATTTGGTAAATGCCAGAATGCGCTTTCTAATCCTATTATATTCCCATTATTATCTGTATTAGATCCAAAACTTCCATATTGCTCGTAAGATGTATAAGGTGAAGGTGCTAAGAATGCCTCGTTATATAAAACAGAAATTTTAAGTTTTTCAGAAGGATTATAAACCAATGCAACTCGTGGATTAAAATTTCCCTTATATCTTGTATTATAATCATATCTACAACCGGCTGTTATACCAAACTTGTCATATATTTTTTGTTGATATTGAAAATATAAGCTGTAATTTTGGTAGTTAACATTATATATATTCTGTATAATGGATAAATCATTTTCTGCAGAATCCGTAATATTTGTCCCTAGATAATAAAAATCTTGGTAATCACTAGGTAAATTTCTATCGTATTTAAATGGAAGATCGCCGGATTTTGGTTGTGCAAAAATATTTTCAAGTGCTAATCCAGCTATAATATTACTATTGTCAGATAGTTTATAATCAAACTGTTCCTCCAACTTAAAAGAATGTTCTGTTCCATATTTATATCCATTATTAAAACTCGTATAAATATTTATAAAATTACTTTCTGGAGATATTTCATAACTGCTGTATGCAAAGGAGGTTTCAATATTTAATCTTTCATTATTTGTTAAATAATTATAGGAACCAAAAATTGATTGGATATTAATTTTATAAATGGCTTCTTCTGAATATACATTGTATTCTGGTCTCATACCTGATGATGAACTATGAGATTCCGAATTTCTGTAAAAACCAATATTAAAATCGTGAATTTGTAATAATGAATATATTGAGTAAGCTTTGGTTGGTGTTTCATAAGGTACTTTGCCATATGGAACTGTATCATTAAACAAAAGCATTTCTTCATAATTTGTATATCTGTCATTATACCAACTATAATCTTCTTTATAAAAATCAATATCCGGAAACATGGGCTCTCCTGATTGATAGATATTACCATCAAAAATAAATGATATATCATCATTCCCATATTGGGCAAACACAGAGTTTGAACTGGTATTGAACATACCTAATTCGCTTGATATCTTAATATTATCGGAACCTATATCTTTATTTGTAATAATGTTAATAATGCCTGAAAATGCATCAGCGCCATAAAGGGCTGAGCCGGGGCCAATAATTATTTCTACTCGTTCAGCATTTTCAATAAAATAGTTTTTTCCAATTACATGAGGTGATCCAGCTATTGAATTAATTTTTACGCCATTCATCATTATAATGAATTTTTCACTGCCTGCTATTCCCCTTATTGTATAATAGTTTGAGTATTCAGAAACTGATTTTTGTTGTATTTCTATTCCCGGAATATCAATTAATACTTCATCAAGAAATGAATAATTATTTTGTTTAATTTGATCTTTGGTCATAATGTAAACAGTTGCAGGAGCCTCTGATGATAGTTGTGCATTTTTTGATGCCGTAACAACCTCTTGGTTCATAATGATTTTCATTAATTCATCTTCTGAAAAACCAATAATTTCTGATAATTTTATAAATTCATGATAGGGCATATCGATTAAATCTTCATATGTGAGAGTTTTTAATAACTCCTTGTAATATGCTGTGGAGTCAGCTTGTTCCTGAGAAAGAACAGACTGACTTATGAATAAAAAAGTGCACGAAATTAAAATGAGCTTGTATATTTTTTGAGTCATTTCTGTAATAAGATTTTAGTTATATGGTAAGTTATTTGCAATTATGGCTTCATTAATTTTTAATCCTTTTTGCTCGATATTATTTTTGTTTATCTCTAATTTCAGAGTATTTTCTATATAGCTAAGGTTTATATCGATTCCATTCGATCGAATTACTACATTATCAGAAATAATTATTGTTTTTTGCCCTTCGAGCTTTTGAACAATATCATTTATCATTGAGCTTTTAGTTTTTGGGATATACACTATATGGGTATATCCTATTTTGCTAACGGAACTTACCTTTTTTATTTCAATTCGAGGCTTAGTTGCTCTGGCGCTTTTTGAAACATTATTCAATTCCCAATTTATAGGCGAATTTCCAATAACAGTAATAATATATTTTTCTGGTTGTGAATTCAACCTCCAATTAATATTTTGTGTTATTCTGTATATATGGACAGCTTTATATTTTTCGGATGTTTGGGAAATCGAAATCTTAAATATAAATACCGAAAATAAAAGGAAAAGGAGAAATTTTTTCATTATAAATAATTCATTAATTTAAAGTGAAAACATTTTATTAAGTTATAACATTGTAAATAGAATAATTCCCTATATTAGGTAATTTTATTGATAAATAGTAGCATGTATAAGTATAGAAGATGATATTTTTTTGCAAAATTTATCAATTCTTAAAAACTTTTCATGTTATCAGAATGAAAAATGAAAAACAATATTGTATCACAATTATTTATTCTTTTACACCGAACAGACGATTCTACTGTTTTATTTACCTTAAGCATTTAGGTTTTTTTTATTCAAATAAAATATATTCCCTCCGCCTATTAATTCCTAATAATAGAAAAAGGGAACCCCATAAAGTTAATTTTTTTTCGAAAATATATCAACAAAACTTAATTATCATGTTAATGAATAAATAAACATGATGAAAATGAGGTTTCTATTTATCAAAAAGATCAACTAATTCAGGATAGAAATAATAAGCAATAATTTCTGAGTTTTCTGCATCACTTGGTTTTGCAGGAATAAATTTCTGAATAGTATTTGCCTTCATTTTACTTGAGTCGAAAGGTTTCATGAGCTTTGTAATATCTTCTTCCGTCAATTTTCTATCTATCCATTTTAATGCATCTTCAGGCTCTAATATTAGTGGCATTCTTTTCTTTGTATTGTGGATACTGCCAACAAATTCGTTGGCCTCGGTTGTAATCACAGAATAAGTATTTATGATCTCTCCTGTTTCTTTATCTGTCCATGATGACCATATTCCACCAAAAACAAATACTTCATCGCCTTTTAAGCTTATGTAATAAGGATATTTCTTGCCTTTAATCTTTTGCCACTCAAAAAAGCCGGAGCAAAGTATTAAACATCGTTTTTTGCGAATAGAATGCTTAAATGATGCCTTTTCAAAAATAGTTTCTGCCTTGGCATTCAAAGTACTGTTTCTAAGCTTATTAGCAGCGAATTGATCTTTTACCCAAGAAGGAATTATTCCCCAATTAAAAAATTGAATCTCATCTGGTTTATCATCTGTAATTACAGGCATTGCGGGATTATCGAATCCGTTTACAAGAAATTTTTCATTGAACAAACTCAATTGTTCCTCTTTTACAATCTTATTTTCAATAAGTTTTGTAGGATTCTTTTTTGTAAGACAATAGTAAAAACACATAAAAAATTAGTTTCAAGTTTCAAGTTCATAGTTCCGAGTTTCTACCTTTTTTACTGTGTACTAGATATTAGGCGCTTGTAACTTCCTTTATATTGCCCCATTCATTGTATTTATATTCTCATTAAAGTATTTCTTGTTTTAGTTTCCATTCCTTTCCATCACCCTGAATAACGAGTTTGAGCTTTTCTCTATCATATTTTTTTGTTAGCTATAGTTGTTTGTTAATCAGTCAAATATAATAATATAAAGTTCTTTGATTTATTGAAAATACTTGTAAAAACTGATACTGTCGTACCAGTTCCAAAGTTTTCTACTTTTTAGCATTTAGCTTAAACCAACTGCCTACTTCGATAGAAAATTCTTTATAATTTGATACGACAAGTATCAGAACGATTGTAATAATCGTCATAAAAACATAAACCATAATTTTGGATTATTTTTTTATCGGTGGTCGAACCAGTCCTATGGCTTCCGATTTTAAGCACTATTTTTATTTTCCAACTAATTCAATTTGGTGTTAATCATATTTCTATGAGTTGATTTAGTCGCTACGTTGTCATTGTGTTATGGTCTTACAACGCAAGTATCATCAATATTTTCAAAGAACTTTTTAGTAAAACCCCATTGCGTGAACAATGAGGTTAAAAGAAGCAAATTCTGATACGTCCAAATAACCTAGGGAAGTAGGTCGTAGTCTTACGTTATCACGCCTACTCAACCTGTTGGCATGTGTTTTAGCTTTAATCGTATGCCGAAACAGTGACGACCCAGAGAAAACATATATCAGGTTTGCTTCTTTATTTTATAAATGTATAAAAATTGTCATAATGAATAAAATATTATACATCAAATTATCAATCTATAGTGTGGTTTTTTTACAATTATGGCTAACTATGTACTAATAACTAAGAACTAATAACTTTTATAATATCATTCCATTGTGTTGTAAATTTTCCTGAAAGCATTTCCTGTTTTAGTTTCCATTCTTTTCCATCGCCCTGAATAGCCAATTTGAGCTTATCCCTGCCATATTTTTGATTGATATGATCGCTTGCTTCTGATATTCGATTCTGGGCACTTATATCAATATTTGAAAACAATCCGGTT
The DNA here is from genome assembly GCA_013138975.1 of Bacteroidales bacterium. Taxonomy (GTDB): domain Bacteria; phylum Bacteroidota; class Bacteroidia; order Bacteroidales; family UBA12077; genus UBA12077. Next base: position 37,342 of record WTBR01000010.1, read on the forward strand.
TGAATATTGTTCGCACTTTCCAGTCCGTCAACAATAACACCTGCTTTTTTATACCTTAAACCTTCTTTATATATGACTTTAAGGCCTTTTAAAGCAAATTTACTTAATTCTATCTGACTATTGGTAGGAACGTCTAAATGTATTGTTTTTGAGAGATATTGGTACTTATCATTGCTAAATGGATCAGTATGAATGAATACTGTAAGTATATTACATACAGAATTTTGCTTACGTAATTTCTCAGAACATCTTGTTGCATAGGTTGATACTGCCTCTTTAAGGTATGTTACATCTGTAACAATCTTGCCAAAGCCACGTGTTGTCGCTATTGCTTTTTTTGCCGGGGGTACTGTTTCTAAAGGAATACAAGATATTCCTTGCAATTCTTTTTTTAATCGTAAACCAACAAGGGTAATATACTTTCGAATCCAATTGTCATTGGTATTAATAAAATCGTGTGCATTTAAAATATCGTTTGATTTTAAGAACTTTTGATATTGTTGCCCAATTCCCCATATATCGCCAATTTTTGTATTACGCAAAGCACAATCAATATCTCTTTTAGTATTTAGTACACAAACACCACTATATGATTTATTATTCTTGGCTAATTTATTGGCAATCTTTGATAAGGCCTTTGTTTTACTGATTCCAACTGTTACATCAATTCCTATGTATTGCTTTACTGTTCGTTTAATTTCTGAACCTAATTTCTCAAGATTATCATATTCAAAGCCTGTCAAATCAAGAAATGATTCATCAATTGAGTAAACTTCGATTCGTGGTGTGAATGTTTCAAGAACTCTTATAATTCGATTACTCATATCGCCATACAAGGCATAATTGGAGCTAAATACGCTTACTTTATTTTCCATAAGGTATTGCTTCTTGTTAAATGCTGGTTCAGCCATCTTTAGTCCTAAGGCCTTGGCTTCATCAGATCGTGATATTATACAACCATCGTTATTAGAAAGTACTATAACGGGCTTCCCTTCGAGTTTAGGATTAAAAACCTTTTCGCAGGAAACATAGAAATTATTAGCGTCTACTAGTGCGTACATTTTTTAAGATAAAAGTTTAAAGTTAGAAGATAAAAGTTCAGAGTTTATGATTCTATAAACTATGTCATTCGCGCAAAAGCGGGAATCTAAGAAGAGATTCCCTTTTTCAAGGGAATGACAAAAGGATAGTTTATTCATTACTAATGTTGTTTATGAATTGTATATGTAACAACTCCCCAAATCATGAAATTATTATGTTTAGAGATTTTTATTGGATCAAATTCCGGATTGTCAGGCATTAGATAAGCGGTCTCTTCATCTATTTTCTTGAATTTTTTCAGTGTGAATTCTCCATCAACGATGCAAACCAATATAGAGTCGTTTTTTGGCTGTAATGATTTGTCAACGATCACGATATCGCCATCACATATTCCTGCGTTAATCATTGATGAACCGCTAATTTGAGCGAAAAATGTTGAGCTTGGATTTCGAATCAATTTCTCATTTAAATCCAGCGACATTTCCATATAATCATCTGCTGGAGAAGGAAATCCGGCAGGAATAAGGGATTTGAGAAAAGGCAAGTCTATTTTTGAAGATGTATCCGGCACAAATATTTCGAACTCTTTTTTTATATATAAGTTATTAATTATCATAGTATAAAACTTTCTATTTAATTTATTACATTAACTCGCTTTTAGTCGAGTTGATGGCTCTTCTAAATTAATATTTGCAAGTCGATGTAATTCAGACACTTCAATGCTTACAAAACCAAACTCACTAACTACTTTTCCTTTTATTAAATAGCATCCCGGCCCCCGGAAAGGGTATTGTTTGTTGATGTTTGGGAATTGAACGGTATCGATCCAATGTCCCTCTAAATCAATAAAAACACCAAAACTCATATGTTTTCCACCCTCGGTGCGTGTTCCTTTTACATGAATTAAATATCCAATGATCTCGACTTGTTTATTTATTTTATTTACAAGGTTTCGGGCAATCAAGCCTGTTTCGGGCAGTTCTTCTATTAACTTAAACGGAGGAATACTACACGAAAAACCAATAATCTCTAATTCGTCATAAGCTGCCTCTAAAGGATGTGAGTACAGCTCTGGAAGCCTAAATTCCTTGGGCTTTTCGTTGAATAGTGTTTTAGCGGGTTTTGTTCTTTTATCCTTTTTAAGAATAAAATGTGCATCCCACAATAGTTCTTTTTTAGACTTTCCTGTAAAACGGAAAGCATTAATACGAAGGAGAATGGTCAATTGCTCAAGGGAAACAGGAATCCGCTTCATGAAATCCCGAAGGTTCTCAAAAGATCCATTGGTATAACGATCAACTAATAAGATTTTTACTATGGCAGTTTCAAGATGTTCTATCAAACTTAATCCAAGATAGATCACATTTCCTTGAATTACGGTAATATGTTCACTGTTATTTATGCAAGGTGATTCTATTTGTGCTCCGTGCATGCGTGCTTCGTGTACATAAAGTTCTTTGCGATAAAAACCGCCTCCATTGTTTATGGTTGCTACAATATACTCCAATGGATAATGTGCTTTAAGGTACAATGCCTGATAACTTTCAACGGCATATGATGCTGAATGTCCTTTAGAGAAAGCATAGTTGGCAAAACTTTCAATTTGTGTCCATACACGTTCAACAATATGTTGTGGATATTGCCTTTCCTTGCAATTGGAAAAAAATTTATCCTTAATCTTTCCAAACTCGTTACGGCGCTTGAATTTCCATGACATTCCACGACGTAAAACGTCAGCCTCGGCTAATGTAAGCCCGGCAAAATAATGAGCAACTTTCATAACATCTTCCTGATAAACCATAACACCATATGTTTCTTCCAGTAGATCATAGAGCTCCGGCATTTCTTTTCGGGCTACTTCTCTCCTTTCCGGATGCCTGTATCGTAGTATATATTCACGCATCATACCGCTTTTAGCAACTCCTGGGCGAATAATTGAGCTGGCAGCAACAAGCCTTATATAATCATCGGCTTCGAGTTTTGTAAGTAACATACGCATTGCAGGCGATTCTACATAAAAACAGCCTATGGTTTTTCCTTGTTTTAGAAGATTTTTAATTTTTTCATCTTTCTTAAACTCTTCTAAATCATGAATATCTATTATGTTACCTGTATTGTTTCTTACAATTGATACAGCATCTTCAATTTTGCTTAATCCACGTTGTCCCAGCACATCGAACTTAGCAAAACCAATATCTTCGGCTTCAAGCATACTAAAATGTATGGTTGGGAATCCTTTTGGCGGCATTATGGTTGCAGTATAAGTACTTATAGGCTTGTCGGATATAATAATTCCACTTGAATGTACACTCAAATGACTAGGAAAACCATGAATTAGTTTGCTGTATTTTAATACAAGCAATCCCATTTCATCAATTCCTCTGAGGTCTTTTGCTTTTTGCAGTTTTTCAATTTCTTGTGCCGGTAAACCAAACACCTTGCCTATCTCACGAATCATTGATTTGTACTGGAAAGTAATGTATGTTCCTACCAAAGCTGTATGATCCCAACTATGTCTGTCGAAAAGATATTTGGTAATATTATTCCTATCGCGCGATGAAAAATCAATGTCAAAGTCTGGCGGACTAGTTCGTGCAGGGTTTATAAATCGCTCGAAATACAAATCCAGTTCAATGGGATCGACATCGGTAATACGTAGTAAATAGGCTACCATACTATTGGCTCCACTTCCCCTTCCAACGTAATAACAGCCTTTGCTGCGGGCATAATTAACCATATCCCAATTAATCAGAAAATAAGAACAGAAATTAAGCTGTTTAATTACTTTTAGTTCTTTTTCCATACGCTCAAGAACCTTTTGTGATGGCTTTTTATATCGATATTTCAAGCCTTTTTGTGCTTCTTGTTTTAAAAGCTCAAAATCTTCTTCGTGCGAGTCTGTATATGTTTGTTTGTTTTTTGATGTTTTAAATTCAAAGGAAATGGAGCATTTATCAAGAATTTGCTGAGTATTCTTTATAATCTGTGGATATTCCCGAAATAGTTCTTGAATATCTTCATTTTGAAACATAATTTCATTGGGCTGTGCTTCTTCGGTTTTGCGCAATCTGCTGAGTAAGATGTTATTGTCAATGGCACGCAATAAGCGGTGAATATTAAAATCGCGTTTATGACGAAAGCTTACTGCTTGTAGAATAACTAACTTATCCTGATAATCTTTCCACTCAGAAAATAGAAGTTTACTTAGTTGTGAGGGTTTTATCCCTACAAATTCATTTTCTTTTAGTGACTGATAATCAACACCTCCAAATGGATAAATTACATAAGTATCTTTTAATGAAGGTGCTTTTGCGAGAAAACTCTTACCGGAGTGAAGATGTTCTGTTAAATGTTCGTTTAAAGCCTTAAAACCATCGTTATTTCTTGCTATTCCAATATATTGTTGCTGAGCACCGTTTCTGAAATCAATGCCTAGAATAGGCTTTATTTGTTCTTTTTGGCATTGTCGAATAAAATCAAGGCAAGCCGAAGTATTATTGATATCGGAAAGTACAATAGAATCATAGCTTTTATCTTTGACTTCCTGCACCAATTGCTCAATGGAAAGTGTTCCAAATTTATAACTGTAATATGTGTGGCAGTTTAGTAACACGTTGGTTCAGTATTTTAATCGTTAATTTATAATGTTTTTTATATGATTCAAGCCTTAAACTACAGGCTTCATGTATATTTAGGTGCTAAGCAGCTTATTTTGTAAAGCACTTTACAAACAAATAGTTTTATTATCAACTTATTAATAAATCCGCTAAGCACCTACCTAAGGTTAATTATAACTCTGTTCAAATATTTCATTAATAATCAAATAGATTCTTCGACATCCCGATAACTATCGGGACAGAATAACAGCTATCAGGTCTTTGTCTTTCTGGATATCCGCCACATTATTAATTCTTAATTATCTAGGTGCTAAGCGGCTTATTTTGTAAAGCACTTTACAAACAAATAGTTTTATTATCAACTTATTAACAAATCCGCTAAGCACCTACCTAAGGTTAATTATAACTCTGTTCAAATGTCTCATTAGCAATTAAATAAATTCTTCGACATCCCGATAACTATCGGGACAGAATGACAGCTACCAGGTCTTTGTCTTTCTGGATATCCGCCACATTATTAATTCTTAATTATCTAGGTGCTAAGTGGCTTATTTTGTAAAGCACTTTATAAACAAATAGTTTTATTATCAACTTATTAATAAATCCGCTAAGCACCTACCTAAGGTTAATTACAACTCTGTTCAAATGTCTCATTAGCAATTAAATAAATTCTTCGACATCCCGATAACTATCGGGACAGAATGACAGCTATCAGATCATTGTCTATCTGGACATCCTCTCCATTCTTAATTCTTATTTATTGTCTTCTATGTGCAGGAATAATTGGAGGTTGTCCGTTAAACGGATTACTCATCTGTCCTATTCCTTTTGTTCCCATAGTTGTTACACGTCGTATTGCGTTTTGTCCGTATCTGTTACGAATTTTGTCCATAGCCTGATATAGATTGATCATTTCGGCAGTATCTTCGAAAAGATTCATTTGATATGTACCCGAAAGCAAATGACTGTAACGTACTCCTACCAATCGTACCAAGACTCTGCGTTCGTAAAGCTGATCGAAAAGATCCAATGCTGTTTTAATTAATGTATGATCTAATGATGTATATGGAATACGCTTTTGTCTTGTACGGGTGTCAAAATCAGAATACCTTACTGTAACTGTTACACAAGATGTTAGTTTGTTTCCATTTCGGAGATAATAGCTTAGTTTTTCGGCCATTGAGGTTAGAATATTCTTTAACTGTCGAGTGTCAATGGTATCTTTTTCAAGGGTTAATGAAGAAGATATCGATTTACGTTCATGATATGGAATAACTTCGCTATTATCAATTCCCTGAGCTTTTTTCCAGAGCATAATGCCACTCTTACCCATAACACGATCCATAAGCTCCATAGGCATTTCCTGCACTGTTTTTACATATTTAATGCCCATATTAAGGAGCATTTTGTAGGTTTTATCACCTACCATAGGAATCTTCTTTACAGCCAATGGTGCTAGAAACGGCTTTTCTGCTCCAAGCGGAATATTAATATGATTATCGGGTTTAGCTTCGTTAGTGCCTATTTTTGCTACTGTTTTGCTTGTTGATAAACCAAAAGATATTGGTAATCCTGTTTCTTTGGTGATCCGGGTTCGTAGTTCTTGTGCCCATTTATATGTTCCGTAGAATCTATCCATTCCACTTACATCAATATAAAACTCGTCGATAGACGATTTCTCGTACAATGGAGATTGCTCTTTTACAATATCGGTAACCATATCGGAGAATTTGCTATAAATTCCGCTATTGCCGCGAATTACAACGGCTTCGGGACATAGCATTTGTGCTGTTCGCATTGGCATAGCCGAATATATTCCGTATCTACGAGCTTCGTAACTACAGGCAGCAACAACTCCTCTTCCGCTGGTTCCTCCAACAAGTACAGGCTTATTGTTCAGGCTGGAATCGAGTAGCCGCTCACAGGGCACAAAGAATGTGTCTAAGTCAATATGGATAATTGATTTTTGCATTTATTTAATTCAAATAATAATTATCTACGTTTCAAAGAGGATATGCCAAAAAGCCATCATCTGTCATCCCCAACTCCTGCCGGCAGGTAGGTGATTGGAGATCTTATAATCCATTATATACAATTCAATTAAGAGATTCCCTTTTTCAAGGGAATGACACCAAAGAGGCTTTTTGTACACTCTCAGTGTGACAATTTATAGCAAGTTATCATATTGTCCCGATAACTATCGGGAGTCGAAATATGATTAGTTTTTATCCTTTTTAAACATCTTTTCAGGATTGAAAATTAATAATCAATCTTAGGTATAGTGGATACCACAACTCCTTGCACTATAAAATCTCGGGACAGAATAATTGGTGTATGTGTTTTGTTTGATGATCGTGGCATTAGCACTACATTATCGTTATTAATTTTTAGTTCTTTAATGGTTGCTTCATCATCGATAAGTGCAACGACAATATCACCGTTGTTGGCAGAACTCTGCTGTTTTACTAAAACTAAATCGCCATCGTTAATTCCTTTTTCGTTCATGGAATCGCCTGAGGCTTGTAATAAGTAATATTTATCGGGTAATTTAGCCAGTTTAGTAGAAACAGCAATCATAGCTTCGATGTTTTCTTCGGCTAAAATGGGCAAGCCACAAGCAATTGTTCCTAATAAGGGAATTTTAACTGTTTGCTCGCGTGCAGCTTCATTTTCTTCAATTTCGTATTGTATTAACTGAACACTTCCGTCCTCTTTCTTATTCAGTATATTTTTATCAATCAAGCCTTGGAAAATAACTGAAGCAGAACGTGGCGATTTGTAATCCATTTCTTTCATTAACTCCCTTACACTAGGCATTCTGCCGTTGTTCATGAGAAAATCGCGCATGACACGTATTGCTGCTAATTCTTTATTTGAAACTTGATTTTGCATACACAAATATACACCAGAGATACACGAAAAGCAAATTATTTTTTACTGACAGTATTTAAGTATTTGTTATTCTGGTAATTAAATTTTAAATGAGTGGTGTATGTTTTTCATTGACATTACATCATAATTATTTGTCATTATTCCCTAGTTCCTGTGCAAACTGGAATCTCATTCAAAAAGTAATAAAAGATCCCCAATCGAGTTGGGGATGACAACTAATATAGTATTGAATTTCTTAGACTGTTATTTCTGGCTTGGTCGAAAGTCTTTAAAAAATAGATTCCCACCTACGTGGGAATGACAGGAAAAATAGTTTTAGCAAACAAAAAAGCCAGAAAGGGAATCCACTCCTTTCCAGCTGGTATTGAGAATTGCAAAGGGTCAGTTAGATATTTATTAAACCTCCGTTAGATTTAATTTAGAACTTTTGTTTGTAGAGATTTAGATATTTCTTCCGCAGTATTAGTGATATAATCTTTTTTTCCTGCCATAAGTACAATTTTCTTATTAGGTAAAATCAAGATAAGTTTATAAAAGTCTATAGTTACTGTTCTGTTTATGGAAAGAACATTCATGCTTTGACTTGCTTTTGTTTTAATTATTTGAAGATTAGTTAAAGTACTTATATCTTTCCATTCCCCTCGTCTTATCGTGAAAATGCCATTATATTTTTTTAGTCTTTTATTGTCTGAATCTATAATCAAACCTGATTTAATAAAAAGACATAGAATGGATATTACTAAGAATATTATTCCTGTCCAGTCTAAAACCGCAATTCTCCAAGCACTAATACCAAATAATATATAACCTAAAGCAATGAAATTTGGAGGAAGCTTAGCTGTTTTGTAATTTAAAATCATCTTTTATATTTATAAATTAAACACTAGAAATTAAATCTATTCGTCCTTCAGTAATTTAACAGGATCTAAATAAATGATGCTACTTAAACTTAATGCTGTTGAGATTATAATAATAAAAAAGATTACTACAGCACTTGATAGTAGGTGTAAAAAACTAATTTCTATTCTATAAACGTAGTTGTTTAACCAATTATTTAAGAAATAATAAACTAAAGGCAAGCTTATTAATATGGAAATGAGAAAAAGTTTTACTATTCTATAAATATATGATGTAAATATATGGTGCAATGACGCTCCAATAACTTTCTTTATTGCAACATCTCTCATTTGTCTTTGCACTTTATAGGATGTAAGACCGATAATACCAATTATTGAAATAAAAATAGCGATGATCGTAAAGAATCTGAATAATTTTTTGAAGTCATTTTCTTCTTTATATTTTCCTTTAATATTTTCATCCACAAATGAAATATCCACAGGCAGTACAGCACCATGTTCTGTCAATTTTTCCTGCACTTTTTTTAATGCAATACTCTCATTTCCTTTTTTATATTTAAGGTTTAAATACCTTTGATCGTCTCCTTTCATAAAAATATAAGGTGCTATCTTATTGTTTAAATTTTCAAAATGAAAATCTTTCACAACACCAATAACTTTTAGTGGGTTGTTCCCATCTCTATTTCTATTAATTTCTTTGTTCAATACATCTTTGCCCCAACCAAGTTTTTTAGACAAGGTTTCGTTAATAATACAGCTACTTTCATCTGAAATCAGGCTATTATCAAAATTTCTTCCTTTTAAGATTTTAATATCATTAAGATCAATAAATTCTTCATCCACAATGGATCCAAACAATAAATATGGATTCAAATTTCCTTCTTCATTAATATAAAAATTCCATTGACCATCATCAGTACAATCAATAGAATGTGACGATATGGAAACATTTTCAATACAGTCTTCTTTTTTTAGTTCATCTTTTATTAATTTATACTTGCTTTCTACTTCTTCTTCTTGCACCAGAATGGAAAGAGTGTTTTTCGGATTGAAACCCAACTCTTTTTTCATCAAATAATTAAATTGATGAGATATAATAATTGTAGAACTTACAGTACCAAAACAAATAATCAATTGGATAATTAAAAGTACTTTACCTAAGGTATCTTTAATTTGTGATGGTTTAGATTTTTTTATAGCAATTAAAGGATTTACTCTTGACAAATAAAGTGAGGTGTAGCTTCCTGATAAGGAACCAACAATTAATGATAATAAGAAAGCCAAAAGAATAAATTTGATATTTAGTATTAAACCCCATGAGAATTCTTTTCCGGTAATCCCTGTGTAAAAATCAGATAAAATACCAACGAAGAATAATGATATTAAAACGCATATAAAAGTAAAAAATATGGAATATAATAGAAATTCGGAGCGAATTTGACCTTTATGAATTCCATGAATTTTTTTAATTGCAATTTCTTTAAATCTTTTCGTGCTTATTGCAATTTCGATATTAATATAATTAATACATGAAACAATAAGAACCAGAAGTCCTAATATACCGAGAATAACTACTGATAAATAATTTCCTTTTGGGAAGTCTTCTGAGAAACCTTTACTAAAATGTTGATCTGTTAACTTGATGTAATTTACATCAAATCTCATTCCCTCAGGTTCATTATTCATGTATTTATGCAAATATGAATCTAAGTATGAATGAATTTCATCATTGGTGACTTTATTTTTAAACATTACATAGGTATAACTGGCAGGGCGTTTATGATTTACTCTGATATAATCATAATATTCTTGCCCTTGTAATAAAGGATAAGTACTTATTGATACTAAAGCTTGATATTTTAGGAAAGAATTTTCTTTTAAATCTTCAATTATTCCTGTTACCGTGCATAAAACCTCCCTTTCTCCAGAACCTGGTACTACAATTACATCTCCAAGTTGAGCTTGTATTTTTTTGCTAATACTTTCTGTTAGCACAATTGAACTTGGGTTTTGTAAAGCTGTAGCAGGATCTCCGTTAATAAATTTATGATTAAACACATTAAAAATGGTAGAATCAACTAAATATAGATTTTCTATTTTTTGATAATTTGGATTGTCATTCTTTTTAATGAAATTATTTCCACCATGCCTGCAAAATCTAACAAAATGTTCAATAGATGGAATATCTTCTTTTATTGTGGAACCAAATGGCATAGATGAAAAAGGAAATTTTTCACAACCATTTTGGGTTATTACATCTAAACCCATTCTATATATTCGATCTTTGTTTTTATGCTGGTAATCAAATGTAAACTCACTAGATACATATAAAAATATATACACGAAGCATATTAAGCCTAGAACTAAACTAGACATACTTACATATGAATATCGCCCATTACTTTTAAATATCCTTAAAAAAGATTTTATACTTAATTGCATATTATTTTATGTTGATTTAGAAATAAAGTTTTGTCTCTGTGTATAAAAAAGCCGGAAAGGGAATCCACTCCTTTCCGGCTACTATTGAGAATTACAAAAGGGTCAGTTTTGTAATCGGTTTAAAATTTGATATTCTATAAGTCGTACTCTGTTTTGCATGAAAGAAAAAGCTGAAAGATTCTCTACTAAAGTTTTTGACTTGATTTGATATTCGTAGATATTATTTCTAACTAAAGCTAAAGAATATGATCCATCTTTGGGATTTAAAATTTCACTTAAGTTATATGAATCAGACAGATACCTAATTGAATTTTCAAATTCAATTAATCTGCTTTCAATAAGATTTTCTTTACTAACATCTCCTTTTTGACTTATAAAAGAAACACTATTATCTTTCTTATCAGCTCCTTTAAGGTCACGATAATTAACACTCTTACTGGATATAATAGCTTTGTTTTTTTTACTTGCTGCAAGCATTAACTCTATTTTGGCTTCCTCTAAAATCTCACAAAGATCATTTGCATTAGTATTGAGCGTTTTAATGAAAATGTGTTCAGCTTCGTTTTTGTGATTCTGAGTAAAATCTTCATATAATTGATCATTTCTAAGTGCAAGTATATTTGACTGTGAAACTGATTTTTCAATAAGAGGTATGATTGAATAATAAACATTTCTGCTAACATTAACTGCTAATAAAGAACTAAGTATTGCTAAATACATCATAAAGAAAATAACAGCAAAAAAGTTTTTATCTGATTTTGCTTTTGTTTTATTATGATATCGCATGTAAAAAGGTAGGAATAACACAAATGGTAAGGGTAATCCTATTAATAAAAAAATACTTGCATAGGGCCAATGCATTATTTTAAATAACATACCTAATGATGTAAATGCAATTGTTAAATATGCTATAAGATAAAGATGTAATTGAGATTTGTTTTTATGTTGTTTGTAACTGTTTACCAATGCGATTGGGAAAAAGTAAAATACCATAAGTATTATACTGAGAGTAAGTAATATTCCTGCTCCCGGCCAATGATTTACCTTAAATATAACTCCTGCAAGTTGTAAGTTTATTAAGATAATTCCTGATATATATATTAATTTTTTCATGTGTATATTTTTAATTTTTATTTGGTCACATGGAATACGCCATGAATAATCATTTGCGATTATTGAATAATTTATTGCTCATGGCTATTTCATCGTTCAATTTTTTTGATTATTTCTGAGTGTTTTCTTCAATTATTTCAGCAATTGTATTAGAATTACCGGCTATTGCTTCATGCTGTGTTAATCTAATATCTAATTGCAATTGAGTTAAATTATTTAATGATGCAATCAAAAGTACATTGTAGAAATTTTCGTTAATCCAATCCTGAGCATTATCCTGTTTAAATCGAAATACTTCATTAACAAAATCTGTTGAAATGGAATTCTTATCAAAACTTTTAATTAGTAATGATTTATACTCTTGAATATCATGGTAAAGAATAGAAGCTCTATCATTATCTTCTATAACTGTTATTAAATTATTGTTGCTTTCATTTATGGTAAAATCTTTATGAAAATTTATATTTTTAAAATTCAATTGATTTACATCTTTCAATTTTAATTGATTTATAGCAGTTTCAGTTCCTCCAGCAACAATAATTAATTCTTCTTTTATTTTAGTTATTGAATTGTATAGTTTATTGCCAACTTGGATTACTCCTACAGAGTTATTAGATTCATTTATTTCATTTAAGTTTTCTTCTACAATCGCGATTGAGTTATTTAAAGCAATATTTCTGTAAATAAACCCTTCAAATATGGTTACTGGGGATTTTATAGTCAGTAAAAAAGTAAAAGTGATGATAAATGTGAACGCATAAATAGAAAAAATAAACGAATTTTTTATTGCTTTTTCTTTTTTGTATGAATGATAAGCATAAACAGGAAGAAATATACAGAATAAAAGTATTGCTCCAATTAATAATAATATTGATGCAAAAGGCCAATGTTGTAATTTAAATAGTGTCCCGAGAGAAAATCCTACGATACCAATAATCCCGGTTATTAATAATCCTTTAGGATATTTTTCAGATTGTTTAGATAGTAGGTAAGTTATTCCTCCAATAATAATGGTCAAAATAGTAAGCAGCTCACCTAATATTAGTAATATACTAGAAAAAGGCCAATGCATAACTCTAAAGAGAGTACCATACATAAAAGTGAATCCGGCAAAAAATGCAAGAATTACAACAAATCCATTTTTTTTCTGAAACATTTCTTTATACCATACATAAAGTACAGAAGGAAAAAAGATGGTACTTACCATAAAGGTACTTAGTAACAAAGTAAAACTTGCAAAGGGCCAATGCATAATTTTAGCTAAAGCAGCAACCGAAATTCCAGCCAGAGCAATTGTTCCAAGAGTTTTCATTGATTTTTTCATCATTCGATAATTTTTATTAATTAGTAAAAGAGTTTCTTCCTGAACCCTTCTTAAACCTTGGATTTCAACTTCTTGTTTTACAGCTTGATATGCATCATCAAAGGAGAATCCAGTACGCATTCTGTCTTCAATGTCGCAACAAACATGATCTAAAAGGTCATATTCTAAATGTGAATATGTAATGCCTTCTATTTGAACATCATGTTCAACTAATCGGAGTTGGTCTAAACTTAACTGCATGGTTCTATCCCCAAATCAGGTTTTAATAAAATCCCAATTGTTTTTATGAAATCTTCTAGCTCTTTAATTTTTTCACGAGCAGTGTCAGTACCTTTCTTGGTAAGCTTATAATAAATCCTGTTTCGGTTGTTTACAACTTCCGATTCAGTTATTAAAGCTCCCTCCTTTTCTAATTTATGTAACACCGGATAAAGTGCTCCATAGGTTAAGGTAATTTGACCTTTGGTTAAATTTGCAACCATTTGTGTGATTTCATAACCATACATTCTACCATGTTCAGCTAATAGCTTAAGAACGATTGATTTTAACGACCCTTTTAATAATTCTCTTGAAACCATAATTATAATTTTGTATATACTTCAATCTTATATATAGCAAATATAGCATATAATTATTTGAAAATGCAAATAAAGCTTAAGAAAAGTTTTATTTGAAAACCCTATTTATTGTAAAATAATCTGTTGTGATTGGTTAAAATTCCTTTATTTCATAGTCTAAAGAAATAATAGCGGAATGTTTTATATGTCTGGCTACCATGTTACTAAATTGTTTTTGGCGCAAACATACCTTACCTAATTTTGTTCTTTATTAATTACAGAAGCAATGATATATGAGATAAATCAAATTACGGGTATCCTAATGCAAACACTTACATATAATGGGGCAAGTAAATATAAAAATGATATTATTAAACTTATGAACAGATAAGCATGTAACAATTATCTCTAAATAGCTTAATTACAGTTTATTTTATTTATTAGCTTCTTTAGTATATTGTATTCCAAATAAATTTGTTTCAGGGTAATCACATTCTTTGTAGTGTTTACCGGCAATTTTTATATATTTTTCCCTACACTCATTAAATTCTTCAACACTTAGAGCAATCGCATCACCTGTAGCAGTATTTAAACGGGTACCTGTAAATACTTCTGCCTCTAAAATTGAAAAATTACTATGATCGTCCATTTCATTTAAATCCCAAGAAGCTAACTCTTTCATTGTTTGAATTAGGATTTGTGTATTATCTTCTGAAAATTTAGCATTCAAAATACGAGTATTATATTTCATTGTATTGCCAATTTGTTTTTGAACGCCTACATCCCAGATACGTGCTGTATTATCACGACTCCAGCTAAGTACATGTGTTTCGTCGTAATTAAAGCATAAGCCCAAAATACCTTTGTCATGTTTCATTGGATTTCCTATTTGCTGTCGAGTGTTGACATCCCAAAGGTATATCTGCCCATTAGATGTACCACTAAGTACCTTTGTTTCATCTTTATTGAAATAAGCTCTATAAACTACACTATTATGCTTTAACGAATTACCAATTTGCTTTTGAGTTTGAGTATCCCATATTCGAGCTGTAAAATCATTGCTTGAACTCAGTATTTTGGTTTCTGACTTGTTAAATACGGCATAGTAAACAACATGATCATGTTTCATCGAATTACCAATTTGTTTTTGAGATTTTAAATCCCAAAGCCGTATAGTTTTATCCTTACTCCAACTAAGCAATTGAGTTTCATCATTATTAAAGATTGCTCCCAAAACTGAACCTTCGTGTTTCATTGGGATTCCAATTTGCAGTTGGGTTTGTACATCCCACAAGCGCACTGTACTGTCTGCGCTGAAGCTTAGGATTTTAGTTTCATCATTATTAAATACAGCACCTGCAACAATGCCATTATGTTTCATAGAATTCCCTATTTGTTTTTGAGTATTCATATCCCAAATACAAATTGTTTTATCGTAACTCCAACTCAGAATCCGTGTTTCATCATTATTCAATTTAGCTCCCAAAACTGGTTTTTCATGTTGCATGGAATTCCCGACTTGTTTTTGAGATGCAATATCCCATATACGAACTGTACCATCCATATTAGAGGTGATTAATTGCGATTGGTTTTTGTTAAATATTGATCCCAAGACCCGCTCTTTATGTTTAATTATAATATTATTTTGTTTTGTACTTCTTATATCCCAAAGTGATATTACACTATCTTCTCCCCAGCTTAGAATCTTAGTTTCATTCTCATTAAATATTGCCCCATTTACAATATCTTTATGCTTCATTGAATTACCGATCTGCTCTTGAGATTTTATTTCCCACAGACGACTTGTATTGTCAAAACTCCAGCTTAATATCCTTGTTTCATCTTTATTAAATATAGCACCTATAACTGAAGTTTCATGATACATTGAATTACCAATTTGCTGTTGTGATTCTGTATCCCAAAGACGAATTGAATTATCCTGCCCCCAGCTTAAAATTTGTGTTTCATCTTTATTAAAAATAGCTCCTGAAGCTTGTCTATCATGTTTCATAGACTTGCCAATTTGCTTTTGTGATTTAGCATCCCAAAGACGGACAGTAGCATCCCAACTTGCACTTAATATTTTTGATTCATCATTATTAAATATTACTCTTTTAACATCTGCTTCATGTAGCATTGAATTTCCTATTTGTTTTTGAGTTTTAACACTCCATAAACGTGCAGTTTTGTCCCTACCACAGCTCAGTACTTTTGTACCATCATCATTAAAAATAGCGTAGTAAACTGAGGCGTTGTGCATCATAGACTTTCCTATTTGTTCTTGCGATTCTACGTCCCAAAGCCGACATGTATGGTCTTTGCTCCAACTAAGTATTTGAGTTTCATTCTTATTAAATATTCCACCGTTTATTCCGGCGTCATGATTCATTGATTTGCCAATTTGCTGCTGTGATGCGACTCCCCAGATACGTAATGTACTATCTTTATGAACTACAAGAATTAGAGTATGTACTTTATTTAAATTCCATTTTCGAATTTCAAAAGTTTCATTTATAATTTTTAATGAAGAAGCTAATTGGGGATCAATATTTCCGTTTTCACTAAGCGGTGGTTTTGTTTCTCCATTATAATAAAAACGATGAAAAAGATCGGGAACACTTATTTTATTTCGCAATATTATACGAGTCCATTCTGGTCTTGTATCAATCGCAATAGGATTAGCGATATTCCAATTTGGTGCTATATTAGTTGCTAAAGCATTCCAATGATATGCTAATAAATTATCTTTATTCTTTATTGCCATTTTTGATTTATCCCAATAGCTGTCAGCTAATTTTGTGGCAATATTTTTTTTAGCTTTTTCTGCATTCAAAAATGCTAGGGTAATGACCGTTAAAATCAGAAAGAAAGTACAAATAAACGCCTGTTTAATTCTTTTTTTTATTTTGATCTGATGCTGTTCAAAGTTTATACTATGCTTTATAAAATCATTCTCTTCCTCACTTAATCCTCCCAATCTATTGAACGATTCTGAATTTTTAAGTTCTATTATTCTTTGTAGTCGAACGCCTTTAAGAAGTTCACTTTTAGCTTTCTCTTTCCCTAATTGATTAGCTACTTTCATCCATCGTTTAACCTCGTCAGCTAATTGATTTTTATATATTATTGTCTCTTTTTCCTGTTCCAACCATTTTTTAAGGTTTTCCCACGAATGAAGTATAGACTCATGCGTAATTTCTACTGTACCTTTATTTACTGTAGTTAATAAACTATCAGTATTAGTTTCTACAGTATCATCAGTACTTGTAACTAATAAATTTTCACTCACAAATATTCTTAGGAGTTTTTGTATTATTTCACCTGCAAATTCAGAAAGATTTGCTCTACGACTAACGGGTTGACTGCCTGATTCTGATTCTGTAATATTAACAAGTCGTAAGAAGATTTGCTTGGTTGTTTCTTTTTCTTCCTGATTTAACTTTTCATAAACAGAAGCTATTCTTTCTTGAAGTGCCCCTCTTACACCACCAAGTGAATTGTAAGCAGAAATACTTAGTATACGATTCTCGATTACTGAATTGCCATCAGTACCAATGTTTCTGCATTCGTACTCCCATATTAAATTAAGTGTGTATTGTAGTAGAGGTAGATACCCCTTTTGATTATGAATATCTTTTATAATTAAATCGACCAGACCTTTCTCGTATACTACACCATGCAACGCTGCCGGAAGCTCTATTGCTTGCTTTAATTCCTTCGCTTGCATATCTGATACCAGGTGAATGTTATTTTTAACAAGACTGGTTAATTGAGGATAAAAACTAAATTGTTCCAGGAAATCAGCTCGCATTGCCAAAACAATCTTAACAGATTGGTCAGGATGATTGACTAAATTTACAAGACCATCTATGAAATATTTTCTTTTTTCATCATCTGCACAATTTGTGAATATTTCCTCAAATTGGTCTATGAAAATAAGCCAACTCTCCCCTTCTGTTTTTAATGATATTATTAAATTTTCAAGCGTCTTTTCATTTGGAGTTAACAAGGGTTTTACTTGTTCTGCATTAAACTCATAATCTTTCTCTTCCTGTAACATGCAGTTGTAAAAAGATTCAAAGGGATTGATTCCCGGTGTGAAAATAAAATCAAATAATTTTGTTGACGCATTGCTTAATTTTGGAATTACACCCGCACGAACTACCGAAGATTTTCCACTACCGGAAGCACCTCCAACAAGTATAATCTTTGATGTATTGATTGCATTAAAAAGTTCATTTATGAGTTCGTCACGACCAAAAAAAGTTTCTTTATCCTTAGCATTAAAACGTTTTAAACCTTTATAAGGAGATCTCTTAATTAATGCTTGTTGCGTAATTTTATCGGCTGAAACCTGAACTACTTGCTGTTCTACATGAACCTGTTGAACGGGGGCATAATTGATGACATTATTATTACCGTCGATATCTAAATTACTTAGAGAATTTTCTTGCTTTTGATTTACGTGCTTATCTTCAGACATAAACTATCTTTTTAGATTATCAGTTGTGTTGTTAAAAGTTAATTTTAAATATTTATCAGAATCCAATTACTTTCTGAATTAAATTAAATGCAGTTTCGGCCGGTTCCGATAAAGTAATAATTCCATTTATTGCAGTTGACAATACTTTAATGGTTTTAGATATAAATGAGCTGTCGGGCTCTTCCTTTTCCATTTCAGTTTCAATTTCACCAACCATATGTAAAGCTTCACTTCCCTCCTTTACTGATATTTCTGTACTTGAACCTATCAATTCTTTTAATTCCGACAAGGATTCTAAAGCTTGAGGATAGTATTCATTTTTATCTGCGGACTGCGTGGTTGTATTATTGACATTTACAGTTCCTCCTTGATTTTGTACCGGAGAGAAATTGATAGCATTATTACCCCCTCCAAAACTTACTCCACTAATGGAGTTCTGTTGTGATTGACTCGGTGTTGATGTGTTTTCAGACTGTTCTCCTAACAAGTCTGTTACATTGCTTAATAATTCTTTTTTTTGATCGGCAGTTAATGAAACTATTGCCGGCTTTAACATATTTAAAATCATTTCTACTTGGCTCATCTTTGATCGTATTTATTAGTTAAAAGGATGTAAGGGGCTGTCCAAAAAGCTAGTCTTAAAGCGAAAACACTTCGACATCCCGATAGCTATCGAGACAGTTTGACAAGCTGATTAACAGAAAGTTGTCATACTGAGCTTGTCGAAGTATGAATACCCTCCATAATCCTTATGAATTTGATTAAATATTCTTATTTATACAAGATTTATTGTTTTATTAATTTGTAATTGCTTACATCTGTTTTCATTTTGATGCTTAAAATATAAATACCTTTACTTTGATTAGATAAATTAATTTCAAACTTCTCATGCTTAACATTTGTTGATTCAAAAACCACTCTTCCATTAATATCAGTAACGACAATTTGATCAATATTTTTAGTATTCCCCAAGTCAATATTGAATAAATTATTCGAAGGATTTGGATAAATAACGACATTTTTCCATTTTTGATATTCATTTATACCAAGAATAGAACTTGAGCAGTCTTCACTATAATGCGCACTAGCATCTATACTCCAATCGCAATAAGATCCTGTTCCGGAAATAGCAGCTAATTCATCATCTACTTCTATGCACAAACTATCAGAGTTGACTATTGCATTAAAAGCTGTAAGTTCTGAATTATTTCCATTTCTTACATTTAAACTTACTATTCGGTTATAAGAACAATCTAACATATTCAAAGAAGTTGCTGTAGAAACATTTATGCTTTTTAATATATTATTAGAACAATTTAATTTTATTAAAATTTTATTGCTTTTTGATTTTGAACCTCCTAATACTAGATCTTCTAATTCATTATATGAACAATCTAAATCTTCTAAAGAGTCTTCATCTTTTAAATTTGAATCTATTAATATTAAACTTGTTAACTTATTAGATTTACAATTCAATTTAGTTAAGCTTGTAGCTTCACTAACATTTAATTCCTTTAAATTATTATATGAACAATTTAATTTTATTAAGTTCTTGTTGATTTTTGATTTTGAACCTCCTAATACTAGATCTTCTAATTCATTATATGAACAATCTAAATCTTCTAAAGAGTCTTCATCTTTTAAATTTGAATCTATTAATATTAAACTTGTTAGCTTATTAGAGTTACAATTCAATTTAGTTAAGCTTGCTGCTCCACTAACATCCAGACTATCTAAATTATTATTCGAACAATCTAATTCAACTAAGGATGTTATATCGGATTTTCCTGAACCAACTATTACCAAGCTTGTTAGCATATTTTGTGAACAATCCAATGTAATTAAGGAAGAGGTTCCACTAACATTTAAACTATCTAATTGATTAGAGGTACATGACAAATCTGTCAATGCAGTTGCTCCACTTACATCTAAATTTACAAGTTGATTTGAAGAACAATTTAACTTACTTAAAGAGGTAGCACCACTAATATTTAAGTTTTCTAATTGATTAGAAGAACATGTTAAATCAGTTAAAGAAGTTGCTCCACTTGCATCTAAATTCACTAATTTATTTAATGAACAATTTAATTCAGATAAAGATGAAGCTCCATTGATTATTAAATTCTCTATTTGATTTGCGTTGCATGACAAATTTGTTAGAGCTTCAGCTCCGGTCAAATCTAAATTTACTATTTTATTCGAATCACAGTTTAAGGTAGTTAATGAAGATGCTCCATTTAAATCTATACTAACTAACTCACCTGCTGAACAGTTTAAATCAGTTAATGATTTGAGACCACTAACATTTATACTTGTAAATGGATTGTTATTACAGTTTAAAACATCTAATAATTCATTAGCACTCATATCTAAACTGGTAAGTTGATTGTTACTGCATGATAAATTAGTTAAGCTTGTATTGAGTTTTACATCTAAGCTAATTAATTGATTGGAGTCGCAATGCAGTATTGTTAAATTTGGATTCGTACTAAGATCTATACTTCTAAGTTGATTATTTCTACATGATAAAGCAGTTAAATCTGAATTTGTACTTACATCTATACTGTTTAACTGATTAGAGCTACAGATTAAAGTTGTTAAAGCAGTAAAATCCTGAATTCCTGTCAGGTCACTAATATTTTTATCCCTTACATCCAGACTAGTTAACATTTTAATACTATCTGCACATACATAGCCGTTAATCTCTCCTGTGTCATGACCTAGATCTATTAATGCTTGTTCAAAATCAGAATCAGGAATATAGCTTGCAACAGTTAGGTAAGTCATAATTGTAGAGTCGCATCCATTAACTGTATTAAAAGTACTTGCGTGAGAACCTGAAACTGTTGCAGTTGTATTATCGTGGAAAGTGTGAGATTCTCCATAATCGATAATTACCGTTTCTGAAATGCTATATGATGAATATACAGTTAAATCGATTGTAATAATACTATCACATCCTTCAGTATTTGGAATAGTATCTAAATATGTCCCACTTTCAGTATATATTTCATCTCCGCTAGGAACAGTATAACTATCACAAAAGGTTTCAGTGATTGTGTTTGATGTGGAATTAATTATTGTTAAATTAATAGTAATAATACTATCACAATCGACGGTATTTGGAATTGTATCCGTATATATACCACTTTCAGTGTAAGTTTCATCTCCACTTGGCACTATATAACTATCACAAACAATATCTGTAATTGTGCTTGTTGTGGAATTAATTATTGTTAAATTAATTGTTATAATACTATCACATCCGGCGGTATTTGGAATAGTATCCATATATGTTCCACTTAAGGTATAAGTCTCATCTCCACTTGGTACTGTGTAGCTATTGCACGCATTTTCATTGATTGCGCTTTGTGAACTATTTAAAATAATTACATTTTGAGTTTGTGTTGATATATTTCCATTTCCATCCTCATAGTTCCAGGTAATAACTGTAGTTCCTGGAGCTGTGATTGGAAAAGTAGTTATGGTAGTTCCCATTACAGTATCTCCACAATCATCAGTGGCAGTAGGTGTTGTACTTATTGTAGCTGTACAATCACCGGTTACATCAGGTAACGACGCTAAGTCAGGTACTGGTGGGTTTACTGGAGTACATAGGTAATAAACCCTTACATGACCGGCATTACTTCCGTTTCCATCATTTTTATAAGCTCCAATTGCAACTGTATTGCCATCGGAACTTAAACTTACCGACCTGCCTGAAAAATCGACTTCGGCCTCTCCGTCAATATCGATGCCAACCTGAGCCCATACCCCTGAATTGTTTTGATAAATTCGAACATGACCGGCATTACTTCCGTTTCCATCATTTCCATCAGCTCCAATTGCGACTGTATTGCCATCGGAACTTAAACTTACTGACCTGCCTGAAAAATCGACTTCGGCCTCTCCGTCAATATCGCTACCTATCTGAATCCATACCCCTGCATTGTTTTGATAAATTCGAACATGGCCGGCAGCACTTCCATTTCCACTATTAATATGAGCTCCAATTGCCACTGTATTACCATCGGAACTTAAACTTACTGAACTGCCTGAATTATCGCCTTCAGCCTCTCCGTCAATATCGCTACCTATCTGGGTCCATACCCCGGCATTGTTCTGATAAATTCGAACATGGCCGGCATCACTTCCGTTTCCATCATTTAAATAAGCTCCAATTGCAACTATATTGCCATCGTAACTTAAACTTACTGAACTGCCTGAATTATCGTCTGTAGCCTCTCCGTCAATATCGCTGCCTACCTGAGTCCATACTCCTGCATTATTCTGATAAATTCGAACATGGCCGGCTCCACTTCCGTTTCCATCATTTCCATAAGCTCCAATTGCAACTGTACTGCCATCGTAACTTAAACTTACTGAAAAGCCTGAATAATCGTCTACAGCCTCTCCGTCAATATCGCTGCCTAGCTGAGTCCATACCCCTGCATTGTTCTGATAAATTCGAACATGGCCGGCATTACTTCCATTTCCATCATTTTCATAAGCTCCAATTGCAACTGTATTGCCATCGGAACTTAAACTTATTGAATAGCCTGAATAATCACTTGCAACCTCTCCATCAATATCGTTACCTAGCTGAGTCCATACCCCTGCATTGTTCTGATAAATTCGAACATGGCCGGTAAAACTTCCGTTTACAAAAGCTCCAATTGCAACTGTATTGCCAACGGAACTTAAACTTACTGAAAAGCCTGAATAATCACCTTCGGCTTCTCCATCAATATCGCTGCCTATCTGTTTCCATGTTTGGGCATTTGTAGCGCTCACTAATAGCATCATTGCTATTAATAGTTTTAATTTAAAGTAATGCTTTTTCATATTAATAATTTATGATTTACTTTTTTGTAGTTTAAGTTTTATTAATTTATTGCATTCCTGTTGAGAAAATATTTTGTTTATTTAACTCTATATAATTATTCGTCATATTTTATGTCATGGACTTTTTTTATTACAAACAATCATTAAGCTTTAGTTATAAGAAACTGCTCTTTTTAATAGACAGTTATCTATATTATAAGGACATGAAAATTGTTAATTATTTTGATGTCTAAGATAAACGTTTTTTCTCTTTTATAACTTAAAAAAAAATGTTATAAACACAATGAAATAAATGTATCCGCTTCTTCATACAGCCAAGTAATTTATGCTGTATAAAATAATTCTTCATCCTTAATTTTAATTGTTTAACAATACAGAATAAACTCTTGTAAAGTAATACCAACCTAAGTTAGCAAATTATTATATTTTAGTACAAATTAAGGAAAGAACAAAAAGAGGAATAAGGTTTTTAATACCAATGAGACAACGATCTCGATTTAATTGATAATCCCCTCTTT
>WTBR01000052.1 GCA_013138975.1 Bacteroidales bacterium
TTGTACTTATTTCTATCTGACTTGCCTGAGATTTTATAGTTGTATGTAAAAATACATCACGAAGTGGAAATTCAATGCCTAATTCTTTATGAATTTTGCTTGTTAACACGGTAGCTTTGAGCGAATGACCTCCTATTGAGAAAAAATTAGTATTTACACTTATATCTTCTTTTTCAATATTTAACACCTCTGACCATATTTCAACCAACTTTTCTTCTATTTCATTTGCCGGTGCTAAATAACTGTCTCCTGCTTTTATTTTTGGTGCCGGCAGAGCTTTGCGATTCACCTTTCCATTTGCATTTACCGGAAAACTCTCCAAATCAACAAAATAAGAAGGAACCATATAATCGGGAAGTTGTGCTGACATATATACACTTAGCTCTTCCCTGCTAAATTCTTTTTTGCTAATAACATAAGCACATAAGTACTTTTCATTGTTTTCTTCAATGGCCAATACTAAACTATCTTTTATGTTTTCATGTTTTAATAGAGTACTCTGAATCTCGTTAATTTCAATTCTATTTCCGCGAATTTTTACTTGATGATCAATCCTGCCTAAAAACTCGATGTTTCCATCTGGTAACCAACGTGCTAAATCACCTGTACGATATAAGCGTTCACCTTCTTTGAATGGATGATTCACAAATTTTTCAAAAGTTAGTTCTTCATTATTCAGATATCCGATTGCCAAGCCATCACCACTAATAAATAATTCTCCCGGAACCATAATAGGTTGAACTTGAAAAAATTTATTTAAAATATAGATCTCAGTATTATTAATTGGTTTACCTATATAAGAACAATCAGCATAGCCGGATAACTCGTCAGTATTTATAATAGTTGCAATAGAACCAACTGTAGTTTCTGTTGGCCCGTAATGATTCATTATTATTGTTTCTTTATTTTTTTTATGAAATTTTTCAACATCCAAAACATTAACTGACTCGCCTCCGAGCATTAAAAACCTAACTGTCTTTAAACATTGTTCATCAAACAATTCACTTCCTACTACCGTATTAAACAATATGGGTATCATTTTTAATACAGTAATATTTTCTTTATCTATATACTCAATCAAAGAATTTGGATCTAAGTAAACTTGTTTAGGTATTATACCTAATCTTCCTCCATTAAGCAATGTTCCAAAAAGCAATGTATATATTGCATCGAACATGTATGTTGTGTTTAAAACAGATCTGTCATCTTTATCAAAAGATATTGATTTCCCAAACCAATTAATATAGTTAACCATATTTTGATGCGAAACTATAACTCCTTTAGGTTTTCCTGTTGTTCCTGAAGTATAAATAATATACGCTAAATTATCCGGACTATAAATTTCTGACAATCTTTCAGTTGAATAATTACTCAACACACTCAAATCATGCTGAAATTTATTTTTCTCTTTAAGGTTAACTATTTCTTTTTGATTTTTATCAATCGAAACTAATACATCATACCTAAACTTGGTCAACTCATTTTCTATTGAATATATTTTACGACTATATTCTGTTTTTATTATTGATCTTTCCGTACATTTTAAATCATCCCAAAATCCTCTTGATAAATTTAATTTTTCACTAAAATCTATTGTGGTTTTATAATCTTTATTGGTATTGGTTCGCTTAAACTCTTCAAGGTCTTTTACTAATTCTTTTTTCAAATCCTGATCCATAATATCTCCTAAAAACATTATTCCTTCAGGTTTCATCAAATCAATTGCCTTACGAATTACTTTCTTCAAATAATTATGTCCGTCAAAACAATGAATAACACTATTTATTATTACAAGGTCAAAATCTTTCTCTTCTATCTGATCTATTTCATGGGCTGACAATCGTTTTTGAATGATATTGGTATGTCCTTCCAAGTTTATTCTTTCCTCATTCTTTTGCAATATGGTTCCTGATATATCTGTGCCATAATACAATCCAACTTTTGGTGCTAATCTAAACATTGTTATTCCCGAAGCACAACCTATTTCCAAAATTCTTATTTGTGATGTAATAAATGGTTCCAGTTTTTTGAGAACATTATCTCCATATTCATTCATCTCTTCCTGTGGTATGGATTGTCCCGTATAACTACTCTTCCATCCGCCTCCAGTCACTTCATCTACAGACTCTTCTCCTACATACTCCCATAGCCCTCTATTATTCAGCTTATTTTTGGTTTCCTTTTCTTCATAGACATTATAGCTGTCTAAACATAAATATGTTCCAAACGATAAACACTCCCACTGTAATTTATTCATCTCTTTTACATATCGCTTTTCACTAAATATTACACGAGTAGATGTATCATTTATCATAAACTTGATACGTTCTTCCGGATATAGAACTGATAATGGTAAATATCCACATCCTGATTTCAAGATCCCTAACATGGATATTATAACATTAGTTCCCTCATCCATATATATTCCTATAGATTCATTAATACGAGCCTTACATTCGTATCGTAAATAATGTGCTATCTGATTGGATCTTTTATCTAATTCTCTATACGAAATTTGTTCGTGACTATAAACAAGGGCTATATTATCCGGAGTTTTATCAACTTGCTCTTCAAATAATTCATGTATCATTTTATCTTTTTGATAATCTGATTGGGTATCGTTAAATTCGTGTAACAGTTGTTGTTTTTCTTCCTGTGATAATAACTCTATCTCCTTTAGTTTAACTTTTGGGTTCTTTATAACTGAACTTACAATGCTCTTAAAACATCTAATATATCTTTCGATCGTTTCTCGTTTAAATATATCAGTATAATATTCAATTAAAATGTCAATTGTATTAACTGTTTCAGAAACAAAAAATGTCATATCAAATTTTGATGTACTCCAAATATTATTTGATTTGAGAGAACACTCTACTCTTTCTCCTACATCCTCAACTCCTTGATCGCTCAATATTTCGCCAAAATTCTGGACAACCATATTAATATCAAACAATGGATTTCTTGATATATCCCTATCAAGATTCAACATATCAACCAGATCCTCAAACTGAACATCCTGATTTTCGAAAGCTGCTATACTATTGTCTGAAACTTCTTTCAGAAAATCCAGGTATGTTTTATCTCCATTTGGATAGTTTCTCATTGCCAATTTATTAACAAACATCCCTGAAATTCCTTGCAAATCAGAATGTTGACGACCTGCTATTCCACTTCCGATTATTATATCTTCTTGATTTGAAAATCTATAAAACAAGGTATTTAAAACAGCTAGTATATTCATATACAATGTACTCCCCATTTCTTTACGCAGGTCTCTTAATAATGAGGTTTCATCTTCATTTAAACTAAAGCTGCAAATATCTCCTTTGAATGTAAAACTTTCGGGTCGTTTATAATCTGTTTGCAAATTAAGCATAGGAATATCTCCGGAAAACAAATCTTTCCAATAAGTTTCCTGACTTTTTAATTCTCCTTTTTCTATTAAGGTATTTTGCCAATTCGAAAAGTCTTTATACTGCAACTTCAATGGATTAAGGGTTTTCCCATTGAACAACTTAAGCAAGTCTTCTCTAACAATATTACTAGTTGTCCCATCTGATATGATATGATGCATATCTACGATTACATAATATTGCTCATTAGAAACATTCATTAAACAAGCTCGTATTAAAATATCTTTTGAAAGATCAAATGGTTTCATATATTCCTTTATATCCTTTTCAAGATTTTCTCTTGTTGTTTCTTTATTTTCTAATTTAAATTCAACTTTATCATACACTCGTTGAACGGTTTCATTATTTACTGTTATAAAAGATGTCCTAAAACTTTCATGCCTACTCACAAGGTCTATAAATGCATTCTCTAAGCTATCTATTTTTATGTCAAGGCTCAGTGGAATTACCATTAGCATATTATAGGATAGGCTTTGGAAATCCAATTGCTGAATAAAATACAGGCGTTTTTGAGCTGAAGAAAGTGCATAGTACTCTTTTTTCTCTGCCAACTTTATAGATGAATAGCTAAGTTTTGAAACTTCAGATATACATAAAGCCATCTTTTTTATAGTCTGCTGCTGAAAGATTTCATTTAATGGAAGTTTTACACTAAATTCCTTATGTATTTTTGATACCAATATGGTTGCCTTTAGCGAATGTCCTCCAATAGCAAAGAAGTTCGCTGTTGTGCTAATCTCTTCTTGTGGCACATTTAATACCTCTGACCATATTTTTACAAGTTTTTCTTCCTTCTCATTCGACGGTGCTACATAATCGTCTCCTGCTTTTATTTCTGGTGACGGCAATGCTTTGCGATTTACCTTTCCATTTGTAGTTAGTGGTAACCTTTCCAATTCTACAAAATGAGAAGGAACCATATAATCGGGAAGTTGTGCTGTTAAATATGCTCTAAGCTCTTCTTGGCTAAATTCTTCTTTACAAACTATATATGCACATAGGTACTTTTCATTATTTTTTTCTATGCCCAGTACTGCACTCTCTTTTATGTTTTCGTGTTTTAATAAAGTATTCTCTATCTCGCCTAATTCTATCCTAAATCCACGGATTTTTACCTGATGATCTATCCTACCTAAAAACTCAATATTACCATCGGGTAACCA
>WTBR01000156.1 GCA_013138975.1 Bacteroidales bacterium
CATTCTGTAGAATTTTAAAACCAATTACATTTTTAAAACTTTTAGATTGTAAATTTTTAATACTGTTGTTTCCTTGAAATTCTTTTTTAGTTTTCATACTTTAGAGTTTTAGTTAAAAATTAATTAAACCCAAATATAAGATTATTAAAATATGCCTTATAAGTCATTGTTTATCAGAATTATTATATTAATCCTTTTAAGTGGATTTACGATAGGATACGCACAAATCAATGAAGATAATCCCGGAATAACAGGCTTATATGATAATGCCAAGTATTTTAATAGTACAGGTAAATATTCTCTTGCAATTGATGCATTAAAGCAAGCCATTACGCTTAAAGAAACAGCAAACACAGATACCCATCCTGAATATTTTAAAATTTACAATAGAATAGGAATAGCTTACAGAGCACAAGGCAATTTACAGCGAGCCATTGAAAACTATAAAAAAGCACTAGAAAATACATCAGACAGTTATAATCGTTCGTCTATAAACGACAATATTGCTACAGTTTATTCCTTACAGGGCGATTATTTAAAAGCGATAGATTATTATGAAAATTCGCTTACTACTTTGCTAAAAAGCAATAGAAGTCAAAAAGAAACTATTATTGCACACAATTACCACAACCAAGGATATGCATATAATCAGTTACGTAATTACCAAGCTGCCAAAGATAGATTTTTAAAAAGTATACAAATTGCAGAACAAAATAACTTAAATAACAGAGCAGATAACTATTATAATTGTGGGCTTGCATATAAAGAATTGGACAGCCTCGAATTAGCAGAATATTATTACACCCAAGCAGTAGATATAAATTTGAAAATTTATGGTGAAAAGCATATAAAAACCACATTATCCGACTTATACCTAGCTGATTTTTACGCACACATTGAAGAATTTACAAAAGCAAGCCCAATTTTCAGTAAGGTTTACAACAATTTATTAGCTACCGTTGGAGAAAAGCACCCCTACACAGTCGATTATCACAAGCTTGTTAGCGATATGTATTTTTCTATAGGAAATTACAAACAGGCACTTGAGTGTTGCCAGCAATCAATTGTTTCTAAAATCCCAGAATTCAATGATCGTTCCATATATAAGAATCCTTCTTTAGATGCTGTACCCGATATTGAACTATTGGAAATATTAAAACGCAAAGCTCAGGTATTGCTAAAACTTTCAAAGCAGGAAAACAAGGAAACCAACCTTAAAGCAGCACTTTCTACTCTTGAACTTACAGTTGGTTTTATTGAGCAACTCAGGATGGGGTATTTATACGAAAATTCGAAACTGGTACTGGCAGAAAAGGAATATGAAACCTATATGGCAATTATTAAAATTGCTTATGAACTATTAAACATTACCGGAAATAAAGATTATATTAATGTTGCTTTTAAATATTCTGAACGTAGTAAATATGCCATATTAAGGGAATCTATAAATGAAGAATCGGCTAGAAATATTGCATTCATACCTGAAATTATCCAGAAGCAAGAGGAAGAAATAAAAGTACAAATAGGTATAACCAGGATACAAATTGAAAATGAAAACAAGCTTGAAAATCCCGACAGCTTAAAACAAGTTAAATTAAAAGAAAAGCTTTTCCGCTTAACGCAATCACGAGAAGAAATAATCACGGAATTTGAACAAAATTATCCGAAATATTATAAACGTAAGTACGAAAATAAAGTTGTTAATATTGTAGAACTCCAACAGAACCTTTTAGATAAAGAAGCTGTAATTAGCTACGAAATAACCGACAGCACATTATATACCTTTTTAATAACAAAAAACGATTATAACTTATCAGGGGCAAAAATAGACAGCTCTTTATATTTTACTTTGAATACATATACAGAATTCCTTCACAGCGATTTCTTTTATAATGCCGACATTTTTAAATTATCGAATGATTTATACAAGTTTCTAATTGAACCAATTATCCCATTTATAAATGGTAAAAACTTATTAATAATTCCTAATAATGATTTGTCTTTAATATCATTTGAATCTTTAGCTGTAAAACTTTATTCTAAAAATGATGACTTGACAAAACTCTATTTAATTAAAGATTTTCCTATAGGTTATGCCTATTCCGCTACTCTTTATGTTGATTCAAAACAAAAAAAGAAAAAATGGAATCCAAAGTTTCTTGGGTTTGCACCGGATTATAAAAATTCGAGGGACGAATTTGATTATCTACCCTCGGTTTCAAAAAATTTACGAAAAATATCATGGATAACTTTGGGGGAAATATTTACCAAGGAAAAAGCTACCGAGTATAAGCTGAAAAAACATGCAAAAAATTATGGTATTATTCATTTATACGCACATGGAAGTGAAAATTTAGAGAATCCGCATTTATCAAAAATGTACTTGTCGTATAGGGATGATACCATAGAAGACGGTTATTTACATGCCTATGAAGTAGATGAACTGGAATTAAATTCAGAACTTATCGTGTTGGCTTCCTGCTTTTCAGGTTCCGGTTCTATAAGTAAAGGAGAAGGCGTTTTAAGCATTGGGCGCAATTTTATGAATTCAGGCAATAAATCCATAGTAATGTCATTGTGGTTAGCTTACTACGAGGCATCCTTGTATGAATTAAAAGAATTTTACAAATACTTGGTCATGGGCAAACGTAAAGATGAGGCAATGCGCTTGGCTAAATTGAACTATCTTGAATCGGCTAAACTTCTTGACGCAAATCCGCAATATTGGTCAAGTATAGTCGTTTACGGGAATCAAGAACCCATATACAAAGGTTTTTTCGCAAAAAAAATAATCGGGTTTTGCATTATTATTTTATTGGTATTGTTAACTGCATTCCTGTTTTGGAAGAAATTTAAACCCAAAAGATAATATTTCCGGGCATATTATTAAGTAAATAATATGTAACTTAAACTAATAATTGCCACAGATTCTCAGATTTTTAATGAATAATAAAACCGTTTACTTATCAAAATGCGCTTTATACATAAAACACGTTGATAATGTATCGGCATT
>WTBR01000149.1 GCA_013138975.1 Bacteroidales bacterium
AGCAAAACTTGTTTAATTTGTCATTAAATTACGAAAGGTTGAACTATTAACTGAAACCGCCACGTGCGAGAGCATGCGTGGTGGTGTGAGAGGACGGAGGAGTAATCCTCCTACCTACTCGATTATATTCACAAATCAAAACATTAACATATTTTAAGATATTTTTTTTTAATCTTTTGTAAGGATTTAAATATCTTGCACACTTACTATATTGAATATGAATTTAGCAATTATAGGTTACGGTAAAATGGGCAAGGAGATAGAACAAATCGCTTTAGATCGAGGACATAAGGTGTTATTAAAAATTGATGAAAGCAATGTGAGTTCTGTTAATAAAGATGATTTTAAGAATATTGATGTAGCCATAGAATTTACTGTTCCCGGAAGCGCTTTCTCAAATATTAATTTATGTTTTAAATATGATATTCCGGTAGTTAGTGGTACAACAGGTTGGCTGAATCAGTTTGATATTATTCTTGAAAAATGTAAAACTGAAAATCAAACATTTTTTTATGCATCAAACTATAGTATAGGAGTTAATTTATTTTTTAAGCTTAATAGAAATTTAGCAAAAATGATGAATAACTTTCCTGATTATAGTGTAAAAGTTGAGGAAACTCATCATACCAAAAAAGTTGATGCTCCTAGTGGAACGGCAATAACTATTACCGAAGGTTTAATTGAAAATATTGAACGCAAAAATAAATGGGAAGAAGAAAATGAAAATTCTGATGACTCAATAGCTGTGAAATCTTTTCGAGAAGGAAATGTGCCTGGGAATCATAAAATTATTTATGAATCGGAATTTGATAAAATAATGATTGAACATGATGCAAAAAGCAGAAAAGGCTTTGCGTTGGGCGCAGTTTTAGCAGCAGAATTTATCGCCGATAAAAAAGGATATTATACAATGAATGATTTATTGAAATTCTAAAATAAAATATATACAATGACACTACAAGAGATTACTAAAAACAAGTATTTTAAGTTCGGATTAGCAGTTGTAATTTATATACTTTGGGTAATATGGATTAAAAATTTTTGGTTTTTATTCGGAGTCCCGGTTATTATTGATATGCACTTAACCAAACGTGTAAATTGGTCATTTTGGAAAAAACGTGATGCACCAAAATCCAAAAATGGCATTGTAGAATGGGTTGATGCTTTAATATTTGCTGTTATTGCAGCTACCATAATTCGAATGTTTTTAATTGAGGCGTACACAATTCCAACATCATCTATGGAGAAGACTCTACTTGTAGGTGATTATCTTTTTGTTAGTAAAGTTAGTTATGGTCCTAAACTACCTAATACTCCAATATCTTTTCCTTTTGCACATCATACCATGCCATTAACAAAGGCTACAAAATCATATGTTGAGTGGATTAAAAAACCTTATAACCGTATAGCAGGCTTTGGTAAAATAAAAAGAAATGATGTTGTTGTATTTAATTTTCCTGCAGGTGATACGGTTATAGTTGAAGTGCAAGAAACATCAGAATATTATTCGGTTATGCGTCAACTTGCGGATCAATTAAAGCGTAGAGATATTCAACAATCAAACCCAATAAAATCTTTTGAGATATATGAATCAATGGCAAGAGATCATATATGGAGTCAATATAATATTACAGTTCGCCCTGTTGATAAACGTGAAAATTATATAAAGCGTTGTGTTGCAATCCCGGGAGACAGTTTGTATATTACGCATAGTCAGGTGTATGTAAATGGAGAAGAACAAGAGCACTTTAAAGATATGCAATACGATTATTTCGTTAAAACAAACGGGAAAGAAATCAATTCGAAACATTTAGAGCGTTTAAATATTGCTGTTGATGATAGAAGATATATTGCATCTAGTTCACTATATGAATTGCCATTAACAAATGAGAATGTTGATAACTTGAAGAATTTCCCTGCTGTATCGGCGGTTTCAAAATACGAAAACACAAATATTAATATGGCAAATATTTCGATTTTTCCTTTTAACACAAATTATGCTTGGACAGAAGATAATTTTGGGCCATTATATGTTCCTGAGAAAGGCGTAACTATTAATTTAAATATTGATAATTTACCATTATATCGTCGTGTGATTGAAACTTATGAAAGTAATAGTATAAGAGTAGAAGACAACGAAATTTTCATTAATGATAAAAAAGTAGATTCTTATACATTCAAAATGGATTACTATTTTATGATGGGAGATAATAGACATAATTCGGCAGATTCAAGATATTGGGGATTTGTTCCTGAGGATCATGTTGTAGGTAAAGCTGTTTTTATTTGGTTATCCTTAGATAAGGATAAGCAATTCTTAAATAAAATTAGATGGAATAGAATGTTTTCATTAATACATTAAAAATACTTTAATTGTGAAGGTGTCCAAAAAGTAATTAGAGTACCTTATACTTAGTATTAGAAATGTTCGACATCCCGATAGCTATCGGGATGTCGAAGTGTTTTTTTTTACAGTTAAGTTGCTTTTTGGACACCTTCATTTTTTTTAAATATCATGAAAGAGAAGGTTATATTATCAACCGCATATTTGGCTCCAATCCAATATTATAGTAAATTATTGAATTACAAAGATGTAATTATAGAATTACACGAAAATTTCATTAAACAGACATATAGGAATAGGTGTAAAATTTATAGTGCAAATGGTGAATTATCACTATCGATACCTGTTAAAAAAATAGCGACAAAGACAAAAATTAAGGATTTATTAATTGATTATGATACTAATTGGACAAAAATACATTGGAAATCAATTGAGTCAGCGTATCGTTCATCACCATTTTTTGAATTTTACGAGGATGATTTAAGACCCTTTTACACAAACAAATATAAATACTTAATTGATTTCAATATAGAAATACAAAATGTTATACTGGAGCATTTAGATGTAGATATTAACGTTAAACTTACCGAGAAGTATTTACACACACCTGATCATGATGATTTAAGAACCTTAATAACACCGAAAAGAAGAATAAGTGATTCATATAAAACTACTGAATATACACAAGTTTTTAAAGAAAAACACGGATTTGTTGCTGATCTTAGTATTGTTGACTTACTTTTTAATGAAGGACCTAATGCAATCGAAATATTAAATATCGACTAATATTTATATGTAGAATAAAAAGAATGTTAAAGTTTTTTTTTAATCACAATAATATTAATTTTGTGTTAAACACTAAAAAATCCTATGAACAGTCTTATTATTCAAAAAACGGATTCAACTCCAGAAATTTCATTTTTACAAAAAGGGGAAATAAAAATAACTGGCAGGTCTTTACCTGAAGACGTTCATAAATTTTATGACCCTCTTATTGATTGGGTAAAAAATTTGGCTGTAGAAAAAGTCAAAGTAGATTTAAAACTGGAATATTTAAATACTGCTTCTACTAAAAAGCTTTTAAATCTTTTAGTTGCTTTGGATGAAAATTCTAATATTGATACAATAGATGTAAGGTGGTATTATGAATTTGATGATATTGATATGGAAGATTTAGGAGGCATTTATGATGATGAGTTAATAAAAATCAAAATTCAGCTAATTGAAGGAATAGATCTTTTCTAATTAGTATCCGCAAGTGCAAACTTTTCGTTTTCAGGATAGGATTTAAGTAAATACTTCTACAAATATTTCTTTTTTTTCAATGAGGGTGTAATGTGTAATAATTCTACATTTTTTCCTGAGTTCCCACATTTCTTATCAAAGAAAAATATTAAGCTTCACGAAATCAAACAAATAGACAAATAGAAATCTCTTTTTTAATTAATCTATTTGCTTGATTTGCAATAGTTATTAGATATGATTTGTAAATCCCGACAAAACTTTCATGTAAAAATATTTTTATTATTGAATGACAGAAAGTATTCCTTAAGCGCAGGAATAGAAATTTTGTCAGGTAAGATCACACTTTATGCCAATTAAATTTTAAAATGATCTATAAATAATTTGAATTATTTTTTGCTTAGATGATTCAAAAAATCCAAGCATATCCACCCGTGCTGAGCTTTGTCGAAGTATAGCTATGGTTTTATTTTTTGAATAAATATAAGTGAAAAAGAAACGAATTATATGGGTCATTTTGGTGTTTAATTGGTATTAAATAAAGAATGCACTTCTTAACTCCTTTCTTTTACTTTATAATGCGAATGAAGGGTTAAAATTATTTGTTTTTTAGGCTGAAAGCCTAATTTAATTCAGCCCAATGCGTTGCATTGGGTTTTGCATAAGTAGAGATTTACGTCCTGTTAGGTCTCTATATATGAATACTTTTTGTAAAAGAACTTACATTTAATCAGAAAACCAAGGATTTACAAAACTTATCAAGTAGCATTGGCTGTATATTTCACCAAGAATACAATAAATGTTCAAGATATGTTCAAGTAATGAATTTAATTTAGATTTATTATAATTGTAATTCTAATAAATTGATATTCATATAGATATTGTAATTATGGCTACATATAGTACAAATATAAGAAAAACAAAAGCAAAAAGATTACCAACTGTTGAGATAGAATGCAGAAAAAGCGAAGCAAACAAGCAAGGAGCACCTTTATATATAAGAATCACAATAGATCGCAGACCAAGATACATTAGTTTAAAAGAAAGGGTTAATACCAACGATTTCGATTTCAAGAAAAAGAAAATGAAACAG
>WTBR01000006.1 GCA_013138975.1 Bacteroidales bacterium
AAATGGAATATCTTGGTCGAATAGATGATCAGGTTCAGTTAAGAGGATTTAGAATAGAATTAGGTGAAATAGAATCGACAATAAACAAGCATAATAGTATAAAAGATACTGTTGTAATTGATAGGCAGGAAAAAAATGGTGATAAGTACCTTTGTGCTTACATAGTTTGTAAAGAGGGAATAAATCAGGAAGAAGTACGTACATATTTATCGGCAAACCTGCCAGATTACATGATCCCTTCATATTTTGTAGAACTTGATAAACTTCCACTAACCAGTAGCGGAAAAAAAGACAGGAAATCCTTACCTGAACCAGATAAAATAAAAAAACAGTGGGAGCCTCCAACGAATAAAGTGGAAGAAGGATTAATAAAGATGTGGTGTGAGATTTTGGGGATTAGTGAGAAGAAAATAGGAGTAAATTATAATATTTTCGATTTAGGTGGAAATTCAATAAAGGTAACAGTTTATAAAACCCGAATTATGAATAACCTAGATATTGATATACCCCTTTCTGAAATGATGAAAAATCCTTCATTTAAAGAACTTGCAACTTATATAGAAAGTGTGAATTTAATAAGGACACAAGAATCTAATAGTCCGAAAAACGAACAAACGAAATTGATAATATGAAAAAAATAGCTCAACTTATTGTCGATTTAAAAAATCAAGGAATAAACTTAAAATTAGTAGGTTCGAATCTTGAACTTGCTACAAGTCAGGGAAGTATTCCAGAACATTTTATTTCTATAATCAAAGAAAATAAAGATTCAATTATTGAGTTTTTTAAAAAAAATATAAAGAAAACTGAATCAAGATGTAATATCCTTCCAGTTGAAAAAAAAGAGTATTATATAGCTAGTTCTCAGCAAAGAAGTTTGTATTTCATTCAGGAATTTGAAAAGAAATCTACTGTTTATAATTCCCTTTTTACAATTAAAATAAATAAAAAGTATTTAATACAGCAAATAAAAAAATCAATTAAAATTCTTTTAACAAGACATGAAAGTTTAAGATCATCTTTCTGTTTAATTAATGGAGAAGTAGTCCAATTTGTTTGTCCAATTAATCAACTGGAAATTGATAAAGTAGTCAGTATTGCTGATTCAGTTCAATTAAAAAACGAAAAGCAAACTCCAAGACCATTTGATTTGAATGAAGGACAATTATTTAGGGTTAATATTGTAGAGGGAACTTCATCAATAAAATTGTTAATTGAGATTCATCATATAATCTATGATGGGATTTCAGTAACTATTATTGAGAATGAATTAAAGAAACTCTTAGAAAATGAAAAACTAAAACCATTGTATTTGCAATACAGGGATTTCTCAGAATGGTTTAGTTTGAATTCGGATACTAATATCATTAGAAGACAAAAGGATTATTGGCTTAATATGTACGAGAATCGAATTCCTGAGCTTAATTTATTCCCAGATTCAAAGATTGATAATGATGGGGTTTTTGCAGGGGCAAACTGTAGTTTTATAACAATTAATGATGAATATGAAAAACTCAAGGGCTTAGCTACAAAGTATAACTGTTCCATATTTCATTTAATATTTACGATTTTCTCAATCTTAATCCATAAAGTTACCGGAAACAAACAATTTATTATAGGAACAATTAATTCAGGAAGGAATTATCCTAACTTGGAGAAAGTTGTAGGTATGTTCGTTAATTTATTGCCTATATTATTTAAAGTTAATATCGATGATCAATTCTCAAAATATTTAAGTGAGGTACAAAATAATATTGCATCCGCTTTTGATAATCAAGATTATCCGTTTGATGAGTTAGTAAATATATTGGATTTGCAACGTCAAGATGGATCAACTCCTTTAGTAGATATTGTTTTTGCCTTACATAACCAGATTGATGAAAATCAACGATTTGATATTAATGGAAGTGACATTATATATAGTGACGATACAATTTCCAAGTTTAAAATGACCATGAATGTTGTTGAGTTAAATGATAAATTTATATTTCACTGGGAGTTTTCAAAAAACTATTATTCTAAGTCAACGATTTTTAACCTGGTTGAATTATTTAAAACTCTGATTCGTTCCATTGTTGGAGATGATGATCAAATCATAAGGGAAATACCGGTTATACCTGAAAGTCAAAAAAGAAAAATAGAACTCAATAATAATTTTGAGATTGTTGATTTTCCGCAAATAAAACTTAATAATTTATGGGGAGATCAAGTTAAAAACAATCTGGATAAAATTGCATTAGTTCAAAAGGATGTTCAACTTTCATACAATTACATTGAAGCCAGAGTTAATGGGCTGGCAAACTATTTGAAAAAGCAAGGAATAGTCCAAAATTCATTGGTTGGGATATTGTTAGAAAAAACTGTAGATTTCTATATATCAATTCTAGCAATAATAAGGTGCGGTGGGACTTATGTTCCGATTGATATTGATTACCCAAAGGAAAGGGTACATTATATCATTAAAGATTCTAATATTAGTTTACTGATCACCGAAAATAAATTTTTAAAAAAAAATGGATTTGCATTTAAGGAAGGATCAATTGATTCATCAGAATTCAAAATAATGATGATAGATAAATATTTTGTAAATGAGAGCAAATCCAACAATAACCTGAATTATAACAAAATTCAATTTGAAAATAATATAGTTTATGTTATTTATACTTCTGGTTCTACAGGCAAACCAAAGGGAGTATTAGTAAAAGATAAAAGTGTTGTAAACTTGATCTTATCACAATCCCAATATTTTAATATAACAAAAGATGAAAGAATATTTCAATTTTCTTCTTTAAGCTTTGATGCGTCAGTTGAACAAATCTGGTTGGCATTTGCCAATGGTACAACTCTAATTGTTCCAGACAAAGATTTGATATATGATAAGCAGAAATTAGAAAAATATTTAATTAATAACTGTGTTTCCCATATTCATGCAGTTCCTTCATTTTTAGAAGAAATTGATATGTCACACATTCCAGGTTTAAAAAGAATAATAGCTGGTGGGGATTTATGTTCTACAGGTTTGGCAAGTGAATGGTATGAAAAGTGTAATTTCTATAATGAGTATGGCCCTACGGAAACAACAGTAACTTCATCAAATTACCATGTAAAAGATATCAAATATTCCAATATTCCAATTGGAAGACCTATTAGCAATACAAATACCTTAATATTAGATGAAGATAATTCAATCGTTCCATATGGTTTTGCTGGAGAATTATTTATTGGAGGTAGTGGGGTTGCGGCGGGTTATATGAATAATAGCGAATTAACGCAGAAAAGATTTGTAACCTTAGAGAATTATAATGGATTATTTTATAAAACAGGTGATATTGTGCGCTTTCATTCTGATGGGGAAATCGAATTTTTAGGTAGAAAAGATAATCAAATTAAAATTAGAGGTTACAGGGTTGAATTGCAAGAAGTAGAAATTTGCTTAATAAGTAATAAACTAATTAAGCAAGCAGTAGTAATTGTATTAGACCAAAGCAATGGTTCAAATAGTTTATGTGCATATATAGTAGCAGAGCAAAAAATAGAAAATTTAGTTGAAGAAACTAAAAGATTTTTAGAGCAAAAGTTACCTGCTTATATGGTTCCGCAATATATTATAGAATTAGAAGAAATTCCTAAAACTTTTAGTGGGAAAATTAATCGGAATGCACTCGAAATACCAGAATTGATAGATAATGGAATTATAGTTAAGCCTGAAAATAAAATTGAATCTGAACTATTAATCATTTGGGCTGATGTTTTTAAAATTGCGCCAGAAAAGTTAAGCGTTACTTCTGGATTTTTTGATTTAGGTGGGCATTCTTTAAAAGCCATGGTACTATTATCTAATATTCATAAAGAAATAGGTGTTAAAATTGAACTAAAAGAATTGTTTCATCAACAAACTATTAGAAATCAGGCTAAACATATTTTGGAATTGAGCTCTAGTAGATTTGATAAGATTCAAAAAGCTGTAAAAAAGAGATTCTATAAAATCACTTCTTCACAAAAACGATTGTTCTTAATCCAAAATCTTAATCTTAACACTACGGCATATAACATACCTCAATTAATTAAGTTGTCTAAAGGTATTGGTGTAGATGATGTTAAAAAAATATTTAGTAAACTCTCTGAACGCCATGAAAGCTTAAGAACAAAATTTATTGTTATAGAAAATGAACCATTTCAAGAAATATGTAATGAATTAACAATTGAAGTAAAAGAAATATTTGAGATTGAAAGCAAATTGTTTTCAGAAACAAAGAATTTGATCAAACCTTTTGATTTAACTCAGACACCACTTTTCAAGTTATTTATGATAATTACTGAAATAGGGAATAAGTATTTGTTTATTGATGCACATCACATAATTATAGATTTTGTTTCTCATGAAATCTTGACCAATGATTTCTTAAAACTTAGTCAGGGTAAAACTTTAGACAAATTAGAATTTCAATATAAAGACTATTCAGAATGGATTAATAGCGATAATCAAAAGGAAAGGATTTTTCAGCAAGAAAAGTATTGGTTAGATGTGTACAAAGATGGGATTCCTAAGTTAAACCTTCCTATGGATTATTCTAGACCTCCAGTATTTACATATAATGGAGGAAGGATAACCGAAATAATTTCATTCTCTGATTTATCAGAAATAATTCAGCTTCTGAAAGATAATAATATGACAATGAATATGCTATTGTTATCTGTATTTAGCATATTTCTATCTAAAACTTCAGATTGTGACAAAGTAGTAATAGGAATACCAGTTTCAGCACGTACACATGCTGACTTGCACAAAGTTGTAGGTTTTTTTATTAATACTTTAGCCTTAAAATTCGGTTATAAGAAGAATCAAACATTAATTGAATATTTAAAGGATGTTAAAAATGTAGTTTTTCAGGCATTAGAAAATCAGGAATTTCCTTTTGAAGATTTACAGGATAAAATTACAACTAAGCGCGATTTAAGTCAGAATCAGGTTTTTAATATAATGTTTAATTATTTAAATATAGATACAAATGATTTTGAAGAAAGTGAGACTGTTAATTTTACTGAACAATCAAATGTACCATCAAAGTTTGACCTGACATTGACAGTTAAAGATCTTGAAGATAAGTTAATATTGGATTTTATTTACTACAAAGATATATTTAAAGAAGAAACAGTTCAGAAGTTTATCAAATCATTTAAAACATTATTATTCCAATTACCTAAAAAACTAAATGAACTTGTTGCAGATATATGTGTCTTGGATAATAGTGAGAAGAAGAAGCTTCTTTATGAGTTTAATGATACAAAGAAATCAAATTACCATTTGCATGATATCATAGATAAATTTAACGATTGTTCTGTAAGATTTAGTAAAAATAATGCGTTAATTTATTCTGAATCAATTTATTCGAATAATGAAATAAATGATGTTAAATCTAAGTCATTTACTTACGAGCAATTAAATGAAAAATCAAACCAACTTGCTAATCAACTTAAAGAATTAGGTGTAAAACCAGGGGCTATTGTAGGCTTATATTTTAAACCTTCAATTGAGATGATAACAAGCATAATAGCTGTACTTAAAATAGGAGCCATATTCTTACCAATTAATCATGATCTTCCTCAAAAAAGGATTGAATATATTTTGAATTCTGCTAGTGTTGATTCCGTTTTAACAGATCTTAATGATTTCAATTGGGCAAATAATTCTGTTAAAATCCAAAAAGTAGACTTTATTAATGTAAACAAATACAATAAGGAGTTTTTAAATTGTAAAAATCCAAATGATCAAGCTTATATTATATTCACATCGGGCACAACGGGCACTCCCAAAGGAGTTTTGGTTAAAAACAGCGGATTAGTAAATTATCTGAATTGGTTTCAAGATCTTGCTAATATATCCGAAGAAGATAAAACTCCTTTGCTAACTTCTTTTGCATTTGATTTAGGTTATACAGCTTTGTTTTCTTCTATTTTATTTGGTGCCGAATTACACCTTTTGCATAAAAGCATTTTGTCTTCTCCATTTGAGATGCTTAAATATTTATCATCAATGAATATTAGTTATGTGAAGTTAACACCTTCACTATTTTCAGTTTTATCTGATATTAATGATTTCAATAAGCTCATTATGAAATTAAGAATGGTGGTCTTAGGGGGGGAAGTTATTCATAAAGAGGATGTTGTAAAATCAATCAAAATCAATAATAATTTAAGTATAGTTAACCATTATGGACCAAGTGAAGCAACAATAGGATGTGTTGCCTGCCTCATAAATAAGGATAATATTAAATCTTATCAGAAAAATCCAGTAATTGGAAGACCAATAAATAATACGCAAGCTTATATACTTGATGAAAATAAGAATTTAGTATCATTTGGATATGAAGGAATGTTATACATAAGTGGTAATGGATTAGCTGAGGGGTATCTTAATGAAGCTGAAAATACAATTAATCAGTTTATTCCTGATTTAAATTTTACAAATACTAATTTATATTGTACAGGGGATAAGGCAAAATGGCTTGAGAATGGAACAATAGAATTTATTGGAAGAAATGATTCACAAGTAAAAGTTAATGGTTATAGAATTGGGCTTGAAGAAATTGAAAATTATATCTTAAAATATGATGAAATTAGAAATGTTAAAATAGTACTTAATAAAATAGGTCAAAACATTGACCAGCTCTGTTGTTTTTTAGTTATCGACCAATCAGGGTATAATTTTTCAAATGAAAAGCTAAAAAAATATTTAGTGGAATATTTTCCTGCATATATGATTCCGTCAATTTTTAAAGTTGTTGATGAGATCCCTCTTACAGTGAATGGTAAAGTTGATTTGGAATTACTTTTAAGTTTTTCAAATGAAGATCAAAAATCAATTCAAAGGGCGTCGAATAATACAGAAGAAATGCTTGTGAAAATATGGGCGGAATTATTAAATAAACACGATAAAGAAATCTGTACTAAGACAAATTTCTTTGAACTTGGAGGCAATTCTTTAGCTGTTTTAAAAATGATTCAAATGATAAGTGATCAGTTTCAGTTAAAACTTAATCCTGTTACAATTTTTCAATTCCCTACCATTATTGAACTTGAGGAGTTCATAAATAAAGATCCTAATCAAGTAAATAATGAAGAATCTGAAATAATAGATTATGCTGAAGAAGAATATGAAGTTATAAACTTGATAGACGAATAATTACTATGGAAATCAAAAAAGAAAATCAATATACTGGACTGGAGTTAGCTATTATAGGTTTGTCATGTAAATTCCCGGGAAGTAAGAATGTTCAAGAGTTTTGGAGTAATTTATACAAAGGAAAAGAAACAATATCATTTTTTACAGAGAAGGAATTACTTGATGAAGGGATTAGTGAAAGACTAATAGAAAATGATAATTATATTAAAGCATCAGGTATTTTAGCAGATAAGGGGTGTTTTGATTCAAGGTTTTTTGGTTACAAACCAGAAGAAGCTAAATTGATGAATCCACAATTGCGGTTATTACATGAAAGCGTATGGAATGCGCTTGAAGACGCAGGGTACGATCCATCCATTTACAAGGGGAAAATTGGGTTATTTGCAGGTGCTGCAAAAAATTACAATTGGGAAACTGGGTCTATGTTAAGAAGTAATCAAGAAGCATTACAGGGAAATATTTCAAAATATTTGTATAATGTCAATTTTATGTGTTCAAGAGTTGCATATAATCTTAAT
The DNA here is from genome assembly GCA_013138975.1 of Bacteroidales bacterium. Lineage (GTDB taxonomy): Bacteria > Bacteroidota > Bacteroidia > Bacteroidales > UBA12077 > UBA12077. Next base: position 7,702 of record WTBR01000006.1, read on the forward strand.
TTAAAGGGACCTGCAGTTTTTGTTGATACTGCATGTTCTTCATCATTCGTTGCAGTTCATTTGGCAGGTAATTCATTATTATTGGGAGAATGTGATATTGCGATTGCTGGAGGAGTTCGTTTGTTTGAGCATGTTAAAGATGGTTATATGTATCAGCCGGGAATGATACATTCAAAAGATGGTCATTGTAGGGCATTTGATGTGAATGCAAATGGAGCTGTCCCTGGAGAAGGTATTGGCTTAGTTGTTATTAAGAAGTTAAAGAAAGCATTGGAGGATGGGGATAATATTCATGCGATAATAAAAGGATCTGCTATTAATAATGATGGAAATAGAAAGATTGGCTATACAGCTCCGAGTATTAATGGACAAGTTGATGTTATAAAAAAAGCATTGAAAAGGGCGAAAGTAGATCCATCAACAATATCTTATATTGAAGGGCATGGGACAGGTACGGTATTAGGTGATTCAATTGAGATGCAATCCCTTGAAGAAGTATTTAGAAATAATTCTGATAAAAAGTTAGGGCTTGGTTCTGTTAAAACTAATATTGGTCATTTAGATTTTGCAGCTGGAATAGCTAGTCTGATTAAAGCAGTTTTAGTACTTAAAAATAAAAAAATAACACCAACCTTACACTTTAAAAGCCTTAATACAAATGTTGCACATGATAAGTTTCCATTCTTTGTCAATAATCAGTTAACAGAGTTTAATGACCATAAGTCGGTATTAAGGGCAGGAGTGAGTTCTTTTGGAATTGGGGGGACAAATTCACATGTTATTCTTGAAGAGGCTCCCAATAAAGATCTTACGATAAATGAGGAAGAGAATAAATTGTTGCTTTTATCTGCAAAGACTTCAGATGCTTTATTGCAACGTAAGAGTGATCTTCTTAGTTTTCTTAAATTAAACAATGAAATTTGCTTTGATGATCTTATTTATACTTTGCAAATTGGTAGGAAATCATTAAAACACAGAACTGCCCTTGTTTGTAAAAATGTACGAGAAGCTATTGATATGCTTTCTAGTCCACAAAATGGCGATGAAATTCATGAAATAGTTAATAGTGAATGCAAACAAATAGTGTTTATGTTTTCTGGTCAGGGAAGTCAATATGCCAATATGGGAAAGCAGCTATATGGTGAAAACAAATTCTTTAGAGATAAAATGGATGAATGTTTTGAGATTGCATCAAATTATTTGGATGAAAATTTAAAAGATATTCTATTTACAACTGAAGTTGATAAAGACAAAAAAAACCAAATTAATAATACAAATTATACACATCCACTTTTATTTATTTTTGAATATTCCTTAGCCAGTTGGTTGATAGAACTTGGAATAAGACCGGATTTCATGATAGGACATAGCCTTGGAGAGTACGTTGCTGCATGCCTAAGCGGAGCTCTTAACTTAGAAGATGCTATACGCCTGGTAATTCAAAGAGGAAGACTAATTTGGAGTATGCCAAAAGGGAGTATGTTAAGTGTTACAATGTCAGAACAAGAAGCTGATCAATACCTGTCAACAGAAATAGATTTAGCAGCAGTAAATGCACATAATTTATGCGTTTTATCAGGCAGAACCGATGCAATTAAAGTCCTAGAACAAGAATTAAAGGATAAAGGAATTGTATGTCGAGAACTGATTACTTCACATGCCTTCCATTCACATATGATGAATCCAATATTGAAAGAATTTGAGAGAGAAATTGATGGAGTGCATTTTGGAGAAATAAAAATACCCTTTGTATCTAATTTGACAGGTAATTTTGTGACAAGTGCAGAAATATCCAGTTCAAATTATTGGATAAAACACTTAAGACAGACAGTAAGGTATAACAATGGAATTAAATCTTTAATAAATAAACCAAAAACACTTTTTATAGAAGTTGGACCAGGAAAAACCTTAGCAGGATTAACTCAATATGCAAATATAGACAATAGTAAAGGGAACAAGGTTTTAACAACAGTAAGAAATGAAAAACATTTAGAGGATGATTACAAATATTTTTTGAAATCTCTAGCCCAAATATGGAACTCGGGTATTAATTTGAATTGGACAAAAACATTTAATAACACTCCTAAAAGAATTTCAATACCTGGATATCCCTTTGAAAGAATAAAGTATCCAATAAATCAAAGTGAATTTGTAAATAAATATATTTTAACAGCGAATAGTAATAGAAATCAAAATGTAAATGAATGGATTTACGAAAATTCATGGAAACGAAAATCGCTTATAGTTAATGAAAATAAATTTGTTAATAGTAAGGTGTCTATACTTTTTGTTGATGATAACGAATTATGTAGAGTTGTTGTTGATGCATTTAAAAAGAGAGAGCAACAAATTATTTTTGTAAAAAAAGGAGAAAAATATAGTAAGGACGAGAAAGGGGAGTACATAATAAATCCATTAAATCAAAATGAGTATAAGAACTTGTTTGACGATTTGGTAAGTAATAAACAAGAGTTGAAGCATATTATTTATTTATGGGATTTAAATTATGAAAATAAATATTTAAGTAAAGAAAATAAAAAGAGTGAAACTTATACATATAGATTTGGAAGTATTTTAAACATTCTGAAGAGTCTAATTTATACTGGCGAGTTTAATGATTCAAAATTTATATCTGTATCGAATAATGCATTTAGTGTTACAGGTAGTGAAACATTAAATCCTAAACATTCAACTCAAGTAGCATTACTAAAGGTTTTTAGACAGGAAAATCCTTTAAGGCAGGCTTTTAATATTGATTTAAGTCTCAACGAATCAAATGTAATTGAAAATGTCAGTTTATTATTGCAAGAATTAGATAATAACTCTGAAGTTAATGTGTGTCTTAGAAATGGAATGCGTTGGATACCTGATTACATTAGGCAGGAAATACCAAAGGAATATAAAGATTTGCGTTCATTTAAAAAAGAAGGTGTTTACATAATAATTGGAGGTTTAGGTAATTTAGGTAATGAGTTGTCAAAATATTTGATAACTAACTATAAATCAAAACTAATTATTACTGGTCGTAGCAATTTTGAAAATAGTGAGCCAAAAAATAATAATATTAGTCAAACAAACGATTTAAATGATCGAAAATACCAAAATTACAAGACTCTAATCGAAAATAATAATGATGTTACATACATCGCTTGTGATGTGAGCAATACTAATGATTTATTAAGCGTTGGAGAGTTTGCTATAGAAAAATATGGCAATATTGATGGTGTTATTCATGCCGGTGGTATTGGAGGGGGCGTAAATTCTAAATTAATAAAAGATCTTACAATTTCTGATATAGAAGCCCAGTTCTCCGCTAAAGTTAATGGATTGATTTCTACAAATAAATTAATAGAAAAATACAATATAAATTTATGCATAATTACTTCTTCACTATCATCAGTACTTGGTGGTTTAGGATTTGGGGCATATGCATCTGCTAATTCTTTTATTGATCAATATATAGATTACTTGGAAGTTTTAAATCGTCAAACTAATTGGGTAAATATAAATTTTGATGGAATTAGTTTTGTAAATGATAAAAAGGATGCTACTCGAGGAATGATATCTGTAAAAGAACTGCCTATAATTTTTGAGTATGCATTAAAGTTAAATAAAGGGAGTAGGATATCACGCTTTGTAATTTCAACAACAGATTTATATGGTCGTATTGAAAAGTGGATTACTAATAATCAAAGAATAGAATCGGATAAAGCTGATAGTAACGATGAAAAGCAATGTTTACTTGAAAGACCAATTTTATCTGTAAATTACATTGAAGCAAAATCATCCATTGAAAAATTAGTAACCTCAATTTGGAAAGTTGTACTCGGACTTGAAGAAATTGGAATTGATGATGATTTCTATGAATTGGGTGGTGATTCTCTAAAAGCAATGACAATAATTGGTAAAATTAATAAACAATTTAATACAGAACACCCATTAACTGAATTCCTAAAAAGCCCAACTGTAAGAAATATAGCTAGGTATATTGATAGTAAAGAGAAAACTGAGTTTAAGGAAATTCCTTTTGCAGAAAAGAAGGAATATTATAAGCAATCTGATGTACAAAAACGTCTTTATACAGAACAGCAGTTTAATCCAAATTCTACTGCATACAATATACCAAATATTATTAAATTATCGGAAAAAACAACAAAATTACAGGTTGAAAATATTTTTAACAGGCTAATATCTAGACATGAGGGTTTAAGGACGCATTTTGATATTCATGATGGAATAGCCATTCAAAAGATATCAATTAACTCTAAATACAAAATTGAAGAAGGTTTTATTAATGAAGAAGGTTTAAAAGATGAAATGGAGAATTTTATAAAACCATTTAATTTGTCTTCAGAGCCATTACTACGTGTAAAATATATAAAAACAAATAGAAAAAATGTATACTTATTAACAGATATTCATCATATAATATATGATTGGGTTTCTCAAAAGCTTCTTAATGATGAGTTTTCCAAACTCTCCAATGGTGAAAATCTTCTGAGGGCGGTTTATTCATATAAAGATTATTCGGAGTGGCAAAATGGAACACTTTTTCAAGATAAAAAGAAAAAACAAGAAGAATATTGGGCTAAGCGCTTTTTAGGAGAATTGCCAAATTTGAATTTGCCGCAAGATTATTATCCTGATAAAAAATCTAATGAAGGAGCACGAAAAACATTGTGGCTATCTAAATCTGAAATTAATAATATTAAGAATATCTCTAGGAGATATGAACTTACATTGCATACAAGTTTATTAAGTATGTTTGGTGTACTTTTTTCGAAAATATGTAACCAATCAGATCTAATTATTGGTACAGTTGTTAATGGTCGAAGAAATGGAGAATTAGATAAAGTATTTGGAATGTTTGTAAATACTTTAGCAATTAGAATGAATGTTGATGGACAATTATTAATAAATGATTATTTTAAAAAAATCAAAGAATATATTTCAAATGATTTCCTTAATCAGGAATACCAGTTTGGTGACTTAGTGGAAATGGTAGGTAATAAAAGAAGAATAAATGAAACTCCGCTTTTCCGGGTAATGTTTAATTTAATGACTAGTTCTCTTGAATCGAATGATATTAAGAATAATACAATTGATAATAAATATAGTAATGATACTGCTAATTTTGATTTGATATTTAAAGTGGTTGATTATGGAAAAGATATTTCAATTGACCTTATTTACAGGACGGATTTTTTCAAACACCAAACAATAGAATTTTTCTTAACATATTTAAAACAGATATTTCAAGGTTTTGGAAAAGATGATCAATTACAGATTAAAGATTTTAAACTTCATTCAGATGAAATATTTAATAATAATTTATCAGAGGCAGAAGGATTAAATTGCGATGTTGAATTTGATGATAAAATGAATTTTGTAGATCTAATACAGAAGTCTGACCTAAAGGAACTCGCAAATGTTATTAAACAAAGAAAAAAAAATAACTTTAAGAATATTAGACCACTTGAAAAGAAGAATTACTATCCAATGTCATATAATCAAGAAAGATTATACCTTATTTGGCAATTACAAAAGGATGGTTTAGCCTATAATATTCCAAGATTATATAAAATAACAGGTAATATTGAAATAGCAAAAATTAAAACAGTTTTCAAGACAATAGTAAATAGGCACGAGAGTTTGAAAACGAATTTTCCGGTCATTGATGGTCAACCAGTACAGTATATAAAGAAGGAATTTGAATTTGAAGTAGAGGAAGTATTTGGGAACAATCAGGATGAAATTTGTTTAGTGAACGATTTTGTTCGTCCGTTTGATTTAAATAATGGTCAACTAATTAAGGTTAGAATAGTTAAAATAGCAGCACAAAAAGTATTGCTTTTAATAGATACACATCAAATTATTGCCGATGGAATATTTTCTACAATTTTAATGAAAGAATTTATTGAACTCTATAACGGGAATGCTTTGTCACCTCAAAAATATCAATTTAAAGATTATTCAGAATGTATGAGGGTACGAGAAGTTAGTGATAAACAACTAGATTATTGGAAAGAATTGTTAATCGAAGATGCGGGGGTACCTAAACTGACATTTGACTTCGAAGCAAATGAAAAGTATGTTTTTAAAGGAGGTGCAGTAACTTTTGATCTTGATAGAAGTCAGGAAGAAAAGATTGTTAGCATAGCAAATCAGAATAGTATTAGCACTTATACATTTTTATTTACAATTTTTAATTTATTTTTAGGGAAAATATGTAATCAAAGAACAATTATAGTGTCTACACCTTTTGTAGGTAGAAAAGAAATTGCTCTGGAAAACGTAATAGGAATGTTCATAAATAACCTTTTGGTTAAAACTCATATAGATAATAAACTATCATTTAGCGAACTATTAGCACAAGTTAATGATAATGTGCTTCGTACATTTGATAATGGAGATTTCCCTTTACATGAAATTTTAAGTCAATTAAATATTAATAATAAGAAAGTGAATGAGCTTTTTGAAATTGCATTTGTGTTTAACAATATTGAATACGATAATAAGCAGATTAATAATATAAATGTTGAGTTAATAAATGGGGATTCAAATAATTCAAAGCATTATTTGGAATTGCATGTTTTGAAAAGTGATAGGTTAAAATTTGTATTTAAATACAATAAAATGTTATTTAAAAAAGATTCAATAACTATGTTTGTTGAGTTTTTCAAGAACATAGTTGATTCCATTTGTATGGATCAGGATGTTTTAATCCAAGACATTAAGATTTTAGGTGAGCATTCCTCAAAGAGTCAAATAAATGATTTTAATTTTACAATTTAATTAAAAAATACTATGAAATTACTAAATTTTAAAGTGAGTATTCGTGTTCTATTTAAAGATAGAATAAGTTTTTTAGCTACAGTTGTTGGGATTGTGGTAAGTGTTGCAAGTATCTTTTTTACCGGAATTTGGATTTTAGATGAGATATTTTATGAGGATTGCCATGAAAACTTAGATCAAATTTACCAATTTAGTACTGTTTACAATCCTAATTCAAATATCAGGATTACACAGTCGACTTGTTTTCCTTTGGCAGAAGAAATGATTGAAACATTTCCAGAAGTGCAAAAGTCATTTCGTAGTGGACAAAAAATGGCAGAATTAACAATCGATAATGAGTCATTCTCAACGTTTTCGTTTTGTTTTATTGATCCAGCTGCACTAGAAGTATTATCCTTCAAATTTGTTGAAGGAAATCCAGAGAATGCTTTAAGTGTTGTAAATGGGATAATAATTTCCAAAGAAGCTCAAGATAAGTTTTTTAAAGGGGGGAGTGCCGTTGGGAAAACTCTGACCATGAATTCCTTTGGAGTAGAGAAAGAAATGGTTGTTACTGGGGTTTGTAAGAAACCATCTAATTCTCAGTTCAATCTAGATTTTTATGCATCTTATTTATCTCTAAAAGACTTAGATGAAAATGACAGTTGGGTGAGATTATCTTGTAGGACATATGGGTTGATAAATAAAGGAGCTGATATAGAAAAGCTTGAAGCTCGAATGTCCACTTGGTTTAATGAAAAAGATCCAGAAACCGAAATGGCCTTAAAGATAAAGACGCTTAAATACAAAAGATTAAGAGAGGGGAATGGAGCTACTGGGGGAACAAAAACATTAGTAATAAACCTTACTATTCTTTTAGTTTTTATGTTTTCAATGGTTATTTTGAATTACATAATATTGTCATCTTTAAGGTTGAAGAAAAGAATAAAATCAATGGCTTTACTAAAAATATTTGGTTCAAGTATGGCAAATATACGAAGGGAATACATAGTAGAATCGTTGGTTTATATGCTATTATTCTCAGTAATGTCAATTTTGCTGGTAAATTATTTAATAGATGATTTTAATACAATTTTCGACAAAAAATTATCAATATTTAGTTCTTCAAATCATTTGATTTTTTTTATTGTAATTATATTAATGATTGTTATTTCAGGAGTTTTTCCATTAATGACACGATATTTTAATGATCCCGTGAAATTACTATTGAATAATACTAAATCTGAATTTTCAGTAGTTATAAAGGATAAGATTCCCTTAGCCTTGCAGCTAACAGGGTCTTTATTTATGATTGTTATTTCCTTGTTTTACTATAGTCAGTATTTGCTTTTGGATAAAATGAATATTGGATATAATAAGGAAAACTTAATTGAGATATATTCTAACAGAGACGTGCAACAAAAAATGGATATTTTGAGAAGTAGATGGACTGAAATAGAGGGTGTTGAAAATGTTTCGGCAAGTATGAGACCTCCTTGGAATATTACGTCAGTTGCAAGAAATGTAAGCTGGGAAAATAACAAGGAAAACACTGTGTTTAATGGTAATTTTGCAGGTATTTCGTATGACTATATTAAAACAATGCAAGGCAAAATTGTGCAGGGAAGTGCATTAACGGAAGATGTGCAAAAGAATGATGGGATTAAATATATTATTAATGAGAAAGCTAAAGGAATAATGGGCTTAGAGAACCCTATTGGTATGAAGATGTCTCTTTTAGGAGATGAAGGGTATATAATTGGGGTAGTTGAGGATTTTTACCATCAGAATTTTGATGAAGGAATTTCTCCCCTTATATTGCAATATGGGGCAGGAAGACCCTTAAACGTTATGCTTGTTCGATTAACTCCTCACAATGGTAATAAGAAAATGGCAGAACTAAAAAGTGTTTTTGAAGAAATATTACCAGATGAAGATTTTAATTGGAATTATGTAGAAGATTGTATTGATATGGTTTACCTTAAAAAAGAAAGGTTAGAAAGAAATCTGGTTATTATATTTGCAATTGCTATTATCTTTATATGTTGTATAGGACTTTTTGCTTTGTCTCTTTATTTAACTTTGAAAAAGGAAAAAAATATTGCAATTAGAAAAATACATGGAGCTACTAAATGGAAAATAATTATGTTTTTTGTAAAAGAATATATTATTATTGAATTGGTAGCTATGGTGTTAGCTTTTCCATTGGCATATTTATTTTTGAGAAATTGGCTCAATAACTTTGCTGTTAAAGTTGAATTAACGCCATGGTTGTTCATTCTGGCAGCTGTAATTATGTTTGTAATTCTGTTGTTAGTATTATTATACGCAATAATCAAGGCTGTAGTAGTTTCTCCAACTGTAGTATTACGAAATAGTTAGCTAAAACATAAAACAAATTAAATCTTTTAGTAAATAAAATGAATAAATCTCTTAGGAATGTTTTCTGGGAGATTTATAAAAATTACCTCACCAGTTGGGAATTAATTTTAATTGTTCGTTATAGGTATGTAATATAAACTTTTCTAAGCTTTTTTATGGATGGAGGGCTTATTTGTATTGAACTTATTAATGTGCATAGCTAATAGTAAATCCAAAGTAAACCTGTTTTACTTGAGTGTCTCGTCAAGGAAAATGAATTTAAGCGAGAATAAATTGTTAATGAAATGAATAATCATAGCATTTAATCAAAATCATTATAGTGATTATTTACGCATTTCTTTGTATTATTAAATGAGGATACTTTAGGGTGATACTAATTTATTAGTATCAGCAAGAAAACTACCTTTTTTACAAGTCGTTGATAAGAAAGCGTCAAAGATAAGGCTTTCGAAGTGTTGGAAACCAAGGAGTTTAATTTTATAAGTGCGATGTGCTGAGCTTGGCGAAGTAATAGTTTTCAACATGAGAGTAACGCAGTATTTGGCGTTTTCTTGCAAAGACTAAATACTGATAATTGATTTGAATACATGAATGATTCTTATAGATTATCTTTTAATAGTATACACTATACTTTTATTGAAATTTATTACTTGTTATTTTTCAGGTTTAAGTAGTATAAACAGATGAGTTGTCGTTGAAGTATTCAGAATAGATGAATTAAGTTGGTTTGGAATATTTTACACTTATGAAATTTGTATACCTAAACCTTAGGTAATCAAAAACAATTTTTATGGGAGTATTAATGTGATATTTCAAAAAGATAAGTCATTAAAAAGAAGAGGAATTCAGCTGAAAATATTTGGAGTTTAATGCAATTTATGCGGTATCTGGAAGAGATTTAAGAATTAGTAAAAAACAATTAAGAAGAACCTAAAATTATGACAAAAAATGTAATTGATCCTTTTACACAGAGTCTGAGTGATCAAATCTATTGGGAGAAAGAACTTTTAAATGAAATAGAGACAATTGTTTGTAATTCTATATTGTCTGAGTCATTAAGTCAAAACTATTCAAGGAAAAGTCTTGTAATTAACACAGAGCTAAGTTGTTTTCTAAATAGTATGTCCGGTGAAAATGAAATAGCGCTATTTACAATATTGCTGAGTGTTTTGGGTATTTTAAAAAATGGCAATAGCACCAAGGGGAAAGTTATTATATGGATACCAATAATGGGTAAAAGCAAAGCTGAAAGATACTTTACTGACACCTTGCCAATAATTGTTGAGTTGAATGAAGAGCATAGTTTTGTTCAAATACTTGAAGATGTTAAGAATAAAATAATACAAGCAAACAAGTTTGCGGATTTTCATATTGACACGATAATTAATTCTAAAATTTTAGGAAAACTTAAAGGAAAACTTAATGTCATTACAATTGCAGCTTCATTTGATAGTTTGCATAACTATGAGTATATCAAAGAGAAAGGAGCTTCAATTCTTTATCGATTTGATATATCAAACAATAAAATAAATTTAAACATTGAATTTTTAGAGTCTTACTACACAGAGAGAAAAATTGATACTCTTTTTGAGAAATACGTTCTATTGCTCAAACATTTAAAAAATAATCCTCATGTAAAACTAAAAGAAGTTGCTAAAGAAGTATTCCAAGATATTACCACCATAAAAAAACTAGAAAACTCAAGAAATACATTGCCAGAGATATATGGGAATAGAAAACTATTAAAAGGAGGTTTGCAGCTTAAAAGAATCAATGGTTATTTCTTTGATAAGAAAGAAGTTGAGGAAATAGTGGGGAGTTATCCTCGAGTAAAAGAGGTTTTCGTTACAATTAAAAAAAATGACAATATAGATCAGTTAATAGCTTATTATACTTCAAATGGAACTATTTCTTCTTATGATCTTGAATTGCATATTTCAGATAAACTATGCAAAGAAATAACTCCTGCATATTTTATTGATGTTAATAACAAGTCTGATATTGTTGGAGAGATTCCGTTGTTGAACTTGCCATTGGATTATGCACGTCCGGCAATACAGAGCGACCTGGGAGCTACGGTGAGTTTTACTTTGAGTGAGGATGAAACAGCTAATGTCAGATTATTGGCAAAAGATAATGATCTGACACTTTATATGTCAGTTTTATCTGTTTTTACCATACTTCTTTCAAAATTAAGCGGACAGGAGGATATAGTCGTTGGCACACCACTAGCAGGGCGTAATCATTCAGATTTAAAATACATAATGGAGGTGTTTGTAAATACTCTGGCCATAAAAAATAAAATAAAAGCAGAGTCGAGTATAAAAGCATATCTGGAGCAATTAAGATTAACAACATTAAGAACTTATGAGAATCAAGAGTGTCAGTTTGAAGATTTGGAAGATAAGGTGTTTGTTCCGATTGATATAAGTCATAATTATATGTTCAACGTTATGTTTAATATGTTTAATCAGACAGAATACTCAGGTGATTTATCGAATTTTGATAACTCAAATTATAAACATATAGTAGGAAAATCCAAGTTTGATTTGACCTTGACCGCTGTAGATTATGGTGAGCAGTTGATGTTAAGTTTTGAGTATTGTACAAAACTATTCAGAGCAGAGACTATTGAGAGATATATTGGGTATTTCAAAAAGACAGTAAATCAAATTACATCTAAATTAGATTGCAAAATCTCAGAGATAGATATTCTAAGTATTAAGGAGAGGCAGCAGTTGCTTTATGAGTTTAACAATACAAAAGCAGATTATCCGAAGGATAAGACAATACATCAATTATTTAAGGAACAAGTTGAAAGGACACCAAATAACACAGCTCTGAAATATAAGGATAAGATATTGACATATAGGGAACTGGATTTAAGGTCGAATCAATTGGCACATTATTTAGTAAGAAATGGAATATTAAATGGATGTTTTGTAGGAGTGATGATGGATCGCTCCATAGAGATGATAATAGGTGTATTTGGAATATTAAAAGCTGGATGTGCTTATGTTCCATTGGATATGTTAATACCTCAAAAGAGATTGGAAATGATATTATCTGATCTAAAGATAAAATGTTTGTTAACCCAAAAAAGTAAATTACATCAGCTCTTTAAAATTGAAAGGAATATTCATCAATTAATGAATGTTTTACTTTTTGATGTACATAAAGAAGTACCGTTAGAGTTTTCTTACAGAGAGGAATTAAAGGATTCGCAAGGTTATATCTCAAAAAAATCAATGAACAGGTTCAATATTGAAGGCTTCTATAGCATGGATAATAATGAACCGGAAATTGAATTAAAAACAAATGCATCTTCAGAAGATATTGCCTATGTTATTTATACTTCAGGTTCAACAGGTGTACCAAAAGGAGTCTATGTAAAACATCAGCCCGTTATTAATGTTATTGAATGGGTGAATAAAACATTTGAAATAACAAAAAATGATAGATTGTTATTTGTCACATCTTTATGTTTTGATTTATCTGTATATGATATATTTGGTATATTGTCTTCTGGAGCATCATTAAGTATTATCTCTCAGCAAGATTTACAAAGACCTACAAGAATAATAAATAATATTTATAAAGAAGGTATAAGCTTTTGGGATTCAGCACCTGCTTTTATGCAGCAGTTAGTACCATTTCTTGGACAACAACTAAATAATAAAATTAACTCATTTCGATTGGCTTTTTTTAGTGGAGATTATACACCTTTGGAATTACCGAATATATTAAAGAATGTTTTTAGTAAAATAAAAATTATTAGTTTAGGTGGTGCTACAGAAGCCACAATATGGTCAAATTATTATCCGATTAGTGAAATTAATCCTGAATGGAATAGTATTCCGTATGGGAAACCTATTCAAAACTCGAAATATTACATATTAAATGGTAATATGCAACCATGCCCAATTGGGAATTGTGGTGAGCTATATATTGGAGGGGAATGTCTTGCAAGTGGATATATAAATGATGAAGAATTAACCAAAAGTAAGTTCATATTAAATCCGTTTGTTACAAATGAATTAATATATAAGACAGGAGATTTAGCTCGCTGGTTATCCGATGGAAACATCGAGTTTTTAGGAAGAATAGATCACCAGGTTAAGATTCGAGGGTTTAGGATAGAATTAGGAGAGATAGAGAGTGTATTACAAAAACATAATCAAATAAAAGATAGTGTAGTAATAGACATAGAAGAAAGTGGAGATAAATACCTGTGTGCTTACCTTGTTATAGATAATGAGTTCGATCAGGAAAAAATACGTACTTATTTATCGACAAGCCTACCGGATTATATGATACCGTCATATTTTGTGGAGTTGGATAAACTTCCTTTAACGAGTAATGGTAAAGTAAATCGTAAAGTGTTACCATCTCCCGAAGTAAAAGTAGGAAAAGATTATGTAGCACCTTCGAATGAGGTAGAAGAAAAACTTGTAGAAATTTGGTCAGAGGTATTAAAAATAGCAAAGGAAGAGATAAGTGTTACGGCAAACTTTTTTGCCTTAGGAGGGCATTCTTTAAATGCGACATTATGCATAAATAAAATAAAAACGAATTTAAATATAAGTGTTCCTTTAATTGAGATTTTTAAAGAATCTTCTATTAGCCAATTGGCTAATGTTATAGATATAAATAAATCAAAGATTATTTCTGATGATGATAACTTAATATTGTTAAAACAAGGCGAAAAAAATGGAGGGAATATATTTTTAATTCATACTGGTACTGGAAATGTAGATGGGTATATTGAGTTTTGTAATCAAGCTAATGATAATTTTAGTTATTGGGGGATAAGTGTGGGTGAGTTTAAAAAAAATGAACCGCAAGATATTACTGTAGAAAAGTTGGCGGAAAAATATATAAGATGCATTAAAAAAGTTCAGCCATATAATGGTTATATTATTGTTGGAAGGTGTTATGGAGGAACAATTGCTCTTGAAATGGTTAGGCAAATGGAACAAAAAAATGAAAGAATTATATTTTTAGGAATAATACATGCAACACCTCCAATAAAAAATTTAAAAATTAAAATGGACAAATTTACAGTAGAAGGGGAGTTGAACTGGATAAGCAATTATTTGAATAAGGAGGTAGTCTCAAAATTTAAATCTAAAGGAGATATTAAAATATTGTGGAATGAAATTACTAAGTATTTGAATGATACTGAAAATGCAAGAGAAATTTTAAGAGGTTTACTTACCAGTGGCGGAGAATTTAATTATAGTAGTGAAATGTTAGAAGATGTTTCTCTTCAAGAGTTAATTAAATATTTAAATTTCACAAGAAGTATTAGGGTAGCTCGTTATAACTACGTTCCAATAAATAAGATTAATACACAGATACATTATTTTGTTCCCAGCATTAGGATAACAAATGATTTTAATTTTTTTAGTGAATTTTCTATGTTGGATATGAAAATTAGGGAAATAGAAGGAGACAGCTCTTCAATATTTAAACAGCCCAATGTCAATTTTTTATTTAAACAATTTAAAGAAAGCCTGAATGAAGTTAATAAAGAAGTATTATCTGAAAGTGAATAAATTCTATGAGTTTATCATAAGAAATAAGCAACTATCAGAATAAAATCATTAATCGGCAGAAAATACGAAATTATGAAAATAAAAAAATATTGATATAGGTTCTTAATAATATTTGCTATTACCTACCTAATCTGATTTTCAAACAATAATTTTCTTTTATTTCAAAAGAACCTTCCCAATTTACAGCTCCCTTTCCACGAGCAAGATAAGGATATACTCCAGGTTTCATTATTCTACATATCATTCCGTTACCAAAACAATCAGGTTCTGAATTAAAACGTATCGAGAGCCTTTCCATTCTTTTACTATCAACATCTAATAAAATATCTCTATAATTTTTCATGTCAGACCAAAAACAAACATAACCTGGTTTTAAAGGCTCTGGAACTATTCTTGATTCCTCAATATCATATAAGAAATATATTTCAACAATATTAAGCTGTTCTCCATTAAAGTTTTTTAAAGTAACAACATTCTTTGCATTCTTTATCTCTCCCGTAGACAAGAAGTTAATAGGAATATAATTATCAATTACTAAACGAGTAATTCTGTTGTCTTTTATTAAGACTTTAACATCCTTGCAAAAATTCATATTATCTGAAGCTATAGCACTATGCCAACCGTCAATTATTTTTTCAGGGTAACTTTCGTAATTAGAAAATTGAGTCTTTATAATATTCAGTTTAGCTAAAGATTGTTGTCTTGCTTGAGCCAATCTCTGTTGTTCTCTTTTATTGTTTAAATTACCCCAAAGTATATTGCTAAATTCAAATACTGCATAATCAAATGATGAGCCCCAGAAAAAAGCTTTCTCCACATAACTGTCAGAATTATCTTGTCCCTCTACAATATATGGAACAAGAATATACTTAATATCTCTATCTCTTTGAGCCAATAAAGTCAAATTCATTAAAAGAATAACACTTAGAATACAGAGTTTAGCACAGAATCCAGAAATTGTAAATGAGTTTGTTTTAAAGTTGCTTAAGAGTTTCATTTTCTTCAATTTATTGGGTTAATATAATAGTAGTTTT
Source organism: Bacteroidales bacterium (assembly GCA_013138975.1). Classification (GTDB taxonomy): domain Bacteria; phylum Bacteroidota; class Bacteroidia; order Bacteroidales; family UBA12077; genus UBA12077. The sequence continues at coordinate 23,450 of WTBR01000006.1, forward strand.
CGCAAATTTGTTTACTGCTAACACTAATAGAAAGAATACTTTAATTTTCATAATTAAAAAGTTTTAGATGTAGTTATCAAATTATGGAAATGAAATAAGATTTCAAAATTTGTTGGTTTTTATTAGCTTAAATCCGCATAGCGTGCCACAGATTTATTAATATATTACCTAACCCTGACACGGTTAATTACTTAATGTAAAAAAAAGCATTAAAGTATTTAAACCTTAATGCTTTCTAATATATTTAGAATTTTAATCTTTAGTTAATCTTTAGTTAATCTTTTGAAATTGCCCTCGAAATAATTACTTTCTGTATTTCTGAAGTTCCCTCGTAAATTTGGGTAAGCTTAGCCTCACGCATTAATCTTTCCACATGATACTCTTTTACATAACCATTTCCACCAAATATCTGAACAGCTTCTGTGGTTACTTTCATTGCAACATCTGTAGCATAAAGCTTAGCCATTGCACTTATAGTACCATAAGGTTCATTATTATCTTTTAACCAAGCAGCTTTGTGAACAAGTAAACGAGCAGTTTCAATGCCAGTTGCCATATCGGCTAATTTAAATGCTATTGCTTGATGATTAATAATTTCCTTACCAAAAGTTTTTCTTTCTTTTGAATATTTTAGAGCTAAATCGTAAGCGCCACATGCTATTCCTAATGCTTGAGCAGCAATTCCAATTCTACCACCTTCAAGTAATTTCATGGCAAATTTAAAGCCAAATCCATCGTCACCAATTCTATTTTCTTTGGGAACTTTAACATCGTTAAACATTACCGAATGAGTATCGGAACTACGCATTCCCATTTTATCTTCGTGTGGTCCCAGTGTTATTCCTTCAGATTTAGGATCAACAATAAAAGCATTTATTCCTTTGTGGCCTAAATCAGGATAAGTTTGTGCAATTACCAAATAAACTCCTGCTGAATTAGCACTTGTAATCCAGTTTTTTACACCATTTAAAACATAGTGATCATCCTTTAATAGGGCAGTTGTTTTCTGAAAAGATGCATCAGATCCCGCTTCCGGTTCACTTAAAAGAAATGCTCCAATTGTTTCTCCACTTGCAAGTTGTGGTAAGTATTTCTTTTTTTGATCATCAGAAGCATATTTATCAATTCCGTAACATGCTAAAGAGTTATGTACAGCCATTATTACTGCCACAGATGAATCTATTTTTGAGATTTCTTCTAAAGCCATTACATAGGAAATGTTATCCATTCCAACTCCATCATATTCCATTGGAATTAGCATGCCAAGAAATCCAAGATCAGCAATATTTTTAATATGTTTTGTTGGATAAATTGCTTTATTATCACGTTCAAGAACATCTTGTATAAGCTCTCGCTGTGCATAATCGCGAGCAGCTTTTTGTACCATAAGCTGCTCTTCGGTATAAGTAAAATCCATTATTGTAGTTTGCGTTTGTAAGGTTTATAGTTTTAACTTGTTTTTTTGTAAACAATGGCAACAATAGTTTTATCATCTCCTCCCATATTTACCGTCATTCCATAAGGACGATCAGAAGGAATCTCAATCTGAGCTTTTCCTGCAATACCAGTTAATTGTTCCCAAATTGTTACTGCTTGATGAACTCCGGTTGCACCCGTTGGATGACCCCAACCAATTAAACCACCTGTAGTATTCATTGGAATTTTACCAGTTCTAGCTGTATTGCCATTAGCAACATAATCAGCTCCTTCGCCATGTTTTGCAAGTCCCAATGCTTCAACCATTAACACTCCTGCAATTGTAAAACAATCATGTACTTCAATCGTAGCAAGATCATTTATTGTTATGCCTGCATTACTTAAAGCTTCTTTTGCAGCTTCTTTTACTGTATCAAGAACTGTTAAATCTTTAGGTTGTTCGGTTATGTTATTTACCTTTAATGAAAAACCGATAACTTCAACAGCTTCAGATATTGGCACACCTGTTTTCGCCAGACCTTCTTCAGACATAATTGCAATGGCAGAAGCTCCATCAGATACTTTTGAACAATCAAATACATTTAAATGATCAGTAAATGATTTTGGTGATGGTTCTGTTAAACCAAGAGCTATAAGATCCGAAGTTTTATTTGTATGCTCTTGTGCAGTCTCACATAATCTTGCATTTTCTATTGCATTCTTAAACCAAGTAGCTAAACCTTTTCTTGCTTTTTCTCTTCCGAATTTTTCGTAATATGCACCAGCACGATTACTAAACTGACCAGGGAAGAAATAGGCATGCCCATCTTTTCTTTCATTATACCATCCTGCACCGGCAAGAATATCAGCTCCATAAATAGCTTTTACAGAATTTTGAACTTCAACACCCATACTTAAAACAACATCGGCAGAATCAGATAATACTGATTTTATTCCTGTAATTAGGGATAATCCTCCTGATCCACAAGCACCTTCTACTCTAAGTGAAGGTTTATACTTTAAGCCTTCATCAATAATAGGAAGAAATGCACCAAGGTGAGCTTGCTTTACAAAGCGACTTGCCATGAAGTTTCCTATTACTCCTTCATCAACATTCTTAGCACCATTAATCATTTTTAATGTGCCTTGTCCTGCTTCTTTAATATAATGTTCAATTCCCGGTCTTGGCTTTTTAGGATGGAATTCTTTTCTTCCTGTTCCTAATGATACAGTATTGTATCCAGCAGCCATATATATTTTCTTTCTCATAGTAGTAATTTTTAATTTTGTGACGATTAGTTGAAATAATTATTAATAGGACCATAAGCATGGAAAAATCCCATTAGCATTACTGTATTTACATGGTCTTCTTTTTCCGTTACTCCATCAGTAACTAATTTTAAACCAATGTTTTTAGAGTTGATCACATAATCTTTAGTAAGCTGAGAACCTAAAGTATCCATGGCTTTTAGTTCGTTAAAATAATCGCTTAATATTTGATCTTTACCTTTATTTCCAACAACCGCTTTCCATGGTTTGTGCAGAGAAGGTAATGCTCCAAGCATATTATCAACTTTTTCTTTAAAATCAGCAATTTTTACATAGTCCTTTTTATTAGGATCATAAACTGCTGTAGGTTGTCCCTTTTCATAAAATAATATACCAGCTTTTTGCGATCCATCAGAATTTTGTCCACCTTTAACATCCTGTGAATTTAGTTGGTCAATAAGATCACTATGTAAACTGTCCTCGTTTAATCTTGGTCTCATTACAATCATTATCTTCTGGCAAACATCCTGTCCCACATAATCCATCAATTGAAAGATTCCCATTGGACGAATCATAAAGTCCTGGCTAATTCTATTTACAGCATAAAAAGCTTCTGCAAACGACATTTTATCAAATAAGCTTTCAGCTTGCTTAAGTCCAAAGAGTATATCACGCATAAAATGACCATTACCAATAAATCCGGCTTTGTCGTTAGAAGGAACTAATGTCTTTCTTAATTTCTTAGCATATGCTTGTGCAAATTCAATTAAATCTTTATTGGTTTTTTCCCAAGCAATAATTTCTACAAGTCTTTGTACTGCAGGTGGATTGTAAAAGTGGAATCCAAGGATTTTCCCATTTATGTTTGCTTTTGTATCTAGCTCATTAATTGGAACCGATGAAGTATTTGTAAAGAACCAAGGATCGTTATTATTGTTCTCAAGAATTTGAGTTATTAGTTTAACCTTAAGATCTGAATTTTCAATGATTGCTTCAAATATTAAACCTGAATTATAAGTAGATTCAATACTTGTGCTTGTATGTACAATTTTTAAAACATCATCAATATACTGATCAATTATTTCTCCATTTTCGATTAAATCCTTGCGGTCTTTATAAACAGTCCTTAAAGCAACCATCTTTTTTTCTGCAATTTTTCGAACTTGAGCTTTTAAATATAAAAAGAGTCCGGATAAAGCAGCAGGCGAAACATCAATTGCATTTAATGCAAAAGTTTTTGACTGATTTTCTGGTTTTAATTGAAGGTCAGCCATTTCTATTGCTGTAAGTAATAAAATACCTGATCCCATTTTGCCGGCAGCACCAAGTACCGACACATTTTGTAGTTTGTCTTCGTAGTTCATAAAATATATTTAGTATTAAAATTATTATTTCCAGTTTGGTTTTCGTTTTTCAAGAAATGCTGTCATTCCTTCAGGGCCATCGCTTTCAAAAAGTGTAGAAAATTCTTCACTTTCCAGATCATAAGCTTTATTAATATCCATTTGATAACCGGTGCGAACAAGCTTTTTTAAGGCTACAATTGCATTCGGTCCGTGTTGAGTAATTTTTTTTGCAATTTTTAAAGTTTCATTCATAAGTTCACTAGCTTCGCTTACTTTCTGAATAATACCCATTCTTAAAGCTTCTTCAGCATCAATCATTTGACCGGTAAGCTGAAGAAATAAAGTGTTTCCTAAGCCCGCTAATCTTGATAATCGCTGTGTACCTCCATAACCAGGAACTAATCCTAAGCTAACTTCAGGTAATCCGAATTTCCCAAAATTGTTTGATATTCTAAAATCGCAAGCTAAAGCAAGTTCACAGCCACCACCAAGAGCATATCCATTAATTGCTGCAATTACCGGTATATTTAGTTTTTCGAGACGAGAAAATGTATCCTGCCCGATTTTTGAAAACTGATAGCCTTCATCTTTAGTCATATTTTTCATTTCAGCAATATCAGCTCCTGCAATAAAAGCTTTCCCTTCGCTGGTTATTATTAGAACTTTAGCTTCGTTATTTTCAGATAAAGAGTCAAGATAAGTATTTAATTCTTTAAAGAAAACGCTATTTAACGCATTCATAGCTTCTGGTCTTGAAATTGTGATAATTGCAATATTATCCTCAATTTTTGTTTTGATTGTTGAATAGCTCATACTTTGTAGTTTAATGTTTTATAGGGAATTAATAGCATTTATTTTTTTAAATTTTATGATAAAATATGTAAAATAAAGCATCCAAGATAAGAAATGTTTTTCGATTTATACTAAAAATATTATCGTAAAACAGTGAGTTTTGACATGTTTTGAAATTTTTACTTATAAATTTCACTAGTTCACATATAAAAAAAAGCGTAACAGAAACTGCTACGCTTTTTAATCTTTTTTAGTTAGTGTCAGCAAGAAAACAGCTTTTTTTTCAAGTCTTTGATAAGAAAACGTCAAAGACATTCCGATAGCTATCGGAATTCGAAGTGTTGGAAACCAAAGAGTTTACTTTTGTAAGTAACTGTTTTCAACACGAGAGTAACGCAGAACATTGCGAAGCTCACGAACACAAATTTATAAATATTAAACTTGTGAGTAATTTGGCGTTTTCTTGCAAAGACTAGTTAAGACTATTTTTCCTCTTTTATATCAGGCTTTTTAGTAGGTGTTTTTTCACTTGCTTCTTTTAATTCTATAGGAGCAGGTTTGCTTTCAGTATCTTTTTTTGTTCCTTTTAAATAATCAGGTAATTCCATACCGGCCATTTTAAATAACTCTTCGAAAGGAGGAATAGATCCAAGCATTCCGGATAAGAATTTAGCTGATGTAGGTGAGTTACCATCTTTTCCACCACTCATATTATCCCAAACAGTAATCTTATCTATTTTAAGATTTTTAATTGCTTCAACTTGTGTTTTAACTAATTCAGGTAATTTGTCAGCAATCATCATCATTACGGCACTTTGAGAATCATCTCCGGTAGCCTTAACAAGTTTTTGGAAACCTTCAGCTTGCTTACTAAGAATCTCGTACATACCTTTACCTTCTGCTGCCATTTTCATAAAAATAGCATCTGCATCACCTTTTGCATGACGACGAGTTTGTTCTGCTATAGCTTCAGCTGCAATTTCAATTTTTTCTTTATCAATTTGAGCAGGAACAACAATATTTGCTGTTTGTGTTGCTTTATCCCTTTGTGCTCTTATTTCTTCTGCTTTTCTTTCAGCAGAATAGGCTTCTTCTAATGCTTTCGCTTGAGTTACCTTTTCAGCGGCGACAGCTTTACGTTCTGCTTCAGCTTCCATTTCACGACGAGTAGCATCTGAATTTGCAATCGTAATTTTTGCATTATTTTCACCTTCAACAGCAGCAGCATCTGCAGCAGCAACTTGTACCCTCTGATCTTGATGAGCATTTGCTTCACCAATAGCTCCATCACGATTCTTTTCAGATACGCTTTTCTTAGCGTCGTTGATCGCTTTTGCAGCAGCTTCTTTACCTAAAGCTTCAATATATCCCGATTCATCGTTAATATCTGTAACGTTTACGTTAATAAGCTTTAAACCAATTTTCTTAAGCTCAGCCTCAACGTTTGATGATACTGCAGCAAGGAATTTATCACGATTACTGTTAATTTCTTCAATATCCATAGTTGCAACTACTAAACGTAACTGACCAAATATGATATCTTTTGCTAAATTATTAACATCATCCTGTGAAAGCCCTAATAAACGCTCAGCAGCATTTGTCATTACTCCCGGTTCTGTAGAAATACCTACTGTAAATCTTGAAGGAACATCAACACGAATATTTTGCTTACTTAAAGCACTCGTTAAATTAATTTCAATTGAAATCGGAGTAAGGTCAAGATATGAATAATCTTGAATAATTGGCCAGATAAATGCAGCTCCACCATGAATACATCTGGCTGAACGTGATTCAGCATCAAGTCCTTTACCAACTTTACCGTAAATTACTAAAATTCTATCTGATGGACATCTTCTATATCTCCTAAAAAAGGAAACGATTAGTACAAAAACGAAAATTACTGCCGCAACGACAAGTATAACAATGTATTGTCCCATAATTTTTACTATTTTAAATTATTAAATTTATTTTAATAAATTAGTACTTTAAGTTTTAAATTGCAGAAGTACCTAAATTATTTATAATCTATTCCGATAACTATCGGGATTAGTTCATTCTAAGTATTTAATTTCTATTTCCCACTTGGCTTTACTACTAGTATCTCGTTATTTAAAATTTCAATTACTTCAACAACCGACCCTGTTTTTATTTCTTCTTCGTAATCAGTCATTGCATCAAGTGTTTGCAAACCTTGAACTTTAATTTGGATTTTCCCCAGTCCATTACGTTTTGCTGGAATTGGAAGATAAACGCTACCAACTTTCCCAATCGCATTATTCATGTTTAAAGTTCCACTATCAGTTAATTTGCCCATAAAGTAAACTATTGATGCCATTATAGACATCATTAGTATCCCGGAAATTGATGAATATAGAACTGATTTCCCTACACTTAAACCTCCTTCTAAACAAGCTATTCCTGCCCATCCAAAGATTGTAAAGAATGCAACAAGGTTTTTTAAAGATAAAAATTGAAAGTCGATTCCTGCATCACCATTAATGGATACATCTGAGTCTCCATCAGCAGCCATATCATCTACATCTCCACCAAAGAAGGTTAGAATAATTTGCAGAAAAAATAATACCGAAAATGGAATAGCAATACACCAGTAAATTTTCTCAATTAGAACTAGTGATTGCCACGATTCTGTAATAGTTAATAACATAGTAAATAAGTTTGATTTTTGATTAAACCAAATTAAAACATTTTACTGAGATTTCAAGGCAAGAGTGAGTTAATATTTGTTAAATATATATATTGATAAAAATTGGTAATTCTTATGGTTTTATTTTATTCATGATATTTTTAAATCTGGTATTACTTACGGGATGATCAGCAATTATAATTCCATTGTAAATTATACAAAATGTACCAAATACACATGGACTATTTTGAGCATCTTTATAGTTTTTAATTCTACAATTTGAGGTTTTATTTTGTATTCATTTACTGAAGTCTCTGATATTTCATTAATTGCTTTTACAATATACGGACATTGATCAGATGATATAATTACTAATCCATTTTTGTATTTGTTAAGATTAGCATTCAATTTAATATTGAACTTTGGTACTTTAGTTTTTTTATCAAATGATTTATACATTAATTCAAAATCAGGTTTTGCAGTATCAGCTATTTCAAAGTTATTTTTAAGAAACAAATCCTTGCTTGCCATCCAAGTTCCTTTTCTTGTTACAACAGCAACTCCAAGCATGTTTTGTATCCTTGCATCTTCAATACAAGAATCCAGAAGCATTTGACCAAATCCTTTTCCTTTAATGTCTTTTGGGAGAATAAATAAACAATGAATAAACATAAATCCTTTTGCTTCAACCGGTCGCCAGACAAATTCACCAGGAACATATTCAATGGCACCAACAGCTCCTATTTCCTGAGAATAAAGTACTTTGTATTTTAGTCCTTCTTTAAATCTTTCTTTTGTCCATTCAATCTTACGTTTGTATCCTTCAACTTTTGGATTCTAATTTCCACACATTTCAAATTCTTGAATGTTAGTAGGTGTAGATTCTATTATTTTATATTCTTTCATATAGCTTGAAGATATGTTAGTCTAATATTTTTTAATGGCTATATGCTAATAGCTAAAAGCTTCTAACAAGTACGTATATCTTTCAAAATTTAATATTTACTTTTTAAATAGATTCTAAAGTTAAATTAATCAATCTTCCCACAACAATGCTTGTATTTTTCCCCACTTCCGCAAGGACATGGATCATTCCTGTTTATTTCATAACTAGTAAAATTCTTTTTGTTTTTAGACATTTTTTGATCAAATATCTGTTCAAGTAGAGTATAAAGCTTTGGATGTTTTTGTTGAAGTAATTTTGGTCTCTCAAAAAAGTATTCGCTAATAACAGCAAAGAATTCGGTTTTATTTGTTGCACCATAAGGATTTATGTCTGATTCACCCTCATAAATCTCTGCAATCTTTTTTTGGATTAAATCAATCCATGGAATTGTATATTGCTTTTCTAGCAACAAAGAAGGTATACCATCTATATTACCATCAGCTTTGTCTATTAAATGAACAAACTCATGAATAGCTGTGTTTTTTTTATCAGATTCATTTTTAAAACCATGATGTAAAGCTTGTTTTGAAAGAATCATTTTACCTTCCATGTACCCGGTTCCAACCATCCCCGCAATGTTTCGTTTATCTCCATCAGTATTAAATTCTTCATCAAATAATCCTGGATATAGTAAAACCTCTTTCAAGTTATGATATTGCCAGCTAGGAAAGGCAAAAATAGGTATTATAGCACTGGCAGCAACTAAAACACGATCAATCTCAGAAACTTCTATTTCAACTCCTGTTATTTTGCAATTAATTAAAAATTCGTGAACTTTAAATTCAAATCTTTGTTTGTCATCTGACTTAAGATTTTTATAAAAATTTACATGTTCAAATAGAATTTTTCTCCAAATTACCGAGAAAGGTTTGAAAGGTTTTTTCCAATGAGGATTATTAAATTTTTTAAATAATCTTATAAATAAAACTATAAGCATTGCAAGTATTAGAATTGCGAATAAATTTTCCATAAATAAATAAAACAAGTACAAGCTAAAAATACTAATAATCTAATTAAAATTGATTTTAGAATTTATTATTAATAACTTCTTACTTTATTTAAAATTAGGTTATGTTTGAATTTTGAGAATTTCAAATTATGAAAATTATAAACAAACAAGCGCTCAAAATATCATTGATCTTTCTCGCATTAAGCTTTTTATGGATTTTATATTCAGATAAAATCTTATTAAGCTTACTTAGTGATCCTGAAAAATTAACTCGAATTCAAACATATAAAGGTTGGTTTTATGTACTTACTGCTTCAGTAATTATTTATTTATTAGTTAAAAGGGAAATTGCTAAAACACTTTTTATAGAAAAAGACCTAAAAATCGAACAATCGAAATATAAGCTTCTGTTTGAAACTGCCAATGATGCCATTTTTATTATGAATGAAAATAATTTTATCGTGGACTGTAATAGAAAAGCTTTAGAACTTTTTAATTGCAACAGAGATCAAATTATAGGAATTACTCCAGTTGATGTTTCACCGCAATTTCAAGCAAATAATGTTGAATCTTTAAAATTGGTTGCTGAAAAAAATAATAATGCGAGAAAAGGGATTCCTCAAAGATTTGAATGGCTTCTTACAACTTTTGATAAAACCAAGGAGTTTAGTGCTGAAGTTTCACTAACTATGACGTTAATTGGTAATGTAAATCACTTGTTTGCAATTGTTCGCAACATATCGGACAGAAAACTTGCAGAGTTAGAACTAAAAACAAAAAATTATGAATATGAAACACTTAACGAAGAATTAAAGAAGAAATTTGAAGAACTTCAAGCTGCGGAAGAGGAGTTACAAGCAAGTAATGAAGAATTAGCTTACATTAATGATGAATTAAGATATAGCGAAGAAAAATATAAGTTATTGTCAGATTTAAGTCAGGAAGGAATATTTATTCATAATCAAGGTGTGTTACTGGAGTTTAATAAGGCCTTTTGTAATATTTTTGGATATAAGCATGACGAATTAATAGGTGTATATATATTTGATAAAATTATTGTATCTAAATATATGGATATGATTTGGAAGAGTATAAAAAAAGGGAATATGGGAACTTTTTCCATTGAAGGAATTAAAAAAGATGGAACTATAATCTGGGTTGAATTAGAAGGTAGAAATACTAGATATCAAGACAAGACAGCTAGAGTTGTTACTTTAAGAGATATTACAGAAAAAATTGAAAAAGAAAATGCTTTAATTGAAAGCGAAGAAAGATATAAAACTGTAGCTGATTTTACATATGACTGGGAATATTGGCAATTACCCGATGGTAAATTTGAATACATCTCGCCTTCCTGTGTAGAAATTACGGGATATACTCATGAAGAATTTTTTAAAAATCCATTGCTACTTGATTCAATAATTGTAAAAGAAGATCTGGAGAGCTGGAATAATCATAAAGAAAATGAGATTATTAAAAATGAACAAAATAAAAATATCTTAAAAGATGAAGAAACACAATGTGAATTAGTATTTCGTATTAAAACTAAAAATGGTGATTTAAAATGGATAGGCCATCATTGTCAGTCCGTTTTTGATAAAGAAAGAAATTATTTTGGAAAAAGGGGGAGTAATAGGGATATTACAAAGCAAAAGTATGCTGAAGAACAATTAAAAATGCAAAAAGAACATTTTAGATTGATGGTAGAAAATATGCCGGTATTAATTAATGCTTTTGATAAGGATGGTAATTTTATATTTTGGAATAGGGAATGTGAAAAGGTTACCGGTTATAAAGCTGATGAAGTTATTGGAAGTAATAAGGTGCTTGATAAATTATATCCAGATACGCAATATAGAAAGAAAAAAATAGATTTGAATTTGGATACGGTTTCCAATCTGGAAATAGACTTATTAAATAGAAAAGGAGATAAGAAAACAGTATTGTGGACTAATATTAACAAACCTGCTCCCTTAAAACAATGGTATAATTGGGAAGTAGGTATTAATATAACTGAGCGTAAGATTGCCGAACAATCTCTAATTGAAAGTGAGGAAAAATTTAGAATGATGGTTGAAAAAGGACCGTCAGTTTTTTGGATAAGAGATATTAATAGCAAAACAAAATATATAAGCCCAAACGTAAAAGGAATTTTTGATTTTACAAGTAAGGAAATTATAGAAAAAGGCTCTGAAATTTTGATTAATAGAATACATAAGCAAGACATCGAATATGTAAGTTCTAATTATAAATCAATTTTAACTGAAAATAAAAATTATAATGTTACTTATAGAATAAAAAATAAAAATGGAAAATGGATTTGGCTCCATGATTTAGGAGAAAAATATATTAATGATAAAGGTGAAGAATTAATTTATAGTGTATTTACTGATATTACATTAAAAAAACAAACTGATCAAAAAATTCTGCATGTAATGATTAATGCGGAAGAACGAGAAAGAAGCCGAATAGCAAAAGATTTGCACGATGGTGTTTCTCCTGTATTATCAGCAATTAAATTATATATTCAATCGATGAATGATAGTTCAAATGAAGATATAAAGAATGAATTGTCAGAAAAAATAAATGATACAATTATAGAAGCAATTGAAAGTATAAAAGAAATATCAAATAACATTAGTCCACATATTTTACAAAATTTTGGTTTAATAAAGGCTGTAGAGTCATTTGTAAACAAATTAAGGGGATTAAAACAATTAAATATTTCTATTGATTCGAAATTAACAGAAAGATTGTCAATTGATATTGAAACCGCTTTGTATAGAATAACAACAGAGCTAATTAATAATACGTTTAAATATGCGAAGGCTAAAAATGTGTCAATTAAATATTTCATACAAGGAAATGAAGTTATTATGAAATATTCTGATGATGGAATTGGTTTTAATCTAGACCAGGTTTGGAAAAACAAAATTGGAATGGGTATATTTAATCTGAAAAATAGAATTAGTTCATTAAATGGACAGTATAATATTAGTAGTGAACCAAATAACGGAATTAGTGTTTATATTTCAGTACCCGTAAATGAATAAAAATGAATGATATTATTAAAATTGTATTAGTTGATGATCATACTATTTTTAGAGATGGTATAAAGTCAGTATTAACTCAAATTGATGATTTTTATATTATTGATGAAGCAGAAACGGGAGTGGAATTTTTAAAAATTCTAGACAAACATGTACCCGATATAGTTTTAATGGATATCTCAATGCCTGAAATGGATGGGATTGAAGCTACAGAGAAAGCTCTTGCCAAATATCCGGAACTTAAAATCATTACACTCTCAAGCTATAGCGATCATATTTATTATTATAAAATGATTAAAGCAGGAGTTCAGGGTTTTGTATTAAAAACATCTGGAAAAAAAGATCTTGAAAATGCCATAAAAGCGGTATATAAAGGAGAAAATTATTTTCCTCAGGATATTTTAAAAAACTTATTATTTAAAATTAGTACTCAGGGTATTAATTCTTTATCAAGCAATGAGATCCGTATTTCTAAACGCGAAACACAGGTTTTACAATTAATATGTCAAGGAAATACAAACAATGAAATAGCAGATAATTTATGTATTAGCCCAAAAACTGTTGATAATCACAGAACAAATTTGTTATCAAAAACATCAACTAAAAATTCTGCTCACTTAGTAATGTTTGCAATAAAGCATCATTTAATTGAAATTTAGAATTAACTCCTTTCAGCAGTTGAGAATGCTGCGTTAAGCTCAAAAAATAGTTATTTTAAAAAAAGTACATTCCTAAATTTAGATAGTGCAATAAATCTTATTGTAATCACTTTAGTGCTTATTAATTTGATGGTTTAAAATCTATTTTCTAGTTTAAACCCTAATTAGAGTTTGACAATAAAGTAAGAGTCTAGTTCAGAATGTTCGATTTTGAGGCTTGCGAAATTGCAAAAATCAAGGAGTTTGCAATTGTAAATGACTGTTTTTGCAATGAGCGTAACGAAAAAATCGGACTTTATGGACAGACTCCAATTATGCATTTAAAGTGAAATCTATCCTCACAAAAATAAAATAAGGGATTTACCCTATATTAAAAGTGTAATCACCTCTATCATTCCCTTCTTTCAGGTCATAATTTTGTCTTTATAAATTATTAAAGGATGAAAATCATAGTTGTAGACGATAATAAAACATTTAGAGAAGGAATAAAATTTTATTTAAAAAATATGCTTCTTCATAATGTAATAGCTACTGCTGCTGATGGTCTGGAGTTTCTTCAATTAAAAAACCTAAACGAAGCAGATATTATTTTAATGGATATTGAAATGCCAAACATGAATGGTGTAGAAACTGTTAAAAAAGCATTGTGGAGAAATTCAAATTTGAAATTTATTGCTGTAACGGATTATACAGATAAAGCATATTTACTTGAATTAATAGGTGCTGGTTTTAAGTCTTGTGTATTTAAATCCAATATTTATGAAGGACTAAAAGAAGCTATTACATCTGTGATGAACAATGAACTGTTTTTTCCTGAAGACATGAATTTAAAGCATGATAAAATATAATAATTATAAATCAGAATATATAACTAGTGTAATTAAAATCATAGAAGATTTATTTATGATTCTGGATTTGATCAAAATGTTTACAAGAAATGAATTAAGCGATTTAAAATGCGCAAAAAACCATAACGAAAATTAAATAATATGAGATTTATTAATAACATGAAAATTGGTTTAAGACTTAATATTATATTAAGTCTTGTAATGTTGATTATTATATCATCATTAGGGATTTATACTATTAATAGTCAGAAGAAAAAGATAATTACGGACACTGACATAAGAATGTTTGAACAGGTTAATGATTTGTCTAAAATTATTGAAATTCAGCTAAAAGAAAGTCAAAGTAAAGTTGATTTTGCATTAAGTGCAGCCCTTGAAGTTTTCAAACATTATGGAGAACCATCTATAGGAGATGTAGATCAAAATGTAATTGCAATAGATCAAATTTCTAAATCAACTCAAGATATAAGCATTGGGAATATGAAAATTGGTAATCAAGAAGTATATAATGATTTTGATATAGTTGATAAAGTGCAGGAAATAACAGGAGCCACTGCAACAATTTTTCAAAAAATATCCAATGGTTATTTGAGAATTTCAACCAACGTATTGAATGAAAATGGTAAAAGGGCTGTGGGTACATATATCCCTAATAGTTCCCCAGTAGTTCAAGCAATAGAAAATGGGCAAACTTATAGAGGACGAGCATTTGTTGTAAATGATTATTATACAACTGCTTATAAGCCAATATTGATTAATGGGCTTGTACAAGGAATTTTGTATGTTGGTATTAAGGAAAAGGATTTAGGTAGTATTAAACAGATATTTAAAGAGAAAAAATATTTCGAGACAGGTTATCCATTTATCGTTGATTACGAGGGAAATCTTGTAGTGCATCCAACTAAAGAAGGTGAAAATTTCTCAAATGAAGAATTTTTTAAACAATTAATAAATGCAAAGGAAACTAAAGGTAAAACAAAATATATGTGGGAAGATAAAATGAAATATCAGTATTTTCAATATCTTGAACCAATAGAGTCTTTTGTTTCTGTTTCTATTTATGAAACCGAATTATTAGGAATAATCAGACATATTAGAAATGCCATTTTAATTGCTGTCTTTATTGGAATTTTTATTTTTGTACTTATTAATACCCAAATTAGTAAATCTATAACAAATGCTTTAAATAAAGGAATAGAGTTTGCCTCAAAAATTGCTGCTGGTGATTTAAGAACAAATATTAATATAGATCAAAAGGATGAGATAGGAATGTTGGCTGTTTCCTTAAATGTTATGGTAGAAAAACTTAGGGAAATAGTTACAAGTACAATTTCAGGAGCAAACAATGTAGCCTCAGCAAGTTTGCAAGTTGGTTCAACCACACAGCAATTATCTCAAGGAGCTTCTGAACAAGCATCTTCAACAGAAGAAGTATCTTCATCGATGGAAGAAATGGCTGCAAATATTCAACAAAATACTGATAACGCACAGCAAACAGAAAAGATAGCGATCAATGCATCAGAAGGCATTAGTAAAGTTGCTGGTGCAGCGCAAGAAAGCTTAAATTCAATTCGACAAATTTCAGACAAAATAAAAATTGTTAATGACATTGCTTTCCAAACCAATATTTTGGCTCTAAATGCTGCTGTAGAAGCTGCGCGAGCAGGGGAACATGGTAGAGGATTTGCTGTTGTAGCCGCAGAAGTTAGAAAACTTGCCGAACGAAGTAAAATAGCAGCTGACGAAATTAATGCTCTTTCAGGTCATAGTTTAAAAGTAACAGAAGAAGCTGGTGGTTTGATGATGGAAATTATTCCTGATATAGAAAAAACAGCTAAACTGGTACAGGAAATTTCAGCTGCTAGTTTAGAACAAAATTCAGGGACTGATCAAATTAATGGAGCTATTCAGCAATTAAGTCAGGTAACACAGCAAAATGCCGCAGCATCTGAAGAAATGGCTACAAGTTCAGAAGAATTATCAAGTCAAGCTGAACAATTAAGAGATACAATAGCTTTTTTTAAAACAGGCGATGAGAGAAAATCAAATGGAATTGAGAAAAGTAACTTGCAACAATTTAATTCTACAGTACAAAATTCAAACCAAACGGTTGAAAAAAATAATACAGTACTTAATACAGGTTTTGATATTAAATTGGGAGATTCAAAAAATATAGATAGTGAGTTTGAGTCATTTTAGGATTGGTTTAATTCCTCAATTAATAATTTAAATAAAAGTATGAAAGAATTTATTATAGAGCAAATAATAGAAATACTAATTGTTACTCCTATTGCTATTTTAGTTTTACGGTCGTTATTTAAAAAGTCAGTTTTGTTAAAAATAGGTGTAATACTTATTGTTAATGTTCTACTTGCAACCGTAGTTAGCGATATGAAATCACTTGGATATATAAATATATATGTATCATTTATATTAACAGCTTCAATTACAACTTTTGCATTGTATTTGATTACAAAAATGATAAAAGAACCTTTAGAGGATGCAATAAATCAGGTTGTTTTAATATCACAAGGTCGATTAGATAAAAAATATAATAAAACCAGTTCCTCTAATGAGATCGGAGTTTTAAATAATACATTGTTAGATTTATCTGAGAATCTATTATCAATTGTATCAGATATAAGATCTAATTCCGAAAATCTGGGTTCAGCCAGTATTCAATTAAGTTCTGCTTCTGAACAACTTTCTCAAGGTGCGGCTGAACAAGCATCTTCAACGGAAGAAGTATCTTCATCAATGGAAGAAATGGCTGCAAATATTCAACAAAATACTGATAACTCACAGCAAACAGAAAAGATTGCGAACAATGCGTCAATAGGTATAAGTAAAGTTGCTGGTGCAGCAAAAGAAAGCTTAAATTCAATTAGACAAATTTCAGAAAAAATAAAAATTGTTAATGACATTGCTTTCCAAACCAATATTTTAGCTCTAAATGCTGCTGTAGAAGCTGCACGTGCAGGAGAACATGGTAGAGGATTTGCTGTTGTAGCCGCAGAAGTTAGAAAACTTGCCGAACGAAGTAAAATTGCAGCCGACGAAATTAACTCACTTTCCGGTCATAGTTTAAAAGTAACAGAAGAAGCAGGTGGTTTGATGATGGAAATTATTCCTGAAATAGAAAAAACAGCTAAACTTGTACAGGAAATTTCAGCTGCTAGTTTAGAACAAAATGCAGGAACTGATCAAATTAATGGAGCTATTCAGCAATTAAGTCAGGTAACACAGCAAAATGCAGCAGCATCTGAAGAAATGGCTACAAGTTCAGAAGAATTATCAAGTCAAGCAGAACAATTAAGAGAAACAATAGCTTTTTTTAAAACAGGTGATGAGAAAAAATCAAATGGAATTTAGAAAAATAACTTGCAACAATTTAATTCTTTAGTATAAAATTCAAACCAAACGGTTGAAAATAATTATACAGTACTTGATAAAGGTTTTGATATTAAATTGGGAGATTCAAAAAATATAGATAGTGAGTTTGAGTCATTTCAGATTGAGAATTATATTATATATTTTGTTATCAATTAAAAAAGGGTGTCCGGATTTTGGCTCCCTTTTTTTGTCACCTTAATAGTTAGGTATAAAAACCTATAAATTAATCTTTTATATTTGGAATATTAGCCAATAATTACAAGTCTTTCAAGTAAATCTTGTTTATTTATCTCAATCTCTTTATCCTTAATATTTAAAATTTTATCTCCTTTTAATTCGTTTAGGATTTTCATTATGCTTTCGTGAGAAACACCTGCTAAATCAGCAAGATCTTTTCGCGTAATATATTGATAAATGTTAGGTATTTTGGCTTGAAGATGTTTTATATATAATATAATATGTGCTAATTTACCAATACTATTTCTTGTTGCTTGTATTGTTAGTCTTTCGTATATTAATCGGAAATAATTACTTCTTAATTTAATAATAAATTCATGAAGCATTGTGTTTTCTCTGAAAAGTTTTTCGAAAGGTTCTTGTTTAATTAATAATACATCACAATCACACATACAAACTGCTGAAAATGGAGTCATTTCATCATGGAAAAGTGCACTTAATCCAATAAATTCTCCTGGCAATGCAAATTTTAAGATGTAATTTTTTTTATTTTCTGCTTCGAGAACAATTTTAACAAGACCCTTTAATAATATTGTTTGATGTGAGAAAAATGAACCTTGTTTTAAAATATTCTCACCCTTATTAAAAGAAACCTTTTGATAAACTTTTATCGAATGTTTTTTAGAATAATCTTCAAAAATTGATTTAAGTTGATCAGGTGTAATATCATTATTTAATTTATTTGTGCTTTCGTTCATTTTTAAGATATTTAATTAAACTACCTAACGACTAGTCATTCAGAGTGAAAAATCTTTGCTTATGTGTTTTTATATACACTAATGTGTAAATATACAGTAAAACATATCTACATATATCTAATTTAATTAGAAAGAATGATAAAATTCTTCAGAATTGTTACATTCTATTATTCTTCATTAAAATATCCATTTGTTTAACTTTATATTTATATTGAACCTTGAAATTGAATGATTTAGATATAAAATAAACTTATATAATTTGAGAGGAATGGAAAAACAAGTTTATAATAAAACAGGCTCATATCTTAGCTTTAAAATTGGTGATGAAGAATATGGAGCACATGTAAAGAAGGTCAAGAATATACTTGAACTTTAGAAAATAACAAAAGTCCCAAAGGTTTCTCCTTATACGAACGGAGTTGTTAATTTTCGAGGGAAAGTACTTCCAATAATTGATTACGCACGTTAAGTTTAATATGACACTTACAGATTTTACAAACGATACCTGAGTTATACTGGATTTGATGGTGACGGTGAAGTTATTCATGTAGGAGCATGTGTAGATTCGGTTGTTGCAGTTCGTGAGATTGATGAAAGCTAAATAGAACCATCACCAAGTATTGGAAATAGTTATTCATATGAATTTAATACAAGTCTTGTTAAAAATGATGACTATTTTATGTTGATCCTGAATTTAATAAGCCTATTCACTTCTGACGAATTTAAAAAAACAAAAAAGATAAGCTAAAAAAACAAATAATATGAAATGGAAAAATTTTAAAATAAGACACAAATTTTTTATTGCATTTGGGACAATTATTGGTGCTCTGATATTTATTTCATTAATAGCACTAAATGGTATAAATAATCTATTATATAACGCTAATATAACGCAGGAAGGAAATGATTTGCAAAATGAGATTAACAATAAATACAAACAACATTTACTTTGGGCCCAGGATGTAAATAAATTATTAACTGATAATAATATTACAGAATTATCTGTTCAAACAGATCCTACGAAATGTGCATTTGGAAAATGGTATTATGGCGAAGAAAGAAAACACGCAGAAGAATTAATCCCTGAACTAAAGACACTTTTAAATGAAATAGAAGAGCATCATAATCATCTTCATGAATCTGCCATAAAGATTGATGATGTTTTTTATCAGGCTGATCAAGAGGTTAGTAATGAATTGAGAGATATAAAATCTGCTCACTTAAATTGGATGCATACGGTTAAGGATGCTCTTATTGATAAAAAAACAAAATTAGAGGTAGAAAAGGATCATACAAAATGTGGACTTGGTATATGGTTAGGAAGTGATCATGCTTTAAAATTAAAAAGGGAGAATCCTGAATTCAATAATATAATTGCTAAAATATATGAACCGCATGAAAAGCTTCATGAAAGTGCCTATAAACTTGAGGAATTCTTATCTAAAAAGAATTTTAAAGCTGCTCATAATTCTTACCGGGAAAATACTGAAAAATATGCTTTGCAAACTATAGCCATTTTGGAGGATGTTATTGAATCGAATGATGTATATATGAACGGCATGAACGAAGCGAATAGAATTTATAATACAGAAACTGTTGTACATCTTGATAAAGTTGGTGGAATTTTCGAACAGATACTCGAAACTGCTAAACTAAAAATTGCATCTGTTAACTCCGAAATGATCAGCAAGTCTTATTTAAAAAGAAACAGCGGAGTTGCAATTAGTCTGGTTATAACTATTATTGCAATAATGTTTGCAGTAGTAATTGCTAAAGGTATAACAAATCCGATTCGAAAAAGTATGAAATTGGCAAATGAAATCGCAACTGGAAATTTAACTTATCATATAGAAATTAATCAAAAAGATGAAATAGGAGTATTGTCTGCATCATTAAATCAAATGGCACAAAAACTAAGAGAAATTGTTGCAGGAATAAACCTAGGTACCGAAAATATCTCATCAGCTAGCCAACAATTAAGTTCAAGTTCAGAAGAAATGTCTCAAGGAGCATCAGAACAAGCATCATCTGCAGAGGAAGTTTCATCGTCAATGGAAGAAATGGCTTCAAATATTCAACAAAACACTGATAATTCACAGCAAACAGAAAAGATTGCTATTGAAGCATCAAATGGCATTAGAAAAGTTGCTGGAGCAGCTCAGGAAAGTATGAATTCAATACAGCAAATTGCAGAAAAAATATCTATTGTAAATGATATTGCATTCCAAACAAATATTTTGGCCTTAAATGCTGCTGTTGAAGCTGCACGAGCAGGTGAGCATGGTAAAGGATTTGCTGTGGTAGCAGCAGAAGTGCGAAAGCTTGCTGAACGAAGCAAAATTGCAGCTGATGAGATTAACAATCTTTCAAAACATAGTTTACAGACAACAGAAAGTGCTGGAGTTTTAGTAGCCGAGATTCTTCCAGAGATACAAAAAACTGCTAAACTGGTACAAGAAATTTCAGCTGCTAGTATAGAACAAAACTCGGGAGCAAATCAAATTAATGGAGCTATTCAGCAATTAAGTCAGGTAACGCAACAAAATGCAGCAGCATCTGAAGAAATGGCTACAAGTTCAGAGGAGTTGTCAAGTCAGGCTGAACAGTTACGTGAAATAATTGCATTCTTTGATACAGGTGAAGTAGAAAAATCAGATGTAATTAAGAATAATAAT
The DNA here is from genome assembly GCA_013138975.1 of Bacteroidales bacterium. Taxonomy (GTDB): domain Bacteria; phylum Bacteroidota; class Bacteroidia; order Bacteroidales; family UBA12077; genus UBA12077. Next base: position 44,372 of record WTBR01000006.1, read on the forward strand.
TTACAACAGTTTAAAGCAACAATAAAAAGTTCAAAGCAAAAGCTTGAAAATAATACAATACATAATAAGGGTTTTGATATTAACCTGAGAGATTCAAAAAATTTAGATAGTGAGTATGAACAATTTTAATTCTTAATTATTGTTTGAAATATAAAATAAAATAGGAGAGCTTTTTCTCCTATTTTTTATTTTCCAATAGTATCAGTTTTCTAAATAAATGACAAAATTTTTCGCAAGCAAATAACAAAATGAATAGCAATAACTTTAGTAAAAAAAACAATTTGTAAATAAATTACAAATTCTAATACTCAATAATCACATCAATAGTTTCGAATTTAAATAATTGATTTATTACATTTTATATATATTTTGAAGTTTTCATTAAAAAATTTGACATTTCTTTTATTCTTCACGTATATTTTTAGTTTTGGTCATGTTCTACATCAGCTTTATTAAAAAAAGGTAAGTATAAAAATTCTAAATTAATCTGTTATTTGGAATATAACTTTCCCCAAAATATAATTTTAAATAAGTGTTTTCATGTGACAGTATTTCCAAATAACTTTATTAATAATAAAAGTTATTTGTGAATGTCTTTAATTTAACTTAATTTGTGAAGCTTTTAATAAAAAACAATAAACATTAACAAGGGAAAGTTTAAGAAGTATTAACTTTTTATTTAATTTTGTCCGTTTTTAGTGTTTTTATATATGAATATTAATTAAAATTATATTATACGAATGGGAATAGAAGATATATCAAGTGTTAAAACCTATTTATCATTTAAAATAGGAGATGAAGAGTTTGGTGCACATGTAAGTAAAGTATTAAGTATTTTAGGACTACAAAAAATCACTAAAGTTCCTAAATCACCTGATTATATGAAAGGGGTAATTAACCTTCGAGAAATGGTGCTGCCTGTAATTGATACATGCTTTAAATTTTGAATGCAACCTACAGAATATACCGATAATACCTGCATTATTGTTATGGATTTAGATCTTGATCAAAACAATAAATTTATTCATGTTGGAGCAATAGTTGATTCTGTGGTTGCAGTTCATGAATTAGATGAAAAAATAATTGAGCCGGCACCTAATTATAAATCAGAATTTATTACTGGTGTTGCAAAAAGTGGCGAAAGTTATATAATGATTCTGGATCTACTTAAACTCTTTAAAGCCTAAGAATTAAAAATATTAAAAAAAAAGCAAATAAAAAATAAACAAAACTATAATCGTTATGAATAATCTGAATATCAAAAATAAATTGTTAATAGGTATAATAGGTCAGTTAGCCTTTATTGTATTATTATTTTATTTTATAATTAATCTTAATTTTAAATTGGATAGTATATCTAATCAAAAAATTGAAAGTGCAAACGAAGTTAGTACGTATTTTAATTTAACAAGAACCATAAAAGATTTTTTAACAGACAATATTTCGTTTAATGACCTTGAAACACAATATGAATTTGCTAAAAATCAAAAAAGAGACACTGTTTATTTTGCTGAACTTAAGTTCCTTTGGATAAAACTTGAAAAAATAAACCAAATTAAAGAAAGTAATAGAGACATTGACCAAAGTGTAATGAATTTAGTTGATGAATCAATATCTCAGTCCAGTTCTTATATAGAATCAGTAAGTACAAGGTTAGCTAATGTAAATGAAAGAAAGAATGTAACTACAATTGAAAGATTAGTTATTGCCGGAGCGAACACAGGTAGTAATAATTTGCATACTATTAGAGCATTATTTCTACAAATGAAAACGGAAATTTCATATAAAAATGAATTAATAAATTTTCTTGATAAGGGAATAGAACAGGCTAAAACTGATTCTGAAAAATTAAAGAACACAATATTTGCTATGTTGCCGGTTAATGCATTGAATGCAAACATTAAGATCAAAGAATTTACTTTAACATTTGTGGAAAATATTGAAGAAATTAATAGAGTTAGTAATGAGCTGATTTCTGAAGTTGATAGCTTTATTATTGAGTTGAATGAAAATGATATTAGTTCAGCTCAAAAAAGTTTTACCAGACTTAAAGCTATGATTCGAAATATCTTTATTATTTTGCTTGTAATCGCAATTTTTGTTATTATTTTAAATATTTCTCTTTCAAAGCTAATTAAGTCGGTATTTAAGATCCTGACCAATGATTTAAACAGTATTTCTAAAGGCGATTTAAACATTACTCCACCAGAAGGTTTTAAAGACAGAAAAGATGAAATAGGGACTTTAATGCGTGCAGTAATGAAATTAATTAGTAACCTTCAAAGAATAATTGGAGATATAGTTTTAAGTTCTGGTAATGTTGCATCTGCTAGTCTTCAAATAAGCACAATAATACAGCAATTATCACAAGGAGCCTCAGAACAAGCATCTTCAACTGAAGAAGTATCTTCATCAATGGAAGAAATGGCAGCAAATATTCAGCAAAATACATCTAATGCACAACAAACAAAAATGATAGCTCTAAATGCTTCAGAAGCAATTAATAAAGTTGCAAGTTCATCGCATGAAAGCTTAATTTCAATTCGACAAATTTCAGAAAAAATAAAAATTGTTAATGACATTGCTTTTCAAACCAATATTTTAGCTCTAAATGCGGCTGTTGAAGCTGCACGAGCAGGTGAGCATGGTAAAGGATTTGCTGTAGTTGCAGCAGAGGTTAGAAAACTTGCCGAAAGAAGTAAAATAGCCGCTGACGAAATTAATGCACTTTCTGGTCATAGTTTAAAAGTAACAGAAGATGCTGGTGAATTAATGGCTGCAATGATACCGGGAATTGAAAGGACTGCTAAATTAGTACAAGAAATTTCGGCAGCTAGTTTAGAACAAAATTCAGGTGCGATTCAAATTAATGGAGCTATTCAGCAATTGAGTCAGGTAACACAGCAAAATGCAGCAGCATCTGAAGAAATGGCTACAAGCTCAGAAGAACTATCAAGTCAAGCTGAACAATTAAAAGATACAATTACATTCTTTAAAATAGGTAACGAGGATAAATCAACTGTAATTAAGAGAAATAATCTGCAACAGTTTAATTCTAAAGTGAAAAGTTCAAAACAAACGGGCGAAAATAATAATTCAGTACACAATACAGGTATTGATATTAATTTGGCTGATTCAAAAAAAATAGATAGTGAGTATGAGCAATTTTAATTCTTAATTATAGTTTGAAATTAAAATAGGAGAGAGTGTTTTCTCCTATTTTTTTATTTCAAATCTCATCAATTTCATTAATAGAGTAAGTGTAAAAACGTATAAATTAATATTTTATATTGGAATATACCATTTTTCCGAAAAAAAATCTTTAATAAATATTATCATGTGATAGTATTTCCAAACTATTTTATCAAAAAAAAGGGACTTGTAAATATCTTTATTTTATCTTACTTTGTGAAGCTTTTAGTTTTAAGCATTGATGATTATTGAGAGAGAATTTAAAGGAGTATCATCTTTATATATATAATATTAATTAAAATTTAATTATACGAATGGGAATAGCAGAAATATCAACAATTAAGTCCTATTTAACATTCAAAATAGGAGACGAAGAGTATGGTGCACATGTAAATAAAGTACAAAGTATTTTAGGACTGCAAGAAATTACTAAAGTTCCTAAATCACCTGATTATATGAAAGGTGTTATTAACCTTCGGGAAATGGTGCTTCCTATAATTGACACACGTGTTAAATTTGATATGACACCAACTGAATTTACAGATAATACTAGTATTATTGTTATTGAATTAGGGGTTAATGATAAAACTGTAAATATTGGTGCACTTGTCGATTCAGTTGTTGCTGTAAGAGAAATTGACGAAAAAATAATTCAACCATCACCACGTATTGGTAATAATTACAAATTTGAATTTATTTCCGGTGTTGTTAAATTAGAAGAGAATTTTATTATGATTTTGGATTTAGTAAAACTTTTTACTTCAGATGAATTTAATAAATTAAAAAAGATACAAACGGAAAAATCAGAATAAATGAAAATAACTAAAAATTTGATTTTAGGGATATTTTTCGTTTTATGTTTTCGGATAATTTCAATGGGGCAAGAAGTAAGTGAAGAGTACCCAAAAGCAAAACCAATAGTTAAAGTCTATGCTAATTATCATTTTGGATTAAATAATTATACTACCAAAAATGCCTTCGATTTAACAAGAGCTTATTTAGGTTATAATATTAAGATGTCAGAACATTTTAGTTTTAAAACTAATCTTGATATTGGTAAACCAACTTCCGATAGTAAATATGACTATGTAGCTTATTTAAAAACTGCGGAATTAAAATATCATAAAAATAAAATAACCGTTCATGCAGGATTAATTGGATTAAAACAATTTAAATTGCAAGAGAAAAACTGGGGATACAGGTATATTTATAAATCATTTCAAGATGAACACAAATATGGACCCAGTGCCGATCAAGGTATTATGATAGAATACCAATTAGCTGACAACTTGCTTATTGATGCAACCCTTAGAAATGGTGAAGGATATAAAAAGAAACAGTCAGATAATACATATAACGGAGCTTTGGGTTTGACTTATAATATAGGTGATAATTTTACCCTAAGAGGATATTATGAATATGCTGAGAAAGCTGTAAGTCAGTCTGTTTTCTCCAGTTATGCAGGATATCATGTGAAAGACTTATTAAATTTAGGTGTCGAATACAATTATATGCAAAATAGCTCATTTATAAAGGATCAGAATTTAATGGGATATTCAGCATATATGACTTATATATTAAACGAAAAATACCAACTATTTGGAAGATACGATAATGTGAGTTCTAATAAGCTTGCAGATGATCTGGTTGAGTGGAATCAAGCAAAAGATGGAGAAGCAATAATAGCAGGATTACAATATAAATTAGAAAAGAATATAAAAATATCAACTAACCTGCAATATTGGTCTTCTAATGAGCCTGGTTCTGAAAATGAAATATTTATGTATGTCAACCTGGAATATAAATTTTAAAATAATATAAAATATGAAAAATTTAAGTTTACGATTTAAGTTAATAGGTTTAACGGTATTAGTAGTTTTTGTTTTAACACTACTAGGAAGTATGATTTTCACAGCACTGAAAAAAATTCAATTAATTAGTGAACTTGAGGTTCAGGTTGACGAGCTGGAAATTAACATGTTAAAACTAAGAAAGAATGAAAAGGACTTTTTTTTAAGAGAACTTTCTAATCCTGATTTTTTTACAAGCAACGAAAGTAAATACATATCTTCTTTTAATGAAGAGATCAAAAAATCAATATCTTTATTAAATGATTTCGAATCAAATAAATTTATTAATGATTTAAATTTGATTAGCTCTATTAATGAATTGGAGGGAAATTTTAACATTTACCAAGATGCTTTTTTTAAATTAACAAAATCTAATTATGAAAAAGGATTTAAAGATTGGGGTTTAATTGGAGATTTAAGATCGGTTGTAAATAAGGTCTCTGATTTGAATGTGAGTTTTGAATTTACTTCTTTAATTTTAGAATTAAGAAAGCATGAAAAGGATTATTTATTAAGAAGTGATACTACGTATAAAGAAAAATTCCTAAAAACTTTTGATGAAACTGAGAATTATATTAATTCTAATTATAAGATAACAGATGAAACAAAAAATCAAATTCTTAGTGATCTGGAAGAATATAAAAATAAATTGATTGAAGTAATTAATATCGATAATAAAATAGGATTTAGCGAGAATGAAGGATTAAATGGGGAAATGAGAACTGCCGTGAATAATGTAGAACCAATTATTGATAAATTATTACTTGAGGTAAATCAATATTCAGATTCATCAGTTAAAAGTATTAATAGCAATGTGGTTATAATTATTTTATTCTTTATTGTTTTAATTGTATTAATCAGTTTTTTTATCCTAAAAGGCATATTTAAACAATTGGGTGGCGATCCAATGGAAGTTGAACAAATCGCTAATGAGATTGCTAATGGAAAACTTAATATTGAAATAGAGAATGCTGAAAATCGCACAGGAGTTTTAAAATCTTTATATAAGATGATTTTAAAGTTACGTGAGGTTATGGAACAAACTATTTCTGGTGCAGAGAATATATCAGCTGCTAGTCAACAACTAAGTTCCAGTTCTGAACAAGTGTCTCAAGGTGCATCAGAGCAGGCATCATCTACCGAGGAAGTATCATCTTCAATGGAAGAAATGTCATCAAATATTGAACAAAACACAGCTAATGCCCTACAAACAGAAAAAATAGCCTCTAATGCTTCATCCAAAGTGTCAGATGTTGCATATTCTGCTAACCAAAGTTTATCGTCTATTAGGCAAATTTCTGAGAAAATTACTATTGTTAATGATATTGCATTTCAAACAAATATTTTAGCATTAAATGCAGCTGTTGAAGCAGCTCGTGCAAATGAGCATGGAAAAGGATTTGCCGTTGTTGCAGCTGAAGTTCGTAAATTAGCTGAGCGTAGTAAATTAGCAGCCGATGAGATTGTTAAGCTATCAAAGAATAGTGTACAAGTAACTGAGAAATCTGGTAGTTTAATGATTGAATTAATGACAGAAATCGAAAAAACTTCAAAATTAGTACAGGAAATATCAGTATCTTCTCAGGAACAAAATTCAGGAGCCAGTCAGGTAAATAGCGCTATTCAGCAATTAAACCAAGTAACGCAACAAAATGCAGCTGCATCCGAAGAAATGGCAACAAGTTCTGAAGAGTTATCAAGTCAGGCAGAACAATTAAAAGATGTTGTCAGTTTCTTTTCTATTAATAGATCTTCACAAAAAATTAAAAGCAAAAATAATTTGAAACAGTTTAATTCTAAACAAAATAAAGATAAATCAGATAATACAAAACCTATAGTTAAAGGATTCGATATTAATTTGGGCAACGATAATGAGTTTGAGTCGTTCTAGATTTACTTATAATTTGATTTAAAAAAAATAGGAGGAAGAAATTTCTCCTATTTTTTTATTTCCATAAGCTCAATTGGAACGCCATTATGTTTTATCATGGCAACTTTTACTCCCTCCATAGGGCAATTGGGTTCTCCTAGCAACTCAAAATCTTTAATTGCTTCTTCTAAATCAGGTACTTCAAAAGCAATATGAGGCATAGTTTTTATAATGTCATCAAAAGGGCAATCATCTTCAAAGCGCATCAGTTCAATTCCAAATGGACTTTTATCAAAACCTTTAACATAAAGCTTCAAGTGAGGTATATGCCGTTCTCCGGGAATAGGTTCTTTAACTGGTATTCCTAAATGATGATATTTCCAGCCCCATTTCTCTGTAGCTAAAGGTAATTCATGTTCGTGTCTTTTATATTCCATATTATACAGCTAAGTTGATTTTAAAAATATAAGAATAATTAAACTCATAAATAGTGTCAGCAAGAAAACAGCCTTTTTTTTAAGTCTTTGATGAGAAAACGTCAAAGACATTCCGATAGTTATCGGAATCGAAGTGTTGGAAACCAAGAAGTTTACTTTTGTAAGTGCTATGTGCTGAGTATGTCGAAGTAACTGTTTTCAACACGAGAGTAAGGCAGAACCTGGCAAAGCTCACGAACACAAATTTATAAATTTTAAACTTGTGAGTAATTTAGCGTTTTCTTGCAAAGACAAAATAAGTAATTATCACAATAATTGACATTAGGCCTATTTTGTAATAACTTTATTTGATTTAAGAACTAATTTCAGAGTTTAAATTAATAATAGGAGGTATTATGCCAGAAACAGTTTACAAAATTATTGAATTAGTAGGAACAAGTACCGAATCATGGGAAAAAGCTGCTACTAATGCGGTAGCTAAGGCTGCTGAAAGTCTAAGAGATCTGAGAATTGCAGAAGTATCCGATTTGGATATGCAATTAAAAGATGGCAAAGTTGAAGCTTATAGAGCAAAAGTTAAAGTTTCTTTTAAATTCGAAGGTCAAAAATAAGGAGTTTTGAAACTTTAAATTTTTAATCAGGCCTTAGAGCCTGATTTTTTATTAGCATTATTGAAATAGGTCCATGAACAGTTTAAGCTATTTAATAATCTTTTAATCGAACGAATCATTCTTTTAAAGATCAGTTTTACTTCAATTTTACAAATGTATAAACAAGATACGTAATTACCAAATACATGACTATTGTCATGTCTGGGGGATTCGAAAAAATAAACTATGTAAAAGTGTGAATAACAGGTTTTTATATTTTGTATAGTGTATTTAGTCGATAAAAAGCATAGTGATTATTTTATATGTTAAATAACAATATTTTATAGCATGTTTTTTAGTTTAAAATAATTAGTGTGTTACTGCGATTATAAATACTTTTGTCAAATCATAATATTTATTATTTACTATCTAAGTGCTGATAATAAAAAAGATATCACTTTAAATAGATGCTCAATGAAATAAAGGCATAAATGAATCATCTTGATAAGAAAATCTCAAAAATTATTTAATAACATATATAAAAACATCATAGTATGAATCCTTCGCATATAGAGCACATTGGAATTGCAGTTAAGAATCTTGACGAATCAATTAAATACTATCAAGACGTTCTTGGTCTTGAATGTTATAATATTGAGGAAGTTAAAGATCAGAAAGTAAAAACAGCTTTTTTTAAGGTTGGTGAAACTAAAATTGAATTACTAGAATCAACTGATCCAGAAGGACCAATTGGCAAATACCTTGAGAAAAAAGGAGAAGGAATACATCACATAGCTTTTGCTGTTAACAACATCGAAGAAAAGTTAAAGCATGCTGAAGATAAAGGAGTAAGATTGGTTGACTCAGTTCCTAGAAAGGGTGCAGAAGGTTTGGATATTGCTTTCTTACATCCAAAATCAACATTTGGTGTACTAACTGAGATATGTGAAGATAAAAACAAATAATACAGAGCAAAATAATTTCTTATCTACAAAATGAGCAAACAAGATAAAATTAAGCAATTAATTGACTTAAGAACTGAAGCAAAATTAGGCGGAGGTATAAAGAAAATAGAATCTCAACACAAAAAGGGCAAAATGACTGCTCGTGAGCGTATTGAAATTCTATTAGACGAAGGTAGCTTCGAAGAGTATGATATGTTCGTAACACATCGTTGTACTAACTTTGGAATGGACAAGAAAAAAGTTCTTGGAGATGGTGTTGTAACTGGTACAGGTACTATTGACGGAAGAGTTGTATTCCTTTATGCACAAGATTTTACAGTATTTGGTGGATCATTATCAGAACCATATGCAAGGAAAATTTGCAAGGTAATGGATATGGCAATGAAAGTTGGAGCACCTATTATCGGTATTAACGATAGTGGTGGAGCTCGTATTCAAGAAGGTGTTACAAGTTTAGCTGGTTACGCCGATATTTTCCAACGTAATATTATGGCTTCAGGTGTTGTTCCTCAGATTTCAGCTATTTTTGGCCCTTGTGCCGGTGGTGCTGTTTATTCGCCTGCTTTAACAGATTTTATAATGATGACTGAAAATACCAGTTACATGTTTGTTACAGGTCCTAAAGTGGTTAAAACAGTTACAGGTGAAGATATTACAACTGAAGATTTAGGGGGAGCAAGTATTCATGCATCAAAATCAGGTGTTTCTCATTTTCTTTTAGAAGATGAAGAAGAGGGATTAATGATGATAAGAAAACTTCTAAGCTTCCTTCCTCAAAATAATTTAGAAGAAGCTCCTGTAATTGAATGTAATGATCCTATTGATCGTATGGACGATGCTCTAAATGAAATTATTCCTGAAAATCCAAATAAACCATACGATATAAAAGACGTTATTTATTCGTTAGTAGATAATAGTGAATTTTTAGAAGTACATAGAAACTACGCAAAAAATATTGTTTGTGGATTTGCCAAATTTGATGGAAGATCAGTTGGTATTGTTGCAAACCAACCAAGTTTTTTAGCAGGTGTTTTAGATATTGATGCTTCACGAAAAGCTGCTCGATTTGTACGTTTTTGCGATGCATTTAATGTGCCTATCTTAACCTTAGTTGATGTACCGGGATTTTTACCTGGCAGTAGTCAGGAATATGGAGGTATTATTACTCACGGTGCAAAGTTGATGTTTGCTTATGGTGAAGCAACTGTTCCAAAAGTTACTATTACTTTAAGAAAATCATATGGTGGAGCTCACGATGTAATGAGCTCGAAACAACTTAGAGGTGATTTAAATTATGCTTGGCCTTCTGCTGAAATAGCAGTTATGGGAGCACAAGGTGCAGTTGAGGTGTTGTATGGTCGTGAACTAAGTGAGATTGAAGATCCTCAAAAACGTGCAGAATTTGTTGCTGAAAAAGAATCTGATTATAAAGAGAAATTTGCTAATCCATATCAGGCAGCAAGCTTAGGATATATCGATGATGTAATTGAACCTCGTAATTCAAGATTTAGAATTATTAGAGCCTTTGATATGCTTCAAACAAAAAAAGATACAAATCCGCCTAAGAAACATTCAAATATTCCATTATAAAAAATGATTAATATGATATCAGTTATAGGTGATATGGGAATAAATTTATCGGCTGCAGCCGGATCAGGACTTACTGTTGCATTAGTTGGATGGTTAATTGTTTTTGCAGCATTGGTTCTGTTGGTAATTGTTTTTACTCAGATACCAAAGCTAATTTATTACAAAACGCGAAAAGAACTTAAGCAAAAAACTAAGCAAGCAATAGTTACTAATGATGATCTTCAAGTTGCTGGTGATGTTAGTGCCGCAATTTCTACTGCTCTGTATTTATTTTTTAATGAAATGCACGACGAAGAAAGTAACGTAATTACTATTAAACATGTGAGAAAAGAATATTCTCCATGGAGTTCAAAAATATATGGATTAAGAGTTTGGCCAAGAAAATAACAATAATAAAATGAAGAAATTTAAATTTACTATAAAAGGTAACGAGTACGAAGTAAATATTAAGGATATCGAAGGAGATATTGCTCTGATTGATGTAAACGGAACCAACTATGAAGTAGAAATTCATCAGGAAAAAACTAAAACAACAAAAACACCAACTCTTGTTCGTCCTAGAGTAGCTGTTGAACGAAAAGACAGTAAAATTAAAAAATCAGTTAGCAGTAGAGCATATAAACTAAATGCACCTTTACCTGGAAGTATTTTTAAGATACTTAAGAATGAGGGCGATGAAGTCAAAAAAGGCGATACTATAATGATTATGGAAGCCATGAAAATGGAAAATAATATTCAGTCTGAAAAAGAAGGAATAATTGTTAGCATGAAAGTTAAAGTAGGGGATTCAGTACTTCAGAATGATGTTTTAGCAGAAATTGAATAGGGTTTTATGAAGAAAATAAATAATATGAAAAAGCTTAGCTTGATTATTTTTATAATTGTCGCTTTTCTTGGAAATTCTACTTTTGCAAGTTCAGTTGAAACTAATTCCCTAACTAAGGGTAAATGGTTGAATAAATCGGATGGTTATAAGCTGAATGCAAATACCGATAAAACAGTAGAGCGATATAAAGCAATTACTTTTAGTACTGATCAAACATTTGTTCTAGATTCTGTTAAGGTTAAATATAATGGAGAATGGAGTGTTTTAGGAAATCTGATTTATCTTGAGTTTAACGATTCAAATGTAAAAACTAAAATAGCTAAAATTGAAAATGATTTATTAGTTATTGGGAAAGATGCATATAATTTAAGATCTGGTGCTTTCGCCGGATTAGTTAATTTTTATGAATTTACAGGATTTCCGAACGCAACACCGGGTCATTTATTAATGGTACTTATTGGTATATTCTTTATATTTCTTGCAATCAGATATAATTATGAGCCATTATTATTAATTCCAATTGGTGTTGGTATAATAATAGGTAATATTCCATTTTATCAGGCCGAAGGTTTTAATCTTCAACTTGGAATCTACGAAGAAGGTAGTGTAATGAGTTATTTATATTTTGGTGTTCGACAAGGTATTTATCCTCCATTAATTTTTCTTGGGATTGGAGCAATGACTGATTTTTCATCGCTTATATCCAATCCAAAATTAATGATACTTGGAGCTGCAGCTCAGATTGGTATTTTCTTAACATTTTTAGGAGCATTAGTATTAGGATTTGGGCCGGCAGAAGCTGGTGCAATTGGTATTATTGGCGGTGCCGATGGGCCAACAGCTATATTCTTATCTTCGAAACTAGCACCACATTTGATTGGGCCAATTGCAATTGCAGCCTATTCATATATGGCTTTAGTTCCAATTATCCAACCTCCTTTTATGAGATTAATCGTTAGCAAAAAAGAACGTTTAATAAGAATGAAACCACCTCGTTCAGTTTCTAAATTGGAAAAAATAATGTTTCCGATAGTTGGGTTATTGCTAACCGCATATATTTCTCCAAGTGCATTGCCATTATTAGGTATGTTATTCTTTGGTAATTTATTAAAAGAATCAACAGTAACTAATCGATTAGCTGAAACAGCAAGAAATTCATTGATTGATATTGTAACAATTTTATTGGGAATTACAGTTGGTGCATCAACACAAGCTGACGTATTCTTAACCTCACAATCAATGTGGATCTTCGGATTAGGTGCTTTATCTTTTGTTGTTGCAACATGTGGTGGATTACTATTTGCGAAATTAATGAACGTGTTCTTAAAAGGCGATAATAAAATTAACCCATTAATTGGTGCAGCCGGAGTATCAGCTGTTCCTGATAGTGCCAGAGTAGTTCAGCATGAAGGATTAAAAGCAGATCCTACGAATCACCTGCTAATGCATGCTATGGCACCAAACGTTTCTGGTGTAATTGGCTCTGCTGTGGCTGCTGGTATTTTATTAAGTTTTTTAATGTAAATATAAATTACAGATATTATATTAAAGGTCAGTTTTATACTGACCTTTTTTACGCTAAAAAACATGAAATCTAAATGCAAAACGAAGCTGTAAAAACACAAACGATTATTATATTTGTGTATTAATATTTAATAATAAAAAAAACAAGTTCTAATGAGTCCTAAAATTGCTACGGCCGGGAATACCGGAAAAAAAATCCGTTCAGATTGTTTTGTCACTCTTGAATTAAAAGATAAGGGTGGTATTCAAATTGAGCAGAAAAGTAAAGTAGAAGTTCTTTATGGTAAAGCTAATATTGAACTATGTAAAGATGTCTTGAGTTTTTATGGAATAGAAAATGCTCAACTTACTTTGGATGACAAGGGAGCAGTGTCTTTAATTATTGCTGCTCGTATTGAAGCCGTAGTAAAACAATTAATTGATACTGACAAAGAATATCTTTTAGATTTTATTGAAGAAAATAAATATTTTTCTGAAAAAGATCAATTAAGATTTTCGAGACTTTATCTACCTGGAAATAGTCCGAGCATGATGTTAAATGCAGGAATTCATGATCCAAATGGAATTATTCTTGATCTGGAGGATTCTGTAGCATTTGATAGAAAAAAAGAAGCACAATTGGTAGTTCGTAATGCATTACGTGGCATTAATTTTTATGGAGCAGAACGTATGGTTCGAATTAACCAGTTTCCAATGGGATTAGAAGATCTTAAATATCTTGTTCCTCATAATGTGCATATGTTACTTGTTCCAAAGTGTGAAGGAGCGGAGCAAATAAAAGAATTAGAAGAAAAGATTGTAGAAATACAGAAACAACATAATATTGAGCGACCTGTTTTATTAATGCCTATTATTGAAAGTGCATTAGGTGTAGAAAAGTCATTTGAAATTGCAACTTCGTCTGAAAATGTTGTTGCTTTAGCTATTGGACTTGAGGATTATACAGCAGATCTGGGAACTCGCAGAACAAACGAAGCCATAGAATCATTTTATGCACGTACAAGAATTGTAAATGCATGTAAAGCTGCAAGTATTCAGGCTATTGATTCTGTTTTTTCTGATGTTGGCGATATGGATGCTCTTCGTGAGAATGTTAAAGTTTCCAAAGGATTAGGTTTTGAAGGAATGGGTTGTATCCATCCCCGACAAATTAAAGTAATACATGAAAGTTTTGCTCCGGAGACTGTTGAAATAGAAAAGGCAAAGAAAATTGTAAATGCTTTTATTGATGCTACCGAAAGAGGTTTAGGAGTAGTTTCTTTAGGAACAAAAATGATTGATCCACCTGTAGTAAAAAGAGCAGAAACAACAATCAATTTAGCAATTAATTTAGGGTTAATATCAGAAAATTGGAGAGAGGATTTTTTAAATGAACAAGCAAGTTAAAAATGCAGTGGGACGAATGGTTCCAACTGAGATAAATGGAGAAGAAGTAATCCCTTTTCAAGGAGTAGGAAAACATAAACCAACAGGAAGAAAATACGCACCACCAATTCCAACTGCTATTGATTATCCTGATGATGGAAATAAAGTTATTGGCACATTAAAAGAAGCATTACAGAAGTGTGGATTAAAAGATGGAATGACCATTTCAACGCATCATCATTTGCGTAATGGCGATTTGGTGAGTAATACCATATTTGATGCCGCTGCAGAAATGGGAGTTAAGGATTTAGTTTGGTTTCCATCTGCATCCTTCCCTTGTCACGAACCGGTTATAAAGTACCTTGAAGATGGTACGGTAAATCGTATTGAAGGAAGTATGAATGGACCTTTAGGTAAATTTGTTAGCCAAGGTAAAATGAAAGGAACTGCTGTTTTACGTTCGCACGGTGGACGTGTACAGGCAATTCAAGATGGAGAAGTAAAGATTGATATAGCAGTATTAGCAGCTCCCTCATCAGATTTCTTTGGAAATGGAAATGCATCAAGCGGTCCATCGGCATGTGGAGTTTTAGGCTATGCAACTACTGATTTTATGTATGCTGATAAGGTTATTGTTGTAACCGATAATTTAGTTGATTTTCCAAACATGCCTATGGAAATTCAAGGTAATTACGTTGATTTTGTAGTCGTTATTGATAAAATTGGAATACCTGAAAAGATTGTTTCCGGCACAACACAAATAACCAAAAGCCCGGATAGATTGTTAATTGCAGAATTAACCGCTCAATTTTTACAAGAAAGTGAAATATTGAAAGATGGTTGTTATATGCAAGCAGGAGCTGGTGGAACATCATTAGCAATTGGACATTATATACATCAAATTTTAAAAGAAAAAGGATGGAAATCTAAATTAGGATTTGGTGGTAGTACAAAATATATGGTTCAGATGCTTGAAGAAGGTACAATGGAACATATTATGGATGCACAGGCATTTGATTTAGATGCTGTTGCAAGTATTGCAAATAATAAAAATCACCATCAATTTCCAGTGTTTAATGCTTATAATCATCATTCAAAAGGAAATTTAACTTCTATGATGGATATTATGATTCTGGGTGCAACTGAAGTTGATGTAAACTTTAATGGAAATGTTGCTACACATTCTGATGGATATTTATTACATGGAATTGGTGGATGGCAGAATTGTTTGCATGCTAAGAATGTAATTCTTCCGATTCCTTTATTCCGTGATCGTATTCCTGTGATAAAAGATGAAGTAACAACGATTTGTGGGCCGGGTGAAATGATTGATATTATTGTTACCGAGCGTGGAATAGCAATTAATCCAAGAAGAACGGATTTAATTGAAAAGATGAAAAATAGTTCCTTGCCGGTAAAAACTATCGAAGAATTAAAAGCAGAAGCAGAAGCTATTTGTGGGCCCTCTCAAAAGCCAACTATCTCCGATGAAGTTGTAGCTGCTATAAAATGGGTTGATGGCACTGTAATTGATGTTGTTCGAAAAGTAATAGATTAATAATACTTTATAATTATATTAAACATCCGGGATTTATTTTTCGGATGTTTTTTTATTTTAGTTTCTTGTTATTCCCTCATAAGAGGAAATCTCTATATTCCATGGAATGAGCTTAATAAGCTACTTAATTCTTCTTCTGGAATGGTAATGTCAAACCTGAGTTTAGGCAATTTTTCTTTTCCATCTTTTGTTGATATCCAAATAATTGTATATTTACATTTGATCAAAAATTAACAAACTTACCTGCTTGCTGGCAGGATAAACTAAAATCTACATGGGTAAAAAGTATGCTAATCTTGTGAAGAATGCTGTAGGTAGAATGGTTCCTACAGAAGTTAACGGACAAACACAAGTTCCTTTTCAAGGAGTAGGAAAACATAAACCTAACGCACGTAAATACGAGCCAAAAATTTCATCTTGTGCTGACTTTCCTGAGGATGGAAATAAACAAGTTGCATCATTAAAAGAGGCTTTGATTAAAGCTGGATTAAAAGATGGAATGACAATTACAACACATCATCATTTTCGTAATGGAGATTTGGTTGCAAACCAAATATTTGATATTGCAAAAGAACTTGGTGTTAAAGGTCTACGTTGGGTTCCATCAGCATCTTTCCCTTGCCACGAGCATTTAATTCAGTACCTTGAAGATGGTACAATTCATCATATCGAAGGAAGTATGAATGGCCCTTTAGGTCGATATGCTTCGTATGGTAAAATGAAAGGAATGGGTGTATTACGCTCGCATGGAGGTAGATACCAAGCAATTCAAGACGGAGAACTTCATATTGACATAACCGTTATTGGTGCAGCGTGTGCTGATATGTTTGGCAATGCAAATGGACTTTTCGGGCCATCGGCAAGTGGTTTATTAGGATTTGCATTAGCCGATTCTCAATATGCTGATAAAGTAATTGTGGTAACTGATAATATGGTTCCATTTCCATGCAGTCCATGGCAAATTCAGGGAAATTATGTTGATTATACCGTTCAAATTGATCAAGTTGGTGTACCTGAGAAAATTATTTCAGGAACTACACAAATCACAAAAAGTCCCGATAGATTATTATTAGCAGAAATGACAGCTCAACTTTGTTTAGAAGCCGGAATTATTAAGGATGGTTTCTCATTTCAATCTGGTGCAGGAGGTACTTCATTAGCAGTTGGCGATTATTTTGCTAAGATAATGAGAGAGAAGAATATTAAAGCCAGATTTGCACGTGGTGGAAGTAATAAATATTTGGTTGATATGTTGAATGAGGGTCTCATAGAATATATTCTTGATGGACAGACATTTGACCTAGATGGTGTAAAATCTATGGGAGAAAATCCAAATCATGTTTGGACAAGTCCTTTTACCAGTTATAACTATCATGGTAAAGGTAATTTTGCTGGATTGGTTGATGTTGTAATCCTTGGAGCAACAGAAGTTGATGTTAATTTTAATGCAAATGTTGTTACGCATTCCGATGGATTATTATTACACGGAATAGGAGGATGGCAGAATTGTTTATTCTCAAAAACAGTTGTACTACCAATTCCATTATTCAGAGATCGTATTCCGGTAATTCTTGATGAAGTAACAACATTATGTGGACCTGGAGAGTTAATCGACGTAATTGTTACTGAACGAGGTATTGCGATTAATCCAAAGCGTAAAGACTTAATTGAAAAGTTAAAAGATTCAAATCTGCCAATTAAAACAATCCAGGAATTAAAAGAAGAAGCTGAAAAGATTTGCGGAAAACCTGCAAAACCTGAATTCGATGATGAATTGGTTGCTGTTATTAAATGGGTTGATGGAACAATTATTGATTCAGTTAAAAAAGTTAAATCATAATATCAAACTTTAAGTTTGGTATGATTTGTTGAAATATATCAAGAACAAAGAAACTGTTCGAAAAGTTAGAAAAATACCTACGCTTCGATAGGCTCAGTATGACAATATTCTGTTAATCAGTTTGTCACACTGAGCTTGTCGAAGTGTTTATGGTTTAAGGCTTTCTTTTTTTTGTATAGCCTTTTTAATACCAATATCTTAAATCTCTTTAGTAGAAAATTAATTAAGCCAAATATTTATTGTATTTTGTAGATAATTAAAGTCGAACCCATTTTAATAAAAAGTTTTATGAAATATAAATGTAAAATTTGTGGTCATATTTATGATCCTGAAATAGGCGATCCTAATAGCGGTATAGCTCCGGGAACTTCTTTTGAAGATATTCCGGATGATTGGAAATGCCCAATCTGTTTTGTTACTAAAAAAGACTACGAACCAATTTAATTGGTGGAATACAAAAAACATTAAATTTTATTTTATATCATAAAGCCCTATCTTTACTTAAAAGATGGGGTTTTATTTTCTATTTAAAATATAAATTATCTTTCTAATTTAACACCTGTTCGTTCTTGTTATTTAATGTTATAAAAAAGATTATTTGTACGGATGATTCAACAGTTACAAATTATTAAGAGAAGAAGATTTTGAGAAAAAATATAAGTTAATCTTTAATCCCTAACTATGCACTAGAATTTAAAATAAAGCGATAAATGAAGGTGTAAAGGTAATTGCATTGATTCTGGTTTTAACACTTCGGGTTCAACGAGTCTTAATGCACAACAATAAAAACTAATTATTAATCAAACAAATACAAATATTATTGAAAATCCTATAGCATAAACGAGTTAAACTTACCACTATGAAAACAAGTAAATTTATAAAAGCAATTATTGTGTTAATTGTTTTATTCATTGTTAGTTGTGGACATAATTATAAAGTAAAAACAATTATTTACGCAGATGGCACTTGTCAAAGAATTCTTATTGTTATTGGTGATTCTATTCCTGATTTTTTCGCAAAAGCTTACCCAATTCCAATTGATTCTACCTGGAATTTAATAGTTGAAACAGATACAACAAAGAATGGAGATACTATTTATATTCATAAGGCATCAAAATTCTTTAAAAGTGTGGCGCAATTGAATCTGTTATATGCTAATGATACAAGCTTACATAAAAATATTGAACGAACGCTTACTTTGAATAAACGGTTTAGATGGTTTTATTCATTTTTAGATTATCAGGAAACGTATCCAAAACTTTTTGATCAACCATCTTTGACAAGCTATTTGGATTCTACGCAATATAATTATGTTATGCTTTCTGATAAGGAACAAAAAAAATATCTTAAAGAGCATTTTGATTCTATTGAAGCAAAGCAATTTGATGATGAAGCTGAAAACGGGCTTAATAAATGCTTGGAGTTTACAATTATAAACTCATGCACGGATGCCATTGAAAAATGCGCAGTAAATATTGAAGATTGGCCTATCAGTAATTCAGAATTTACAATAAAGCGAGATAGCATAATTAACCTCATAGATGGTGAATTAGATATTTTTGAAGATGATGATGATATATTTGATGCAATAAAAAGAGTTTTCAGTATCGATAGTGTATTATATCAGAAACTGAAAAGTGAAAATGATTTTAAGATTTACACAGATAAATACACTCTCTGGGGAGACGTTTTTTTAGGTGAAGAATATTTAAATTCCGTGTTTATGCCGGGTTTAATTATTGAAACAAATAGTATAAAGGTTTCTGATTCGAATCATGTTGAATGGAGTGTAGACTGGATAAAATATTTTACTGACGATTATGAAATGAAAGTGACATCACGAATAATTAATATTTGGGCTTTTTGGGTATCAGGAGGGGGTATTTTACTTTTGCTTATTATTCTTAGACGTTTTTATAAACGAAATAAGTAAATGTTTTAATTGTAATCTTTAATGAATTTGTTTAAAAACATTCTTAACTAATAATATTTCGACAGGCTCATCATGATAATTTTCTGTTAACCAGTTTGTAACACTGAGCCTGTCGAAGTGTTTCTGCTTTAATACTACCTTGTTGAACAGCTTCTTTAATCTATTTTCAACATATTCATAACTATCAATTTGTTTGATGGTTTTAGAAATAATTTATACATTTATGCAATGCTAGTCAGAATATTATCTTCAATTTATTAATAGGCACAAGAAAGATAGAAGATAATTATTATATAAAAAATTGCATATTTTATTAATTACTTAAAATAAAAATAGATGAAAAAATATTTATTTACTTTAATAAGCATTTTTGCAATTATCTTATTTTCTCTAAATGGATGTGAGAAAGACGAAGAGATAAACGATCCAAAAGTATCAGTTAACATAACTGTTAATCCTGAATTTGCTGGGTATAAAGCATTTGTTGCTTTGTTTACTGGTAATGATGATAATCTAACTTTTCATGCTGCCGGATATACTACATTGGAATCAATGTCAGCAAATTGGATTGATCTACTTGAGGTCAATGAAAAATTATTGGGTACGAAAACTGCTTACGTAACTCCCGGAGATTATTATATAGGGGTTTATATAGATATGAATAACTCAACTACAAACCTTACTGATTTAAGCACTTGGTTACCTGATCCGGGAGATTACGAAATGGAAGTTCAATCTGTTACTATTACCGAAGATATAGCTGTCAATTATTATGAGTTTGATAAAGTTCCGGAAGAAGGAAAACTTACTGTGCGTGTTTACGATGTTCCTGTTCTGCAAGGTAATCCAATGCATTATAACATTGTTAAAAAAGGTGAAGACAGTCAAATTATAAGTTCTGGTACAATTACATTTCCACTTGTTGATAATGAATTTGTTGCAATGGAGCTTGATCAATCTACGGAAAAAGTGTTTGAGGGTGGGGAATATAAATTTCAGATTTATTGTGATTTGGATAATTCACAAAGTGATTACACTATAGGGGATGCTTTTCATGCTAATTATGGAGATATTTTAAGTGAATGTTTTTTTAGTATTGATAAAGATACCATTATCTATAGTGATTATGATTTTTATTATAGCCGTATTGGAATTTTTGGGGCAAACATTGAATTCTGTGGCCTTGACACTTATAGTGGTGCAACATCTTATTTTGTTCTGTACAAAAAAGATGGAGGAAGTACTGAGACATTTTATGGAACTGCAAATTCTTATAATAGTGTAAACGATGGATGTTATACATATTCGTTTCGTTCATATGAACCCAATTCTTACTATGGATATTTTGATCAGGGATCAGATTATTTTATAAAAGGAATAGTAGATATTGATAGTTCATCTATTAATGAACCCAATTGGGAAAACATTATTGCTAATTCAGGAGATCTCGAATTGCTTGATTATTCAGTAAATTTAGTAAGTGATACTACTTTTACTTTATCTATAGGAAGCTTTAATTTAGTTCAATAGATCAGTTATAGAATTAACTATCTTAAGGGGTAAATAGAAACTGGGTAAAAATCTTTACAATTTCTAAGCTTAAACCTTAATATAAAAAAAAGTGAAGCAAACTGTTAGTCACAGAATGCTTCACTTTTTTATTTTTTATTGTGGAAATTAATTAATTAGAGTCTGTCTATAAAGTCAGGTGTTTGGTTCAGAAAGTTCGAGATCAAGGCTTGTGAAGTTTTAAAAATTAAGAGTTTACTTATGTAAATGACTGATTTTTAAAACGAGCATAACGCAGATATCGGACTTTATGGACAAATACTAATCAATCGTTAATTTATCATTATTCATACGATAATTGTAATCCTGAATAAAAGCCTGAATCTTCTTTAGCATCTTTTCTTCAACATCTGGTAAAGTACCTTTAAGATTATGCTGAAACAAGCTATCTTCTTTGAATTTATATAAACTAAGAATCTCTTTTTCATTGTATTGTACCAAATAATCATCCATATATAATTGATATACATCATTTAATACATTAACAGCGAATCTTTCATTGTCACCATTAAATAAATCCTGACCGAAAGAAACAAAGGGTTCATCGTAATTTAGATAGCCTAAAATACTTGGCATAATATCTATTTGCTGTGCTAAATCAAATTCTAATCCAGTTATATCATCCGTAGGATGATAAAATATAATTGGAACTGAAAAGTATCCTTTTATCGTTTTGTATTCAGGAAAGCCAATTTGTGCTGATGCATGATCTGCTGTTATTACAAATAAAGTACTATCATACCAGGAATAATTACTTGCCTCTTTAAAGAATTGTTTTAAAGAATAATCAGTATAACCAATAGTTCGATGAACAGGCAACTTACCTTCGGGGAATTTTCCTTCAAATTTGGCAGGAAGGTTATATGGATGATGAGATGAAACAGAAAATAAAGCACTTACAAAAGGTTCTTTGAAAGTACTTAAGGTCTTTGCATAATAGGATAGAAAGTCATGATCCCAAACACCCCAGATGCCATCCCATTCTTTATCAAGGCCATATTCTGTTCTGCCGTAGTAGTGATCAAAACCAACTAAATTTACAAAAGATTGCAAACCCATAGAACCATTGGGTGCTCCATGAAAAAAGGATGTGTGATAACCTTTTGTTTTAAGCAAACTGGCAATACTATTCAATTTATTGCCTGAGTAATAACTCAATACAAATGGGTTTTTTACAGAAGGGATACTTGTAAGTACAGAAGGTAAAACATCAATCGATTTTCGTCCATTTGCAAGAGTATACCAATACGTTCGTCCGTTTTGTATTAGAGAATCTAAGAAAGGAGTATAGCCCTGATACGTCCCATTATCAAGATGTTTATTAAAAAATCCAAAGTACTCACGACTAAAGCTTTCCATTATTAAAATAACAACATTGTTGTATTTAAATTTTTTGTTCTTATTTGGTTGAAAAACAGGATTGTATATTTCTTTTAATTCTTTATCTGATGAAAAATATTTCTTATTTGGTAAAGTTGACTTCCCAATGGTTCTGTAAATAGCAAAGGGAGTATTTAGAACAATTGCCATTTCATTGGGTGTTTCAACGTATTTTCCTGCATTACTTAAAGTAATTGGGCGTGTGCTATGACGAAATCCTCCGCGTAATCCTCCAATAGTAAGATATACCATTAAAAGCATCACGGCTAATCCTGAAGAATAGAAAAATAGATGATTTTTATAAACAGGCTTTTCTATTTTAACTTTCTTGAAAAGAAAAACCATTAAGGCTACGAGGAATAACCAAAACAGAACAACATACCAATAATCTACAATAAACTCAAATAACAAAGAAAAACCATTAATTTCATTTTCGAATTCACCAAAAACCTTAAATGTAGTTCTTCGAAGTGTGAATCTGTAATAAATAAAATCGCTACAATTAGCAGCAAGAATTATTGAGTTAGTAACAAAGTATATGTATTTTAATATGGACTGAAAAATCTTATGATAACGATATGGTTGTGGAATAAGGTAAAGCAATAAAAATAAAAGGTTAGTATATAAAATAGCTGATAAATCGAATTTTAATCCGCCAATCATTATTTTTAAGAAACGAGCTAAGCCTATTTCTCCAAACAAACCTTTATTGAAAAAATAGAAACCTAATCTACTAATAGTAAATAATAACATCATTATTAACAGATAATAAACCAAGGAAAGGTGAATATTTCTCTTAATACGAATTTTCTTAAATGATGATAAATAGGATTTTAGATATTCTTTCATGAATTGCATTTTGATTATTTCGACACGAAAATAGTAAAAAAAATGAGAATAGAGTGTGAACTATTAAAGGTTTGATTCAGAGAGTTTGATATCAAGGCTTGTGCAGCTTGAAAAATGTGAATTTACTTTTGCAAATGCGATGTGCTGAGCATGTCGAAGTAACCATCTTGAGGGCAAACACAATGCAGATATCGGATTTTAAGGACAAACATTAGGTAATCTCTAAAAATAGTAAAGTTCAAGATGTAAGAAATTTTAAAAACGGAGCTTACTATTGTAAGTGAGTATTTTAAAATTTTGAAGCAACGCCGAAATTTGCATTTTTAGAGGTTAGCACTAGTTAATTTTTACGCTATCCCAACTTGATTGAATTGTAATATTTAACAATTCATTTGTTAATTCTATTTCTTCAAGAATAACCATTCTAGCTAGTGTTGCAACATTTCCAAAAACAATATTTATTAAAAGATCAATTGGGAGATTTCGTAAAATCCCTAACTTTATTCCCAACTCAATAAAATCAATAGCGGATTGATAATAAGTTTGTGTAATTTTTTTTATTTCTTTTCGTATGAATGGGGAATTTGAGTAATCTTCTAAGAATTCAAATTTCTTTGGATTTTCAATGTAAAATGTAAATAGGTTTTTCCAGATCAAGATGAATTTATCTTTATAATTTAGCTCTTGCTCTAAATTATTAATTATTGCATTACCCAATTCTTTCTTTAAATCAGAATATAAAGTATCTATTAAATCCTCTTTATTTTTAAAATGATGATAAATAGTACCAGAAGCAACTCCCGATTTTTTAATGATTAAGCCTACTGAGGTAGCATGAAAACCCTGTTCAGATACTAATTCAAGTGTTGTTGCTAATATTTGATCTCTTTTGCTCATTATTATATATAACTATTAGCTTATGTTTTATTTTAAATTATCCTATTGTATCTAGGATCTCGTATCTTTTTTTCACTTTTATCTTGATTCTTGAATCTAGTGTCTTGATACTAAACTATCAGATGTTTACAAAGGTTTAAGTAGCCAAGGTTCTTTAATTAGTTATCCATGATGTAAATATAAATAATTGTTTAGACTGTTTCCCCACAACTATTTCATTTGATTTCTATATTCAGATGATTCAAAAATAACACGGAATAAAAAAAGCTGCGAATTTGAATCAAATTTAAGCTCGGGTTTGATGGTCTGCACAGGTTTTCTTATCTTAAAAAATTAATTGTTGGGGAAAATAAAAAAACCTTAATTTGCATTAAATAAATATCGACAAGAATGAAAATACTTGCAATAGAGAAAGAGTTAGTAGACATAGATTGGAGCACTGAAAATGATACCTTGGAGGATGAAGCAAAACATGCTTATCAATTGTATCTTTCCGGATATTTCAGAGAGATTTATTTTAATGAATTTCACAATGCAGTAATTATATTGGAATGTGAAAGTATAGAAAAAGCAAATGAATTATTAAATACACTTCCCTTGGTAAAGAAAGGCATGATTGCGTTTGAGTTAATGCAATTAAATCCATATACAGGATACGATAGAATAATGAAATAGAAAACAAAGCGTTTAACATGGTTTGCTAAAATACAGCTACTTTGTAATATGCAAACAAATTGCTAATTTCGAAATTTATTAAGAGGTAAAAGCGAAACTGGGCGAAAATCCCTGACTTAGTTTACCAAAAAATGGTGTAGCCAATTGGAAAAGTATAAAACTTGCACGCAATTATACAATTGATTACAATTAACATACTTGTAAGTTGATATAAATAATGAACGATAAGGATAAACATAGTAACGAACAGCTTAACAATCCATTACATGGAGTAAAGTTGGCAGATATATTAGAGCGATTAGTAGATGAATATGGATGGGAAGAACTCGGAATGAAAATCAATATCCGATGCTTCAACTTTGACCCTTCTATTAAATCCAGTCTAAAGTTTTTAAGAAGAACACCTTGGGCAAGAGAAAAGGTAGAACAACTATATATTAAGTTGATTCAAAAATAATATTGACAATACTGACTGTTACATTTGGTCAAGTAAACTCTTGGTTGGTTTGCACAGGTTTTCCTATTTTTTAAAAAATTTTAGGGAGCAAAAAATAAAGCAACTTTAGATGAGTATTAGCGAATAAACCTCTGTCTTAGTTTACACAAAGAACCAAAGCTATCATTAACATTGATTACTGAAACATATAATTTGAAACGAAATGAAACCAGTTAAAGTAGATTTAAGAAGTGACACAGTTACAAAACCAACGCCACAAATGCTTGAAGCAATGATGTCAGCAGAAGTAGGAGATGATGTTTTTGGTGATGACCCAAGTGTAAATTTACTTGAAAGAAAAGTAGCTGAAATGTTTGGTATGGAAGCAGCATTGTTCTGTCCAACGGGTACAATGACAAACCAATTAGCCATTCGAACACACTGTTCTCCGGGTAGTGAAATCATATGCGACCAACTATCACATATCTTTTTGTACGAAGGTGGCGGAATAGCTTTAAATGCATTTTCTTCAGTTAAAACATTAAATGGAAACAGGGGGCGTATTACAGCCCAACAAGTTGAAAATTCGATAAATAATCCAAATGATATCCACCAGCCGATTACCAAAATGGTATCTCTGGAAAATACAATGAATAAAGGAGGAGGTTGTACATATGATTTTAATGAAATTATTAAAATTAAAGAGGTTTGTAAAAACAATAATCTAAAGCTTCATCTCGATGGAGCAAGACTATTCAATGCCCTTGTCGAGACAAACAATTCACCAAAAGATTATGGAAATACATTTGATTCAATTTCCATTTGCCTATCAAAAGGATTAGGATGTCCGGTTGGTTCTTTGCTAATTGGAAATAAAGATTTAATCCATAAAAGCAGACGATTTAGAAAAGTAATGGGTGGCGGATGGAGACAAGCAGGATTCCTTGCCGCAGCAGGAATTTATGCACTCGATAATAATATAGAGCGATTAAAAGATGACCACGAAAGAGCTAAAGCTATAGGAAATATACTTGAGGGAAAAAGCTTTGTAAAACAAGTATATCCAATAGAAACAAACATTGTAATAATTGAATTGCCGGAGAATATTTTAGCAACAGATTTTGTAAACCTTTTAGCAGAGAAAAATATAGCTTGTGTCACTTTTGGCAAACATTTGGTTCGTTTTGTTACGCATATGAATTTCACTGATGATGATTTAGAATATTTTGAAAAAGAGATAAAGCTTATAAATTCATTGAATTGAGAGCGAGCGTGGCACGGATTTATTAATAATCAGCATTCAATTATAATTTCATGTTATCTATATTAGTTAACCGTGCAACGGATAATTACTTAATATTTAAATGAATGAAAATGTACTTGCGGATATTTGGTGTAAATTTATCGTATTGAAAGAATAATGAAGTTTAGGTAAAAAGAAAATTCAAACAAAAAATGACTGCTAATATAAAGTCAATCTAAAATTGGTTTTTTCTGGGAAACAAGACTTAAACTTTAAGAATTGTCTAAATCTCAATAAACAGAAATAAATATTTTGTGTTAACCTTAATAAATTAAGTTTGCAATTAATTAATAGTAGAAAGAATGGAAATAGAATCATCTTATATCGAAATAATAAAGAAAAGACAATCAAAAAGAAAATTTATAAATAAAGATTTAGATGCTGATCAAATCAAGAAGATTAATACCATTATACAAAACTATACAATCGGACCCTTTGGAAATAAAGTGGAATTTAAACTAATTGAGAAGAAAATTGCTAAAGAAAACCACAAAGTAAAATTAGGTACATATGGTTTTATTTCTGGAGCAAGATATTTTATCGTAGGTCAGGTAAAGAATCGTGCGAATGCAAACGAAGATTATGGGTTTTTATTAGAAAATATTATACTTCAATTAACAGCAATGGATTTAGGAACTTGTTGGTTAGGCGGTACATTTAGTCGAGCTGATATTTCTGAAATTCTTAGTACAGATAGCGAAATGATCATACCAGCAATTACTCCTGTTGGTATTCCAACCGACTCATATTCAATTAAAGAAAGTATTATTCGTTGGGGTGCAAAGTCTGATAGTAGAAAAGATTGGGGTGAAATTTTCTTCACCGATTCGTTCAATAAATCATTCTTAAAAAAGGATGCTGGAATATATAAAGAAGCATTAGAAATGCTAAGACTTGCACCGTCGGCATCAAATAAACAACCATGGCGTATATTAAAATCTGAAGATGCTTTTCATTTCTATTTAAAACGTACCCAAGGTTATAATAAAATGGGAAAAGGCACAGACTTACAAAAGCTTGATATAGGAATTGCAATGTCGCATTTTGAACTCGCTTGTAAGGAATTAAAGCTAAAAGGAGAGTGGACGAACATGAATCCTGAAATCACTTCTCCTGAAATTGACGAGTATTGTGTGACTTGGAAAATATAAACCTGTGCCGGAAGGAAAGTAATTAGCGTTCGCAAGAAAATTACCATCTTTAAGTCTTTGATAAGAAAGCGATAAAGACATTCCGATAGCTATCGGAATTCGAAGTGCTTACAAAGACTAATTATTTACTTAATTCTTCTGCCATTTTAATAGCTTCATAAACATTAACAAGTCCGGCTGTATTTGAAAGTTTTTCAAATTTAACTTTTTTCGGCTTTTTAGCATAATCACATGGTTTATTTACGATATGATTTGGATATTTTACTGCGGATTTTAATATAATAGATTTTAGCTGATCGGCAGTTAATTCAGGAAAATAGGATAGAAGCAATGCTGCTACACCACTTACAACAGGAGCAGAGTAGCTTGTTCCATCACCGGTATCGTATTTACCTTCAGGAGCCAAAGATTTAATATCAACTCCGGGAGCAAATATATCAACCATTTTTACTCCGTAATTTGAAAAACCGGCTACAAAATTTCTATCCATATTCATTGATGATGCACCAACTGTAATCCATGTTGAAATTTGTTTCTCATCAGAAATATTTTTGGTAGGATATTGTTTTACCTTATCAATGTTTTTGCCTTCGTTACCTGAAGCATGAACTAACAATACCCCCTTTTCTTCTGCATATAAAATTGCTTCGTTAACCAGTTGTTTTTGAGGTGATAAATCTTTACCAAAACTCATATTAATAATTTGTGCTCCATTATCAGTAGCATATCGTATTGCTTTTGCAATATCCTTATCCCGTTCGTCGCCATTTGGAACAGCTGAAAGTGCCATTATTTGAACATTGTTTGCTATTCCATTAATTCCGATTTCATTATTTCGTTTAGCCGCTATAATCCCCGATACAAATGTTCCATGAAAAGCATCAGGCCCATATACATTATTGTTTCCATACACTGTTTCCATATCATTGGCATCATCACCAATTATATCACGTGGATTAAAATCCAGGTTTAAATAATAATCTATACCTTCGTTATAATAGCTATCTATTTCATTAAAAAACACAGTGTCGTAATTATATAGAACAGCGGTAAATACGATTTTGATGTCTTTTTTCAATTCCTTATTATTTTCTTTTAAACTATCTAAATCAAGAATTGTGACTTCTTCTTTACCCAGTGCTTCATAAATCTTTTTTATTGAAGTATTGTAATTGTTTTTATATTCTTCAAAATCTGATTTATCGAGAATAGCTTGCTTTAACTGCTTTTTATACGATTTTTCGGCCGTTTGATATAGCTTATATGTTTCTTTTTCTTCATCACTAAGCTTACTTACTTTAACATTACTGAACTTAGTATTGTAAAGTTTATAAATCCTTGTAACTTCAAAATTTTCATATGTTATATTTTCTCCTTTTGAGTTCCCTATAAAATTCCATCCGTTTATATCATCAATGTAACCATTGTTATCATCATCGATTCCATTTTCGGGAATTTCGTTTGTGTTAATCCAAATATTATCTTTTAAATCCTCATGTGTAATATCTACTCCACCATCAATTACAGCTACAATTACAGGGCTTGATTTCTTATCCTTCAATAAGGTGTTATATGCTTTATCAACCTCAGCACCATAAATTACATCGTCAATCGGGGACTTATTATACCAGTTATGAAAAATGTTATTTTCTTCAGTTACAGTTAAAGAACTATCCTCGTCCTGCGCAACTGAATTAAAACTAAAAATGAATAAGCTTACTAAAACTAAAAGGGTCTTTCTCATGTTAATAAATTAAAAGGTTTATTTATTGACACATAAAAAAGTGAAAGGTTTACTTTCCTTTTAAATATTTGTAACTAATCAGTGTTATCTAAACTAATAATTGCCACAGATTCACAGATTTTTAAATAATAATAATGTCAAAAATAGTTGGCGGATTTGTTAAAACAATTTCTTATAATATTTTCAGTCTTTTATAATCTGTGAATCTGTGGCTTTTTTATAAAGTTCAAATTATGAATATTGACACTGATTTGTTACAAATATTTTAATGATGAAAATTAGTTGAATTTTGTAAATACATTATTCTTTTCTATTTTTGTAGTGCTTTGAAAACACTATAAAACATATCAGACTCCAATTCCTTGGAGAAAAAGAGAACAATCATAGGAAAATCAAATTTTTTCTATGTATTCCTCTTATTTTAAAAATTACATCTTTTTAACGACTATATCATGCTTAAATTACATGAGTAGTTTAAATAATTCCTAATATCCGCAAGTGAATTTTTATTCGTTTGTCTATTAAGTAAATAGCTGCGGTACGACTCACTTAAACAGATGACAGTAATAAGTAATTTATTTACTGATTATCATAAAAATCGTGCTACAGCTTGCGGATTTAAGGCATTTAAAAATAATCACAAAATGAAAATAACTGATATTATTTCAAAGTCTGTAAAACCTAATATTTATGAAAAGGCTACATCTTTTATGTGGACAGACAAACATATTTCAAAGCAATTGTTAAATATTCATTTAAATAAGGACATTGACCTTGGAAGTCGAAAAATGTCAACCATAATAAAAACAACCAATTGGATATTAGATACACAAAAAGAAAAGGGAAAATTAAATATTCTTGATTTAGGTTGTGGCCCTGGTTTATATACAGAATTATTTGCAAAAAAAGGGCATAGTGTTACAGGGGTAGATATTTCCAAATCATCAATAGATTATGCCCGAAAGTTTGCCGCAGATAATAAGCTTGATATTAAATATATAAATACCAATTATCTGAATATTGACTTGAATGCAGAAACATATGATTTAGTAGTTCTTATTTATACAGATTTAGGAGCTTTGATTCCTGAAGCAAGAGAGAAGCTGTTGAGCTTGATTTATCGGGTTCTAAAAAAAGGAGGCATGTTTATTTTTGATGTACTTAATGACAATGACATTGAAAATAAAACAACACCCAAAGCTTGGGACGCAGCAAATAGCGGATTTTGGAAAGACAGTCCATATCTAGCACTATCAGAGTCGTATTTATACAAAGAGCAAAAAGTTATTCTGTTTCAAAATATCATTATCGATTCTAATGAAAATCTCGAAACCTACCGTTTTTGGACACATTTTTTTTCTCAAAATGATGTAAAGCAAATCTTAGCATCTCATAAATTTATTGATATTCATTTTAGAGAAGATATATTGCCTACGGGAGATATATGGAATGGAGATAATGTATTATTTACTCTGGCTTCAAAATAATTAAATAATATTAAGAGGCTGTCCAAAAGTCAAAAAGTTGTCTATACTTCGACAAGCTCAGTATGACAACTTTTTGTTAATCAGCTTGTCACACTGAGCTTGTCGAAGTGTTTTTGCTATAAGACTAGCTTTTTGGACAGCCTCAATTGAGATTAATTAAACTTTTTAAAATCGTAAAAATTATTTAAAAATGGCAACTTCCTTTTCACCAACAGGTGCAAGCATCTCGCTTAAATTCGCAAGACCTATATCAATAATCAGCAAGTTGATTATAATTTCATGTCATCTATAATAGTTAACCGTGCCACGGTTAATTACTTACCAACTGGCGAAAGCATCTCGCTTGTGCCTTCTCCCAGTAGGTGCACGCGTTTCCTTTATATCGGCAAGACCTAACAGGTTTTGATTGATTAACAGGCAATTATATCGAATTGACATACACTTATTAATGCGAAACCTGTTAGGTCTTATTATTTGATAATCAACTTACTGAGAAAATACTTGCGGATATTAGCGTCTTGCTTTTGCCTTTTTAGATCTTATATTTGTTTATCTATTTTAAAAACACACAAAACAAATCTAGCAATTTGTATTATCTTCGTGGTAAACAGTTAATGAATCTGGTGTAATGACATATTACACCTTAAATGAAAAATTAAGAAAAAAATGACACTGATAATATCTATAATATTTGTATTACTCTTGGGATTTCTAGTTTATTTTTATTTCACAAAACGTTTAGAATTTCTTTATAAATTTAAATGGAAAGGCTTATTGAAAAGTTTTTCTAAATTAGAAAAATGGTTTTTCTCAGGCTCTTTTATTGCATTCATAGTATTAAATATTTTTACTAATTGGATTCCAACATGCGTCTATGAAAAGATTTCTCCAAGTCCTCTTACGGAAATAAATCAGAAACAAGACGAATCAATAGAATTGATTTCAGAAACAAATAAAAAATTAGATGAATTATTAAAAAATGCGAATATTGACCCGCGCAATATTGAAAAATATATAAAAGAGCTACCTATTGTAAATGGAAGAGATAAAACAGAATCAAAAATTAATGAATGGTATAAAATTAAAAAAATATCATCTGATGAAAAAGAATTGTTATTTATTGTAATATCTGAAATTTTTGAACATAATAAGGTCTTATCTCAGGAGATTAATAATTTAAAATTAAAAGGTGGAGATAGTCTTGTTGAGTTTTTAGAAAATATTCAAACGAATTTTCAGGAAGGTAATGCTGAAAAAATAAAAGATGACTATTTATCAAGAAAAGAAAAATTAAGAAAAGAGAATATTAGAATACTAAAAGAATCTATTAAAGCAACTGAGATTCTTTTTGCTATTAATGAAACAAAGTTTTTATATCAAGAACTAATTTTATTGGAACCTTCCGCAAACAACTATTATCAATTTACAATATTCTTAACAGAACTTAATTATTTTAATGAGGCTACCATTCAATGTCAAGAAGCCTTAAAGATTTATAGAGAACTTGCCAAAGAAAAACCAATACCATATTTGTATGATGTAGCTATATTTCTGCACATTTTTGCTAATTTACATTCGGCTAAAAATGAATTTCCTCAGGCATTGGAAAAATACGAAGAAGCCTTGAAGATAAGAAGAGAACTTGCCAAAGAAAACCCACGAAGGTATTTGCCTGATGTAGCAAGTACATTGAGCAATTTGGCGAATTTACATTTGGTTAAAAATGAATTTCCCCAGTCATTGGAAAAATACGAAGAAACCTTGAAGTTTTATAGAGAACTAGCCAAAGAAAACCCACGAAGTTATTTGCCTGATCTAGCAATGACACTGAACAATTTGGCAGTTTTACATTGGGCTAAAAATGAATTTCCCCAAGCATTAGAAAAATACGAAGAAGCCTTGAAAATTAGAAGAGAACTTGCCAAAGAAAACCCACAAAGTTATTTGTCTGATGTAGCTGCAACATTGGACAATTTGGCGAATTTACAAAAGGATAAAAAAGAATTTCCTCAGGCCTTGGAAAAATACGAAGAAGCCTTGAAGATAAGAAGAGAACTTGCCAAAGAAAACCCACGAAGGTATTTGCCTGATTTAGCTGCAACTTTGAATAATTTGGCAGCTTTACATTTTGCTAAAAATGAATTTCCTCTGGCCTTGGAAAAATACGAAGAAGCCTTGAAGATTTATAGAGAACTAGCCAAAGAAAACCCACGAAGTTATTTGCCAGATGTAGCAATTACATTGAACAATTTGGCTAATTTACAAAAGGATAAAAATGAATTTCCCCAGGCCTTGGAAAAATACGAAGAAGCCTTGAAGATAAGAAGAGAACTTGCCAAAGAAAACCCACGAACGTATTTGCCTGATTTAGCTGCAACTTTGAATAATTTGGCAGCTTTACATTTTGCTAAAAATGAATTTCCTCAGGCCTTGGAAAAATTCGAAGAAGCCTTGAATTTTTATAAAGAACTTGCCAAAGAAAATTCACGAATCTATTTGCCTGATATCGCAAGGACATTGAGCAATTTAACGGTTTCGCATTTTGCTAAAAATGAATTTTCTCAGGCATTGGAAAAATATGAAGAAGCCTTGAAGTTATATAAAGAACTAGCCAAAGAAAATCCGCGAGTATATGAAATTGATTATGCTAAAATGTTAATTATGGGTGTTCGCTTGTTTAAAAATAATAAAGAAGATTTAAAAGAGGCAGGGAGAATATTGGAAAAATACAAAAACATACCTAAAGCATATGAACTAATAGAAATGATTGACAAACTAAATTCGGAATAGTATTTATATTTAGTGCCAGAGATTAATCGTAATAGAAAAGATTAATAAATATTTTGTTGGGAAAACAAAAGAGTCTGTCCTAAAAGTCAAAAAGTTGTCTATACTTCGACAAGCTCAGTATGACAACTTTTTGGTAATCAGTTTGTCACACTGAGCTTGTCGAAGTGTTTTTGCTATAAGACTAGCTTTTAGGATAGCCTCTTATTGTTTTACTGAGAAAATACCTACGGATACCAAGGAGACGCTTGAACTAATTGAGATCCCTCGAATTCATTTCGATAAACTTCTCGGTGGAGTCCGCTCGGGATCAGTTCAACCGGATACTTTCAGTTCACTATCGTTCCTGAAATTATGGTTTCACTGACTCAAAAATCCCAACACCCTTTTCGCCTGTTGATTTGGCAAAAGCCCTAAACATCATATTTGTATTATAAGTCATTGAAATATTACCATTTTTATCAACAGCAATAATTCCTCCTGTTCCCCCGGCATTCACTAATTTTTCGTTAATAACAATATTTGAAGCCTCTTCTAAGCTTAAATCTTTATATTCCATTAATGCAGAAATATCGTGTGCCACGGTATAACGAATAAAATACTCTCCATGTCCGGTGGCCGAAACAGCACAAGTATTATTGTTTGCATATGTTCCTGCACCAATTATCGGGGAATCGCCAATACGATTATATTTTTTATTTGTCATTCCACCGGTTGAAGTTCCGGCAGCCAGATTACCATATTTATCAAGAACAACACAACCAACCGTTCCGTGCTTTTTCGATTTTAATATATTTTGTAAGCTTTCCCATCTTTTTTCAGTAAAAAAATAAGAAGAATCTACAATCTCAATAAGCTGTTCAGCGGCAAATTCAGAAGCACCTTTACCCGATAATAAAACATGCTCAGAGTTTGTCATTACTTTAATTGCAGCCGAAATAGGATTTTTAATATCTCTCACACCCGCAACTGCACCTGCATTTAAATCCCAGCCTTGCATTATCGATGCATCAAGTTCGTTATGTCCATCGTTTGTAAAAACAGCACCTTTGCCGGCATTAAACAGGGGGCAATCTTCCATAAAATTTATTGTTTTTTCAATGGCATCAATGCAATTACCACCGTTTTTCAAGATTTCTTCTCCAATAGCAAGAGCTTCGTTAAGTTTCTCAATATATTCTTTTTGTTGTTCCTCATTAATATCTTTGTTGCTTGCATTTCCTGCACCACCATGAATTACAATTACATATTCGGGCTTAGTTATTGAATTACTTTTGAAATTAAAAACAAAAATTACAATTGCAAGTATTATTAATATTGAAAATTTAAGGATAGAATTTTTCATAATTATTAGTTTTACATTTGGGTTTTTAAAAATTCATCAGTTGTATTCGAAATAAGATCAAATTAAAGGGCTAAAGCCCAATCGGTTTGTAAGCTTGTATAGAGGCTGACCCAAAAGTCATTCTCTGTCATCCCCAACTTGATTGGGGATCTCATAATTTATTGTGTACGATTCAATTACGAGATTCCCTTGAAAAAGGGAATGACACTAAAAGGACTTTAGTCCATGTACTTTTATCGGACACAACTGAAAATTTATCTAAAATAACAATAATTTTACATTTGATTTAATTTTATATACAAGTAAATGAAACAACGATTAAAATTATTTGGAATCTATGCTGCTTTTTGGATTGGCTATTTTATAATAGCACGAATATTATTCATGTTTTATGAATATTCATTATCGTTTGAACTAAGCATAAAAGAATGGATTCTAGTTTTTGTTAATGGTTTACGAATGGATTTATCATCTACAGGATATATTCTTACTATTGCAGGATTTATTCTCTTGTTTACAAGCTTCTCAAGTGGTAAAATAATAAATATTGTGCTTCGAATTTATACCGTATTTGTATTAATTATATCATCGGTAATTGTAATTTCCGATTTAGAACTGTATTTAAACTGGGGATTCCGAATGGATGCAACACCACTGTTGTATTTAGATAAACCAAAAGAAGCCATGGCTTCAACAGAAACCTGGTTGGCAATAGTCTTATTAATAGTAACAATTGCTTACGTATTACTCGGATTATTTGTTTACAATCGGAAAATTAAAAATCAAGTATTAAAAATTAAAAGATCCAATATAATAACACCTTTCGTATTGTTAATATTAACTGGAAGTATGATACTTCCTATTCGTGGAGGAATTGGAATTGCACCCATGAATTCTGGAATGGTTTATTTCAGCAAAAATAAATTTGCAAATCATGCAGCAATAAATGTGGTTTGGAATGTAATGCATTCGGTTGTATATAGAAAGAAGCAAGACAAGACATATAATTTTATGCCTAACGAAGTTGCCAACAAAATTGTAAAAGAGTTAAATATACAAAACGGAGAATCTCAAAAAATCATAACAAAAGAAAAACCTAATGTTGTAATTTTAATACTCGAAAGTTTTTCATCAAAAGTTTTAACCAATATCGGAGGTAAGTGGGATGCAGCGCCTAATTTAAATGCCTTATTAAACGAAGGTATTGTATTTAATAACTTTTACGCTAACGGAAGCAGAAGCGATAAAGGACTTGTTTCAATATTAAGCGGATACCCCGGTCAGCCAACCACATCGATAATGAAGATCGCAAGTAAAACAGAATCATTACCATCCTTATTTAACAGTTTTAATACAGCAGGGTATGAAACATCATACTATTATGGGGGTGATGTTGATTTTGCTAATATGCGCTCTTATATAAGCAATTCAGGTGCAAATAATGTAATTAGCATGGATGATTTCGATTCGAAATTAAATGAATCTAAATGGGGAGTTCATGATGAATATTTATTTGAGTATTTGTACGAAGATATTATAAAGCATAAGAATCCATACTTTAAGGTTCTATTTACATTAAGTAGCCACGATCCATTTGAAGTGCCAATGAAACCGGTATTTGAAGGAAAAGATCGATCAACACAATATCTTAATTCAATATATTACGCCGATAGTTGTTTAGGCGATTTCTTCGATAAAGTGAAAAAAACTGAGCTTTGGGATAATACGCTATTCATATTAGTTGCCGATCATGGCAGTAATAAACCGGGAAGATCTCAAAATCATGATTTCGAAAAATTTCAAATACCAATGCTTTGGTTAGGCGGTGCCTTAAACGGTACAATTATGCGTATTGATCGAACAGGATCGCAAATAGATATTCCTGCTACATTACTTAATCAATTAGGCATGTCGAGCTCTGACTATGCTTATAGTAAAGATTTGTTTTTAGAAGAATCGTCTGAATTTGCATTTTATGCATTTAATGATGGATTTGCATATATAACGGACTCTACAAGGATGATTTACGATAATATTGGAAATAGCATATTAAAAAAAGAAGGTGAAATTGATCAGGACTTAATTAAAGGGAAAGCATTTTTACAAGTATTAATGGATGATTTTATTTCGCGTTAGAAATATACTTATTTATTATATCCAAAAGGACATATGCTTTTGTTGGCTTTGTAATATACTCGTTGCAACCAGCCATTAAACACAAGTCTTTTTCATTATTATGAATAAATGCTGTTTGTGCTAGAATTGGTATTTTCGAATTGAATTTTCTAATTTGCTTTGTTGCCTCAATTCCGCTAAGAACAGGCATTTTAAGATCCATTAAAATGATATCAAAATTTTCATTAAGGCATTTTTGTACAGCATGTTCACCCGTCATAACTCGTTGGATATTTGCATGCGTGTTTGTTAATGAAGCTTTAACTACAGCAAAATTAATATCGTCATCTTCAGCTACTAAAAATCTTTTCCCTATCCAATTATAATGAGTATGCTTAGCACTTTTACTGTTGCTTGCTTCTTGTAAGATAACTTTCCCGGGTAATGTAAAATAAAAAATTGAACCTATATCAAGATTTGATTCAACCCAAATTTTTCCTCCTAATAAATTAACTAGTTTTTTGGTAATTGTTAATCCTATTCCGGTACCCCGATATAGTATCTTTTTATCTTCAATTTTAGTGAAATGATCAAATATTGATTCTGATTTATCTTCAGGAATACCAATACCCGTATCACGAACATAAAAAACAGGTTCATCTTTTTGATTTATATCAAATCCATATTCAATAAAGCCACTGTTCGTATATTTAAAAGCATTGTTAAGTAAATTACTGAAAATCTGAAAAAATCTATAGGCATCACATTCGATATAAGCCATGGAATCACCAAAAGGATTGTGAAGTAAGAGTTCAATGTTTTTCTTTTTTTCTTTTTCCTTTTCATATTTTGAATGAAGATCGGTTAAAAGGCTGGAAATATTAACACTCTTTTTATTTAATTTAATATTACCGGAGTCAAGTTGTGAAACATCTATTATATCTTCAATTAATTGCAGTAGCATATTGCTACTATTGTAAATTTGTTCGGTAAATTCTTTCTGCGTTTCTTTATCTGTACCCGGATCTGAAATTAATTCAGAGAATCCGATAATTGCATTCATCGGAGTTCTAATTTCATGTGACATATTTGTTAAAAATGCAGTTTTTAACTTGTCAGATTCTTCAGCTTTTATTTTGGCTTTTTCAAGTCGATTTTCGTATTCAATTCTTTCCGATATATCACGAAATATTGCATAAACGGCCAATTGACCTTTATCTAACATAACAGGAGTACCCCAAAGTGAGACGTCAACTATTGAGCCATCCTTCTTTTTACGTTTAGTATAGGTTTTTACTACTTTGCCTTTAGAAACTTCTATCGTTATATTTTGTGCTTCGTCTTTTGATTCCGGAGTTGAAATTAAATCTTCAATAGTTGAGTTTACGGCTTCATCTTTTGTATATCCAAAAAGTTTTGTAAACTCATTATTAATATTAATGATAATACTTGAGTTATCTACAATGGCAATAGCTTCAGGACTGTTATCAAATAATTCTTTAAAATAAGCTCTCTCAATTTTAAAAGCTTCTTCCGATTTAGTTTTTTGAATTGATGCACTTATCTGGTTAGATAATACCTCTAATAAAATAAAATCATTATCATCAAATGCATTTTCATTATCATAGCTATGAACACCAATAACACCAATGACTTTTTCGTCGTTAATTAAAGGAACTCCTAACCATTGTTTTGATACATTACCGGCAATAAATATTTCTTCTGCAGATTGTAGTTCAAGAATTTTTTTATAATCAAAAAGAAGCGACTTTCTATTTTTTTGAACAAGTCCCACAAGTGTTTTTTCGGCTGGGAAAGTTTTAAACGATTCTTTTTTATCAATTATATATGGAACACTAAAATTATCAGAGATTTCATTATATAAGGCTATAAAAAAATGTTCTGCATCAATTATTAATTTTAGGTTACTTTTTATTGTATTTATCAGATTATATAAGCTTTGCGAATCGTTTACTGCATTCGAAATATTATAAACCACTTTTCGTATATTTTCTTGTTTTTTTAATTTGGTGATATCTTCACCCATACCAAGAATATATTCCGGTTCTCCCTTTAAATTATTTATTACACTTACTGTTAATTTAAGCCATAATAAACTTTTATCCTTTTTATAATAAACTTGTTCAGTTTGATATTTTGATATTTTTGATGAAAACATAGCTTCAAATAATTGTGATGCTTTAGTTTTCGTTTCTTCCGGAATAAAATCCAGATATGTCATTTCAACTAATTCATTATTATTATATCCAAAAAGATCATAAAATGCTCGATTGTATT
The DNA here is from genome assembly GCA_013138975.1 of Bacteroidales bacterium. Taxonomy (GTDB): domain Bacteria; phylum Bacteroidota; class Bacteroidia; order Bacteroidales; family UBA12077; genus UBA12077. Next base: position 83,948 of record WTBR01000006.1, read on the forward strand.
TTACAACTTTTAAGCTATTATCAATAATTGCCATTCCTATTCCTGCATCTTCAAAAATAGAATTACCCAGATTAGCATTGTCAATTATGGATTTAGTATTTTCTGTATTTATGTTTTTTAGCTTCGCAATTTCTTTGCGAAGCAGAGATACTTCTTTTTTGAGATCTGACTTAGACTTATTTGATTTTATGATACTCATTCAGGATAGTAACAATTATTTAATCAAAAGTCCTGATTATTTTAAACATGTGCAAAAATATGGTGATAAATGCATATAAATTTTGACTAAAGTTAAATATAAGGTTTTTACTTAATTGAAATTGATGATGAACATTATTAATAATCTTGTGTTAATCAGAAAACAATTATTGTTAAATTAATCAATGAATTTTTAATAGTGTAAACTCATAATTATAATACAAATAAAAAAACAAAAACTATGGCAGACATAAGCACAAGCTATATGGGGTTAAAATTACGAAATCCTATTATTGCAGCTAGTTCCGGATTAACAAATTCAATTGAAGACATTAAAGAATTTGAAAAAAACGGGGTTGGTGCAATTGTTCTAAAATCAATTTTTGAGGAAGAAATAAGACGGGATCTGGAAAAGGATATTGGTAATATGAGAATGGAAACCTCTATTTATCCTGAAACATTTGATTATTATGATAACTATGTTGAAGATGATTCTTTAACCAACTATTTGAGATTAATTCATGATGCAAAACAAGCAGTAAACATTCCTATAATAGCAAGTATTAATTGTATGTCTGCTGAAAAATGGCCTTATTATGCAGAAACTTTGCAGGACGCAGGAGCCGATGCTTTAGAGTTAAATGTTTTTGTAATGCCCTCGGATTTTGAAAAGTCTAGTGAAGAAAACGAAAAAGTTTATTTTGATGTTGTAAACGAGGTGAAAAAGCATGTTAAAATTCCAATATCATTAAAAATTAGTTACTATTCATCTAATCTTGGTGCGTTTGTACAAAAACTCTCCAAAACTGGAATTAAGGGATTAGTGCTATTTAACCGTTTTTATAGTCCCGATATTGATATTAATAATTTAGAATTGTTATCTACAAACGTAACAAGTTCTCCATCTGAATTACCAATATCTTTACGTTGGATTGGAATAATGTATAATCGTGTGGAATGCGACTTGGCTGCATCAACAGGAATACATGATGGTGCCGCAGTAATTAAACAATTATTGGCTGGTGCGACTGTTGTTGAAATAGCATCGGCATTTTATAAAAACGGTAAATCAATAATTAATGATATGTTAGAAGATTTATCGAAGTGGATGAATCAAAATGAATATAAATCCATAGCTGATTTTAGAGGTAAAATGAGCCAAGATAAAGCAAAGAATCCTGCTGCATACGAGCGAATGCAGTTTATGAAATATTTTGCAGGGATAAAGTAATTAAGCATAATTTGAATATTTAAGAACTTGTCCAAAAAAGGTAGTTTTAAAGCAAAAACACTTCGACAGGCTCAGTGTGACAAGCGAATTAATATTAAATTGTCATATTGAGCTTGTCGAAGTATTGACAATTTACTGATTTTTTGGACACCCTCTTTTTATAAAAATTAGACCTATATGGTTTCAAAAATTTGTTAGGTCTGTATAGGAACATTATATCTTATTCGCCTAGCCGCTTCAAGCGGCTGGGCGAATTCAATATGTTTATGCAGCTATACTGAACGTTGTCGAAGTATAGACAATTTAACGACTTTTTTGAGCACCTTCTTACTATTTTTGAAATAGAGAATTAATCAAATATTTACTGTAAGTAAATTACTTTTATTGAAGCATTATTTGCATTTTTGTAAGCATGTATGCTATTATTGATTTAGAAACCACGGGTCTCAGTCCTCTTGCCGAAAAAGTAATTGAAGTTGCAATTTATATTCACGATGGTGAGAAAATTGTAAATGAATATTCTACTTTAATAAATCCCGAAAGAAATATTTCAGCAAATATTACTCGAATTACAGGTATTACCAACGAAATGGTAAAAGATGCTCCTAAATTTTGGGAAGTAGCAAAAGAGATCGTGATTTTTACCGAAGGGAATTTTTTCGTTGCGCATAATGCATCATTTGATTATAATTTTATTCGAAATGAATTTAAAAGTTTGGGATATGATTTTAAGAGAGAAAAGCTCTGTACCGTTAAATTAAGTCGAAAAATCCTTCCCGGCCATAAATCGTATAGCTTAGGTAAATTATGCAGTGATTTAGGAATAAAAATAAATGGGCGTCACCGTGCTGCAGGCGATGCTTTAGCAACTGTTAAACTTTTTGAGCATTTATTAAAAACAGACTCATCTTTAGGACAGTTTAGTTCTAGTAAGTTTTATAATATAGAAGCATCGGTAATAAAAGATTTACCAGAAGAGCCCGGAGTTTATTATTTCTATGATCAAAACGGAGATGTAATATACATAGGTAAAAGTAAAAATATTCGAACAAGGGTTTTCTCTCATTTTAATAACGACAAAACCGAGCGAGCAGTAAAAATGGTTGATGAAATACACAATATTTCATATGAATTAACCGGTAGTGAATTAATTGCTCTTTTGCTGGAATCGGATGAAATAAAAATTCAAAAACCTAAATTTAATCGTAAGCAACGCAGGGCAGCAAACCATTTTGGAATTTTTACTTACACCGATGAGTATGGCTATATTTGTTTTAAAATGGATAGCATTAAAAAAGATATCCCGATCGTTTCTTTTAACTCAGCAAAAGAAGCTCGAGAAAGGTTATATCTGTTATCAGAGAAATATCAGTTGTGTCAGAAACTAAGTGGTTTATACGAATCAAAAGGAGCGTGTTTTTATTATCAGATAAAACATTGTAAAGGAGCTTGTATTCATGAAGAACCTGCAAAAGAGTATAATTTACGCGCACAAGAAATGATAGACGTTCTGTCTTATAATTGGGAAAACTTTTTCATTATTGATACAGGTCGTAACGATGACGAAAAATCCCTTATAAAAATAGAAAATGGCAAATACATTGGATTTGGTTATATCCATACCGAATTTATAGGCAACGACATGGAAAATTTATCAGATATAATTAAAGTATATCCCGATAATAAAGATGTTCAGCAAATCATTCGAACTTACCTAAAACGCAATAACGTTGAAATGTTGATTAAATATTAATCAGAATTTAGTACTTAGTAACTAGTACTCAGTATTTATTCTTCATTGTTCATTTCTCATTATTAATTTTTAATTCTTCACTTCTCAGTACTCGAAACTCAGCACTTGGAACTTGAAACTCTGTACTTGGAACTCGGAACTTGAAACTCAGTACTCGGAACTAACATTTGAAGTCTTGTATGTTTGATAATGTTTCAATAATTAGTATATTTAAAATTCTTTGAAACAACTATTAAAACCTAAATTACTTAATTACAGATGAATAAGAAAGTATTAACCTTAATAATCATTGTTGGGATATTAATCCTGACTTTATTTGGTAGCTGGTTAATGTGGTTTTTTAAAACAGAACACACATTAAATGTTTATATACTTGATAAAACTGTTCCAACCATAGAACGTAATGAACATAAATCATTTAACTGGATATTAAATCATAATAGATATTTAAAGCCAAATGGTGAATTATATGATGTAAATAAAGATTACTATGGCTTTTTTCCTTTAAATAGTAAATCACAGGAATTCGATTTTAGAAGTGTTCGAATACATGAGATTGAAGAAATTGCAAACACTTATGATATGCTTTATTATGCCGATACATACGGAGTATATTATAACGAGTGGTATAAAAAGGGAGCTTCAGATGTAAAGCACACTCAGAAGGTTTACGGGGGCTTAAATCAAAATGATTATCTGTTACTGAAAGAAATGAAAGAACAGCGTAAATTGATAATAACAGAATTCAATTTATATAACGCACCAACAACTGGTTTAATTTGCGAAAAGGTAGAAACTCTATTTGGTTTAAATTGGAGTGGCTGGACAGGGAAATATTTTTCAAGTCTTGATACAGCTCAAGGTAGCAATTTCCCTCAATGGATTGTGAGTTTGTATCAAGAACAAAATAATAATCAGTGGCCATTTAAGAATGCAGGGATTGTTTTAGTGCATAAGTTTGGAACAATTATAATTCTTGAGCAAGGAACACATTTAAACAAGGAAATACCTTTTATTGTGGCAAAAAAAGAAGCCATGGATCGATTTGGAGTTCCTGAAATGGTGCATTACCCTCAATGGTTCGATATAACTTTTACAGGTGATAAAAATAAGGTCTTGGCGAATTTTAAAATTCATGTTAATGCAAAGGGCGATTCTTTATTACGTCATTATAACTTAAAACCGTTTTTTCCGGCTGTAATAGAACATAAAAATGATTATAACTTTTATTATTTTGGTGGAGACTTCGCAGAAAATTCTATAAATAGTAATACTGCTTATTTCGAAGGTTATCATAATCTGGTTTCATTATTTAATGGTTCGAATTATAAAAAATCGAATAAATTTTATTGGCAGTTTTATTTACCCATGACAACTACAATTTTAGAAGATTATTATAAGACTTTGGAGAAATAAAATCTAGGATTAATAGGAGATTTGAAAAAAGGCAATAATATGATTATTATTTAAATTAATAATTAATCGTAGTTAGTATTTAGTGTTTATGACTCCCAAAAGTTTATTTTGCAAATAATATAATATGGAATAATGAAAGAAAGTGTCATTTTGGTTTGTGGAATATTGCTTTTTAATTTTCATCTTTTTTCAAATGAAAATGATAAGTATATTGAGAAACAGATAGCAAATATTGACAAATTACTTAGTAAAGGTAAATTTGCAAATGGTATAATATACACTAAGAAAGATACTGTAGAAATGAGATTGCTTACCTTTAAAAGAAAGGTAAAAATGAATTGTCATTTATTTTGTATTGGAAAATCTGAAAAGGATTCTATAAAAATATTAAAAGCAAATGAAATACTTGGGTACAAGGTACTCGGAGAAGAATATATTTCCCACAAATCAAAAGAAGGAGTTTTTTTTATCAAGAAATTGGAAACAGGAAAAGTTGTTCTCTATGAAAAACCAGCAATTCCAAGTGATACTAGGTTATTATATTATTTAAAATTTCCTAACTATTATAATTATGTTATTATCAATCCAACTAAAAATAATATAACTGAATACAATATGCCCAACACTCGTCCGTCAAGTTCTAGCGATATTATTGAAACACATATTAAATCGAATGGAATTAATGATGCTTTCAAAATATTTGTAAAAAACTATTTAGGTGATTGCGAAAAAGCAACTAATATGGTAAGGGCAGGGTTTTATACAATTCAAGATATTCCAGATGTAATTAGAACCTATAATAGTTGCTTTTAAAATATAATAAATAAATACCAATCGCTACGATGGGTCATAATTTATAAGGGGTGTAGCGGTTTTATAATGTTAATTGTTATCTTTAACATTTGTTAACGAGGCTTACTGAAATGCGTTGACAACTTGCACTATTTTTATGTCGGAATCCTTAAGAAAACTTATATGGGTCAAATATATATCTGTATTACCATAGATTGGGAAGGCGAAAGATTAGATGATATAAACGATCTAATAAAAATTCGCAATAAAATAGATGAAAACATTCCTTTTACTCATTTTATTTGCCCTAACTATTTTCTAACAAACCCCAATACAAAAAATACTAGCGATTTAATTAAAACCGCAATAAAACCAATCGATGAAGTAGGATTACATATCCATTGTTACAAAGAATTGATAAACCATGTTCCGGATGTAAGCTTTAGAACAGAGCAAAATTATCATAACCCACCCGGTTGGTTTGAAGAAAAAGTTGTAAAGAAAATATTTCCAAAATATCAGCACAATGTAACTGGGAGAGGAGTACCACTTTCCGTTTATTCGAAAGATGAAATCCAAAAAATTATTATCGAAAGTAAAAAACTTTTATGTGAGCACTTAAAATTGGAAAACATTAAAGGTTTTAGAGCAGGAGGCTGGATTGCAAATGATACCGTATTGGATGTAGTCGAAAATTCGGGTTTTACGTACGATAGTTCTGCTGTTTCACCTTCAATTTTATCGCAAGGATTTAGTAAAGATAATTATGGAAATAAACAAGACGATTACGGCGATAAAAATGGAAAATTTACTGAACATATAATAAAATTATGGGGAAACAACTTACAGGCAACTGACTTTTTAAAAAATGAAAATATACTTCGTTTTCATAATCAAGAGGCAATACAAATTCATTCGCAAGCATTTAAAATTAATAATTTACTTGAAATTCCTAATAATTGTGGCTTAACTGATTTTTGTTCGCCACAGAAAACAGTGCTACCATTAATAAAACATTATCAGAAACTTATTGAAGAAAAGCCTAACGAATCTTTTTTAATTGTTTATGGATGCCATCAAGAGGGAGATGTATACTACAAAAATCAATTGTTGGAATTTTTTTCTGAGTTAAATAAATTAGATACTTCATCAATTAAGTTTATTCGTATGGAGGATGTTCAAAATTTAAGCAATAATACTCTATAATGAATAACCTTATTCTCACCTAAAATTTCATAGAACGCGGATGAAACAGATTCGCCAAACTGGCGAAACGTGGATAAAACGGATAAAAACCTTCAAATGTATATAATGAGAGATAAATGATTTTTTCTAAAAAAATCAGCGTTTTCGGTATTTACTGAAATCCGCATTATCAGCGTTTATTTTTTTAGGTATAATTACTACACTTTAACATCTCATAATTGACAAAACATGCAATGTATCATTTAATCTAATTTGTCCCTATATCTTAAATTGTTGTGTCTATAAAACGAACATTTTTGTAATAACAACAAGTTGGAAACAATTTCTAAGGTTTTTTGTTACAATTCTGCAATCTGTGTTTCTCAAGCAGATTTTAATACTGAATCTTGAATCAGCGGAAAAAAAATCAAATTTTATATAAAGTATTATGACAAATCAAATTGAAACAGTTCATCTGAAAGATGTGATTGAAAATCACACACAGGATATGAGCAATAAAGTAGTAGCTGTTACCGGCACAACCAGTGGAACAGGTTTTGTATTGGCTAGAGAGCTAGCCCAAAAAGGAGCTAAAGTTATTCTCCTTAATCGTGAAAGTGAACGTTCTACTCATGCTCTTAAGCAATTGCATGAATTAGTTCCAAATGGCAAATTCAATGCTATTGCCTGCGACCTGCAAAGCTTTGAAAGTGTTCGTAATGCAGCGCAAGCAATTAAGGAAAAATATGATGTGGTGGATGTTTTAGTAAACAATGCTGGAGTAATGGCGCTAAAGGATATAACTACTGTTGATGGCTATGACGTTCAAATGCAAACCAATGTCATTTCTCACTTTCTTCTTACCAAGGAATTGTTTCCACTGTTGAAGAAAAGCACACAGGCAAGAATTGTAAATCATACTTCTATGGCCAGATTAGGTAGTCCATTAAACATGAATTACTTCATGAAAAAAGGTGGCAATTTAGGTGGTAATGGAACTACCGAAGAAAATATGAGTTTCCAAGGGCCCAGATGGGAGCGTTATCATCAAACCAAACTAGCCAACTGCGCATTCACATATGGATTAAAAGAACGTTTAGAAAAAGAAAACATTACTAATGTTATTCCATTGTTGGCACATCCCGGACTAGCCCTAACCAACCTTCAGATTACCACAGCTGAAGATGGAGGTATGGATAAAAAATCTGAGTTAATGCTTAGTGCCCAGACCGCAGAGGATGGTGCTACTGGAATTATCCGAGCAGCAATGGATCCAAATGCTAAATCAGGGGACTTTTTCGGGCCTTCAGGACAAGGGTGGAAAGGATTCCCTGAATTGCTGACACCTGAAGACCATATCAATAGCGACTCAACAATTCAAGTTAATTGGGAAGGATGTGAAAAAGCTGTCGGATCATTTATATTGTAGTCAGAAAAACACCTCATATTTAAAAATTATTATAAAGTCTGATATTAAATATCAGGCTTTTTTATTTGAAAAACAGTTTTCAATTGAATAAGCGGTTGACGAGATGATAATCTCGCCAGTGCACCTTAGGATTTCTTTATATTTAGATTATTACGCTTTAACATCTCATAACTGACAAAACCTGTAATGTATCATATAATCTAATTTGTTCTCATAATTTTCAACTTTATTGTTTATGGTTTTGCATTTAGATATAAAACTATTATTTAAACTATATTTGCTATAATATCAAGTTACAAGCAAGGTAAAGAATCTAACCTATTTATTGCAAAGTAATTTTAATTCCTGAATACAAACAATAACGAAACAAATCGGATATATCCACAATATAAATAGGCAAGGTGGGTATATAAAGATGTTAGGTTTAATCAAATAATAACATTGATAATAAATTAAATAACATGGATTTTTTTAGTCTTACAACTTTATATAAAACTCTGGAAATATTTTATTCCGGAATTCTTGGAAATAGAATGGACGCTGGATTTGTTTCTGGTTTGAATAAGACACATAAATTATTTAGCAGTAAATCAAACCAATTTAAACCGTATATCACAGATTTGGCTTTTGTAACTCGCAATGCATTTCTACACTCTTCTTATTATTATTGTCATATTTGCTTGAAAAATTTAAACATTGATAATAAAAATTATTTATCAATAACCAACCAAAATTTAATTGACGACATTGTTGAAATTCAAAAGTATATTTCAACTGAAATAAAAAATGCTACTATACCAAAGGATTGGAATTTAGAGGATTTAGCAATTGACTCATTTGAAACTATTGAAACAGATAAATCATCAGCAAAGAACTATCGAAAAGAGCTTGAAAACCAACTTATTAATGAACTTAAAAATTCAAATCTTAAAATTGATAAATTCAAGGAATTTATTGCAAATGGTTGCTTCTACAATGGAAAAACAGTTTTTTGGATTGAATTGTATATTTGGCACCTAACTAAAGGCATTTCGGAAAACGAACATCTTAAAACATTACTTCAAAATCAATTGCTTGCAGATATTCCAAAATATTTTGGTGACATTAAAACAGATCAGCTTCAATTAACGATTAAGTTTGATGAAATTATAGCGCAATTTGATGAGATTGCATCTAATACTTTTGAATATTTGGATAATATTGAAGTAGAATTTGCTGTCTTGCATAATGAAATAATTGAAGTAAAGGAAGTCGTAAGCCAAATCAATGAAAAAGTAGATAATATTCATGAAATAACAACTGGTAATAGTTCAAAAGCGGATGAGATAAAAGATGATTTAAAAATACTTATAAGTAACGCTGTCTCACACTCAACAAAACCATTTTCAGAATATATACCAAACGAAGATGACGGTTTCTTCATAATCAACGATATTTTCTGGAATAAAATTAAGGATGAAACGGATGTTAGCCGTTTGAAAAATTACTATTTACGAACAGATGCTCAAAAGACAAGATTGAGAGAGGTTGTAGCGCACAACTTTTATGTTATTGATGAATTAACAAACGAAAAGTTTGATACAAGCTTAAATGCTTGTTCGGATTTGTCGCTTATTAAAATTCTCTCAAAAGGAGGTGAAGGGAAATCAACTTTTTTACATCATATAGCAAAACAATATCAGAATGATTATTTTGTAATATATATCCAAACAATAAAAGAGGGTGCTTTAGAGAAAATAAGGCAGACTATTGAAAGTGAGATTAATAAAACAGAAAAGACATTCCCCGTTTTATTACTTATTGATGATGTATATGACAAAGCAGAAGTACTAATTGAAAATGCTGAATTAATAAGCTCTAAATTTAAAAAATATAAATTTATTTGTGTTATTGCCGAGCGCAATTTCAGGTATGATAGTATTATTAATTTCTCTGAATTTGAGAATATATTTGACAACAATGCTATATTAAATTTTATAAAAACAAAATATGAAACAGAAGCTATTTTTGAAAAAGTTTTTGGATTGCTAAAAACAGAAAATCCTAATCTTGATATTAAAACAAAAGATGAAGCTAAAAGGATATTCTTAACCAATAAAAAAGGACAACGAAAAAGCATTACCGAACGTATATATGCCATAATAATAAAATTAGCGAGAGAGAAAAAGATTAAATACCGTTTCGATTGGGCTGATTGGGATAATTATGTATCAAAAAGCCAGGAAAAAGCTTTAAAGCATTTGTATTTGATGGTTGCCGCATTTTACCAGTTTGGTAATAGTATTACAACGAAATTTTGTGCCCAAAGCATGTTAATGAAAGACTGCACAGAAATAGAAATTACTGAAGCCATTGACGAAAATCCAAATAAACCAATATATCTTATTAATGATAATTTATACTTACGGCACGAAACTATTGCTGAGTGGTTTATCGAAGAAGAAGCAAAACAAAATTCGGTAAAAAAAATTTATGAATATTTTTTTCAAAACATTAACGATGAATTTAGCAAAGACCTTTTCCTGTGGACATATAGAAATCGGGAATTTAAAAAATGTGAATATCTTAATGGTTTAATCAATAATGAGAACGTGGTTGAAATCTTGAACAACCACATACTCTTAAATCCTAATGCCTTAAAGGCTCGTGTAGAATTAGCCAAAGTCTATCAGCAATTAGGAAAACCCGAAGATTTAGAAAAAGCCATTAAATATTTGAAGGAATACATTGATCTTGATCCTAAAGGATTACATCCACGCACTGAATTAGCCAAAGTCTATCAGCAAAATAATGACTATACAAAGGCGGAACAGATTTTATTAGAATTACTGGAGATAGATGAAAAAAACTTACAGGCGCACACGGAATTAGCCAAAGTCTATCAGCAAAACAATGATTATACAAAGGCAGAACAGATTTTATTAGAAAGTCTGAAAATTGATAATAAGCAATTACATCCACGCACGGAATTAGCCAAAGTCTATCAGCAAAACAATGATTATACAAAGGCTGAACAAATTTTATTAGATTTACTGGAGATCGATAAAAATAATCTACAGGCACGTACGGAATTAGCCAAAATCTATCAGCATTGGAAAAAGTATGAGAAAGCGGAACGGTATCTAAAGGAATACATCGAACTTGAATCCAAAGGATTACATCCACGCACGGAATTAGCCAAAATCTATCAGCATTGGAAAAAGTATGAGAAAGCCGAACAGATTTTATTAGAAATTACGGAGATTGATGAAAAATCAGTACATGCAAGGTCAGCTTTAGCTGAAATATATAATGAACAGGAACTATACTCCAAAACAGAAGAAATTCTAATTGAATGGTGTGAAATAGTACCTGATGAACAAGTTCCAAAAATAGAATTAGCAAAATGTTACATTAATATAAAAAAATATACGGAAGCAGAAGAGCTTTTAAATAGAGTTATCGCACTCGAAAGTGATAACAAAAGCGCTTTTTACCAACTATTAAAACTTCATATTTCAAACAAAGAATATAATAAAGCAATAAAAACAGGAAAAGATATTTTAATATTGGAACCCAATAGTGCTTATACAAAAACACAATTAGGACAGGTTTATCAAATAATTCAAAAATATGAAGAAGCAGAAGAGATTTTAATTTCGGCATTGGAGGATGAGCCTGATAATATATACACATCGTTAGAGTTAGGCAAAACCTATTCATTACTTGGGAAATACAGACTTGCAGAAAGCAAATATTTAGCTAACCTGAAAAAAGAACCAAATCACTTTGACAGTAAATTAGAACTTGGTAAAACATATGCTGAAAATAAAGATAATTTAATTAAAGCAGAAGAATTAATTACTGAGTGCTTAAATGAACAACCAGAAAATCCAGAAGCAAAATTGAATTTAGGCAAAATATATTTTGCTCAACGTCGTAATGTAGAGGCTATAAGTGTCTTAAGGTCAAGATTAGAACAAGATGAAGATGATTTATTATCAAGACTCGAATTAGGGCGGATTTACAGAACAATTAGAGAAAATAAAAAAGCTGAACAGATTTTATTGGAAATACTTACTCTTGACAGTACAAATAAATATGCAAGATTAGAATTAGCAAAAGTCTATCAGTTTTTACCATTAAATGGTTGTCCTCAATATGATAAAGCAATTTGTTATTTGAAGGGATATATTGAATTGGAACAAAATGACCCTCACCCAATTACTGAAATTGTCAGGATTTATTTAAGAAAAAATGATTTAGATAATGCAGAGGGATATGCAAAAGAGGGTTTGAAAAAATTCCCGTATGATAAATATTTCCCTCAGCAATTAGCTGAAGTATATATAAAAAAAGGATTATATCGCAAGGCTAAAAATCAATTATCCAATTATTTAAAAAATCAAAATCAAATAAAAATACAAAAAATACAATATAATTATGCTGCATATCTCGAAGCTTGCTTTTACTTAAAACAACATAACGAAGGCTTGTTATTTTTAGATGCTGACTATTCAAGTGCGGAAAAGATTGCATTGTCATCACCAATTATTGCAAACCAGTTTAATCGTTTATTGCGTTTTTGTAATATTGAAAAAGCATGGGATTTTGCACATAAAGCAGCTAAAAAATATTGTAAAGATTATATACTTTTAGAGCTAGCTTTGACCTACAAGTTTGCAGGGCATTCAAAGTCAGAACTTAAGTTAAAAGAAGCTATTGCTCTAAATCCTAAAAGACAATATTATAAAGATATTTTTGCAAATGCAAAACCTGAAAGTGTGAAATTTTTAGAGAAAAATTGCATTGGTAATATTGCTGGAATTAGTGAAAGAGATAAAACGGTTATTGTACAATCAAACAGTCATGAATATGTTTTCCAAATAACTAATTACCGCTTGCAATCAACATTAGAAAAATTAAAAGTCGGCGATAAACTATACTTCGATTTATTGGAGAACGATAAGATAATCAACTTAGAACCGTATTTTGAAAAATGAATAATAAACTAAATCGTAGCGAGTCAGTAGTCTAATGCCTACTGACCGAGTTCTCACACCCTAATTATTCTCGTAATTGTGTGCGCATGCTGCGTACCTTTCGTTTGTTCTAAATGTCCCCCTGACATTTCTATCTCAGTCACATATACAGCGGTTCGTTAAGTTGTGGATAAAATTGATGATTTTAAATTTGCTATTTTCATTATTGCAAAGGAAGCCTAACCTTATCATTAATACGAGTCACCGGATATCTTTTGTAAGATACTTCATTCCATTCAGTATTATAATAAATATAAGATAATTGAGCCCTGTGATTGTTGGCAAACTCAGAATCATCTTGTTTTTTCTTTTCAAATTCAGCCTTAAAATAAGGATGTTCGTTTAAATAAATTAGAGCATTTGCTTCAAAACCATACGATGAGAAATATTCTCTTGTTTCAAGACATGGATCAAAAAAGTTCCATGCAAAAAAAGCATCAGGAGCTTTAGGTTCTAACATTTCCACAATATATCTGTTCGATGCTTGATTTACCTCAATAATGTAATCACCTTTATAATAGTTAATTTCTTGAACCTCCTTCTTAACTTCAACATTTCTATGTGCTCGATGGCCATTATTTTGCCATTGCTCGTCCTCAAAGTTTTCAATGTAGTAAACTTCAACACGTAAAGAAGTATCTTTTGCAAGTTGCCTCATTTCAATCTTATTCAATTTAAAACGTTCAATTACTTCGTTCCAGGCTTGAGGAATAACATAATATACAGGCTTTTTAATTGTTAAGATCGGATTATAGTAATCGTAAAATTTTATCTCTGTGGTGTAAGGTTTTGTTAAATCATAACCAAATCGTTCAACTCCTGTTACCGGGCTTTTGAAATAACCAGACTCATATCCTTTAAATTCAATGCGATCATAATTTGTTGTATCTAAAGTATATGTTAAGTTAAATTCTTCTTGCTCACTGATAGCTTTATCAACTTGCTTCTTATTTTCAACAATTTCATTTGAATATTTGTCAGTGAAAATCAATAATTCACCTATAAAATCATAAGCCGACATAACCCTGTCGTAATATGTTTTATACATATGATTTTCAGTCATAAAACCTAAGCAATTAAATAGTTGCGTGTATCCCGATGAAAATTTAGCTGTTTGTACATAAGATAATATTCCTTTTTTAGGAGACCGGTCATAAGAATTTCTGGGTGATTGATCATAAGGAATAACATACGGAATCAATTCATAGTTTCCCTTTTTCATATTTTCGTATAACTCAGGCAGCATAACATCTTTTAAAAAATTTCCATGAATTGGATGCATAGAATTATGTTGAGGTGCAATAAGCGTTTGTGTATATTGATGGTTAGATCCATTTGTGGTATGAGTATCAAGAAAAACATCCGGTTTCCATTCTTGGAAAATGCTTGTAAAAGCAACCGCATTCTTAGTGTCACATTTCACAAAATCACGGTTTAAATCGAGGTTTTTAGCATTACCCCTAAACCCACTTTCTTTTGGGCTAAGATGACCCGTTCTGTGGTAATGACTTCTATTTAAAGCTCCACCAACATTGTAAACCGGAATAATACATAAAACAGTATTGTCTAAATTCACTTGCAAATTATTCTTATTCAATAAAATATCGTTGGCAAATTGCAAACTGGCATCAATACCACATGGTTCTCCGGGATGAATACCATTATTAATTAACAATATGGTTTTTCCGTCTCGTTTAATTGATTCAGGATTAAAATCTTTACTTTTCGATATAACAAATAAATGTAAAGGCTTCCCTGCATCAGTAACACCATATTCAAATAATTTAGCTTCTTTAAAGTTATTCGCAAGTTCCTGATACATTTCAATTACTTGGTAATAGCTTGGGGTTTCATCATTTGAATAGTTAAGCCTAATAATATCTTCGTTTATAAGCTTAGTATTGCAAGAATTGAAAATAAATATCGCAGCTACTACTACAAATATCCTTACAGACTTTAAAATTGCTTTCATATTTTATTTTTTTGAGTATGGAGTGAATTTATTTTTAGATAATTTATTTAATAAATGGTTTAAGTTTACTCTAAAAAAAACTAAATTGTGATATTCATTTGAAATTTATCTTAAAAGAAAAGAAAATGAAAACAATTAAGTTATTAATTATTGTCTTTATAAGTTTGATATTTTTTTCGGCTTGTGCAAATAATGAAATTGTTGATGCTTGCCTTAAAGGTCAAACATATGGTTTCTGGGGTGGATTATGGCATGGAATTATTGCTCCCTTTGATTTGCTTGCCATGTTGTTTCGTGATGATGTAACGGTTTTTGCACAAAATAATAATGGTGCCTGGTATGCATTTGGCTTCATTCTTGGTAGTGGAGGATGGGGAATCTTAGGAAGTAAAGGAGCAAAAAGAAAAAAACGTAAAAGAAATTGTTAATTTAAAATTAAGATTATGAAAAAAGTAGTTTTTATAATATTTGTCACAAGTTTAATTAGCATTCAGGCTAATGCTCAATTTTTTAAGGAATTGAAAAAGGCAGCCGAAAATGTAATTGAAGAAACTTCAAAAACCGGTTTTACAGAAGAGGAAGCTGGTAAAGCACTAAAAGAAGCACTTACAATTGGAATAAAAAAAGGAGTAGAACAACTTTCAAAAACGGATGGTTATCTTAAAGATCCCGAAATTAAAATTCCAATGCCAAAAGAAGCAAAGTCGGTAGAAGATAAACTTAGAAGACTAGGTCAGGATAAAGCTGTTGATAATGCAATTAAAGCAATGAACAGAGCGGCTGAAGATGCTGCAAATGGTGCTAAAGATATATTTGTTAAGGCGATAAAAGAATTAACATTAAAAGATGTACTGAATATAGTAAATGGTGAAAATGATGCAGCAAGTCGTTATCTTGAGGATCATACTAGAATGCTGCTAGTGGAAAAATTTAAACCGGTAATAATAGTTTCGCTCGAAAAAGTGAATGCAACTAAATATTGGAATACCGTTTTTTCTAAGTACAACAAACTTCCCTTTGTAAAAAAGGTAAATCCTGATTTAGAAGATTATGTTACGAATAAAGCTATTGATGGCTTATTTGTACAAATTGCAAAAGAAGAACTTGAGATTAGAAAGAACCCAGTGGCACGTGTAACGGATTTACTTAAGAAAGTATTTGGTTAATAATTATTAATTTGAATAACATCAACCTATTTCACCAATTTGAATTAGTTTTTGTTTGTCTAAAATTTTTATTTTCTTCTCGTGTACCTCAAGAATACCTTCTTTGTTAAATTTTGATAAGGTATTAATAACACTCTCTTTCGAATAGCCCAACATATTGGCTAATTCTTTCCGATTTATTGGAAGAATAAAAGTATCAGAGTTATAAATATCACTAAAATCTAAAAGTAGAATAGAAATCGACCCTTCAATGTTTTTATGAATAAAACGTGACATACGATGCACCAACTCTTTTGTTGTAGCCGACATATGTTTTATTATGTGATATGCAAATTCTCCGTTTTGACGGACAAATTTCTCAAATAAGTCAATGTCATATAAACTAATTGTAGTTTTTTCAAGAGCAATAGCCGAAAATTCAAAATTGTGGCTGGCAAAAGTGCAAATAAGTCCGACAAAAGATTGTGGAGCAACTATATTAACTGTTGAAGTATGATTATCAGTTACAACATCAAGTTTGGCAAGTCCTTTTTCAAGGAACAAGATATTGCTGGCAACAAAGCCTTTTTTTACAATGGTTTCGCCAGCTTCAAATTCAATTTCAATTTTATTATCAAAGAGTTCCTGTTTCTCATCATCAGTTAAAACTTCTAAACATTGTTTAGCTGTTGTTATATCTGGCTGTTTATTTACACCCTTCTTTCCAAATCCTTCTAGCATGGTATAAGTAGTTTGTTTTTGACAAGTAATTAAATTGTATTTTATATGATGCAAAATTACATCATAATGTATAAATAATTCAATTATATAAGGTGTTATAAAACTATGTTAATTGTTTCACAGAAAAAAGACGAGTACTTACATTTGTTGTGAATTTAATAACAATAAAAATTATATAGATATGGCAGATTTAAAATTTAGAGTTAAAGCTCATAGTGAAAATCCTACAAAAACTATCGTTAAAGCAAGAGGTTTTGAATTAGTAATTGATGAGCCTACAGATCTAGGTGGAACCAATCAAGGAGCTAATCCAGTTGAGTTTGTTTTAGCAGCATATGCCGGATGTTTAAATGTTATGGCTCACGTTTGTGCAAAAGAATTAGGATTTGAATTAAAAGGCTTAAAAATTGATTTAGTTGGAAGCCTTAATCCTGCACGTTTATTTGGCCAGTCTTTTGAAGATCGTGCAGGTTATAAAGAAATCAAAGTGATGTTAAAACCTGCTTGTAATATTGATGAAACTACCATGAAAATATGGCTTGAAGCAATTCTTGATCGTTGCCCGGTTGGTGATAATCTTAAAAATACTACAGAAATAATTGTTGACGTAAAAGAACTAGTTGCTGCATAAAAAAATATTAATTAGTTATAGATAAGGCTTGTATCACGTTGATACAAGCCTTTTTGCATATGATTCAATAGAAGAAGTTTTTTTTTAATTAAAAATCCTTAATTGAAATTTGTTTTATATTACTACAATATTTTATTTCATATTATACATTGAAGCTTTTAAAATTCGTTATAAAATATTAGTTTCGAATAATTAATAAATAAGATAGAATTTAAAAAATAACATATGAATACAATAACATCCTTAGATCAGATGGTACAACATCTATGTAATAGTGGCGTAAATAGAAGAATTGCGGTTGCCGTTGCCGAAGATGAAAATACTATTAGTGCACTAATCGAAGCCAAAGAAAAAGGATTTGCATCTCCAATTCTTATTGGGAATAAAAACAAAATTGAGGAAGCTTTAATTCTAGAAAATGCAAAACCTGAATCATTCCACATTATTGACATTCCCGATCATACTTTAGCAGCAAAAGAAGCTGTAAGAATGGTTCGCAATGATGAAGCCGATGTTTTAATGAAAGGATTAATTGGTACAGATAAATTTCTTAGAGCAGTTCTTGATAAAGAAGAAGGATTATTACCTCCTAAAGCTGTAATGACTTACGTTTGTGCACTTGAACTGCCGAAATATGATAAACTTTTATTTGTTTCTGATACAGCAGTTATTCCTTATCCTGATTTAAAACAGAAAATTGCAATGGTAAATTATACCGTTCAAATGACAAAGAAATTTGGGATTGAGAATCCGAAAGTAGCATTAATTGGAGCATCAGAAAAAGTAAACGACAGTTTTCATTATTGTACCGATTATACCCAGATTTGCAAAATGGTTGATCGTGGGCAAATTCCAAAGTGCACAATAGATGGCCCTTTGGATGTGTTTCTTGCTTGCGATAAAGAAAGCGTTAAAATCAAAGGAGTTCCAACTCCAATTAATGGAGAAGCCGATGCTTTAATATTCCCATCATTGGAATCCGCTAATAGTTTTTACAAAGGACTAATGTTGTTTGGTGGTGGCGAATTGGCAGGACTAATTCAGGGAACAATAAAGCCTGTGGTTGTTATGTCTCGCAGCGAAAGCCAAAAATCTAAATTTTATTGTGTGGCTTTATCTTGTTTAATGGCGTAGAATTTTAACACTAAGGTTCATTTGTAGAGAATAATAAACAATAAAGCAGTTATAATCTTTGTGTCTTTTGCGAAAAAGCTTTGTGTGCTTTGTGGTTAATTTTAAAGAAATGTAATTTAAAAGTAAATTAAAATGTCAAACAATCTTAACATATCCTGTATTCAAACCGAATTGGTTTGGGAAAATATTGATCAGAACCTGAAACAATTTTCTGAAAAACTAAATCAATTACCTCAAAATACAGAATTAGTTGTATTACCGGAAATGTTTACTACCGGCTTTACAATGAACGCTGCTGAAATGGCTGAACCAATGGAAGGTAAAACATTTCATTGGATGAAAGAACAAGCTAAAAAACACAATAAGATTCTTATTGGAAGTGTAATTATTAAGGAAGATAAGAATTTCTATAATCGATGTATTACAATGTTCCCCAATGGAGAATATTATACATATGATAAAGGCCATCTATTCCGCATGGAGAAGGAAAATAAAGATTTCACAAAAGGAGAAAGTAAAACAATTTTTAAACATAATGGATGGAGAGTTTGTACACTTATATGTTACGATTTACGTTTTCCGGTTTGGAGTAGAAATCAAGATGACTACGATTTATTAATTTATATTGCAAGTTGGCCTGAAAGTAGAAGAGAAGTTTGGAACACTCTTTTAAAAGCAAGAGCTATTGAAAACCAGTCGTATGTGATTGGAGTGAATCGTATTGGAAGTGATGGAGAAGGAATAACATATTCGGGTGACACAGTTATAATAAACCCAAAAGGTCAAATTATTACAAAGGCAAATGATTATAAAGATGAAATAATTAATGCAGATTTATCGTTAGAAGAGTTGAACCAATTTAGGGAAAAATTTCCCGTGTTCCTTGATGCTGACGATTTCAAAATATTATAACAATACTTGGTTAATCTTTGGCAAAGTTGAATTTTACAAATGGTCAAACTGCTAATAGTTAGTCGTATGATTAAATTAAGCTAGATTTGCCAAAGTTCTTAATTTCAAACTATTACAAAAATGTAACGAACTATTATTATAAAAAATGTTACCAAAAATAAATTTCGATAAAAAAACCGAAGGAAAAATTACAGAAAGAGAACGAAAAATAATCCTTAATAAATACAAAGAATTACTACAGTTATCCGAGGATTTTACGAAGAAAAAGGAGCTTGAATTAATTAGAAAAGCGCTGGATATTTCAGTAGATGTTTTTGAGGGTCAGCGTTCAGCTACAGGTAATCCTGTAATTTTAGATATTCTGGAAACAACGATAATAGTTGTTGATCAAATTGGACTGGGAACAAGATCGGTTGCTGCTACTTTATTGTATCAAACGGTTATCGAAAATAAAATCACATTAAAAGAAATAGAAAAAGAGTTTGATAAAACCATTATGTTAATAGTCGATGGTTTGGTTCAAATTTCTGATATAACAACTAAAACATCAGCCAATCAAGCAGAAAATTTTAGGCAGATGCTTTTAACTTTAGCGGAAGATGTTAGGGTAATTTTAATTAAGCTGGCTATTTTGTTGAACACAATGCGTAGTTTAAGCAATATGCCCGAAGAATATCAGATAAAAACTGCATTGGAAACATTTTCATTGTACGCTCCATTAGCACATCGTTTGGGTTTGTATAATATTAAATCGGAGTTAGAGAATTTATCTTTAAAGTATACCGAAAATGAAAAGTATAAAGAAATAATAAAAAAACTAAAGAATACAACCGCTAAGCGTGAGCGTTTTATTAAAAAGTTTATTGCACCAATAGAAAAGGAGTTAAAGGAACAAAAAGTTGATTACGAGATAAAAGGAAGACCAAAATCGGTATATTCCATTTGGCAAAAAATGAAAAAGCAAAATGTAGATTTCGAAGAGGTTTATGATATTTTTGCTATTCGAATAATTTTAAACTCAAAACCAACGAAAGAAAAGGCAGATTGCTGGAGAGCTTACTCTGTTGTCACCGATTTTTATCAGCCAAACCCAAAACGATTACGCGATTGGATTTCAATACCTAAAACCAATGGTTACGAATCATTACACACTACCGTTGTTGGGCCCGAAAGCAAATGGGTTGAAGTTCAAATTCGAACTCAACGAATGGACGAAATAGCCGAAAAAGGATATGCAGCACACTGGCGCTATAAAGGAGTAAAAGCTGAAAAAGGAATAGATCAGTGGATGCAAAAAGTCAGAGAAGGAATAGAGTCTAATAGCGTTGCCAATTGCGAAACAATTGATGATTTAAAATTAAATCTTTACAATAAAGAAGTTTTTGTTTTTACACCAACCGGTGATTTAAAAAAACTTCCTGCAGGATCTACCGTTCTTGATTTTGCATATGATATTCACTCTGATGTCGGGAATACCTGTGTTGGTGCAATGATAAACCATAAAAACGCAACCATAAAACAGCAATTACAAAATGGAGATCAAGTAAGTATTGTAACATCTAAATCTCAAAAACCTAAAATGGATTGGTTAAATTTTGTTGTTTCATCAAAGGCAAAGACCAAAATTAAATCCACATTACGCGAAGAAAAATATAAGGAAGCCGAAGCAGGTAAAGAGTTGTTAAAAAGAAGATTGAAAAATTGGAAAATAAAATTTGACGATCAATTAATAGAAGTATTATTAAAACAATTTAAGCTTAAAAAGCCTGTTGATTTATATCAGTCTATTGCTACTGAAAAAATAGATGTAAAAGACATAAAGGATTTCTTAAATGAGGATTCAAAAGAACCAGAAACTGTAAAAGAAGTTTTAGAAAAAAAAGAAACTTCGTTAAAAGAAAAGGGGTCAAGTGCCGGCAATGATTTATTGTTAATTGATGATGAACTTAGTAATCTTGATTATAAATTAGCTAAATGTTGCAACCCAATTTTAGGTGATTCTATTTTTGGATTTGTTACGGTGAGCGAAGGAATAAAAATTCATAGAACAAGTTGTCCTAATGCCAGACAATTAATTGAAAAATACAATTATAGAATTTTAAAAGCACAGTGGTCAAAATATGCTTCCAAACAATCATTTCAAGCAACAATTAAAATTACAGGTATCGATGAGGTAGGAATGCTGAATAAAATAACCTCAGTAATTTCTAAAGATCTGAAAGTTCAAATGCGATCGATTGCAATAGATTCAATTGACGGAATGTTCGATGGAACACTTAAAATAGTTGTTGAAAGCATTAAACATCTTGAAGGATTAATATCAAAATTAAAACAAGAAAAAGGAATATTAAAAGTTTCACGTGTTGATTCTGTCGACAATTAAAACTATTTTCACATTGGCAAAGTTGAATTTTGCATATAGTTAAACTGCTGATAATTAGTTGTGTGATTAAATTGAGTTAGCTTTGCCAAAGCTCATAATTTCAATACTTTGTTAATCTTTGGCAAAGTTGAATTTTCGCAAGTGATTAGACTATTGATAATTACTTACATAGTTAAATTAAGCTGAGTTTGCCAAAGTTTTTAATTTCAAATAAATACCATAAATCCGCAAAGCGTGGCACGGATTTATTAATAATCAGCAAGTTGATTATAATTCCATGTAACGAACTATTATATTATTATGATAAAAGCGAATAAAAAAAACAGTGCTAAAATTATTCTCTTTAAATCTTTATATTTGTAACAATAAACAAAATATCATTATCGTTCGTTTTATAGCTTAGATACTGAATAAATGAGAACTTCAATTTTGGTCATAATAGTTATAATTGGTCTAAACTCATTAGGGTTTTCTCAGGTATATCCATTATTACCTAAATTTTATCAAGCTTTAGATTCTTCTGTATTAGCAAAGAATAATAAAAAGGAAGAACCAAAAAAATCAACATTAATGAAACATCACGAGAGGGTTTCATATTCAGTTACACTTGGCACAGGTTATAATAACTTTGGCAATGATATTTCAATGATGAATTCTTATATAGCACCTTCAGTTAATTATTGGGCAAGCTCAAAACTTAATTTTACAGTCACTGGAATTTTTATGCAAAATAATTTTTCAGGAATGGAAGGGTTAAGTAGATTAGAACCGGGATATTCGATAAATTCAAATATGTCGAATTATGGAATTTCCGGAAGTGCATATTATCAACTTTCAGAAAAATGGAGTTTTTGGGGAGACGGAGTGTATCTTGAAGATCAATCGGTTTTTAGCAATTATTCTTCAGAAACCTATGATAATGATTTTAAAACAGTTTCAGTTGGTGTGGCCTATAAAGTAAATGACACTTTCCATTTTAATATACAATGCAGATTTATGGATGGTTTGAATCCTGCATATAATTACAATTCACCTTTTTATAATCCGGGATATAGTTCTTATCGATCGAATTTTGATTTTTGGGCTTATTAATAATGCTTAAATTAAAAACATACACTCTTTTTATTACACTTGTATTTACGAAAGTATTTATTGTCAATTCTCAAAATATAGTAGATCAATTTCCTGTATTCAATGTAGGTGAAAAAATTTCCTATGATGCAGCTTATAATTGGGGATTTATATGGATTAATGCCGGGAATGTTGAATTTGAGGTTAATGAAGCTAAATATATAGGAAATGAGGTTTATCATTTTAACAGTTATGGATCTAGTATACCGTCATATGACTGGTTGTTTAAAGTTCGTGATTATTTTCAATCATATGCCCGAAAAGAAGATTTAGCCCCATTGTTTTTTGATCGCAATACATACGAAGGAGGCCATATAGTTCATAATCGCTTTACTTTTGATTATAAAGAAAGATTAATTTATTCTCAAACAGAAAATTCGAAGAAGCCTTATGCAGAAGACACCTTGGAACTTCAACAAAATATTTATGACGTTATTTCCGGAGTGTATTATATTCGAAACCTCGATTTTGAAAAGTACGCAATAAACGATACCATTCCAATTCGAATGATAATTGATAATGAGATATTTAACCTATATATTAGGTATCTTGGGAAAGAAATAATAAAAACGCATAATAAGCAAAAATTCAAAACAATAAAATTCTCTGCTTTGTTAATTGAAGGGACTATCTTTAGAGGAGGAGAAGATTTATTTGTTTGGGTTAGCGATGATCAGAATAGAATTCCAATATTAGTTGAAGCTAAAATTCTTATCGGATCAGTAAAAGCGACTATTAGGGAAACAGAAAACCTGAAATATCCGCTCTCATCAGAAATTAAACATAATTAATATAAGTGCGACATAATAATTTAACATAAGTGAAGTCTTATTAGCTTAAATTCAATAATCCAGAGAATTAGGCTTAACCTAACCATAATTGAAGGTGTCTCAAAAGTTAGAAAGTAATCTATACTTCGACAAGCTCAGTATGACAACTTTCTTTAATCAGTTTGTCACACTTAGCTTGTCGAAGAGGTTTTGTTTAATTACTAGCATTTTGGACGCTTTTTCTTAGCTATTTTTTAAAGATCCTAATATAAAGGTCAGGGTTGCTGAAAACCAAATATTTACGTATTTTCTTATATCGAACACACGTTAATCAAAAATACCTTCTAAATGAACGTGATATTTTTCATATTTACTAATACTCAATTTTATATTTTTTAAACTAATTTTGCGTAATAAGGGAAAACAGTATTTAATATCATAAATAATTAAAAATGCATAATTCAGTAAAAATTACAGATAAAGTTCATTGGCTAGGTGCAAATGATCGTAGGACAAATTTATTCGAGAATATGTGGCCTATTCCAAACGGAGTATCATATAATTCCTATTTAATAATTGATGAAAAAATAGCTTTAGTTGATACGCTTGAATATGGTTCATCTGATGACTATATTGATAAAATTGAAAAGCTGATTGATGGTAGATCAATAGATTATTTAATAATTAATCATATGGAACCAGATCATTCAGGTTCTATAAAAATGATTGTAGAAAAATATCCAAATATCAAGCTTGTTGGAAACTTAAAGACATTTAAAATTATTGAATCATATTTTGGATATCAAGACAAATGGTATCAGGTTGAAGATGGTGATGAATTGGACTTAGGAAAGCATAGATTGAAATTCATTATGACTCCCTGGGTACATTGGCCTGAAACAATGATGACTTATGATCTTGAAGAAAAAATGCTTTTTTCGGGTGATGCTTTTGGAAGTTGGGGAGCTTTAGATGGTGGTATTTTTGACGATGAAATCGAATTCGAAAGATATTACGAAGACGAAATGCGTCGTTACTATTCAAATATTGTAGGTAAATACAGTAATATGGTGCAAAAGGCTTTTAAAAAGCTTGATGGTGTCGATATTAAATATATTTGTTCGACTCATGGGCCAATTTGGAGATCGGATGTAAATAAAGTGATCTTTTTATACGACAAATGGAGTAAGTTAGAAGCTGAAGATGGAGTGGTAATTATTTATGGCTCAATGTATGGAAACACAGCAAAAATGGCCGACAGTATCGCACGTAAACTATCAGAACAGGGCATTAAAAAAATAAGAATCCATGATGCTTCAAAAACGCATTTATCATATTTAATTAGTGATATTTGGAGATACAAAGGCTTGATTCTGGGAAGTTGTGCTTACAATTCAGGGATGTTACCAACAATGGAAAACTTAACACGTACATTGGAACATATGGGTTTGAAAAAACGTTTTCTTGGATTATTTGGTTCGTATAGTTGGAATGGCGGTGGAGTAAAATCACTATTTAAATTTCAGGAAAATATAGGTTTGGATTTAGTGTGCGATCCTTTTGATACAAAAGGAATTCCTGATGATGAAGCTTTTGAGCGTTGTAATGCAATAGCATTAGCTATGGCAGAAAAATTGAAAGTTTAATATTCAAACAATATATAATAAAAGGGTGTCCAAAAAGACCAAGCAGTTGTCATTCTGTCCCGATAGTTATCGGGATGTCGAAGAATCTATTTGATAATTAATAAGATAATTCAACAGGCTTAATATGACATTTTTTATAGAAGGTTTCCTTTTGGACAGCTTCTTTTTTTTATTCATTATAATTCATAATCTTTATCTTTAAAATTTAGTAATAAAAACATTATGGAATTTAATTTAGAAACAGGGATAACTTATACGGCAAAACAAATAGTAGAGCCAAAAGATATAGCAGCACAATATGGTTCAGGATTAGTTGAAGTATTTGCAACACCTGCAATGATTGCATTAATGGAAAATGCTGCATTGAATACCGTTTTACCATATTTAGGCGAAGAACATAATACTGTTGGTTTTGAAGTAAATATTAGGCATTTAAAACCAACTCCAGTGGGAATGAAAGTAGAGTGTACTGCTACATTAATAGAAACTGAAGGTAAAAGACTTGTATTTAAATTAGAAGCAAAAGATGAAGAAGGGAAAATAGGAGAGGGCACACATATTCGATATATTATAAACTCGAAAAAATTTATGCAGAATCTCAATAAGAAATAAACGTTTTTAATAGCCAAAAGCTAAGAGCTAAAAGTTAACAGCTAATTTTATGAAGTATAATTTCGACGAAATAGTAAACAGAGAAAATACAGATTCCGTAAAATACGATTTACGTAAAGTAATATTTGAAAAAGAAGATGTGATTCCAATGTGGGTTGCCGATATGGATTTTAAAACTCCTGATTTTATTATAAATGCAATTAAGGAACGCTTAAATCATGAAGTATTTGGTTATAGTTTTCGATCTAAATCATATTTCGAATCAATAATTAATTGGTTAAAACGTCGCCATAAGTGGGAAGTGCAAGAAGAATGGATGTCGTTTGGCCCTGGAATTGTTCCTGCAATAAATATGGCAGTATTGGCTTACACCAAACCTGGTGACAAAATTATTGTCCAGACTCCGGTTTATTTCCCATTCTTTTCCGCCATTGTAAACAATAATAGAGTACAAATTGAAAATCAACTTCAGTTAATAAATAATCGTTATTGTATCGATTTTGAAGATCTTGAAGAGAAGTTGAAAGAAGCAAAAATGATTATCCTTTCAAATCCTCACAATCC
Source organism: Bacteroidales bacterium (assembly GCA_013138975.1). Lineage (GTDB taxonomy): Bacteria > Bacteroidota > Bacteroidia > Bacteroidales > UBA12077 > UBA12077. The sequence goes on from WTBR01000006.1 coordinate 110,614, forward strand.
GGGAGGATCTGTATGGACAAAAGATGAATTGAAAAAAATAGGTGATTTATGTGTTAAAAACGATGTGATAATATTGTCTGATGAAATTCATGCTGACTTGGTTTTTAAAGAGTTTAATTATACCCCTTTGGCATCTTTATCAAAAGAAATTGATGATATTACTGTGACTTTTATTGCACCAAGTAAGACTTTTAACATGGCTGCTTTAGCTACATCATCGCTTATATGCTCAAACAAGGAATTAAAAGAAAAATACGATAAAGTTCTTGATACAATCCATGTTGGAATGGGTAATGTTTTTGGAGCTGTTGCTTCGGAGGCAGCTTATAATTTTGGTGATGAATGGTTAGGTCAACTCATGGAGTATTTATCGGGGAATTTAGATTATTTAGATCATTATTTGAAAGAAAATATTCCGCAAATTAAGATGATACGACCTGAAGGTACATATTTAGTTTGGCTCGATTGTTCTGAATTAAAAATGACTGATAAAGAACTGAAAGATTTTATGATACAAAAGGCGGGTTTGGGATTAAATGCCGGTACTATGTTTGGAACAGGAGGCGAAGGTTTTATGCGAATAAATGTGGCATGTCCTAAGCAGACTATTACAGATGCATTAACTCGTTTGGAAAATGCTGTAAACAAATTATAAAAACATGGCCGAAAAAGGATTCAACCTTAAAGTGATTATACCAACGGATGATGGATTAATCGTTTCTTCAAAGGGAATAGAAAAGGCTAGTTATTATTTAATGTATAATGCAAGCAACAGAAGTTACCAGCTTGCAGGAAAAATAAAAACTTCAGAATATTTTAAAAATCAAAAATTTGATTCAACAACATTCAAGAATTTATGTGATCAAAATAATGTAGATGAAATTGTAGATTGCAAAGATTTCACAAGTAGCGAAATAAGTGAAGTGTTAAATAAACTAATAGATTTTATTGATAAAAAAACGAGCTAATTATTATTAGCTCGTTTTATATTATTTGAAACTATTATTTCTTTTTTTTCTTATTTGGAGTTTCATTTTCTTCTTCTTCTTCTTCGTCATCATCTTCATCTAAAGCTGAAACCAGTCCCCCGGTCATATTACCGTCAAGTTTTTTAATAAATGACTCCTGTTGTTTTTTAAATCTTTCAAACTCTTGAACTTGTTTCACAAGTTTTTCTTCACGTCTGGCTGATTCTTCTTGAGTAGCTTGCAACTCTTCCATATTTTGGCGCATTTCTTCTTCCTGAGCTCCCATTTCTTCAGCTTGCAGTCTTGTTTGTTCTAATAATTTTGTAGTTCGAATATTTACTTTAACAGTTGATAATGTCGAAGCAATATTTTCACCTACTTTTTCAATGAATTCTATTTGATATTTTTCAAAATCTTTAAATGATGCCATTTCTATAACACCATATACCTCATCATTTATAACTAAAGGAACAATTAATATGCTTTTAGGATTATTATCACCTAAACCTGAAGTAATTGTAATATAATTGTCTGGAATATCTGTTACGTAGATAGTTTCTGCTTCTTGAACTGCTCTTCCTACTAAACCAACACCAAGTTCAATTTTATTTTCCAGGAATTTTTTACGATTAAATGCGTATGCTGCGCTCATTTCAATGAACACATTATTTTCATCATCGTTGTTAACTATAAATAATCCTCCTTGATTAGCATCGCAATATTTTACCAAATTACTAATTACTTCATAAGAAAGCTTTTCAATGTCATCATTATTTTGTCGCAAAATATCACTGTATTTAGCAATTCCTTGAGAGGCCCAATTTCTTTGATCATCTTCTTTTTTCCTTCTTGTGTCCTCTTCATTAGCGTGTTTTAAGTTAGTGCGCATTTCAAGTAATGCATTTCCTAAATTGTCTTTGTCACTTAAAGGTACAAACGGACTTTCAAAATTTCCTTTGCCAATTTCAATCGAAAAATCTGTAGTTTCTTTTAATCCTATAATTAGTGTATTTAGGGCAGCAGCCATTTCACCTATTTCATCGCTACGTTCTTTTATTTGTTTGTCAGGCATTTCACCATCACCCATCAGAGTTAAAACATTCTTAATTTTCTTGATGGGTTTAATTATTATTTGTGCCAAGAAAAAGGCAATTGTAATTGAAATAAGTACCAATATACTCCCTGCTATAATAATGAATTTTTTAAGATTCTTAAAAGATTCATCCATATTAAGTCTTGCATCAGTAGTTTTAGCTTCGAGTATTTCGGTTAAATTATCAAGCCGCTTAATAATATTATCACTTGCTTTAATAATATCGCCGTTTTCTTCAACCTTTGTATAAACCTCAGTCATAAGTAAGAAAAAGTCATTGTAGCTTTCCAATGTATTTAACTTATTCATTATTTCCTGATGCATTGGAACTAAAGTGTCGTTAATAGCAACAAATATTTGTTCAAAAGACTGCTGCTCCTTAGGAGTCCATTTATTTGATAATTTTAATATTCTTTCATTAATACTAGGTAAATGAACAAGGTGCAGGTTTATTAAATTATTTTTTTCTATTGTATTTGATTGCTTCTCAATATACACCCAGTTTTTAATAAGCATTTTTGATGAAATAATCGTATTCGATAATTCACGCATCAAATCAGCTGAGGGAACATAAATAGTTGAAATATCTTTGTTTACTTCAATACTTTTTCTTAAGGTATTGTTAATAAGAAATATATTATTAAGAATTGCAATAGTAACAATTCCAAACCCTAATATTAACTTTTTTGCAATGGTAAATTTAAAATTCATAAGCTGTTATTGAGTTTAAATTCATTAAGATTCTAAGATGAAAATTAGATTTTAGATAGTTTAAAAATAGATTTTTTCTGGTAAATATTTTTAAAACAATACAAAAAAAATAGAGATTCATTATTATATACACATTATCAGCATATTACAAACTACGCTTTTTTAACGATTGTATCAGGATAAGTAATATTCTCCAAATACAATCCATGTGCGGGAACAGAAACACCTGCATCAGACCGATTTTTACTTTCAATTATGATTATAAAATCTTCAATTGAAATTTTCATTTTTCCTATATCAATTAAAGTCCCAACAATAGCACGTACCATATTCCTTAAAAAACGATCAGCTGTTATGGTAAATTTTAATTTATGATCTTCTTGAGTCCAGAATGCTTGTGTAATTTTGCAGTTATTGGTTTTTACATCGGTGTGCAATTTGCTAAAACTAGTAAAATCTGTATAAGATTGTAAAAGTTCGCATGCTTTATTCATTAAATTAATATCTAATTCTTTTGGTAAAAAATAAGATGACTCCAATAAAAAAGGATCTTTTTCTTGATGTATATAATAATGATATGTTCTGCTTATTGCATCAAATCGGGCATGAGCATCATTTGTTACTTGATATAATTTTTGTACAGCAATATCCTTTGGTAAAAAGCCATTTATTTTAAATAATAGTTTTTTATCATTTTGCAAATCAGGATTTAAGGAGTTGAAATGAGCTGTAAAAAAACTAGCATGAACACCGGTATCCGTTCGTCCGGCTCCGGTAATTTCTATATCTTCTTTTAAGATAGTAGAAAATGTATTTTTTAAAACTTCTTGAACTGTAATAGCATTCGGTTGAATTTGCCAACCATGGTAATTAGTTCCCTTATAATTAAGTTGTATAAAATATCTAAATTTCACATCTTTAATTTAATGAATTACAAAGTTATAATTTAAACTCTAAAATTACTATCTAATCTATTCTACTTAGTATTTATATTATTAGATTTTCTTAAAATCCTTTAACACTTTTTAACACTTAATTGAACTATCATTGTACTGGTTTTACAATGACAGAAGTAGAATTATTTCAATTATTTTTTAACAAAATTATTTTTATGTATCTTTTCAAAAATTATAAACTATGAACGAGACAGTTGACATTAAAGAACTGAATGATCGAATAGAGAAGGAAAGTTCATTTGTTGATATGATTAAAATGGAAATGGGTAAGGTAATTATTGGTCAAAAGCACCTTATAGACTCTCTTTTAATTGGACTACTTTCCGATGGACATATTTTACTTGAAGGTGTGCCCGGTTTGGCAAAAACGTTGGCAATTAATACTTTAGCCAGTATAGTTGATGCAGATTTTAGTCGTATACAATTTACTCCGGATTTATTACCGGCCGATTTAATTGGTACTATGATTTATAGTCAGAAAAAGGAAGAGTTTCAAGTTAAAAAGGGGCCTGTTTTTACAAACTTTGTTTTAGCCGATGAAATTAACCGTTCTCCTGCAAAAGTGCAAAGTGCATTATTAGAAGCAATGCAGGAACGTCAGGTTACCATTGGTGAAGAAACATATCCCTTACCTAAACCGTTCCTAGTTATGGCAACTCAAAATCCAATCGAACAAGAAGGTACTTATCCATTACCCGAAGCACAGGTTGACCGTTTTATGCTAAAAGTAGTGGTTCATTATCCTAAAATGGAAGAGGAAAAACTAATTGTTCGTGAAAATATTGCCAAAGATTTTCCGAAAGCAAGCACTATTCTAAAATCTCAAAATATTATCGATGCACGTAATGTTGTTAAAGACGTGTATATTGATGAGAAAATTGAACGATATATTTTAGATATAGTATTTGCCACAAGATTTCCAGAGAAATATAATCTAGAGAAATTTTCTACAATGATTAATTATGGAGGCTCGCCTCGTGCAAGTATTAGTTTAGCTATGGCTTCTAAAGCATATGCTTTTATTAAACGAAGAGGTTATGTAATTCCTGAAGATGTGCGTGCAGTATGTCATGATGTGTTGAGACATAGAATAGGACTTTCATATGAAGCAGAAGCAGAAAACATAACTTCTGAAGATATTATTACGGAAATTCTAAATACTGTAGAAGTTCCATAATAATATAGATCTGTCTTTATGAAAAAAATAATTGTACTTCTGTTAATTGCAATTTCGAGCTTAAACGTTCTTGGTCAAAGTTTTGTGGGTAAACACAAGTTAGAGATCAAAAAAGAGATGAAAGAAAAGTACAAAAACTTCTATTTTTCAAAAGAAGTTTTAGGAAAAAGTAATTTCATCAAATTTGAAGATTTCGATGGTTATCGTACATATCTATTTGTGTTAAATAAAGATGGATATTGTAGATATCAAATGTTAATGTGTGATTATAGTTTATTAAAAAAGACTATTGATTCATTAAACCAAAATTTTGAGTACAAAGAAGATCTGGTTTGGTATGATTATGTTTCTGGAAAGGAAAATTTTCTTATCAAGATCAAAAAACAAGAATGGTATTTTTCTGTAATTACAAAAAAGCTCGAAAAGAAAAACTGATTTATAACCAATAAAATAAATTGGCGTGGAAGCTTCAGAACTAATTAAAAAAGTACGAAAAATAGAAATAAAAACTCGGGGCTTATCAAAAAATATATTTGCCGGCGAATATCATAGTGCTTTTAAAGGACGCGGAATGGCATTTAGTGAAGTTCGTGAGTATCAATATGGCGATGATGTACGAAATATTGATTGGAATGTAACAGCTCGTTTTAATCATCCATTCATAAAAATATATGAAGAGGAGCGAGAATTAACAGTTATGTTACTGGTTGATGTAAGTAATTCGCGTGTATTTGGAACACAATCACAATTAAAGAAAAATTTAATTACTGAGATTTCTGCAGTTTTATCCTTTTCAGCAATTCAAAATAATGATAAGATAGGAGTAATTTTATTTTCTGATAAAGTGGAGAAATTTATTCCACCTAAAAAGGGACGAACTCATATTTTAAGAATTATTCGAGAATTAATAGAATTTTCGCCTGAGAATAATGGAACAGATATTTCCGAAGCACTTCGTTATTTAACAAATGTGATAAAAAAGAGAAGTACTGCTTTTTTGATTTCAGATTTTATGGATGATGATGAGAATAATGTTCCAAAATTCGATGAAGCAATTCGAATTGCCAATAGAAAACATGATGTTGTTGGATTGAAAATCTATGATAAGCGCGAAAAGGAATTGCCATCAATTGGTCTTGTGCGAATGAAAGATGCAGAAACAGGCGAATATATTTGGGTTGATACTACGAGTTTAAGCCTTCGTAGAAATTATGCAAATTGGTACAGAAATATGGATGCGTCTGTTAACGAGACATTAGTTCGTGCAGGTGTCGATTTTGTTTCAATAGCTACAGATCAAGATTATGTTAAACCATTAATAAATCTTTTTAAAAAGAGATAATTGAATTGATTTTTAGATATGATACGAATATTAAATACATATAAGCTTTATATTATCCATTTAGTTGTGCTAAGTACCTTATGTAATGTTGTTAAGGCTCAGGATATAGAGGTGAGTGCAAGAATAGACACAAATGAATTCTTAGTTGGAGATCAAATTGGTTTAGAAATAGAAGTGAAACAGCCAATAAAAGAATTTGTTGGGATTCCAATATTTGAAGAAGAACTTGGAAAAGAAGTTGAAATATTAGAACAATCTGATCATGATACTACCTTATTAGAAACCGGACATTATTTAATTAAAAAACGAATGTTGATAACAGCATTTGATTCCGGATATTATGTCTTACCTCCAATTGGTTTTTTATATTATGGTGATACCTTGAAATCGGAACCAATAGCATTTAAAGTAAATGCAGTAGCTGTTGATACCTCACAGGCAATAAAGGATATAAAAATGCCTTATGCAGCACCACTAAGTTTTGCCGAGGTATTTCCATGGGCTGGTGGTGGTTTAGGCTTAGCAATTCTGATTTTCATACTTATTTATATTATTCGAAAAATAAAACGAAAAGAGCCTATCATTGGTCGAGTTAAACCTCGCGAACCGGCTCATATTATTGCTTTACGTGACTTATCCCGACTAAAAGAGGATAAACTCTGGCAACATGATAAAGTAAAATCATATTACACTGTTTTAACCGATATTCTTCGATTGTATTTATGGAATCGTTATTCTGTACGTACACTTGAAAGAACAAGTGAAGAAATTTTAGATTCTTTAAAAGCGATTGATTTTAAGGATGATGAATTGTTTAATTCCTTAAAAGATGTATTCAAAACATCAGATTTAGTAAAATTCGCAAAATTTAAACCTATAGCCGATGAACATGAGAATTGTTTGAGTGGTGCATATCGCTTTGTCGATAAAACTAAATTAATCATTGAAGAAAAACCTGCCGTGGAAGAAGAAGTTGATGTAGCATTAGACTCATCGATGGAAGCGGTAAAAATTAAAGAAGAACAAATTAATTAAAGATTACAGAACAAAGAGTTATGAATGATATAACATTTGCAAATCCTAATTTACTATACTTGTTGCTATTAGTAGTGCCTGTAATTGTTTGGTATGTTCTAAATCATAAACGAACGCATGCAAGTATTCAGGTGTCAACAATAAAGGGAATAGGAAAAAATCATATTACGTATAAACATATTTTACGTCATGTTGTATTTGCCTTTAGAGTAATAAGTATCGCCTTAATAATAATGGCAATTGCTCGGCCACAATCAACTTTAAGCTGGAGAAATGAAGAATCGGAAGGTATCGATATTATATTAGCCTTGGATATTTCAAGTAGTATGTTGGCTCGTGATTTTCAACCTGATAGGATGGAGGCAGCAAAAGATTTAGCTATTCAATTTATTGCCGGACGAAGAAATGATCGTATAGGTTTAGTTGTATTTAGTGGCGAAAGTTTTACGCAATGTCCTTTAACTACGGATCATTCGGTTCTAATAAATCTGTTTAGAGACATTCAAAGTGGAATGATTGAAGATGGAACAGCGATTGGAATGGGTTTAGCAACATCTGTAAGTCGATTAAAAGATAGTGATGCAAAAAGCAGAGTTATTATATTATTAACCGATGGTGTAAATAATCAGGGGGTAATTGCGCCGGCAACAGCAGCAGAATTAGCACAAACATTTGGAATTCGAGTTTATACAATTGGGATAGGTACCGAAGGAATGGCACCATATCCTGTAAATACACCTTTTGGAATCCAGCTTAGGGATATACCTGTAGAAATTGACGAAGAAACTTTGCAGGAAATAGCGCAAAATACAGGCGGTGAATATTTTAGAGCTACAGATAATAATAAATTAAAGGAAATATATGAACAGATTGATAAACTTGAGAAATCTAAAATGGAGGTTAAAGAGTTTAGTCAAAAAGACGAAGAGTTTTTAATGTTTGTATTATTTGCAGCATTTTTACTATTATCAGATATGATTTTAAGAAATACATTATTAAGACAAATACCGTAAAATTAGTTTAAAGTTTAAAGTTCCAAGTGTAAAGTAATTTGGAATTTGAAACTTGAAACTTGAAACTTGAAACTGAGTTATGTTTAGATTTGGAAATACAGAATATTTATACTTATTGCTTATAGTACCGGCTTTAGTCCTGTTGTTTGGATTTGCGCAATATTATAAAAAGAAAGCATTAGAAAAATTTGGCGATATGAATGTAATTGAACAGCTCATGCCTTTTGTATCTAAAAGTCGTCCTGTTCTTAAATTTGTATTTTTAAGTATAGCTATTGTTGCTATTATTTTTGCTTTAGCAGATCCTCAGTTTGGATCAAAGCTTGAAAAAGTAAAAGTTAAAGGAGCCGAAATAATTATTGCTTTAGACGTTTCGAACAGTATGTTAGCCGAAGACATAAAGCCAAACCGATTGGAAAGAGCAAAACAAGCAATTTCTAAGTTAGTAGATAATATGGATAATGATAGGATTGGTTTAATTGTGTTTGCAGGCGATTCATATATTCAAATACCTGTAACATCAGATTATTCGGCAGCAAAAATGTTTCTATCATCAATAAATACAAATATTGTTTCGAAGCAAGGAACAGCAATTGGTTCTGCAATTGATTTAGCCATGAATTCTTTTACTCCTGAAAGCGACATGGAAAAGGCACTGATAGTAATTACCGATGGTGAAAACCATGAAGATGATGCTGTAAAAGCTGCAGAACTTGCTCATGAAAAGAATATTACAATACATACCATTGGAATGGGAAGTCCTCAAGGAGCACCAATTCCGATCCAAAAGTCGTATGGGCAAACAGTATTTCAGAAAGATAGAGATGGAAATACTGTAATAAGTAAATTAGATAAGAAAACATTAGAGGAGATAGCTATAGCAGGTGGTGGTGAGTTTATTCGAGCTAATAATACTCAAGCAGGCTTAAATAAGCTTTTCGAGCGTATTAATAAAATGGAGAAAAAGGAAATGGAAGAACGAATTTATACTGATTTTGAACACCGTTTCCAGTATTTATTGGCTATTGCTTTATTTTTTATTCTTTTAGATATCTTTATTCCTGAGAGAAAAAGTAAGTGGTCGAAGAATTTTAACTTATTTAAAATTAATGCTTAATTATGAAGTGGTTTAAATTATTTTTGGTTTGTAGCTTGGCATTAGTAACAATGAATACTTATGCTCAAAAGGAACGTAAATATATTCGTCAGGGAAATAAGGAATTCGAAAGTTCAAATTACGAGGAATCTGAAGTTTCGTATAGAAAAGCTGCCGATTTAGAAGAGCAAAAATCATACAAAACGGAATTTAATGTTGGAGATGCCTTGTATAAACAAGAGAAATATGAAGATGCTATTAATCAATTTAATAATTTAGCAGATTTAGAGATAAGTAAAGAGGAAAAGGCTAAAATCTATTACAATATAGGAAACTCATTAATGCAAGGCGAAAAATATGAAGAAGGTATTGATGCATATAAAAATGCTTTGCGAAATAATCCAAATGATATGGATACTAAGTATAATTTAGTATACGCACAGAAAAAGCTTGCCGAACAACAGCAACAAGATCAAAATCAGGATCAAGACAAGGACGAAAATAAAGATAAGGATCAAGAACAAGACAAGGATAAAGAAAATCAGGATCAGAATAAAGATCAAAATGAGGATAAAAAGGATCAGGAACAAAATCAAGATAAGCAAGATCAAGATAAAGAACAACAAGAGCAGCAACAGAAACCCCAGATATCTAAACAGGATGCTGAGCGTATATTACAAGCTTTAGCTGAAGATGAAAAGGATACACAGCAAAAAGTTAAAGAACAACAAGCAGCAGCAGCTAAGGTTAGAACAGAAAAGGAATGGTAATATATATGTTAATTGATTATTGAATAATGACGATTAAATTTTTTAGATAATTTAAATAATAAATAGACAATAATAAATGAAGAACTGGTATTTTATAATCTTTTTAATATTTGCTAAATGTGCATTTGCGCAAGATGTTAGATTTGCAGCATCGGCTCCGGAAGTAGTTGAGTTGGGAAAGCAATTTAGATTAATGTATACGGTAAATGCAAATGCAAGTGATTTTTCAGCACAAGTAGTAAATGGTATATCTATATTGGCAGGGCCGCAAACTTCGCAATCAAGTAATGTAAGTATTGTAAATGGAAAAGTGAGTCAGAATTTTGAACTAAGATACACCTATGTTGTACAAGCTACAAAAGAGGGTTTAATTACTATTCCACCTGCAGAAATAAAAGTCGATAAGAAGATATATAAATCAAATCCTATTAAGATTGAGGTAATAAAAGGTTCTCAACAACAAACGAATTCTGCCAAACAAGCAGGATTAAAACAATCACAGAAAACAAGTAATACAAATAGTAACTCTGGTTTATACATTAAAACTATAGCATCAAAATCTAAAGTTCATAGGGAGGAGCATCTAATTGTAACTATCAAATTATATTCAAAAGTTAATATTGTAAAATTTGGGAATTTAAAATTCCCGACATTCGATGGTTTTATTAAGGAAGAGATTTATGCTCCAAATACTATGGTTTGGAAAAGTGAGAACATTAATGGTGAAATTTATAAAACTGGAATTCTAAGAAAATATATTTTATTTCCACAAAAGACAGGTAAAATTACGATCTCACCTACAGAATTTGAAATTGCATACAGAAAAGCATCAAATAAAAGATCCAGGAGTATGTTTGATGAGTTTTTTGGGAATGTTGACAGTGAAAGTCGAAATGTAATAAGTAATTCGGTTACAATTAATGTTTCTGATTTGCCTGATAATAAACCATATAATTATTCTGGTGCTGTTGGTCAAATTAAACTTTTAGCATCTGTTGATAATTCGAACGTTAAAACAAACGATGCAGTAAATTTGAAGGTAAAGATTTCAGGAAATGGTAATTTAAAATATATAAATGCTCCTAAAATAGATTTTCCATCAGATTTTGATGTGTATGATCCAAAAATAGGTGATAATATAAAATATTCCGAAAATGGTACAACCGGGTACAAAAGCTTTGAATATCTTATGATTCCGCGCCACGCAGGTGATTTTACTATTCCAGCTTTTAATTTTATATATTTCGATACCCAATCCGATCAATATAACACTCAGAAGATAGGGCCATTTAATATTAAAGTTGCAAAATCAGATGGCGATACTACGGTTACAGTTTCAGGATCATATTCAAAAGAAGATTTAAGGTTTTTAGGACAGGATATAAGATTTATTAAAAATAAAAATATTGAATTGACTAAGGCAAACCAGTTCTTTTTTGGTTCTAAAACTTTCTATTTGGGATATATTCTTAGCAGTATATTATTCATTGTTATATTTATTGTCCGAAAGAAAAATATAAAAACGAATAAGAATGTTTCACTTGTAAGGAATAAAAAAGCCAACAAATTTGCACGAAAACGATTAAATAAAGCTTCAGGTTTTATGAAGCAAAATATACAGGAAGCATTTTACGAGGAATTGGTTAAAGCATTATGGGGATATATAAGCGATAAGTTAGGAATCCCGGTAGCTAATCTATCAAAAGATAATGTACGAACTGAAATGCAAAGTAAAAATGTTGATGAAGAAAATATTAATCAAATACTAGATATTATTGATCGTTGCGAATATGCGAGATATGCACCGGTTACAGAAGAAACCAAAATGGATACTTTATACAATGATGCAATTAAAGTTATTAGTAAGTTGCAACAAAAGCTTAAATAGTTAATTTGTAAATAGATGAAAACCAATGTTAAGGAATTAAGACAACAGGTAAGGAAATAATTGAAGTTTTCTTTGCGTCTTAGCGCCTTTGCCAGAAATTTTTAAACAAATGAAAAAACTTATTTTCCTTATATTTTCAATATCTACAGTGTTATATGCTAATGCTCAAGAGGTAGATAGTTTGCTTATTAAAGCAAACGATTTTTATACTAAGGCTCAATACCAGGATGCAATTAATACATATAACAATATTTTAGGATTGGGATACGAATCTCCAGAGGTTTATTATAATATTGGAAATGCATATTACAAAGAAAAAGGAATTGCTTTGGCTATTTTAAATTACGAAAAAGCTGTTCAGTTAGCACCTACCGATGAAGACATTTTATATAATCTGGAACTGACTAACAGACTTGTAGTGGATAAGATTGAGGTTTTACCCGTATTTTTCATTACAGGATGGATTCGGAATTTAAAAAGCATACTTACTTCTGATTTATGGGCAATTATCAGCCTTACTAGTTTTATTCTTACCTTGGTTTTTATTTCTTTATTTCTATATAGTCGTAGTGTTGGTTTGAAAAAACTTTCTTTAGTTTTTACATTTTTTATAATAATAATTTCTACAATCTCATTAATATTTTCGTATCAACAAAAACAAGCAATATTAAATGGGAACACTGCAATTGTAACTAGCCTATCGGTAACCGTAAAAAGCTCACCGGATATTAGCGGAACAGATTTATTTGTGGTTCACGAGGGAACAAAAGTTTGGATTGAAGATAAAATCTCCGATTGGAATGAAATAAAGCTTAGCGACGGTAGCATTGGTTGGTTAAAGGCTGAGAATATTGAAGTAATTTAAAGTTTCAGGTTTCAGGTTTCAGGTTTCAAGATCCAGATTTCATGTTTTCATTCTAGTAGTAAAAGTATTAGCTATTAAATTAGTGAGACTATATTCTACGATACTTGCAGCGAAATAAAAAAGAAAATTATTCTGATTTAAGAGGCTGTCCAAAAAGCTATTCTTACAGCAAAAATACTTCGGTAGGCGCAGTGTGACAAGTTGATTATAAGAATGTTGTCATGCTTAGCTTGTCGAAGTATAGACAACTTTTCGGCTTTTTGGACACTCTCAGTTTATTTATAGCAACTCAAAACCAAACTAAGCAAAGTATTTACTAAATTTGCTATTCCATTAACATGGAACTTTGTACTATTAACTTTAAACTAAAAAAATGTCCGACGATAAAAAGATTATATTTTCGATGTACAAGGTAAGTAAGACTTACCCACCAAATAAAACAGTAATTAAAAATATCAGCCTTTCATTCTTTCTTGGTGCTAAGATTGGTATTATAGGTTTAAACGGTAGTGGAAAATCGACCTTATTACGTATTATTGCTGGCCAGGATAAAGTATTTAATGGCGAGTTGGTTTTTGCAGAGGGTTATTCTGTAGGTCTTTTAGATCAGGAACCACAACTTGACGAAAGCAAAACCGTAAAAGACATAGTTAAAGAAGGAGCAAAGGAAGTTGTTGATGCTATTGAGGCATATGAAGCAATTAACCTAAAATTTGGTTTGCCTGAGGTTTATGAAGATGCGGATGCAATGGATAAACTAATGGCTGAACAAGCTGTTTTACAGGAAAAAATTGATCATATGGATGGTTGGAGTTTAGACACTAAACTTGATCGTGCTATGGATGCATTACAATGTCCGCCCGACGATCAGTTGGTTAGCGAGCTTTCTGGTGGTGAACGACGACGTGTTGCATTATGTCGATTACTATTACAAGAACCTGATATTTTATTATTAGATGAGCCTACTAACCACCTTGATGCTGAAAGTATGCATTGGCTCGAACAACATTTACAACAATATAAAGGAACAGTTATTTGCATAACCCACGACCGTTATTTTCTTGATAATGTGGCTGGTTGGATATTAGAGCTTGATCGTGGCGAAGGAATTCCTTGGAAAGGGAACTACACATCGTGGTTGGATCAAAAAACCAACCGAATGAAGATGGAAGAAAAGGGAGAATCGAAACGTCGTAAATCCTTGGAGCGAGAACTCGAATGGGTTAAAATGTCACCAAAGGCACGCCATGCAAAATCTAAAGCCCGATTGTCTGCTTACGATAAAATGCTGAACGAAGATGTATCTCAAAAAGAAGAACGTTTGGAAATATATATTCCTAATGGTCCACGCTTAGGTGATAAGGTTATTGAAATGCAAGGCGTTTCGAAAGCATATGATGATAAAGTATTATTTCAGGATTTGACTTTTAACTTACCACCTGCAGGAATAGTTGGAGTAATTGGGCCTAATGGTGCAGGTAAAACAACCTTGTTCCGAATGATTATGGAACAGGAAACAGCGGATAAAGGGAATATCGAAATTGGCGAAACAGTAAGCATTAGTTATGTTGATCAAACACATCAAGCCATTGATACAGAGAAAACGGTATTTGAAGTTATATCCGATGGACTGGAAAACCTGAAATTAGGATCTAAAACGGTAAATTCTCGTGCTTATGTTGGACGATTTAACTTTAATGGAGCCGATCAGGAAAAGAAATGTGGAGTACTTTCCGGTGGTGAAAAAAACCGACTGCATTTGGCTCTTGCTTTAAAAGCAGAAGGAAATGTTCTGTTGCTTGATGAGCCGACCAACGATATAGATGTAAACACACTGCGAGCACTGGAAGAAGGTTTAGATAGCTTTGCAGGTTGTGCCGTAGTTATTAGTCACGACCGTTGGTTTCTGGATCGTATTGCAACTCACATTTTGGCATACGAAGGTGATGGACATGTTCATTTCTTCGAAGGATCTTTTACTGAGTACGAAGAAAACCGACGCAAACGCCTAGGAACAGACGCTCCAAAACGATTTAAATACAAGAAACTGGTAAAATAATTTACTAAATTAAGGATTAATTAATCAGTTTATTCTAGTTAATTAATCCTTAATAATATCATCCATATTACTATCAAAAAACTGTCACCCTGAACAATGTCATCCTGAGCGTGTAGAAAGGTTTCAAAACCACTTACCTTGAACAATGTCATCCTGAGCCTGTCGAAGGATGTTAGTTGAAGTCTGCTTGAGTAATGCCATTCTGAGCCTTTCAAAGGGTGTCAAATGGTTTCAAAACCTCTTGCCCTGAACAATGTCATCCTGAGCTCGTCGAAGGATCTTAAAGGATGTTGAAGTCTGCTTGAGCATTGTCATCCAGAACATTGTGGAAAGGTTTCAAAACCTCTTACCCTGAACAATGTCATCCTGAGCCTGTCGAAGGATCTCAAAAGTTAAGTAATAATAATCTTTTAAGCTAACCACAAAGGAGCACTAAGGACACACAAAGTTTCACAAAGATTTATTGGATTCACTTATATTTCTTCAAAAATAAAACTGTAGCTACGGCTATGCATGGATTTTTTGAATCATCTAAGCAAAAAACAATTCAAATTGTTTATAGGTCATTTTGAAATTTGATTGATATAAGATAGAAAACAAAACCATAATTGCTTTCTAATTTTTTTTGTAACGTTTTTAAATTTTCAACGTTATAAGGATAAATTAAACGATTGTTTAATTTCATACATTTATTTATGGATACAAAAGAACATATTAAAAATATTGCTATCAAACTTTTCTCAGAAAATGGTTTCGATGGCACGGGAGTAAGGCAAATAGCCAAAGAGGCCAATGTTAACGTTGCAATGATTTCTTATTATTTTAAATCTAAGGAATCTTTATTAGAGAGTGCCGTTGATGATGTAATTACTCAACATTTATCATTTTTAGAACAGGTTGAAAAAAAGCAAATAACTCCGTTTGAGAAACTTATGCGGGTAATAAATTATAATATAAATTTTATAATGGATAATTACCAGATATCTAAAATAGTGACATTTGAAAATAAATTAAATAAACGTAAAAATATTGAAGAAAAAATCAAGAATTTGCTACAGTACATCTATAATTATATGAAAGTACTTATCCTACAGCACAACTCGAAACTGTCTGCTTATAAAGCAGAATTGATACCTTTTATGATTCATTTAACATTATTTGAATTTATTTCGAATCCGTCTATGGTTAATTTTCTTGCAAAAGGTAAAATTAGCAACTTAGATGATCCGGAGATTAGAAATGATGTGAAAGAAAAGTTGTTGGAATTTATGACCGAAACCACGATAAAGTTAATTAGTTAATTTTTTTAACCATAAATTAAACGATCGTTTAATTTATTAATTTGAATGAAATGAAAAATTACAGAATGAATGAGTTTTTTGAATCAAAAACTTACAAAATAATAACATCAAAAGTATATGGAGTTGGAGCAGCAATAGTAATTATTGGTTGCTTATTTAAAATACAGCATTGGCCAGGTGCAACACTTGCGCTTGCATCAGGCTTAATTATTGAATCACTTATCTTTTTTTTATCAGCTTTTGAACCAATTCACGAAGAAGTTGACTGGACACTTGCATACCCTGAACTTAGTGGTATTGACATAGAGGAATTTGAAAACCAAAAAAAAGTGGCTAATCAAAGAGATTCTCGTCTTCAAAGAAATACAAGCCTAAGCTCAGGATTAGATTTGGAAAAACTGGCTGGAGATGCAAATCTTTCACCAAAGCAATTGGAGAAACTGAAAAGTAGTATTCTTAAATTAGGCGAAAGTGCTGATAGAATTGCTGATTTAGCAGATGTTTCAACGGCTTCAAGCGATTTATCTCAAAAATTAAATGATGCTTCTAAAACTACTGAAAAGTTCAATAAATCAATAGTTCTGGATATCGAAAAGCATGAGAATCTATCTGAAAAGGTTGGGGAAGCTGCTGAAAATATTGGTTCTCTGGGAAACAATTACAGACAATTATCTGATGAAATTAACCAATCAGTTCAACTGACAACTTCAAGCTTTGATAAATTGAATGAGTCTATTCAGGTTAATTATGAAGCTTATGATGATTTATCATATAATGTTTCTTCTACAGCTAACCATTATAAGAATAAAATCATTCGGCTTAATAATAGTATTGAGATTGCTGACAATATTGACAGTCATGAAAAAGAGATGCTTACAAATGTAAAACAACTTAAAGAAGAAATGAAAGAACTAAAATTTAAAGTATCATCACTAAATAAAGTTTATAATAACATGTTAACTGCTGTAAGTAAAGTGAAAACTAAAAAAGCAAGTTGATTAAAAATTATTTTTTTAATAATGTATACTACTTTTCTACTATAGGTAATTACTCACTTCGTTCGTGAGGGAAGTTCCTACGAAAGCGGGAATCTTTTTCCTCACTTATTAAATACTCAATTTTACATTGTATTTTAAATTAATAATTTCGTAACTAATCAGCTATATTATAATATTGATATATAGTTATTTGAAAAATTAGTTTCACGCAAAGCACGCTAAGAAAAAAATATGCAAAGGCCGCATTTAACACATTATAAGCTTTTTGCGATCTTTGCGAAAAACTTTGC
>WTBR01000014.1 GCA_013138975.1 Bacteroidales bacterium
GAAATTTAATTAAATTAAATAATCTTGATGATGGAGGTATGTCTTATACTGGAATAATTTTAAAGACAGGAGATAGTAATTTGATGTCAGCAATTCAGGATTATGGGATAAATTATACAGCATCTAATCCGTATGATTTTGGAGGATTTTTAAATTTATCAAATAACTCAAGAGGTTTGATGTTACACGCTAATTCTGAACAGGGAGTTATAAAATTCTATACAGGTCATGATGATATCGAGGGTGCTGGTATTGAAAGATTGAGAATTGATTCAGCTGGTAATATAGGAATTGGTACAGCAAAGCCAAATGCGAGAGTAGAAATTGCCGATGGAGATATTTATATAAGTGATATCGAAAAAGGGATAATAATGAAATCGCCTGATGGTCAATGTTGGAGAGGAACTTTAGATAATAATGGAAGTTTAACATTTACTCAAGTTGATTGCCCTAATGCTTCAACAACTACCAAAGCTACTGAAAGTGTAATATCATCAAATAAAGAAATTTCTATATATCCAAATCCAACAACAGATTTTTTAAATATAGATGTTAAGAATGTGGATCCAACGTATTTGACATATCATATTTATGACATGAATGGAAGGTTAATGAATAGAGACTTTGTAGGATCAAAAAATAAAACAATAGATATTTCTTCTTTAGCGAGTGGTTATTATTTAATGAATATAAATGATAAACTAGGTAATCAGCTATTTTCTAAGAAGATTGTTAAAAAATAAAGACTAATTAGTGTCAACAAGAGAACTGCCTTTTTTTCAAGTCTTTGATAAGAAAGCGTCAAAGACAAAGCTTTCGAAGATTTGAAAACCAAGGAGTTCACTTTTGTGAATAACTGTTTTCAAAACGAGAGTAACGAAGTATTTGGCGTTTTCTTGCAAAGACTAATTAGTATAAAAATCTAAAAACCTGTTAAGATTAATATCCTAACAGGTTTTTTATTTCTAAATTATTTATTTTTTATTCAAAGAAGTTTTTCATTCTATCAAATAAATTTTTGTCTTCAGCACTTGGCTTAGGTTTGAAATTCTCCGAATTGGAGAGCTGTTCAACTTGTTTTTGCTCTTCTTTTGTTAAAGTCTTAGGAACCCAAACATTTATATTAACAAGTAAATCTCCTTTGCCATATCCATTAACATCTGGTAATCCTTTTCCTCGTAATCTGAGTATTTTTCCTGGCTGTGTTCCCGGTTCAATTTTAATTTTCACTTTGCCGTCAACAGTAGGAATTTCAATTGGAGCACCCATTGCTGCTTCGCCAAAATTTAAGTATAATCCATACATTAAATCATTTCCGTCTCTAACTAAATCAGGATGTTTCTCTTCTTGAATTAATACTATCAAATCGCCATTTACTCCACCTCTGCGTGCAGCATTTCCTTTTCCACTAACCGATAATTGCATTCCTTCAGCTACTCCACCTGGAATATCTAAAGATATTACTTCAGATTCTTTTACAATTCCCTCACCATGACATTTTGTACATTTATGAGTAATGATTTTTCCGTCACCACCACATGAATGACAAACCGATGCTGTTTGCATTTGTCCAAGAATTGTGCTCGTTACCCTTGTAACTTGCCCAGTACCATGACAAGTAGAGCAATTACTGTGTGATGAGGAATCTTTTGCTCCATTACCACCACAAGCATCACATCCAACATATTTATTTACTTTAATCTTTTTGTTTACACCATGAGCAATGTCGTGCAAATTCATGGTAACTTTTACTCTAAGATTAGATCCTTTATTTACTCTTCTTCCGCGTTGACGTGAACCGCCAAATCCACCGAATCCGCCAAATCCACCACCACCAAATCCGCCTCCGAAAATATCTCCGAAATTCTCAAAAATATCTTCCATGCTCATTCCGCCGCCGAAGCCACCGCCTCCGCCTGAGGCTCCACCTACTCCGGCATGTCCGTAACGATCATATCTCGCACGTTTATCGGCATTACTTATAATTTCGTATGCTTCCGCAGCTTCTTTAAATTTTGATTCTGCACTATCATCTCCCGGATTTTTATCAGGATGATATTTTATCGCTAATTTTCGGTAGGCTTTCTTTATTTCTTCTTGCGAGGCGTCTTTTGATACCCCTAAAATCTCATAAAAATCTCTTTTGGACATATTATATTTTTTTCAATATTTGTCTTATTCGCCTATAACTACTTTCGAAAAACGAATTACTTTTTCGTTTAAATAATAACCTTTCTCAACCACATCAACAACTTTCCCTTTTAACTTCTCATCAGGTGCAGGAATCTTTGTAATAGCTTCATGCAAGTCAGTATCAAAGTCTTTTTCTTTTGCTTCGATTTCTTTTACTCCACGTTGCTTAAGGAAATCTTTAAATTTATTATAGATTAATTGAACGCCTTCTTTAACAGCGCTAATTTCTTTTGCTTTATCTATTACTTCTAAACCTCTTTCAAAGTCATCCATAACAGGTATTATATTAATAAGAATGTCTTCACCGGCAGATTTCATCAAATCCATTCGTTCCTTTAAGGTACGCTTGCGGTAATTGTCAAATTCTGCAGCTAATCGAAGATATTTATCATTTAATTCTACAATTATTTCTTTATCAGTTTTTTCAACCTTCTTTTCTACTTTCGTCTCTGTTTTTTCAGTTTTCTTCTTATCTTCTGCAGAATCGCTTGGTTTTTTAGCTGCTTTCGTTTTTGTTTGCTGCTTTTTATTTTGTTGAGTAGTTTTGGTATTTTTCTTTTCCTCTACTTTTTTATCTGTATTCTTTTTTGTCATTCCTGTTTCTTTTTGAAAAATGATTATCAATTAATTAATCGGCATTATGATATCAAATTTTTTGCCAAATAGAATTATTGCGTCAAATTGGCACGCAAAATTAATACATAAATAATAATATGACAATGATTTTTTAATTTATTCGCGTAATGTCAGCTCCAATAGCATTTAATCGTGTATCTATATTCTGGTAACCTCGATCAATCTGATCAATATTATGGATAGTACTTGTTCCTTCGGCTGACATTGCAGCAATTAGAAGAGCTACTCCTGCACGAATGTCAGGTGATGTCATATTAGTGGCTCGTAACTGAATTTGATTGTTTAAGCCTATAATAGTTGCTCTGTGTGGATCACAAAGAATAATTTGAGCACCCATATCTATTAATTTATCTACAAAAAACAGACGGCTTTCAAACATCTTTTGATGTATTAGAACACTTCCTTTGGCTTGTGTTGCTACAACTAACATAATACTTAATAAATCTGGAGTAAGTCCTGGCCATGGAGCATCAGCAATGGTCATTATTGATCCGTCAATAAAGGTTTCTATCTGAAAATGTCTTTGTTCAGGGATGTAAATATCATCACCAATTTTTTCAAGTTTAATTCCTAATCGCTTAAATGAATTTGGAATTATTCCTAAATTTTCAAAAGAAACATTCTTTATTGTGATTTCAGAACCAGTCATAGCAGCTAAACCAATAAAACTTCCAACTTCAATCATGTCTGGAAGAATAGTATGTTCGCAGCCTTTTAATTCCTTAACTCCATCAATAATAAGTAAGTTTGAACTAATTCCTGAAATTTTTGCACCCATACTAATAAGCATTTTGCATAGTTGTTGAATGTATGGTTCACATGCAGCATTATAAATTTCAGTTTGACCTTGAGCTAAAACGGCAGCCATGATTATATTGGCTGTTCCTGTAACGGAAGCTTCATCGAGTAACATTTTTGCACCTCGAAGGTTTTTGCCTTTAACTTGATATGAATTCTCTTTATGACTAAATTCAAATTTGGCACCAAGCTTTTCAAAACCAATAAAATGGGTATCAAGCCTTCTTCGACCAATTTTGTCACCCCCGGGTTTTGGGATATATCCTTTTCCAAATCTAGCCAACAAAGGGCCTATCATCATTATTGATCCACGAAGACTTGTTGATTTTTCCGTATATTCTTCTGAATGCAGATAGTCAAAATTGATGTTTTCTGCTGTAAATGAATATGATGATTCATTTATTTTTTCAACTTTAACTCCGACACTTTCTAGTAAGTCAATAAGTTTAACTACATCTCTTATATTCGGAATGTTATTTATTGTAACTTTTTCTGGTGTTAATAGTACAGCACAAAGTATTTGTAGCGCTTCATTTTTTGCTCCTTGAGGATGAATTTCACCTTTAAGTTTTTTACCTCCCTTGATAACAAACGAACTCATAGATGTAAAGTTTAGAGTGGAAAATTATTTTTTTCTTTGAACTTTTCTTCGCTTATTTTTTGCTAAAATATCCCTTGTTTCCGTGAGTGTTGTTTTATCTGTATCTAAGTCTATTTTTCCTTCTGAAATAATCTTCAAATCTCTAAAAATCTGAGAATCAGATACAGCTTCTTTGTTCCAAGTAAGGTAGCTTTTTTTCATGTGGTTAGCAATAAGCTGGATAAGAATTTCCTTTAATTCTCCTTCTTCCATATCAATAGCCACTTTCACCATTTTTTCAATCGTTTGACCGTAATGCTTAAATTTAGTAGCTTTTGTTTTATAAGGTACTTTTTCCGGTTTTGCATTTAAAGTTTCAATTTCTGGTGCTGGGTATGGCGATTCTATATCTAAATCAAAATCTGCTATAATAGCAAGGTGATCCCAAAGTTTATGTTTAAAGTCAGCGATATCTCTTAAATGTGGATTCATATTACCCATAATGGCAATTATTGCTTGTGCCATTTTATTTCTTTTTTCAGTATCCGGTTCAGCTTTTGCCAACTGTACCATTTTTTGAATATTTCTTCCGTATTCAGGTAATACGAGTTTTTTTCTATTTGTATTATATTCCATAATATGTTTATGATTTTGTGCAAAAATAAGTTATTTTCAATTAGCAATCAAAGATTTAAAAAACATTTATTCCGATGTAATTTGCAATTTAGCAAATTTAAGTAAGAGCTGTTTTTCTCCAATTACTTCAAAATGCACCTTTGCTTTTTTATTAGGTTCAGAGCCTTCAATTGAAATAACTTCGCCAAGTCCGAACTTAATATGTCGAACTATCATCCCGGTTTTAATTAAAGAAGGATCGTCAGCTTTAAAGTCATCGCTAATTTGTTGTGCCGTCTTTTTGTTTGCCTCACTTAACCTAACAAGCTTTTTATTTACTAAAGGTACAGTAGCGTTTACACCGGGTTTCTTTTTTTCAAACCTTGGTTTCGATGAGTTTTCGAAAAGATCTCCACCATTAGAAGATGAAGTTGAACTTTCAAAAAAGGATTCAGGTAAATCCAGATATTTTTCGTCTATTTCTTTTATAAATCTACTTGGCCTACAGTTTGTTGGTACGCCCCATTTATATCTTTCTTTTGCGTATGATATCGTTGCCGACTCTTCGGCTCTAGTAAGTGCTACATAAAACAACCTACGTTCTTCTTCTAATTCTTTTTGCGTTCCAGAAGACATAGGAGATGGAAAAAGATCTTCTTCCAATCCTACTAAAAACACATGTTTAAACTCAAGTCCTTTAGCTGAGTGTATTGTCATTATAGTCACAGTATCAGCATCTTCAGTTTTTTCATTATCCTGATTTGTTTGTAAAGAGACATTCTCCATATATTTAACTAAAGTAGGGAATATGTCTGGCTCCGCATTTTCATCAACAAATTCTTTGATTCCGTTCAAAAGTTCCTCAACGTTTTCATATTTTGTTTGAGCTTCATGTGATGAAGGATCATTCAAATCATTAAGTATTCCTGTTACTTTTGCAATCTCCATTGCTACATCATATGCATCAAGGCTTTTAATATCTTCAATAAAACCTTTAACCAAAGATCTAAATTTCACAATCTTCGATATAGTTCCTGAGTTTAATCCTATTTGAACTTTATCAATATCCATTAAGGCTTCCCAAAGATTTTTATCTTGACTTTTAGAGTAGGTTTCAATTTTTGAGATTGTTGTTTGACCTATTCCTCGAGTAGGATAATTAATTATTCTTAATAAGGCTTCATCATCTTTTTGATTTACAGCCAAACGAAAATAGGCTAAAACATCTTTTATTTCTTTTCGTTGGTAAAATGAAATGCCACCATATACTTTATAATCAATATTAAGCCGAAGCAATGCTTCTTCAAAGTTCCTTGATTGTGCATTTGTTCTGTAAAGTATTGCAAAATCTTTAAAGTTGTAATCTCTTTCTAAAATAATTTCTTTAATTATTCTTCCAATTGTGAAGGCTTCATCTTTATCCTTTTCTGTTTCTAGAACTTTGATTTTATCACCATCAGCATTTTTAGAATATACATTTTTAGGAATTTGCCCTTTATTTTTCTTGATTAAACTATTGGCAGCTTCAACTATTACTTTTGTTGATCTATAGTTTTGTTCTAATTTATATAGTTGATATCCTGGGTAATCATTTCTGAAATTAAGAATATTTTCGATTTTTGCTCCTCGAAAGGCGTATATACTTTGGGCATCGTCACCAACCACACATATGTTCTTATACTTGGCACTAAGCTTATTAATAATAAGGTACTGGGAAAAATTTGTATCCTGATACTCATCAACAAGGATATATTTGAATTTATCTTGGTATTTTTCCAAAATGTCAGTATGATCCCTAAAAAGCACATTAGTATTTAATAGCAAATCATCAAAATCCATCGCATCACCTTTTTTACATCGATTAGCATAAATCATGTAAATTTCAGCTATTCGCGGTTTTGGAGGTTTACTTTTTTGATCCTGAATCATAATTTGCTGATTGCTACTATAAGCTTTTGCACTCACCAAATTATTTTTGGCACTGGAAATTCTTCCGTAAATTTCATTGGGCTTATAGGTTTTATCATCCAAACCTAATTCCTTTATAATTTTTTTTATTAGATTTTTCGAATCAATAGTATCGTATATGGTAAAATTTGAGGTGTAACCCAGGCTTTCAGCTTCTGTTCTTAATATTCGAGCAAAAATGGAATGAAATGTACCCATCCATAAATATCGTGCCGCATCGCTCCCAATCATATTGGATATACGCAATTTCATTTCCGCAGCAGCTTTATTTGTAAATGTTAACGATAATATATTGTAAGCAGGGATGCCATTTGCAAGTAAGTGAGTAAGTCTATATGTCAAAACGCGCGTTTTCCCTGATCCAGCACCTGCTATTACCAATGAGGCTCCTTTATAATTTACAACAGCTTCTTTTTGTACTTCGTTTAAATCGTTTAAATAATCATGCACAGCTAAAAATCCCTTTCTTATAATTCTATTTTAAAAATGTAAAAATATATCTATTATTTGTCAAACCAAGATCATATAAAAGTATTTATACACAATATTGATTTGAAATTATATTTTATGTTGATAAAGAAAAAACATAATGTCATACAATTTTATTGATCTATAATTGTTATTATTGTAGCTTACATAAATGTTAAGTGAAAATTGTTAGAGCGATGAGATTGAAGTATTTATTATTAACTTTAGTATTGATATATTCTATGAACGGGCTTGGTCAGATTTCTGCAAGTGCAGATTTTTTTGAAGCAACAGAGTATTCAGACAGTGATTTTGTTTTTGTTTTTTGTACAAATGATATAAATGGAGGTAGTTTAACTGTAAATGACTCAGCGGGATTTGGTGGCTATGATTTTGAATGGTATAAATATAATGAAACCACAAATGATTTTACAGATTTACTCACAGGATCCACTCCAAATATTGACTCTACAAGCTCAACTATCCTGAGTTTAAATAATGGAGGATATAAAGTTGTGCTAACCAATGTTGATACTGTGCAAGAATATGTCGCTTGGGTTTACAATAACATGGAACTTGAAGTTGAGATACAGTTTCATCCTGAAAATGGTTGTGACTATTTGGCATTATGGACAAACCCGTATTATGGTAGCCCACAGCATTTTGATACTCCATTCGTCTATTATAATGTTTTTACTGATGATTCTATTGTGCTACAAAATAAAATAGATACTTACGAATGGATATCTTCACCTGAATTAGATAGTTTTAATGGTCGTAATAGTTCATTTATTAGTATAGCAGAGAATCCTTCTGATAATGATTCTGAGCTGCCAACTGAAAATACAACATTTTCTGTGATTGTAACTGACAAATTTGGCTGCCAAGCTGAGGATGATATAGAATATATAGCTATAGAAACTGATGCCGATTTTTCCTGGACTTCAATCGATAATAAAACAGATGAGACCGAAAGTGGAAGTAGTGATAATGAATTGTCCGGCTCAGCACCATTGAAAGTATCCTTTTTTAATGAATCATTAAATGGAGCAAATTACATTTGGGTTTTTGGAGATACAACTCGTAAAAGTAATATTGATACCTTATTTACTTCTGATTCTGAACACACATATTATTACTCAGCACCTGATTCAGGTAAAACTTATACTTTAAGACTGTTTAGCGAAAATGAGTATGGTTGTAAAGATTCAATATTCTTTAAAATAAAAGTTGAACCCTCAAAAATTGAATTTCCAAATGTATTTACTCCATTTTCAAGTACTGGTCAGAATGATATCTTTATTTTAACCGATTATCAATCAATAAGGTCTTTTAAAATAACTATCTTTAATAGGGTAGGGCAAGTTGTTCATGAATATGAAGGAGATGTGAATGATTGGGAAGGCTGGGATGGTTATGTTAGAAACAGTAATAATAGGCAGGCTTCAGCTGGTAATTACTTTTTTGTTTTCGAAGTTCTAGGTTGGGATAATGTAAGATATGATAATAATAGGCAAAAAAAGACTACAACGACAGAATCTTCTGGCACTGAGGGAGAAGATACAGCTCCTCCTCCGGGAGATACTCAATTTGGTGTCATAAGATTATTTTAAAGAGATACACATATATTATATAGTACCTTAAATCCTCAAAGTGTGGCACGGATTTATTAATAATCAGCATTTGATTGTAATTTTATGTCATCTATATTAGTTAACCATGACACGGCTAAATGCTTAGTATTTAAATGAATGAAAATTTACTTGCGGATCTTATGGGATAAAAAAAGCTTGATCGATTCGATCAAGCTTTTTTACTTACAAATGATATTATTTAATCTTCTTCTTCTTCTTCTTGGAATGTCTTCATTAATTTATCTTGAACATCCATTGGAACTTGTTCGTATTTTGAGAACTTCATAGTATAAGTAGCTCTACCACCCGAAATCGAACTTAAAGCAGTTGAATACTTATTAAGCTCAGCTAATGGCACTTTAGCATTAAGTTTTTCAAATCCCTTGTCGCTATTCATACCTTCAATCATAGCTCTTCTTCCTTGTAAATCACTCATTACATCACCCATTCTATCTGAAGGTACAAGAACTTCAACATCATAAATAGGTTCCATAATTTTAGGACCAGCACTTTTAAAAGCAGCTCTAAAAGCATGACGTCCAGCTAATTTAAATGAAAGTTCATTTGAATCAACAGGGTGCATTTTGCCATCATAAACAGCAACTCTAATATCACGAGCGTATGATCCGGTTAATGGACCTGCTTCCATTTTTTCCATAATACCTTTTAGGATAGCAGGTAAAAATCGAGCATCAATAGAACCACCAACTATACAATTATAATATATTAATTTTCCACCCCAAGGTAAAGGATGTTCTTCTTTGTTTCTAACAGATACTTTTACATCTCTGCCATCAATTCTATAACTAACAGGATCTGGCATATCTTCTTTGTAAGGTTCAATTACCAAGTATACTTCACCAAACTGACCTGATCCACCTGATTGTTTCTTATGACGGTAATTTGCTGCTGCAGTTTTTGTAATGGTTTCTCTATAAGGAATTTTAGGAGCGTAAAATTCAGTTTCAATTTTATACTCGTTATCAAGATGCCATTTTACAATATTGTTTAAATGATATTCTCCCTGTCCTGAGATAATAATTTGCTTTAATTCCTTTGAATATTCAATACCAACCGTTGGATCAATTTCGTGTAATCTATTTAAAGCTTCTCCTAATTTTTCATCATCAGATTCATTAGTTGCCTTAATCGCTGTTCTGAATTTTGAATTTAAAAATGAAATTTCCGGGAATTTAACTCCACCTTTTGAGCTGGATAATGTATGATTTGTTTTTGTATTTTTCAATTTTACAGCAGCACCAATATCTCCAGCCACTAATTTTGTCACTTTAGTTCTGTTTTTACCCGCGACAACATATAATTGAGAAAGTCTCTCTTTAGTATCGGTTGTATTATTGTTTAAGTCCATTCCTTCTGTAACTTGTCCGGAAAAAACTTTGAAATAATTTATTTCACCAATATGAGATTCATTTGTAGTTTTAAAAACAAATATATTTGTATCACCATCCTCTTTACATTCTATTTCTTCTCCATCTTCTGTAATTGAAGCTGGCATTGCATGTGGAGCTGGAGCAACATTTGTAATAAACTCTAATAATCGTTTAATTCCAAAACCTTTTTCTGCTGATGCACAAAAAACAGGAAACATACCTCGGCTAATTAAACCTGCTGTAATTCCTTTTCTCATTTCGTTTTCATCAAGAGAACCTTTTTCAAAGAATAACTCCATTAAACTCTCGTCATTTTCAGCAGCGGCTTCAACTAAAGTATTGTGTAATTCTTCAGCAGTATCTTTTTGATCGGCTGGAATCTCTAAAATTTCTCTTTCACCAGCATCATTGAATTTGTACATTTTCATTAAAAGCACATCAATTATGGCATTAAAATCAGAACCACTTGCAATAGGATACTGAACCACAACTGTTTTGCTGCCAAATGTAGTTTTTACAGACTCAATAGCCTTTTCATAATTAGCATTTTCATGATCAAGTTTATTTAAAACCAGCATCAATGGTTTATTAAACTTTTCGCAATGTCTGTTTAGAATTTCAGTTCCAACTTCAACACCTTGATGTGCATTAATCAACATCACTGCTAAATCAATAGCCGAAAAAGATGATATAACACCTCCAATAAAGTCATCAGCACCTGGAGTGTCAATAATATTTATTTTATGGTCGTTAAACTCTGTATGCATTACAGTCGAAAAAACTGAATTTAAATTTTCTTGTTCAATTTCGCTATAGTCGGAAACAGTATTTTTTCCATTTACTGTTCCTTTCCTATCAATAACACCACCTTCATAAAGCATTGCTTCCGCAATAGAGGTCTTTCCAGACCCCCCATTACCAATCAAAGCAATATTCCTTATTTTTTCTGCTTGATAAGTTTTCATATGTATTTAATGATTTAATTAATAATAATTTCTAGTAAATTTTTTTTACAAACATTATATAAATAACATAGGGGCATCAAAAATAATAATTTTTTACAAACACACAAGTGCATACATTATAATAATGTAATATAAAAAACTGCGAGGCTAAATTACAGAATATCGATTCAGATATTAAAAATCTTTCTAAATAATAATAAATAACAAATTAAATATATTTTCATTTGGTTTTTTACAAAAAAGAATATATTTTTGCGGCATTTTCCTCCTAAAAATTTAAAGTGTTTAAATGAATAGGAATCAGTGATTTTGAGTTATTTGATTGTCAATTAAGTTAAAAAGGCTGAATAATGTTAAGACATCAATAAAATACGAAATTAAATGAGTTTTATTGTGGAGTTTTAAAAAAAAACAATACCTTTGCAAACCGAATTTAATAAAGTTATAATTTAAATAGTTGTTTATATGCCTACAATACAGCAGTTAGTAAGAAAAGGAAGAGCTCAGATTGTGGAGAAGAAAAAAGCTCCTGCTTTGGATTCATGTCCTCAAAGAAGAGGTGTATGTACTCGAGTATATACTACAACACCTAAGAAACCAAATTCAGCAATGAGAAAAGTTGCAAGAGTAAGGTTGACTAATGGTAAAGAGGTGAATGCATACATACCAGGAGAAGGTCATAACTTACAAGAGCACTCTATTGTTTTAATTAGAGGTGGTAGAGTAAAAGATCTTCCAGGTGTGAGATATCACTTAATTAGAGGTGCTTTAGATACTTCAGGAGTTGAGGGAAGAACTCAAAGACGTTCAAAATACGGAACTAAAAGACCAAAAAAATAAACTAATTCTAAGAGTTTAGAAAGAAATGAGAAAATCAAAACCAAAACAGCGAATTATTCTACCTGATCCAAAGTTCAATGATACTTTGGTAACAAGATTTGTAAATGATCTTATGATGGATGGTAAGAAAAACACTGCATATCAGATATTTTATGATGCAATGGATGTTTTAGCTGCAAAAAATAAGGATGAAGAGAAAACTCCACTTGAGATTTGGAAAAAAGCATTAGAAAATGTTACTCCAATGGTTGAGGTAAAGAGTAGAAGAATTGGTGGTGCTACTTTCCAAGTTCCTATGGAAGTTAATCCTAAAAGAAAAACTGCGATCAGTATAAGAAATATGATCAGATTTGCTCGTGCACGTAGCGGTAGAAATATGGCAGAAAAATTAGCTCAGGAAATATTGGCTGGTTTTAATGAAGAAGGTGGAGCATTTAAGAAGAAAGAAGAAACACATAGAATGGCTGAGGCAAATAAAGCTTTTGCACATTTTAGGTTTTAAAGGAAATGAGTTAAAGGGGATAGAGGGATAGAGATGAGTAACACGTTGAAAAATACCAGAAATATCGGAATCATGGCTCACATCGATGCTGGTAAAACTACAACAACAGAAAGAATTCTGTTTTATACTGGTATTACACATCGTATTGGGGAAGTACATGACGGAGCTGCTACTATGGACTGGATGGTTCAAGAGCAAGAGAGAGGGATTACTATAACTTCAGCAGCTACTACCACTTACTGGAAATACCTAAACGAAGACTATAAAATTAATATAATAGACACTCCTGGTCATGTAGATTTCACTGTAGAAGTAGAAAGATCTTTACGTGTTCTAGATGGAGCTGTTGCTGTTTTTTGTGCTGTTGGTGGAGTAGAGCCTCAGTCTGAAACAGTGTGGAGACAAGCTGATAAATATGATGTACCTAGAATGGCATTTGTCAATAAGATGGATCGCCCGGGTGCAGATTTCTTTTCAGTTGTACGTCAGATAAAAGAAAAATTAGGAGCTAATCCAGTTCCTTTACAAATCCCGATTGGTGCAGAAGAAACATTTACAGGTGTTATAGATCTTATTGAAAATAAAGCTGTAGTATGGCACGAAGACGGAGAAATGGGAACTCGATATGAGTTAGTTGATATACCTGCAGAATTAGTTGGGGAAGCTGAAGAATGGAGAGGAAAACTTGTTGAAGCAATTGCTGAACATGATGATGCTTTATTAGAAAGATTTTTTGAGGATCCTGATTCAATTACAAAAGAGGAAATGATTGCTGTTATTCGTAAAGCTACAATTGAGATGACTATCACTCCTGTTCTTTGTGGATCAGCATTTAAAAATAAAGGTGTTCAGCGTTTATTAGATGCTACAGTTGCATTTTTACCAAGTCCATTGGATGTTGGTAATGTTTCAGGTAGCAATCCAAAGAATGATGAAATCGTTGAACGCAAACCTGATTCTAAAGAACCATTATCTGCATTAGCATTTAAAATTGCAACTGATCCATTTGTAGGACGTTTAGCATTTTTAAGAATTTACTCAGGCAAAATAAATTCTGGCTCATACGTAATGAACGTTCGAACAGGAAAAAGAGAAAGAATATCACGTTTATACCAAATGCATGCTAACAAGCAAATTCCTAAAGAGCTTATTGAAGCTGGAGATATTTGTGCTGCTGTTGGATTCAAGGATTTAAGAACAGGAGATACCTTATGTGATGAGAAGCATCCAATTATGTTGGAATCTATGGATTTTCCAGATCCAGTAATTGGAATTGCTATTGAACCTAAAACTCAAAAAGATTTAGATAAATTAAATATAGCCCTTCATAAGTTAGCAGAAGAAGATCCAACTTTTACTGTAAAAGTAGATGATGATTCAGGACAAACTGTTATTAGTGGAATGGGAGAGTTACACTTAGAAATTTTATTAGATCGTTTAGTGCGAGAATTTAAAGTAGAGTGTAATCAAGGTGCACCACAAGTGGCTTATAAAGAATCAATTTCTGTAACAGTTGTGCATCGTGAAGTGTTTAAAAAGCAATCAGGTGGTCGTGGTAAATTTGCAGACATTAAAGTTGAAGTTGGACCAGTTGACAAGGGTGAAGAAGGATTACAATTTATAGATAAAATTAAAGGAGGGAATATTCCAAAGGAATATATTCCATCTATCAAAAAAGGTTTTGAAGAAGCAATGTATAACGGTGTATTAGCAGGATATTCTGTTGATAGCTTAAAAGTGACATTGATTGACGGATCATATCATGATGTTGATTCAGATCAACTTTCATTTGAGATCGCCGCTAAAATGGCGTTTAAAAGTGCTTGTGCTAAAGCAAAGCCAAAATTACTTGAACCAATTATGAATGCTGAAGTGGTTACTCCTGAAGAATATATGGGTGATATTATAGGCGACTTTAACAGACGTAGAGGTAAAGTAGAAGGAATGGAAAATAAAGGTGGTGCTAGAGTTATTAAAGCAAAAGTACCATTAGCTGAAAAATTCGGTTATGTAACCGTATTACGAACAATAAGTTCGGGAAGAGCTACTTCGTCTATGGAATTTTCTCACTATGAGGTAGTTCCTGCAGCGATAGCAAAAGAAATAGTTGAGAAAGTAAAAGGTAAAAGTGAATTTGTTTAATTTAGGATAAAGATGAGCCAGAAGATTAGAATTAAATTAAAATCTTACGATCACAATCTCGTAGATAAATCTGCGGAGAAAATTGTGAAGACGGTTAAATCCACAGGAGCTGTAATTAGTGGTCCAATTCCACTTCCAACTCATAAGAGGATATTTACAGTATTGCGTTCTCCTTTCGTGAATAAGAAATCAAGAGAACAGTTTCAACTTTCTTCTTATAAAAGATTATTAGACATCTATAGTTCAACACCAAAAACTATTGATGCTTTAATGAAGTTGGAATTGCCTAGTGGAGTAGAAGTTGAAATTAAAGTGTAATTAAAGTTTAAAAAGAAAAACATGCCAGGATTAATTGGAAAAAAGATTGGAATGACTTCCATCTTCAGTGCCGAGGGGAAAAATATCCCATGCACTGTTATTGAGGCTGGGCCATGCGTAGTAACTCAAGTTAGAACACTTGAAAAAGACGGTTATCACGCATACCAATTGGCTTATGA
This sequence comes from Bacteroidales bacterium, assembly GCA_013138975.1. Lineage (GTDB taxonomy): Bacteria > Bacteroidota > Bacteroidia > Bacteroidales > UBA12077 > UBA12077. The sequence continues at coordinate 15,230 of WTBR01000014.1, forward strand.
CGATAAAAAGGAAAAAAATACTAGTAATCCTCTTAAAGGACATTTTAAGAAAGCTGGTGTTGCACCTAAAAGAATTTTACACGAATTTAAAAACTTTGTTAAGGAATATAAACTTGGTGAAGACGTTGCAATAGATATCTTTAACGAAGATATGTGGATTGACGTAGCAGGATATTCTAAAGGAAAAGGTTTTCAAGGAGTTGTAAAGAGATATGGTTTCCACGGTGTAGGTGGACAAACTCATGGTCAGCACAATAGACTTAGAGCACCAGGTTCCTTAGGAGCATCTTCATATCCTTCTAGAGTATTTAAAGGTATGAGAATGGCTGGTCAAACTGGTAATAAAAAGGTTAAAGTTCTTAATCTTAAAGTTATCAAAGTTGTTAAGGAGAATAATTTATTAGTTGTTAAGGGATCAGTACCTGGAGCAAGAGGTTCATATTTAATTATTCAGAAGTAATGGAATTATCTATAGTTAATATAACAGGAAAAGATACCGGGAAAAAGGTAACCTTGAATGATTCAATTTTCAAAATTGAGCCAAATGATCATGCCATATATTTAGATGTTAAACAATATTTAGCAAATCAACGTCAAGGTACTTCTAAATCAAAAGAACGATCTGAAATTACCGGTAGTACAAGAAAGATCAAAAGACAAAAAGGAACTGGTACAGCTAGAGCTGGGAGTATTAAATCTCCAATATTTAGAGGAGGAGGAAGAGTTTTTGGACCAAAACCAAGAGATTATTCTTTCAAATTAAATAAAAAAGTCAAGCAATTAGCTAGGAAATCAGCTTTATCTTATAAAGCAAATGGAAACATGATTAAAGTACTTGAAGACTTTAATTTTGAAGTTCCAAAAACTAAAGAATTTATTGAGTTTAGGAATAATCTTGAAGTAGCAAATAAAAAAATGCTTTTAGTGCTATCTGAACAAAATAAAAATATATATTTGTCATCCAGAAATATAAAGGATGTTAAAGTGGTAACTATTTCTGAATTATCCACTTATGACATTATGAATGCAAAAGTGTTACTATTTGTAGAGAATTCAATAGAACCGTTGCATAAATTGTTTAGAATTTAGTAAAAATAGATATGATGGATATTTTAGTGAAGCCAATAGTTAGCGAAAAAATGACTGCTCAAAGTGAAAACTTTAACAGGTATGGTTTTATTGTGGATACAAGAGCGAATAAGCTTCAAATTAAAAAGGCTGTTGAAGAAATGTATGGTGTTTCAGTTGAAGCTGTAAATACTATGCGTTACTTAGGGAAAAAGAAATCTCGTCACACAAAGTCGGGAGTTATTGAAGGACGAGCGAATTCCTTTAAAAAGGCAATCGTTACTTTAGCAGATGGTGAAAAAATAGATTTTTATAGCAATATTTAATTGATATGGCAGTACGTAAATTAAACCCTGTAACACCAGGACAACGACATAAGATTATCGGTGCTTTTGATAGTATTACAAAGAGTACTCCGGAAAAATCTTTACTTGCTCCTATTAAAAGATCAGGTGGAAGAAATAATGATGGTAAAATGACCATGAGACATATTGGTGGTGGTCATAAGAAAAGATATAGAATAATAGACTTCCTTCGTAATAAGGATGGAATGGATGCAATTGTAAAAGGTGTTGAGTATGATCCAAATAGGACTGCTCGTATAGCACTAATTGTATACAAAGATGGCGAGAAAAAGTATATTATTGCACCAAACGGATTACAAGTTGGGCAAACAATTAATTCTGGCAAAGGTGTTGCTCCGGAAATTGGAAATACTTTGTTCTTATCTGATATTCCATTAGGAACAATTATTCATAATCTTGAATTAGAACCAGGTAGAGGGGCTGTATTGGCACGCAGTGCAGGTTCATATGCACAATTAACCGCTCGTGATGGAAAATATGCAATTGTAAAATTACCATCTGGCGAATCAAGAATGATTTTAGTTACTTGTCGTGCGACAATCGGAATAGTTGGAAATTCTGACCATAGTTTGGAAGTTTCTGGTAAAGCAGGAAGAAAAAGATGGTTAGGAAGAAGACCTAGAGTTAGAGGTGTCGTAATGAATCCGGTTGATCACCCAATGGGTGGTGGTGAAGGAAGATCTTCTGGAGGTCATCCTAGATCTAGAAACGGTATGCCTGCTAAAGGTTACAAGACAAGAGCTAAGAAAAAAGCTTCTAATAAGTATATTATAGAAAAACGTAAGAAATAAAATAGATTGCTATGAGTCGATCATTGAAAAAAGGCCCATTTATTGATTTCAAGCTAGAAAAAAGAGTTCTAGTCATGAACGAGGCTAGTAAAAAAACTGTTATTAAAACTTGGTCTAGAAGATCAATGATATCTCCGGATTTTGTTGGGCATACGATTGCAGTTCATAACGGAAATAAATTTATCCCAGTTTATGTTACAGAGAATATGGTTGGACACAAATTAGGTGAATTTTCTCCTACCAGAACTTATAGAGGTCATGGTGGAAATAGAAAAGGTTAACACCGACGATAGTATTACATTAAAATATTAGATTATAATGGGTGCAAGAAAAAGAATAAGAGCCAACCAAGTAAAAGAAAGCAAAAAGGAGCAATATTTTGCCAAGCTAAATAATTGCCCTACCTCTCCAAGAAAAATGAGGTTAGTTGCTGATATGGTTAGAGGAATGGGAGTAAACCGTGCTCTTGATATGTTAAAATATAGCTCTAAAGAAGCTTCTAATCGTTTAGAGAAATTATTACTTTCTGCAATTGCAAACTGGCAATTGAAAAATGAAGGTGTTCGAATTGAAGATAGCAAATTAATTATTAAAGGGGTACATGTTGATAGTGGTAGAATGTTAAAAAGAATTCAACCAGCTCCTCAAGGTAGAGCTCACAGAATTAGAAAAAGATCAAATCATGTGACTTTAGTGCTTGATAATTTAAATAACAATACTCAAACTGAACAATAGATGGGACAAAAAGTAAATCCGATTTCAAATAGATTAGGAATCATTAAAGGTTGGGATTCTAATTGGTACGGGGGAAGAAAGTACGCTGAAAAACTAGTTGAGGATAATAAGATAAGAAAATATCTTGAAGCCAGATTAGCAAAAGCAAGTATTTCTAAGATTGTTATTGAAAGAACTTTAAAACTAATTACCGTTACGGTAAATACTGCTCGTCCTGGAATCATTATTGGTAAAGGTGGACAAGAAGTAGATAAGTTAAAGGAAGAGTTAAAGAAAATTACTCGTAAAGAGGTTCAAATAAATATATTTGAAATAAAAAGACCCGAACTTGATGCAACTATTGTTGGTAATTCAATTGCTCGCCAAATCGAAGGAAAAGTGTCATTCCGTCGTGCGGTAAAAATGGCAATTGCATCTACAATGAGAATGGGAGCTGAAGGAATTAAAGTTCAGGTATCTGGGCGTTTAGGTGGTGCTGAGATGGCACGTACCGAAGCATATAAAGAGGGACGTACTCCGTTACATACGTTTCGAGCAGATATTGATTACGCATTAAGTGAAGCCTTAACAAAAGTTGGCTTGGTTGGTATTAAAGTTTGGATATGTAAAGGCGAAATTTTTGGAAAGCCGGATTTATCTCCAAATTTAGGTGCTGGTAAAAGCCAGAAACCAGGTAATAAAGGTGGTTTCAACAAGAGAAAAAGAAAATAAGGCGATAATTTAAAAGATTATTAGGAATGTTACAGCCAAAGAAAACTAAATACAGAAGAGTCCAAAAGGGCAAGATGAAAGGTAATGCCCAAAGAGGTAATCAACTTGCTTTCGGATCTTTCGGAATCAAAGCACTTGATGAGTGTTGGATGACAGGAAGACAAATTGAAGCAGCTAGACAAGCTGTTACAAGATACATGAAACGTGAAGGACAAATATGGATCAGAGTTTTTCCTGATAAGCCAATAACCAAAAAACCTGCAGAGGTTCGTATGGGTAAAGGTCGTGGTGCACCGGAAGGTTTTGTTGCACCAGTTAAACCAGGAAGAATACTTATTGAGGCTGAAGGTGTACCATTTAAAGTTGCGCAAGAAGCGTTACGACTTGCAGCACAAAAATTGCCTATACCTGTGAAATTCGTTGTTAGACGAGATTATGTTGAAAAAACAAATTAGTGCAAAATGAAAAGTTCTGAAATAAAAGAGTTAACAACAAAGGAGTTGGTAGAGAAAATCGATACTGAAAAAACTCAATTGACTCGTCTAAAGCTAAATCACGCTGTGTCACCTTTAGATAATCCTTTGAAGATAACAGAAACACGCAAAGATATTGCAAGATTAAAAACTGAGTTGCGTAAAAGAGAATTAAACGAAAATTCGAACAGTTAATTTTTTAAAATGGAAACAACGAGGAATCTGAGAAAAGAACGTGTTGGTGTTGTTGTTAGCAACAAAATGGACAAAACCATTGTAATTGCTGTAGAACGAAGAGTAAAACACGAGAAATACGGAAAATTCATCAAACGTAGAAGTAAATTTGCTGCACATGATGAAGAAAATACTTGCAATATAGGGGATACTGTTAGAATTATGGAGACTAAACCTTTGAGCAAAAGTAAGTGTTGGAGATTAGTAGAAATCATTGAAAGAGTTAAATAGTCATGATACAACAAGAAAGTAGACTAACAGTAGCTGATAACAGTGGAGCCAAAGAAGTATTGTGTATTCGTGTACTTGGTGGTACAGGAAGACGATACGCTTCTGTAGGCGATCAAATTGTTGTTGCTGTTAAAAGTGCTTTACCATCAGGAGAAGTAAAAAAAGGAACGGTAAGTCGTGCTGTTGTGGTTAGAACTCGTAAAGAAGTTCGCAGACCAGATGGTTCATATATTCGTTTCGATAACAATGCAGTTGTATTGTTAAATGCAACAGGTGAAATTCGTGGAACACGTATCTTTGGACCAGTACCTAGAGAATTACGTGAAAATTTCATGAAAATTATCTCATTAGCTCCAGAAGTATTATAAATAAAAATAATTGCTGCATGCGAAGGAAATTACACATTAAGAAAGGCGATACTGTTTACGTAAATGCAGGTGAAAATAAAGGCCAACAAGGGAAAGTCCTTGAAGTAATTTACGCCAAGGAAAAAGCTATTGTTGAAGGTGTTAATATGGTTTCAAAACATACTAAGCCTAATGCTGATAATCCACAAGGTGGTATCGTAAAAAAGGAAGCACCAATTCATATTTCTAATTTGATGGTGGTTGATCCTTCTACTGGAAATCCTACAAGGATTGGTAGAAAATTAAACGATAAAAATAAATTAGTGCGATATTCAAAAAAATCAGGAGAGGAAATCAAGTAATGGAATATACGCCTGCTTTACAGACCAAATATAGAAAAGAGATAGTAACAGCATTAACAAAGGAATTTAGTTATAAATCAGTAATGCAAGTTCCTAAGCTGGAAAAAATCATCCTTAATCAAGGTGTTGGTCAGGCAGTTGCCGATAAGAAACTTATTGAAGCTGCTCAAGAAGAATTAGCGCTTATAGCTGGACAAAAAGCTGTTAAGACATATTCTAAGAAAGACATATCTAATTTTAAATTAAGAAAAGGTATGCCAATTGGAGTTAAAGTTACTTTACGTAGAAGTAAAATGTATGAATTCTTAGAGAGATTAATTTGTATTTCTCTTCCTCGAATTCGTGATTTCAATGGTGTAAGTTCTAAATTTGATGGACGTGGAAATTATACAATGGGAATTACGGAACAAATTATCTTTCCTGAAATTGATCTTGATAAAATCAATAAAATATTAGGATTAGAAATAACATTTGTTACTTCTGCCCAAACTGATGAAGAAGGATTTGCTTTATTACGCGAATTCGGTATTCCATTTAAAAATATTAAAAAGAATTAGATCGTTATGGCTAAAGAATCAATGAAAGCCCGAGAAGTGAGGCGTCAAAAATTGGTTGATAAGTATGCTGATAAAAGAGCACAACTTAAGGCAGAAGGTGATTATGTGGGATTAAGCAGATTACCAAAGAACTCTAATCCTATTAGACTTCACAACAGATGTTTAATAACTGGAAGACCAAAGGGTTATATGAGACAATTTGGTATAAGTAGAATTACCTTTAGAGAAATGGCATCAAAGGGTTTAATACCCGGTGTTAAGAAGGCAAGTTGGTAGATTGTAATTAAAATTAAGAAAAGATATGATCACAGATCCGATAGCAGATTATCTTACACGACTGAGAAATGCCGCAATGGCAAATCACAGAGTTGTTGAAATTCCTGCTTCAAATTTAAAAAAGGATATTACAAAATTACTTTATGATAAAGGTTATATTTTATCATATAAATTTGAAGACGATAATAAGCAAGGAATAATTAAGATAGCTTTAAAATATCATCCGGAAACAAAAACACCTGCTTTTCGCTCAATAAAGAGAATTAGTAAGCCAGGTTTAAGAAAATATGTAGATACTAACCAAATACCAAGAGTACTTAATGGTTTAGGTATAGCTATTTTATCAACATCGAAAGGTGTTATTACTGATAAGGAAGCGCGTACTTTAAATGTAGGTGGTGAGGTATTATGTTATGTACATTAAAAAGGAGGAATTCTAAATGTCACGAATAGGAATATTACCAATTGATTTACCCAGCGGTGTTACAGTGACTGTTAGCGAAACTAATGAGGTTAAAGTAAAAGGACCAAAAGGAGAAGTTTCGCAACAAGTAGATCCTGAAATCAAAGTAGATATAAAAGAAAATCAGGTTATAGTTGAACGACCGTCTGATGAAAAAAAGTATAAAGCATTACATGGTTTATATCGTTCATTAGTTAAAAATATGGTTGTTGGAGTATCCGAAGGATATACTCTTAAACAAGAACTAGTAGGAGTTGGATATAGAGCAGAAGCCAAAGGTCAAGTTTTAGAACTTAGTTTAGGTTTTTCTCACGATATCCATTTTCAAATACCTGCAGAAGTAAAGGTTGAAGCAGTTCAAGAAAGAAGAAAGAACCCTATTGTTACTTTAACAAGTATAAATAAACAATTAATAGGTGAAGTTGCTGCGAAAATCCGTTCTTTAAGACCACCAGAGCCATATAAAGGTAAAGGTATTAAGTTTGTTGGAGAACAGTTACGAAGAAAAGCCGGTAAGTCTGCTAGTGTATAACGTATAAAAAACAAGAGTCATGGCTTTAACAAAGCAAGAGAGAAGATTAAGAATAAAAAGACGAATTCGTAAGCAGATTAGTGGTTCTGCTGAACGACCTAGAATGTCTGTTTTTAGAAGCAATAAACAAATATACGTTCAGTTTATTGATGATCTAGAAGGAAGAACATTACTTTCTGTTTGCTCAAAAAGTAAAGAGATAGCCGAAAAAAGTAATGTGGCAAAATTAGAGCAAGCTAAAATTGTAGGAAATTTAGCTGCAAAAAAAGCTTTAGAAAATGGTATAACCGAAGTTGTTTTTGATAGAAATGGTTGTTTATATCATGGAAGAGTAAAATCATTAGCAGAGGCTGCTAGAGAAGGTGGACTTAAATTTTAAGATAAAAATATTATGTCAACGAATATAAGAAAAGTTAAAACCAGCGATTTAGAATTAAAGGACAAGCTCGTTAGTATTCAAAGGGTAACTAAGGTTACTAAAGGGGGACGAAATTTTGGTTTTACTGCCATTGTTGTTGTTGGTAACGAAGATGGTATCGTAGGTTATGGTCTTGGAAAGGCTAAAGAGGTTACAACTGCAATTGCAAAGGGAGTTGAGGCAGCAAAGAAAAATTTGGTAAAAGTACCTATTTATAAAGGAACAATTCCGCATGAGCAAGTATCTCGTTTTGGTGGAGCGCATGTTTTTCTTAAGCCTGCATCTCATGGAACAGGTGTAAAAGCTGGTGGTGCAATGCGTGCCGTTCTTGAGAGTGTTGGTGTCACTGATGTTCTTGCAAAATCAAAAGGATCTAGTAATCCTCATAATTTAGTAAAAGCAACTATAAATGCATTGTTAGAATTACGTGATGCTAGAGCAGTTGCCGAACAAAGAGGTGTTACCCTTGACAAAGTATTTAACGGATAATTGACCTTAAATTAAAATCTCATGGCGAAGAAGATAAAACTTACACAAATAAAGAGCGGAATTGGAAGTACCAAACGCCAAAAGTTAACCTTAGAAGCACTTGGAATTCGTAAATTGAACAATACTATTGAGGTTGAAAGTTCTCCTCAGATTCAAGGGATGATTACGAAAGTAAGACATTTACTTAAGGTTGAAGAAAAATAATAACGAATAATTGAAACTATAGATATGGATTTAAGTAACTTAAAACCAGCTGATAATTCAACAAAAACCGGCAAGAGAATTGGTCGAGGACAGGGATCTGGATATGGTGGAACTTCAACAAAAGGCCACAAAGGACAGAAATCAAGATCTGGATATTCTAAAAAGATTGGTTTTGAAGGAGGTCAAATGCCTTTACAAAGACGTGTACCTAAATTTGGTTTCACAAATATTTCTCGTAAGGAATATAAAGGTATTAATATAGAGACTTTAGAAATATTAGCTGAAAAGAAAGGTTTAACTACAATTGACATAGAAACTTTGGTTGATGCTGGATTAGCAAGAAAAAATAGCCTTGTAAAGATCTTAGGTAATGGAACTTTATCTAAGAAATTAGAAGTTAAGGCACATGCTTTTTCAAAATCAGCTATTGCAGCAATCGAATCAGTTGAAGGAACCATTGTAAAAATATAATTTAATGAGAGCTTTAATACAAACAATAAAGAATATATATAAAATTGAAGATCTTAGATATCGTATAGGATATACCTTATTAATTTTATTAATTTATAGACTAGGAAGTTACATTGTTTTACCAGGTATTGATCCAAGTCAGTTAGCTGCTTTGGAAGCACAAACTGCAGATGGCGTGCTTGGTTTATTAAACATGTTTTCAGGTGGATCTTTTTCAAGAGCATCTATATTCGCATTAGGTATAATGCCATATATTTCTGCTTCTATTGTAATTCAGTTAATGGGAATAGCTATTCCATATTTTCAGAAATTGCAACGTGAAGGCGAAAGTGGTAGAAGGAAAATTAATCAAATTACAAGATATTTAACTGTAGCTATTTTAATAATGCAGGCACCTGCTTATTTAAAGAACCTACAAGTACAATTACCTGAAGCAGCGTTTGTATTAAAAGGAACATTTTTCTGGTTTTCTTCAGTTGTAATACTTACCTCTGGTACCATGTTCATTATGTGGTTAGGAGAAAAGATTACAGATAAAGGTATTGGTAATGGTATATCATTAATTATTATGATTGGTATTATTGCACGTATGCCTTTCTCATTATTTGCTGAATTTATTAATAGATTAGAATCACAGGGAGGTGGTTTGGTTGCATTCTTACTCGAAATGGTAATAATGTTCTTTATATTTGTCGCTACAATTTTGCTAGTTCAGGGTACTCGAAAGATTCCTGTTCAGTATGCTAAAAGAATTGTTGGTAATAAACAATATGGAGGTGTTCGACAGTATATACCATTGAAAGTTAACTCAGCTGGCGTAATGCCAATAATATTTGCTCAAGCATTAATGTTTATTCCTTTAACTTTAGCTGGATTTGGAGATTCTGATTCTTTAAGAGGAATTGCGGCGGTGTTTTCAGATATGAATGGTTTTTGGTATAACTTTACTTTTGGAATGATGATTATTCTTTTTACATATTTTTATACAGCCATTACTATTAATCCATCTCAAATGGCTGAGGATATGAAAAAGTACGGTGGGTTTATTCCTGGCGTTAAACCAGGACGTAAAACAGTTGAATTCTTAGATACAATTATGTCTAGAATTACATTACCCGGTTCAATATTTTTAGCACTAATCGCTATATTACCAGCATTTGCCAGAATCGGTGGTGTTGATAGTCAGTTCTCTCAATTTTTTGGTGGAACGTCATTATTAATTTTAGTAGGTGTTGTTTTAGATACTTTGCAACAAATAGAAAGTCATCTATTAATGAGACATTACGATGGATTAATGAAATCGGGAAGAATAAAAGGCAAAGGTGCAGGACCTTCTGCTATATAAATAAAATTATTTATTACAACGTTCTTTGATGTTAATTTATAAATTAGAAGAAGAGATAGAAATTATTCGAAGAAACAATTTATTAGTTTCTAAAACTCTTGCTGAAGTTGCAAAACTTATTAAACCTGGAGTAACTACTTTAGAATTAGATAAGCGAGCAGAAGAATTTATTAGAGATAATGGCGCTATTCCAGGTTTTCTTGGATATGGAGGGTTTCCTAATAGTTTGTGTACTTCAGTAAATGATCAGGTGGTTCATGGGATACCTTCTGATTATGTTTTGAAAAACGGAGATATTGTTTCAGTAGATTGTGGAACCTACATGGAAGGCTACTATGGTGACACTGCATACACATTTCCGGTTGGTGAAGTTAGTGAGCAAATAATAAATTTGCTTCGGATAACTAAAGAGTCTCTTTTTAAAGGAATTGAAAGTGCTGTTGAAGGTAAGAGAGTTGGGGATATAGGTAATGCTGTTCAAACTCATGCCGAGAATTCTGGATATTCTGTGGTTCGGGAAATGGTTGGACACGGATTAGGAAAAAACATGCATGAAGCACCTGAAGTTCCAAATTATGGAAAAAAAGGTAGAGGTATTCTCTTAAAAAAAGGTTTAGTTCTTTGTATAGAACCAATGATTAATTTGGGCGGTAAGCAAATCAAACAAGATGATGATGGTTGGACAATAAGGACAATAGACGGAAAACCTTCTGCACATTATGAATTAGCAATAGTTGTTGATAAAGGTAAAGCTGAAATATTATCAACATTTGATTATATAGAAGAAATAACAAAATATAAGATTTAATATATGGCAAAACAGCCTTCAATAGAACAAGACGGAACTATTATCGAAGCATTATCAAATGCAATGTTTAGAGTTGAATTAGAAAATGGTCACGTTATTACAGCTCATATCTCTGGTAAAATGAGAATGCATTATATTAAAATATTACCAGGAGATAAAGTGAAGGTTGAAATGTCACCTTATGATCTTACAAAAGGTAGAATAACTTATAGATATAAATAAAAAATTTAAGAAATGAAAGTCAGAGCATTTGTAAAAAAGCGCAGTAGCGATTGTAAAATCGTTAGACGAAAAGGTAGACTATACGTTATTAATAAAAAAAATCCCAAGTTTAAGCAACGTCAGGGATAAATTATTATTTTTGTATCTTAATAAAAAAGATTTATGGCAAGAATTGTTGGGGTAGATTTACCAAAGAATAAAAGAGGTGTTATAGGATTAACCTATATATACGGAATTGGTCGTAGTAATGCAGAATCAATATTAGATGAAGCAGGAATTGATCAAAGCATTAAAGTAAAAGACTGGAATGACGATCAAATTGCGAAAGTCAGAGAAGTCGTGAACGAAAAGTACAAAGTTGAAGGTGCATTGCGTTCAGAAACTCAAATGAACATTAAGCGATTAATGGACATTGGTTGTTATAGAGGTATTCGTCATCGTATTGGTCTTCCAGTTAGAGGACAAAGTACAAAAAATAACGCGAGAACCCGAAAAGGAAAAAGAAAAACGATTGCTAATAAGAAGAAAGCAACTAAATAATAGTTAAAGAAATGGCAAAAAAGACTGGATCATCTAAAAAGAGGGTTGTAAAGGTTGAAGCTACTGGACAAGTGCACATTCATGCTTCTTTTAACAATATTATTATTTCATTAACGAATAATAGCGGACAAGTAATTTCTTGGTCGTCATCTGGAAAGATGGGTTTTAGAGGATCAAAGAAAAACACTCCATATGCAGCTCAAATGGCTGCTGAGGATTGTGCAAAAGTAGCTTACGATTTAGGATTACGTAAGGTAAAAGCATTTGTAAAGGGACCGGGTTCTGGAAGAGAATCAGCTATGCGTACAATTCATAATGCAGGAATTGAAGTAACAGAGATTACTGATGTTACTCCATTACCACATAATGGTTGTAGACCCCCAGCACGTAGAAGAGTATAAAACGTGTATTAAGTGTTTAAGATTGAAAAAGATTAATATTAAGATTCATGGCTAGATATATTGGACCAAAGTCGAAAATAGCGAGGAAATTAGGAGAACCTATTTACGGACCTGATAAAAATTTTGAAAAGAAAAATTATCCTCCTGGACAACAAGGCGCAAATAAGCGTAGAAAAAAAGTTTCTGAATATGGTGTTCAGTTAATGGAAAAGCAAAAAGCTAAATTCACTTATGGTGTTTTAGAAAAGCAATTCTTTAACTTATTTGAACAAGCATCTAGGAAAAAAGGTATTACTGGTGAAAATTTATTGCAATTGTTAGAAGCTCGATTAGATAACGTGGTATTCAGATTAGGAATTGCACCTACAAGAGCTGCTGCAAGACAATTTGTTACTCATAAGCATATCACTGTAAATGGACATGTTTTAAACGTTCCATCGTACACTGTAAAAAATAGTGATATAATTGGGGTAAGAGAAAAATCTAAATCTCTAGAAGCTATAACTAATAGTTTAGCATCAGCTAGTTATAATAAATATTCTTGGTTAGAATGGGATAACGATCAAATGGCAGGTAAATTTTTAAATACTCCTGAAAGATCTGATATACCTGAGAATATTAAAGAGCAGTTAATTGTAGAATTATATTCTAAATAATAATAATTACTCATTATTTATGGCAATATTAGCATTTCAAAAGCCCGATAAGGTAATAATGGTCGAAGCAAACGAAACTTATGGAAAATTTGAGTTTCGTCCTTTGGAACCAGGATATGGAATTACAGTCGGCAATTCTTTACGAAGGATTCTTTTATCATCCTTGGAAGGATATGCCATTACTTCAATAAAAGTTGAAGGTGTAGAGCACGAGTTTTCTACATTATCTGGTGTTGTTCAGGATGTTAGTGAAATTATTTTGAACTTAAAACAAATACGTTTCAAATGTAATGTTGAAGATGCAGAAGATGAGAAATTTACTGTAACTATAACAGGGCAAAACGAATTTAAGGCAGGTGATATAAATAATTTTTCAACTAATTTTAAGGTTTTAAATCCCGATCTCGTAATTTGCGAATTGGAATCAGACGTAAAACTTCAAATAGAATTTACTGTAAATAAAGGTAGGGGTTATGTTCCTTCTGAAGAGAACAAACCAGTTGAAGGAGAATTTGGTGTAATAGCAATTGATTCAATTTTTACTCCAATCAGAAACGTTAAATATTCTATTGAAAATTACAGAGTAGAGCAAAAAACTGATTTTGAGAAACTAGTTTTTGAAATTGAATCAGATGGCTCTATTCACCCAAAAGAAGCACTTAAAGAAGCTGCGAAAATTCTTATTTATCATTTAATGTTATTTTCTGATGAAAAGATTACTCTTGACTCAGATGAAAAATACGCAAATGAAGAATTTGATGAAGAAGTATTGCATATGCGTCAGCTTTTAAAAACCAGATTGGTTGATATGGATCTTTCAGTTAGAGCATTAAATTGTTTAAAAGCTGCGGAAGTTGATTCATTAGGAGATTTGGTGAAATATAATAAGAACGATTTATTAAAGTTTAGAAATTTTGGTAAAAAGTCATTAACTGAATTAGAAGATTTACTTAGCCAAATGAATCTTACATTTGGAATGGATATTACTAAGTATAAATTAGACAAAGAGTAAAAAGATGAGACATAGAAAATCATTTAACCACCTAGGAAGAAAGACTGCACACAGGAAGGCTATGTTGTCAAACATGGCTACATCGTTGGTTTTACATAAAAGAATAAATACCACTATTGCAAAAGCAAAAGCGCTTAAAAAGTATGTAGAGCCCTTAATTACAAAGGCAAAAGACGATTCTACTCACGCTAGAAGAGTTGTATTTAGATACTTGCAAAGTAAAGAGGCTGTAACCGAACTTTTTAGAGAGATAAGCGGTAAAATTGGTGATAGACCGGGTGGGTATACAAGAATATTAAAAACTGGACATCGATTAGGTGATAATGCTGATATGTGTATTATTGAGTTAGTAGATTATAACGAAAATCTTCTTGCTTCAAAATCTGAAACAAAAGCAAAATCTACAAGAAGAAGAAGAGGTGCTAAGAAAACTACAAATGAAACAGCTGAAGTTGTTGAAAAAGTAGAAGCAATTGAAGAAGTAGAAGTTAAGGCTGATGAAACAGCAGTTGTTGAAGCAGAAAAGGTTGAAGTAAAAGAAGATGAAAAACCTATTGAAGGTGAAAAGAAAGAAGAGTAGATTTAATTAGATATTATTAGAGAAAGGCGGATTTTTCCGCCTTTTTTTTATGAATTTATTAAACTTAACTACTACTTAATATGTTTAAAATTCACTAACTTTGATAGCTAACTTGATTTTATAAATTTTAAAAATATAATAATATGGGACAAATTGCGGGTATACATGCAAGACAAATTCTAGATTCAAGAGGAAATCCTACTGTAGAAGTTGAAGTAATGACTAACGAAGGATATATTGGAAGAGCAGCTGTTCCTTCTGGTGCTTCTACAGGAGTGCATGAAGCTGTTGAATTAAGAGATGGTGATAAAGCCCAGTTTTTAGGTAAAGGTGTTACAAAGGCCGTTGAAAATGTCAATACTATTATTAACGATGAGTTAAAGGGTTTTTTTATTGATGATCAAACTGGTATTGATAATGCTTTAATTCAACTTGATGGAACAGAGAATAAATCTAATTTAGGTGCTAATGCTATGCTTGGTGTATCTTTAGCAGCAGCAAGAGCAGCAGCAACAGAATATGGAATACCATTATATAGATATATTGGGGGTGTTAATGCTAATACTTTACCTATACCAATGATGAATATTCTTAATGGGGGTCAACACGCAGATAATAAAATTGATATACAGGAATTTATGATTATGCCTGTTGGGGCTGAGAATTTTAGTGAAGCCTTAAGAATGGGGACAGAAGTATTTCATCATTTAAAAGCTGTACTAAAATCTAAAGGTCACTCAACAAATGTTGGGGATGAAGGAGGTTTTGCTCCGAATCTTGAATCAAATGAAGAGGCGATTGAGGTTGTCTTAGAAGCTATCGAAAAAGCTGGATATAAACCGGGTAAAGATATTTATATTGCATTAGATCCTGCAGCTTCTGAATTTTATGACAAAGAAAAGAAAATATATCATTTTGAGTCTACTGATCAAGATTTAACATCTTCTGATTTAGTGAACTATTGGAAAACTTGGGTTGAGAAATATCCAATACTTTCTATTGAGGATGGTTTAGCAGAAGATGACTGGACAGGTTGGATTGAGCTTACTAAAGCTATTGGACATAAAGTTCAAATTGTTGGTGATGACTTATATGTAACCAATGTTAAGCGTTTGGCAAGAGGTATTAAAGAAAGTGCAAGTAACTCAATATTAATTAAAGTTAACCAAATTGGCACATTAACAGAAACGATAAATGCTGTAAAAATGGCAACTGAAAATGCTTATACATCTATAATTAGCCACCGTTCAGGAGAAACAGAGGATACTACGATAGCAGATTTAGCGGTTGCTTTAAATACCGGTTTAATCAAAACAGGCTCGGCATCTCGCTCTGATAGAATTGCTAAATATAATCAGTTATTAAGAATTGAAGAAGCATTAGGAGATTCTGCAAAATATTTAGGAAAAGACTTTAAATTTTTATAGATCGTATAAATTTAAAATTTAAAGGCTGGCTTTTAGTCAGCCTTTTTTGTATGTCGGGCATGGTAATAAGCTGGCAGAATGCAAGTTTCTGCATGTGCCGAGTTGATAGGAAACATTAGCAATTGGCAAGGGTGTCCAGAGCGATTTGGAATCTGAAAGAAGCCATTA
>WTBR01000028.1 GCA_013138975.1 Bacteroidales bacterium
ATTAAAAAATGTAGTATATACTACATTCAAAGCACTTAGTCCATTGAATAGCTAATTTGTTCAAAAGGAACTTCAACAATATCAGCATATTCTTCACCTGCTTCTTCCATATCTTCATCATCTTCAGGAAAAAACCATTTAATTAAAACTTCTTTTCCATCTTCATGCATTTCTTCAAGTTTCATCAAGATGTCAAGAATTAATTTTGAAGATGCAGTATTGAAATATACTAGTTTAAATGAAAATGTTGTGTTATCATTTGCTTCTTCCTGATAATCGTCAAGCCAATTAAGAACAGGCTCGTAAAAAGTTGTTACGTCTTCCGGAAGAGATCTTCCTGAAATTTCAAAAATTTCACCATCCTTATCAAGTATAATGGTTGGAGTATCGTCAGTACCTTTGATCTTTATTACTTCCATAATATCTTTATTATTTTATAAATTTCTAGAAACCGAAGATGTTAATAGAAAAAATGAACTACTTTCATCTATTGGTAAAAAGTGGAATTCGAGCTTGTTTCCTGTTTTTCGAGCTATGTCGATAAATCCTAAACCTGCACCGCCTTTTTCAGAAAGTCTTCCTTCTTTCATCTGGCTTTTATAAAGTTGCTTTAGACCCTCTCTGTCTAAGCTGTTGATATGGTTAAGCATTTCTGTAAGTTCAACGATCTTGTCGTTTTCTATAACATTACCTGTTGTAACATGATAGTCATCTTTTCCTTTACTTACCATAAAAATGCCTCTGCCTGCAAATAAGAAGTCATCCGATCCAAAAGAATCAGCATGCTTACTAATGTTTTGCAAACATTCAACCATTACATGAAATACCTTCTTTTGAACTGAATTTGCTTCTGACTCTTTGGCCATATTTGATTCAGTTAAAGAAGTAAATGCTTTGGTAATCTGGTGAGTAATCTCTCCTTCGTATACCAAAGTAATTTCGTGCGCTTTCATAGAACGATAAAAATCGTAGACAAATTCTAGAAAGCCTTTTACATTACTTTTATCCATAGGTTGTAAAATTAATATTTATTAAAAATAATAAAAAATTAAAATTCTAATCCAATTAATAACACATCATCAATTTGTTTAATTTTGCCTTTCCATTTTTTAAATTCTGATGCAAACATACTTGAATACTGTTGCATGGAAAGATCTTTGTTTTCAACAATTTGAGCTCTGATGCGCTGAGGAGAATATTTCCTTCCTTCTGGTCCGCCTATTTGATCAGGCATTCCATCTGAAAAAATAAATATTTTATCTCCTTTAATTATTTCAATAGAATGATTAATAAAATCTTTTTCAGGTTTTTTCCTGTGAGGAATACCTCCAATTGCTTTTCGGTTTCCTTTATATTCAATTAATTCGCCATTTCGCAATAAATAAAGTGGCCTGTGAGCTCCAGAATATTGTAATTCTTTCTTTTTCAAATCTATTCTACAAAATGCAATATCCATACCATCGCGAGCATCGGCGTCAATTTTGTCTTGTTTTAATGTTGTACGAACATCAAAATGTAATTTATCAAGAATTTGTCCTGCGTTATAATTTATATCGTGGTCGACAATATTGTTAAGTTGGAAGTAGCCTATAAATGAAAGTAATGCTCCAGGTACTCCATGACCGGTACAATCGACCGCTGAAATATATAATATATCATCTTTTTTAAAGAACCACGGGAAGTCACCACTTACTACATCGCGAGGTAGATAAAAGATAAAAGATTTTGGTAAATGCTCTTGAATATGTGCTGTATTAGGGAGAATAGACGTTTGTATACGTTGAGCATAGTTTATACTCTCACTAATTTTTCTATTTTTATCTTTTATTTCTAATTCAATTTGTTTTGCTTCGGTAATATCATGACCAACAAATAAAATTGTCTCAAGTTCATTTTCATTAAACTCAGGAATAACATTATATGTCATTATTCTATCACCAAGGTTTGCTGTTGACATTGTTAATTCCCGAACTATTTTTTGATTTGTTTTTCGGATTTGCTTAATAGTATCTTTAAAGAAAGTAACTAATGCAGGATCCATTTCTAATTCATCAATTCTTCCGTTTATTATATCTTTTGATTTAACTCCAATATAATCGTCCACCATTGGATTCGCATAAAAGAATTGACCTTTTGTATTCATTCTAAGGATTAAGTCCGGACTATTTTCAGAAAGAGATTGCATTTTACTCTTCATCCGTTCTTCTTTTTCTGCTCTTTTTCGTTCTGTTATATCTTGCGAGTTTAAAATAATTCCATTTATTGCAGAATCATCAAGTAAGTTTCGTCCGGTGGTTTCAATATGAATTTTCTTACCATCCTTTTTAATATAAGTGTATTCAATAGCCCTTGGCGTATGCGGATCTTCTTTTAATTGATTAAACATTTCTTTCATGGCAGCTTCTCCTTTTGCTGTCAATCGATCCATATCTTTACCTCGCATCATTTCTTCAGGAGTATATCCAAGTATTTTCGTAACTGATGGACTTTGATATATTAATTTAATTTGATTATCGTATATTGAAATTACCTCTGAAGCATTTTCTAATAATGAATGAAGTCTTTTTTGTGCATTCTCAACTTCTTTTATTTGAGTTTCAAGATTTTTATTGGAGATTTCAAGTTCCTCTTGAGTGGCTCTCATTTCTTCAGCATTCTGACGAAGTTGCTCTTCATTTGCTTTGAGCTCAACTGTCATTTGTTGTGACTCTTGAAGTAACTTTTCAGTTTTCCGATTCATTCTTAAATTATAGAGAGTACGTGCAATTATCTCTCCTAATTCTTTTAAAAATTCAATGGTAAGTTCTGGTAATTTATCCTCAATAGAGGCAAATTCAATTACTCCTTGTAATTTTTCTTCTGCGATTAAAGGAACAATTAATATACTTGAAGGTTTTTTATCTCCTAAAATTCCCGATGTTATTGAAGCATAGTCTTCTGGAATTTCAGTTCTGTAAACAATGTCTTGCTCGTATGCACATTGCCCGATTAATCCTTCTCCTATTTTGAATTCTTGGTTTATGTATCTTTTTCTGTTATATGCATAGGTGGCAGTATTCCTAAGTTTCTTTGTTTCTTCATCATATAAATAAAAAGAACCTTGAAGGATGTTTATGTAATTAATTAATTTAACAATTACTTCGTATGTTAACTCATCAACGTGGTTGTTCATTCGAAGAATTCTAGAAATTAAGTCTTTGCCTTCAGATATCCAGTTTTGTTCTTTTTCCTTTTTATTATTAGCAAGTAAATTGTTACGCATAACAATTAATGATCTTCCAATAATATCATCTTCATTAATTAAATCATCATTGTCATCGTAAATTCCTTCACCAATTTTTTTGGCAAAACGAGCATTTCTATTTATATCTTGATCTCGTTGTTCAATAATCTTTTCAAAGACAGTTTTATCTTTTTCTCTTTTTTTAATTGAGAAATAAAATAATATTCCAACAATAAAAGGAAGAATGTCAATTAACCAATGTATAGGATTGGATTTATGAATTTCAGCAATTGTATTAAAGGAAACATTAAGGTTGTTGTATAATATATCTATCATCCAAGAAATGAAAAGATATAATATTGATATCCCAACCCCTATGATTATATCATTATATGTGATTGTACTTAATTTATTGTTTTGTTTATTAATCGCCATATATTGAGAAATGATTTAATACTTTAATAAAGTTTCACCTATTTGATTAGACATTCCTTCGAACAAGTCACTAAAGTTACGTTTAAATTCTTTAAAAGAAGCTAGCTCAATAATTGCAATTGTTTTATCTTCTATAATAATTGGAATTATTATTAAATGATTTGGAGAACTACTTCCAAGCCCCGATAAAATTGTAACATAATTGTCTGGGATATCTTTTAAATTTAAAGCGATTTTATTTATGGCCACTTGACCTGATAATGTTTCACCTAAGTTAAAACTTTTTGGTTCTTCATCGCCAAAATATGCATATTTGCCTGTAATATGATATATGTCCTTCTCTCTATCTTTAACGAAAAACAAACCCTGAACAATATCAAATTCTTTTGCAATATTTGACAATATTTTTTCTGTATATTTTTCTAATTTTAATTTTGAATCAACTTTTGGCAATATTTTTTTAATGTAATTTTCAACATTTAATAATTCTTCCTCGTTTTCATCTTTATCAACTACTTGTTGTTTCGATTTTTCTTTGAATATATCAATTTCATTATTAGAGTATTTATCTTGATTGCTATGTTTAGAAGAAGCTAATATAGAAAGTGTAAAAAGAAATACTGTTAATATTACTACAAGAATTAATAATATATTTATTGATTGTTTATCAGAGATTTTGTATTCTAATAACAAATTCTGAATTTTCCCGAAAAGCACAAAGAATACTATAAATGCACTGATTAGGGCTAAAGAAGCTAATATTTTATATATTTTATTTGTATCCATCAATAATTATTATTTTATTTTTAATAAAAAATTGATAATTTGTTCTGTAGTAAATATATGATCCACATTTGTTAGTTTTAGAGATGCTTCGGTCATTGTTTTTACTTGACATTCTTTAGGATCTTGTACAATTGCTACTCCTCCTGCTTGTTTTAATTTTTTTAAACCATAAGCTCCATCACGATTTGCTCCAGATAATATTATACCGATTAATTTGTCGCGATATGCTTGCGAAGCAGTCTCAAAAGTAAGATCAATAGATGGACGGGAATGATTTACAGGCTCTTCAGTTGATAAAGCAATACGCTTATTTAATTCGATAAACATATGATAATTTGATGGAGCAAGATATCCTTTTCCTGGTTTTATGGTTTCTTTGTCATAAGGTTCAACAATAGGAATATTGGATTTTATAGACAAAGCTTCAACAAAGCCAGAACGTACATGTTTTAATCTATGTAAACTTAATAATATGGGCAATGGAAAATTTTTAGGTAACGAATTTAAAATTTTCGTAATTACCTGAAAACTTCCTGCTGATCCACCTATTACTACTGCTTTGTACATTTGGTTTATGATAATTTCTTTTTATAAATATTTTCTTCCTTGTTAATCAAGGTAAAATCTTTATCAGAGTTCCAGTAATCTATTATTTCATTGTTTCCAATAATTAAATGACCTCCTGAAACTAATCCATTATAACTAATTTTAGTGTATCGCTCTTGTAAAATTTGATTATAATAAATCATCTGATTTCGAAACAATACTAATTTTATTCCCTTAGGATAATCATCAAATATAATATTTTGTTTTATAAATTTAGTATTCTCTATTAAAGAAGTATCCCAAAAAGCTTGATCTCCTTCTTGAGTAAAAAAATCAGAGAGCTTTCCTTCGTTAAAAATTCTTTTGTAATTTGCATCATTTACTTCTAATTTCTTTGGATCGAGTAAGCCTTTTTTAGTGTTTTCGATATCAAGTTCACTAATGCTTGAAGCAACGAATTTAACGTTCTTGAGAAGATTTAATTTTTTAAGAATAATAGCTGTTGAGAACAATTCTTCGCCTGTAGTAACTTCAGGAAACCAGATTTTAAAACTTGTAGAATCTTTGATGTTCTGCGGGAATATTTCTTCTTTCAAAACTCTCCAAAGTGATGGGTCACGAAACATCTCAGTAGTTCCAACATTAATATTTTGCAAGAATACTTCAAAAAAATCTTTTTCGGCTTTTATCTTACTAACAAAACCATCCGCATCTTTTAAATTTTGATTAATAATGAATTTTTCCACTCTTCGCTTAAAAAACGTAAGAGCGTAATTCTTAAAATCATAATTATAGACATCTTGTAATGTCTTTATTATATTTCTTGTATCAACTATGCCTAGTTCATATCTATTCATTGCATAATACTTTTAACTTTGTTTACTTTTTTCGATATGCTTGCCCTTTTTTATCAAATCTTGATGTGATTTCACCTAGCATTGTTTCATGCATACCTAAAACTAAAAATCCGTTGGTATAAAGATGATCGTGAAAAAGTTTAAAAACTTTGTTTTGTAAGCTATATTTAAAGTAAATAATTACATTTCTACATAAAATAAGATCAAATTTAGCAAAATATAAATCGCCACCTTGTACTAAATCATGTTGCCTAAATATAGGTTTTTGCCTTAAAAAGTCATTTATCTGAATTGAATCTGATATTTTATCAATTTTAAAGTATTTTGAATAAGGGACATCATTATATTCTTCATAATTATATGGATTCTCTTTTATAACTTTATCAAAGTTGTCAAGATATCCAATATTAAATCGATATTTATAATTTCCTTTCTTAGCTGCTTCAAGTGCATCAGTATTTAGATCACTTGCAAATATTTTTGCTTTGTTCAAAAGCCCAAGTTCATTTAATAAAATCATCATTGAATAAACTTCTTGACCAGTGGAACAACCTGCATGCCAAATATTAATGTTACTGTTTTCAGCAAACTTAGGTAAAATACGATATCGTAAGGTTTGCCATATTTGTGGATCACGGAAAAGTTCTGTGGTGTTAACAGTAATATCTCGTACTGTTTTTTCTAAAAATGGCTTGTTAGTTTTTATTTTATTGATTAAACCAATAAGATCAGTGTTATTATCAATAAGAATTTTTTGCAAACGACGTTTAAGCGATTTTTCCGAATACTCACTAAAATCGTATTCCGATGTGTTTTTTATAGTGTTTACAAAAAATTGAACTTCTTGATCAGATAGAACCATTCGGTATTTTCAGTTAAAAAGTGATACACTTACTACGCTAATTTTAAAAAATAGTTTGTTTTAAGTGTGCAAAAATAGTTAATAAAGTTGTATTGAAAAAGTATGTCAATTTAATTTAATATAATTACAGAAATTTTTAAGTAGGAATAATGATTTTAAGTAAAACAAAACCAACTTTAGCCATATACGGAATTAAAGATATAAAAAACTCTGGATATCCCGTGTTTGTTCACGATCATAATGTTTCCTTATTTAAAAATAGTAAATTGAATAGGCATGTACAACTTGAAAGAATTACGAGAAGGAAATATGATAATTCAATTGAAAAACAAATTCACGATCTGCTTAAAAATGAAAAGTTAATAAATCAAGATTTTGACATTGTTTTTATTGACAATGTTATAGGTAGAGCCTTTATTAGTGCTGACGGTGGAATTCGGTTTGAGGGGCCATTGAATAAAGAATTGATTGTTGGATTAGAAAAGGGTAGATGCTGGTGGTATGGTAAAGAAACTGAAGCTTATGTGCTAAATCATGAATTAGCTCATATCTATAGTTGTTTACCATTTTTTGGAAATTTTAAAGAAAATAGTTTATTAGTGCATTTTGATGGTGGTGCAAGTATGAGTAATTTCTCAGCATGGACATATAAAAACAGTTCTTTATCTAAAATTGAGTACCACTGGGATTTGAAATATTTATCATCGTTATTTAATGCAAATGCCTTGGCTTTTGCAATTATTGGAGCAAAAGAATTTGATCAGCATTCGGTTCCTGGCAAATTAATGGGCTTTGCGTCATTTGGGGAATACTCAATTGAATTAGAAATTTGGTTAATTGAAAATGATTTTTTTCAAAATATTTGGGGTAAAAAGTCAATGTTTTTTGAGAAAGTGAAAAAGGATTGGAATATTGATCTTAATAGTTTCGATTTGCATAATTCCTTTTTACAAAATATTGCTGCTACATTTCAATATGTTTTTCAACGGGATTTTCTTGAAAAGATTAAAACATTAAAAACGATTACTTCAACTGATTATCTGTATTTAACAGGAGGTTCTGCATTAAATATTTTAGTAAATACGGAGATTATAAATAGTAATTTATTTAATGATGTTTTTATTCCTCCATGTACTAATGACTCTGGGTTATCTATTGGTGCCGGAGCATTTGTTGAACACTTAAAACATGGTAAAATAGAATTACATGATCCTTATCTTAACAATTGGAATCTTAGTAATTGTGAGGTAGCTTATGATGATAAAGATATTAAAGAAGTTGCAAAACAATTAATTGATGGTAAAGTGATTGGTGTTTGTAATGGTTTTGGAGAATCGGGCCCTAGGGCATTAGGAAATAGGAGTATCCTTGCTTTAGCCAATTCAAAGCAATTGGCTAAAAAAGTGAGCGAAGAGCATAAGAAACGAGAATGGTATCGACCTGTAGCACCTATTATGCTTGAGAAAAACGCGAAGTATTTTACAGGATTAAATGAAATTCATCATTTAAGTAAATATATGTTATTGGATTTTACGATAAATGAAGATAAAAGAAAAGAGATAGAAGGAGTTGTTCATGTTGATGGAACTTCTAGAATTCAAACAATTTTTAAACGAAGCGATAATCCATTTATATTTGATTTATTGGAAATCCTAGATAAGGAGTTTAAAATAAAGGCATTAATAAATACGTCGTTTAATATTAAAGGAGAGCCAATTGTTCATACAGTGAGTGATGCAGAACGGTCAGCATTAAACATGAGACTTGATGGAGTTGTATTAAACGGGAAACTGAAAATTATAAAGTAAATCCAAATTTAAGGAATAAAGAGTTTTTAAGGGGATTTGCAAGCAATGAAGATTGCAATGGTATTTCTTTAGTTTTAAATACTGTTATGTTTCGGATCATGTCAATTCCTACATTTACAATTCCAAACTGACTTCCATAATAACTTTCGAAGGCATTAAATCCTAATGCAAAATTAAAGTTGTTCTTTTTAATTGTTTTTGAGTAAGCTAACTGAAAATATGTTGAGTATATATTTTTATTGGTTTCTTGATTTTGATCATCGCCATAAATCATTGTGGCTACTAAAACAGTAATAGGAAATTTAGGCGTGCCTTTAAATTCAACATCAAGTTCAATTGTATGTTTGGTTGTACTTTTGTAATAATTAGTTATTTCATTACTTTCCTTATAAGTTTGAGGACAATAGTAATCGTAAATTGTAAAAGAAAAATTTCTCCAAATATGGGTAAAGTACAAATCAAGTTCAGAATAATTTCCATCAATGCTGTGAGCTAACCAAATGCCGGTTGTTGATTTGTTTGTGGTGAATTCAAAACTTGGTTCGATTGTAGGCGAGTATGATGTAGCGAATCCTCTCCAAGTATGCATACTCAAAAAATCAACTTTAAATACTGTATTGAAAAGATCATTCTTTGTATTTGCGTTAGCATTTAATTTTTGAACAGCTATTATAAAAAGAATGGCAATTGCTAGTTTGTATTTATTTAAAAATGTGTTCATCTCTCCCGTCTCCCTCTAAAAAATTGATGGGCAAAAGTATATAAAAAGTTGAAAATTTATAAAGAATTTGAATAAAATTCACGTATGCTAATGTTAAGTTTAAAACACATATTATCAATAATATATAGATTTGAGTATGATGTTTTACAAACTAATAAACGTATGCTATGCGGCATAAGATTGAATTTGTATTTTGAGTTTTTGAAAATTTTAAAAAATTGAAAGTGTTTTGTGAATAATTAGTGATTCTCGTTAATTGTTAAATCTCATTATTAATACTTAAAGCTTATGATGATTTTAAACAGAGAATAATTATTTGTTCGGGATACTAAATAATTATATCTTTGAGGTGAATTTAAATTAATTCTATAGGGTTAATTTATTGTATATCAGTTAGTTTTCGAAATCAAAAAAAATTTTCTAATGAAATTTGGAGTTGTAGTTTTTCCCGGTTCAAATTGTGATCAAGACATGATTTATGTTCTTCAAAATATTATGGAGCATGAAGTTGTGAAACTATGGCATAAAGATACCGATATTCAGAATGTTGATGCTATTGTTCTTCCTGGTGGATTTTCATATGGCGATTATCTTCGATCAGGTGCAATAGCGCGTTATTCACCAATTATGGAGAAAGTAATTGAATTTGCAAATAATGGAGGTTTTGTTTTTGGTGTTTGTAACGGATTTCAAATTCTTTGTGAATCGGGATTATTGCCAGGAGCTTTATTACATAACGATAATCAAAAATTTATTTGTAAAAACATTCATATCGTTCCAGATAATAATACAAATAGTATTACTGGATTGCTTAATACTCAAAGGGCATTAAAAATTCCTATTGCTCATGGCGAAGGTCGGTATTTTGCTAAAAAAGAGGTGTTACAGGAAATGCGTCAAAAAGATCAAATAATATTCAGATATTGTGATGAGAATGGGGACGTAACTTCAGAAGCAAATCCTAATGGTTCGATTGAAAATATTGCAGGTGTTTGTAACGAGAAAAAGAATGTATTTGGAATGATGCCGCATCCAGAGCGTGGAGCAGATGATGAATTGGGTAATACGGATGGCAGATTGATATTTGAATCGATGCTTGCATTTATGAAATAGTAAAATTTAATAATATATATTTTGATAGCCTGAAATTAATTTTTCAGGCTTTTTTTATTATTATACTCACAAACATTATGTATGTTTATTTGTTGAAATATTTAAATTAATATATAAATTATGTCGTATAAAATTTACCATAACACAAGATGCAAGAAAAGCCGTGCAGGCTTGCAATATTTGGAAGAAAAGGGAATAAAGCCAATAATAGTTGAATATTTAAAAGATCAAGCATTTTCAGAGAAGAGTTTAGGAGATCTTTTGGTTAAACTTGCATTAAAACCTCAAGAAATAATTAGAACTCAGGAAGCGGATTATAAGCAAAAGTTTAAAGGTAAAGAGTTATCAGACAAAGAGTGGATAAAGATTTTAGTAGAAAACCCTAAATTAATTCAACGGCCTATAGTTGAGAAAGATGGCGTGGCTGTTTTAGGAGATGTTGTAGAAAATATTGATGTTTTGCTTTAAATTATGTATCTTTTTATTTCTGTTTACGAACAAAATTATCTAGCTTTAACTAGCTGAATAAGTGAAAATTGAAACAACCATAAATACAAACTAAAAAACTAAAATCTTATGCCAACACCCGAATTTAATTATCAAGAACCATTTCCTCTAGGGAAAGATGAATCAGAATATTATTTATTAACCAAAGATCATGTTTCTGTTTCTCAATTTGAAGGAGAAACAATAGTGAAGGTTGAGCCAGAGGGACTTACTAAGCTTGCAAACGCTGCGTTTAGAGATACGTCGTTTATGTTGCGAACCAAGCACTTGGAACAAGTTGCTTCAATTTTAAAAGATCCTGAAGCTAGTGAGAATGATAAGTACGTTGCTCTTGCTATGCTTAAAAATGCTGAAGTTTCTGCAAAAGGTAAACTTCCTTTCTGTCAAGATACAGGTACAGCAACAATTGTTGCTAAAAAAGGACAGAAAATATGGACTGGTGGAGGAGATGAAGAAGCTCTTTCTTTGGGAGTATTTAAAACATATCAGGAAGAAAATTTACGTTTTTCTCAGACGATCCCTTTGGATATGTATACAGAGAAAAACTCAAAGACTAATTTGCCTGCTCAAATAGATATTCATTCAACTAATGGAGATGAATATAAGTTTTTATGTCTTGCAAAAGGTGGTGGATCTGCTAATAAAACAGCGCTTTATCAGCAAACAAAAGCATTGCTTAATCCTGAAAAACTAGAAGCATTTCTTGTTGAGAAATTAAAATCGTTAGGAACTGCAGCTTGCCCACCTTATCATGTGGCTTTTGTGGTTGGTGGAACATCTGCTGAAACAACATTGAAAACGGTTAAAATGGCATCTGCTAAATATTATGACAATCTTCCAACAACAGGAAATGATGGTGGACAGGCATTTAGAGATATTGAATTAGAAAAGAAGATTTTAGATGCTGCATATAAATTAGGAATAGGTGCACAATTTGGAGGTAAACATTTTACTTTAGATATTCGAATAGTTCGTTTGCCAAGACATGGTGCTTCTTGTCCGGTAGGAATGGGTGTTTCTTGTTCTGCTGACAGAAATATTAAAGCAAAAATTAATAAAGATGGTATTTGGATTGAAAAGATGGAAGAAAATCCTGGGCGATTTATTCCTGAAGAATTGAGAAAGCCAAATGAAGAGGGTGCAGTTGCGATTGACTTAAATCAGCCTATGAAAAATATTTTGGAAGAATTGTCTAAA
Organism: Bacteroidales bacterium; assembly: GCA_013138975.1. Lineage (GTDB taxonomy): Bacteria > Bacteroidota > Bacteroidia > Bacteroidales > UBA12077 > UBA12077. The sequence continues at coordinate 12,056 of WTBR01000028.1, forward strand.
CATACTGTTGGTACTCGTTTATCTCTTAACGGAACCATTATTGTTGGTCGTGATATTGCACATTCAAAGTTAAAAGATCGTATTGATACTGGTGAAGGATTGCCTCAATATTTAAAAGATCATGCAATATATTATGCAGGTCCGGCTAAAACTCCTGAAGGAATGCCTTCTGGTTCGTTTGGGCCAACTACAGCAGGTCGTATGGATTCTTATGTAGATCTTTTTCAGAGTCATGGCGGAAGTATGATTATGATTGCAAAAGGTAACCGAAGTCAACAGGTAACAGATGCATGTAAGAAACATGGTGGATTTTATTTAGGAAGTATTGGAGGCCCGGCAGCACTGCTTGCTCAGGAAAATATTACGAAAGTGGAATTACTTGAGTATCCTGAATTGGGCATGGAAGCTATTTATCGTATTGAAGTAAAAGATTTCCCTGCGTTTATTCTTATTGATGATAAAGGAAATGATTTTTATAGTATGAGTTAATTTATTCATATAAATATATTATTGGGTGATTAGGAGATATACTTTTCTTTATAATCACCCATTTTTTATTGGTATCACGTTCATCTTCAAAACCATTTTTGTGTTCATTTGTTTTAAAGTAAACCAAAATCTAATAGCATGTATAGAACAGAATATGATTCACTGGGGGTAGTAAAGGTTCCTGCTGACAAATATTGGGGAGCGCAAACCCAACGATCATTAAATAACTTTAAAATTGGTGATGGGAAAATGCCAATTGAAATTATTCGTGCTTTTGGATATTTGAAAAAGGCTACTGCAATAGTAAATTATAAATTAGGAGTTTTATCAGAAGATAAAAAGAAGATTATTACACAAGTTTGTGATGAAATTATTGAAGGAAAACTCGATGACCAATTTCCTTTGGTTGTGTGGCAAACCGGATCAGGTACTCAATCAAATATGAATGTAAATGAAGTTGTGTCAAATCGAGCTCATGTTCTTTTGGGAAACAAATTAACTGAAGGAAAAAGATTTATTCATCCAAATGATGATGTAAATAAATCGCAATCGTCTAATGATACTTTCCCAACAGCAATGCATATTGCAGCATATAAAATTTTAAATGATAGAACTATTCCTTCAATTATAAAATTAAGAGATACTTTAAAAGAAAAGTCTGATGCATGGAAAGATATAGTAAAAATTGGTCGCACACATTTAATGGATGCTACACCATTAACTTTAGGTCAAGAATTCTCAGGATATTCATCAATGCTTGATCATGGAATTAAAGCTATAAAATTTACATTAACTCATCTTTCGGAATTGGCTCTTGGTGGAACTGCCGTAGGTACAGGAATAAATACTCCTGTAGGTTATGATACTAAAGTAGCTCATGAAATCGCAAAACTCACTAATTATCCATTCATTACTGCTGAAAATAAATTTGAGGCTTTAGCAGCTCATGATGCAATTGTTGAATCTCATGGGGCTTTAAAGATGTTGGCCGTAAGTTTAATGAAAATTGCTAATGATATTCGAATGTTGGGTTCTGGACCAAGATGCGGAATTGGGGAATTGAATTTACCTGCGAACGAACCTGGTTCATCAATAATGCCGGGGAAGGTAAATCCAACACAGGCTGAAGCAGTGACAATGGTATGTGCCCAAGTAATGGGCAATGATGTTGCAATTAATATTGGTGGATCGAATGGGCATTTCGAACTTAATGTATTTAAACCGATGATGATATTTAATTTTCTTAACTCGGCCAAATTGTTAGGAGACGCCGCTTTATCTTTTGCGAATAATTGTGTTTTAAACATTGAACCAAATTTGGAGAACATTAATAAGCATCTGCAAAATTCGTTGATGTTAGTAACTATATTAAATACTTACATTGGATATGGGAAAGCTGCTGAGATTGCAAAAAATGCATTTTCAGAAGGCATCACATTAAAAGAAGCGGCTGTAGCTTCAGGTTATATAACAGAAGAAGACTTTGATAAATGGGTTGACCCAAGTAAAATGATTGGAAGATAGAAAAATAGAAAAATGGATTTTTAATTAACAAGATTATGGTTAAATAGGATTCTATAGAACTGTTTTTATTAAGTTTGTAGCTTTCATCAAACTTTAATAAATGAATCCATCCATACGAAATATAGGTATCCTTGCTCATGTTGATGCGGGAAAAACGACCATTACAGAAAACTTCCTTTATTTAAGTGGAAATACAAAGCAACTAGGTAGCGTTGATGCTGGAACTACACAAACTGATTTCTTGGATGTAGAGCGTGAACGTGGGATTTCTGTTCGATCATCAAATACTACTTTTGATTGGGAAGGCACGAAATTTAATTTAATTGATACTCCCGGTCACGTTGATTTCTCTGCTGATGTTGAGCGTATTCTAAGAGTATTGGATTGTGCTATTTTGGTGATTTCTGCAGTTGAAGGAGTACAAGCTCACACGGAAACTTTATGGAATGCTTTACAAAACTTAAAAATCCCTACAATTATTTTTATTAATAAGATTGATAGGGTTGGATCTGATGTGGATTTGGTTATAAAAGAAATAAAAAAAGAATTAACAGATAAATTGGCTGTTTTATATAGTGCATCAGATGAATCCTCAAGTGAAGTATGTATTGAACCTGTTTGGAACGAAACAAATCTAAATGATTCTATTGTTGAGGTTATTGCTAATGCTGATGAATTTATTCTTGAAAAATATTTAGACGAAGAAAAACTAACATTTACAGAGCTTAACAATTCATTTGTAAAAGCTGTACATCAATGTGATATATTCCCGGTTTTAATGGGTTCGGCAAAAAACTCACTTGGAGTTAAAGAACTTTTAGATGCTAGTTTACAATATCTTCCTGCACCGAATGTTGATGAAACAAAAACTTTGTCGGCATTAGTATATAAAGTTACACACGAAAAAACGATGGGATCTATTGCTCATATTAAGATTTATAATGGTGTAATTAAGAATCGTGAAGTAATAATAAATACAACGCAAAATATTGAGGAAAAAGTAACACAGGTACGTAAGTTAATTTCTAATAAATTTGAAGATATTGGTGAAGCAAAAGCGGGTGATATTGTTGGAATTTGTGGTTTGCAAAATACCAGAGTAGGAGATGTGTTGGGTGTGTTTTCTGAAGTTTTACCAGATGAAATTAGTTTAAGGACTCCCTTACTTACTGTACAAGTGAAATCTGAGAATGATAAAGATTATCCTGCCTTGGCTGAAGCCTTGCAAATTCTTTCTAAAGAAGATCCGAGTTTAGATTTTGAATGGTTACGTGAAGATAAAGAGTTGCATGTAAAAATAATGGGATGGATTCAAATAGAAGTTATTGAGAAAATTTTGGAAAATCGATTTAATATAAAAGCAAAATTTGATGACCCAACTGTAATTTATAAAGAAACTCCTTCAAAAATAGGGGAAGGATTTGTACGATATTGGATGCCAAAACCTTGTTGGGCTATCATGAAATTTATGATTGAACCCAGTGAACGAGGGAGTGGAGTTGTTTACGAATCAAAAATAAGTGTCGATGATGTTCAAAGGAAATACCAGAATGAAGTTGAGCGAACAATACCAAAAGCGCTAAAGCAAGGAATAAAAGGATGGGAAGTAACTGATTTAAAAATCACTTTAATTGAAGGTGAAGATCATCAAGTACATTCAAACCCCGGTGATTTTATTGTGGCGACTCCAATGGGGATAATGGATGGTTTGACAAATACAGGAACAACTTTATTGGAACCTTTAATATCATTTAAAATATCTGCTATAGAGGATTTATTGGGTGCAATTACAAGTGATATAACTCAAATGCGAGGCAGTTTCGAAAGTCCTGAAATGGAGAACGAAAAGTTTATTTTGTCAGGAATATTACCAGTAGCGACTTCACTAGATTTTCCTGTTCGTTTAAGTTCTCGATCTGGCGGAAAAGCAAAAATATCTACTAAATTTTATGGTTATCAGGAATGTTCCGATGTTTTGGGTCAAACAAGAGAATTTAAAGGAATTAGTCCATTGGATACTTCGAAATGGATTTTAAAAGCAAGGAAAGCATTGCAATAGTTATAAAAAAGGCTATTGAACCGCATAGTCGCAGAGCCGCAAAGAAAATTGGAATAAAGGCTGGCGGTTTATTTTATTCTATTTAGATTTAGTATAATCCGTCTAGCGGTTCAAAACCGCTTGACGGATCAGAATTTGATTATTTAGCTTTTCTCAAAAAAATATCGCCACTTATCGTTTCAAGAAAAATTCGGATACCTTCATTATTTAATCGTTTTGATAAATCATGTTTACCGTAATGATGATAGCCGTTATTTTTTGAGTTGCTGAATTTTAAATTGTTATGCATTATGATTAATCCGTCTAGCGGTTCAAAACCGCTTGACGGATAGCTATGAACTGTTCTGATTTTTATTCTATTTAGCTTTTCTCAAAAAAATATCGCCACTTATCGTTTCAAGAAAAATCCGGATTCCTCCATTATTTAATCGTTTTGATAAATCGTTTTTACCGTAATGATGATAGCCATTATTCTTAGATTTATTGAATTTAAAATCGCTGTACATTCCTCCTGTAATAGTGTTTAATTCTAAATCAGCATTATGCGATTCGGGTAGTGATAAATCAATAAAACTACTTATGGTATTAATATCCATTCTGCCCAGGACTCCTTTTATTTCAATATCACCACTAATGGTTTCAATTTCAAGTTCAACATTCACAGGAACTTTTACTTCGAAAAATAAGTCCATATCAACAGAGTTGTATGTAATAGTGTTTCCATCTTCATCTACAACGTTTGTTCGGGTTTGCAATTTTTTCATATTTTCAATCTCAGACTCTATTTTTATTCCCGTTGAAAACTTGTCAAGTTCAAGTTTGAAATTGTCATTATTCTTATTATCGTTAATAGTGATAATGGCTTTAACATAAACTTCATTTTTATTCCAAGTTGTAACTGTAATTTTATCAGCGAATTGAAAATCAAGACTTAAATCTTCGTTTTCTTTAATTGGAGAAGATTTTTCGATTACTTTTTGGCCATATATAGAGCTTGAAAAAGACATAAGAATGGCTAGAACATATGTGAAAATATATTTTTTCATGATGTTTAAATTTAAAGATTAGTAAGTTAATGGTATAGAAAGGGCTGTTTCAGGAGTCTTAACTATGAAAGCACTCGTAGTTAATTTTTTAAACAAAAATCTGATTTCCTAAAACAGCCTGTAAAGATTATTTCTTGCGAAGGTAAATATTATCGTTAATGGTTCTTAGGTTGATGTCGACTCCTCCACCGTTTATGGTGCCTTTAATCTTTTGGCCACCACCAATATAATTTAAGCCTTCTTTAGTTTTCTTTTTAAAATCAATATCAAAGTTAGTAAAAATTTCTCCATTGGTAGTACTCATAGAAATATTTGCAGGAGTATTTGCCGGTAAAGTAATATCAATTATTCCATTCGTAGCGTGAATTGACATGGGTGAATTCTGATTAACTGTTCCAAAATCAATATTAATATCTCCATTTGTTAAATTCAGAATAACAGGCCCTGTAACATTTTCTAAGCTAATATCTGGATTTAACATAGTTACTTCCAGTTCGCTGCTAAAGTTTTTTACTTTAATGTCATCATTTGCGTAAGGACTTCGATAATCAACTTTCACATTAACTCCCTTTGGCACTTTAAATGTATAATGTGCTTCTTCGGCTTGCTTACTTGCTCCAATAATTTCTATAACACTCTCGTTTGTGTTAACTTGCAAACCAATGCTTGTATTGTCTTCGGCACCAGAAGTGTATAATGATTTTAATCCATCGGCTCTTTCAGGTCTTTTATCATATTTACTAGCTTCTATTATTATTTGTGAACCAGTAGTTTCCTCGATGCTTATTCCTCCAGAAAGATTTTTTATAAATACCTGATTGGATTGTTTTACATCGTATTTAAATTCTTGCGCGTAACATGCATTTATTCCAAAGGCTAATGCTACTGTCAGTATTAGTGAACTTATTTTTTTCATGATTTTCTAAATTTTTTTGTTAATTTTTTTGTTCTTGAAATTTAACCAAGTCTTTTGTTAGGCGTGATCAAGTTTCGTAATAAATCCCTCTGAGAGGGTTTCTAATTGTTAAACATGAATTTTTAGCCTGTCTGCCGACAGGCAAGTTTGCCGGCGATATATTATTCTTAATAATTTTTATACAAATACTTTCAATCCTTGTTGAATTTGTTCCTTTACAACTTGAATAGTATTTTCATTATCTAATATTTTCTCAAATGTTTTCTTAGCTCTTGCTTCTTGCATTTGGGTTAATAAATTTATTAATGTGATTTGCAACGCAGGATTTTCTTCTTTGTCAAGTATATCAATAAAAATATCACGAACGTCTTCGTTGTTTGAATACCTTGATAAAGCATTTGCTGCAGCAATTCTTACATTAATATTATCATCATTTCTAAATGTATTTAAAAGGATATTTATAGTTTTTTCGTTGGAATTTACCTGATCGCTAATTATATTAATTGCTTTTAATCGTTGACTTGCTGTAGGATGAGTTAAGGAAACCATACTTGCATTTTGTTGTATCGTTTGCATTTCTGAACGTAAAGCAGCTATTTCTGAATTTTGTTGTGATCTTATTTGCATATTCTGACCAAAATAAAAACCAATACTTAATAAAATGATTACACTGGCAGCATATTTAATATAACTCCAGTTGAATTTACTTTGTTTTGGCAAAGAATAACTATTTTTAGAAACAGAATGTAACTGTTCCTTTTCTTTTTCCAGCATTGTATAAAAATCTACTTTTAGTTTCTCCTCTGGTTGCTCATCTTCAAAAATTTGCATATCATCAAGCAGTTGCCTTGTTTGTTTATGTTCTAGTCTGCATATTTTACATGTAAGTAAATGTTCTTCAACTTGAATTTTAATATCAACAGGTATATTTCCTTCGATAAAATCTATCAGTAAGTTTTGTGTGTTTTTACATTCCATAATTCAAAATTTTATGCGAGTTCAAAATAAAGTTCTCTTAATTTATGCATTGCTCTGTGCACTTTTACTTTTATTGCTGTTACTGTATTTCCTGTTATATCAGAGATCTCTTTATATTTTAATCCTTGAAAACGACTTAATTCTATTATTTCTCTTTGCTCAGGGCTCAATTGACGCAAAGCTTCGTGCAGCGTACTTTTTCTTGTTTCAAATTCAGTTTCTTCCAAAGCTGATTTATTATCTTGTTCAATGTGTTCGGGTTCATGAAAATCAGATATTAAAAATTTGTTTTCCTGATAATGTTTTAAATGTACATTGCGTGCAATTTGGTACATCCATGAGCGAAACTTCCATTGTGTATCGTAGTTTTGCGATATGAGATTATTCTACGAAAAACATTTTGTGTTAAGTCATTGCTTATGTCTTTATTTCGAGTTAATCTCAAAAAAAAATTATAAAGCTTAACATGATACTTTTCAAACAATGGAGCTAAAGAATTTAAATCTCCATTTTTTACTTTTTGCATTAAATGTTCGTCGTTGACTTGTTCCACAAAAGCAATTTTAATTTTGTTTCTGTATTGGGTATCCTAATTTTTTAAAAAGGTTACAGATGACAGTAAAAGTAATAATAATTATTTTACAATTAATTGTATTTCAAAACAATAAAGAATAAAAAAAGCGCCCCTTAAAAAGGACGCTTTTATGTTTTATTCGTGATTTTACTAATAAATTTCCACTTCATAAGGAATTCTTGCTTGTATTCCCTCCTGGCTTGTTATGTTCCTTAGAGTTTTATAATATTTATATTCTGTACCAAGTTCTTGTTTTAAAATTGATGTTTTTACATTTCCTTGAAGATCTTCTAGCAACTGCTCGATAGGTTCTTTAAGTTTAGGGAGATTAACAGTTTTGTAATTCTCCAGATTAGCCGCTTCGGCAGCCAGTTTAATAGCATCTTCAAGTCCACCAAATCCGTCTATTAATCCAATATCAATAGCATTTGCACCACTCCAAACACGTCCTTGACCTATTTCGTCAACTTCTTTTACTGTCATGTTTCTACCTTCAGCAACGTGTTCTGTAAAAGTTTTGTATATATTTTCAACGCTAGCTTGAATAACTTCTCGTTCTTGAGCTGTTAATCTTCTACTAAAAGTTCCCATGTCAGAGAATTTATTCGTTTTAGCTACATCAACATGAATACCTAATTTGTTATTTAAAAGTTCTTTCCCGTTAAATAATAAGCCGAATACACCAATCGAACCCGTTATTGTATTTGGGCTTGCAATAATTTTTTGTGCAGGAGCAACAATATAATATCCTCCAGAAGCTGCAACATCTCCTAAAGAAGCTATAACTGGCTTAACTTCTTGAGCAAGTTTCACTTCTCTCCATATTACTTCAGACGCTAAAGCACTTCCTCCACCTGAATTTACTCTAAACACGATTGCTTTTATCGAAGAGTCTTTTCTGGCTTTACGAATTGCTTTTGATATTCGATCAGAGCCAATTGTTCCTTCAGAGCCTTCTCCCATAATAACATTTCCACTAGCATAAATCACAGCGATTTTATTTTTTTCAAAAGATTTTCTTTTCTTTTCGGAAACGGAGGTGTATTTTGAAAGTGAAATAGCCTCAACATCTTTATTTTTTATTGTCCCGGTTAGTTCTCCTAATTCATCAATAATTTCATCTTTATATTTTAAGCCATCAATAAGCCCATTATCGACTGCTGCTTGAGCATTGTTCAGTGTTAGGTTATCGGCTAATTTGTTTAATGTTTTTATATTGATTTGTCGTTCCGCTGAAATTCCAACAAGCATTTGATTCCAAATAGAACCCATATATGTCATAACCTGTTCGCGGTTTTCTTTGCTCATTTTATTATACATAAATGGTTCAACTGCACTTTTAAATTTTCCGTGACGAATAATTTGAGGTTCGACGCCTAGCTTTTCCATGGCTTCTTTGAAAAACATCATTTCGGCGCGTAATCCAACAAAAGTTAATAATCCTTCAGGGTTAAGGTAAATTTTATCAGCTACACTTGCCAGATAATAAGTGGGTTGTGTATACATATCGGCGTATGCTAAAATAAATTTCCCTGATTCTTTAAAGTTGATTAATGCATTTCTTATTTCTTCTATTGTTGCTATTCCTGTCGGAATAACAGTTAGATCAAGATATATACCTTCAATATCCGAATCGCTCTTAGCTTTCTCTATGTTTTTAAGAATATCATTTAATCCTAATTGTATAATTGGTTTAAACGATGAGAAATCAAAATTTTCTATTGGATTATTATTACTTCTATCCAAGATTGGTTGATTTAGCTGAACATGTAATACTGTATGAGGTTTTACATCAACAACTTGATCTTGAGAAGACACCATTGCTCCAATTCCTCCTATTATGATGACTAACATTAAAATGCTACTCAATATAATTCCTAACATAGTTGCTAATAAATACTTAAAAAAACTCTTCATTATTTTTATGTTTTAGTTAAACTTTATTGATAATTGTTAATCCTAAGTTATGCATTAAAATTTAGATAATTTGATAAATGAAAGATTCTAAAGCAAATTAAAAGTTTGCAGGTAAACCTTTTGGGTTCAACGAATTTCTAGTGTAAAGCATTAAAAAGACGTTGATTATCAAAGCTTAAAATTGTTTATTCATATATTAAATGCATACAATGAGTTAAAATTATATTTTTAAAACTAATCTACAAACAATAAATTGCTATTTGATGTTTAAATTTGTACTCGAAAAAGGTTTAAAATTATAATATGAATCAGGTATTTTTGTTAATAGGTGGAAATTTGGATGATCGATTTGGATTATTAAGTGCAGCAAAAGAAGATATTTCTATTGAGATTGGAACAATTTTAAAAGAATCATCAATATACGAAACAGCACCTTGGGGTTTTGAGTCAGAGCAGGATTTTTTGAATCAAGTTATTATTGTTTCTACAAGCTTATCGCCAATTCAAGTATTAAGAAAATGTCAGATTATTGAAGATAGACTCGGAAGGGTTAGGAAATCGGAACAATATATTTCAAGAACTATGGATATTGACATTCTTTTTTACAATGATGAAATAATGAATACATCAGAGCTGATTATTCCTCATGAACGATTGCATCAAAGAAGATTTACCTTAGAACCCTTAGTTGAAATAGCACCAAATTTGATGCATCCGGTAATTAAAAAACTGCTTTCTGAATTATTAAATAAATGTACTGATAAGGCGGAAGTAAAGAAATTATAATTGTTTAGTCATTATGGTTGTATTCATATGAATTCATCCTGTTAAGTTTGCAAATGGTCGTTTATTGAATTGTTTTATATATAAATTCAGAAGATATTTCTCTATTTCTCTTGGATCTTCATTTGGAATTGTTTTCCAACAAAAAATTAAATCAGAATAGTTTTTTAATTGCCAAATATACCTGCCACCCCAATGCCCAACATTTTTAGTTTTGCCAAATCTCAGATATTGCACAAGTCTGGAGTTTAGAGTTGCTTTTCCTGTTGGTGAACCTGCTTTTCCAATGTAAACTACTTGCGAATTGAGAACCAGATTGTTTTTCAACTCTGAAATATTAACATTTGGATCCTTTCCTTTAAAGAAACCACCTACACCAGAAAGAATAAAGTCAGTTTTTTTAAAGGTTGGATTTATTACAAGGTATACTCCTTTTGTTTTTGGAATACAGGATTTATCTGTCCATAATTCATCAACTGTTTTAAAACCGCTAAATCCACTTTTTTGTATTTCCTTTATGTCATTAAAGTTCATCTTCGTCTCTTCTAATAGGTGTTAACTTGTTATTATAAAAGATATTCACTTTTCAGATAAATCTAATAAGCACCTATGGCAATAAAATTATCTTACATTTTGTTTCCAAATGCCAAATCGCCTGCATCGCCTATTCCTGGAACTATGTATGATTTAGATGTAAGTTCATCATCAAGATCGCCTGTCCAAATAGTAACATTCTTCATGTTAATATGCTTTTTTACATAATTTATTCCTTGGTTGCTGGAAATAATAGAAACGATATGTGTGTGTTCAGGTGTTCCTCTTTCAAGTAAAGCTTTGTATGCAATAACCATTGACGCTCCAGACGCAATCATTGGATCAGAAAGTATTAATGTTTTACCGTCAATATCAGGACTTGATAAATGCTCAAACTGAATTGTAAAAGATCCGTCTTTATGATATTTACGGTGTGCGGATATAAATGCATTTTCTGATGTATCAAAATAATTTAATATTCCGTTATGAAAAGGTAAACCTGCACGAAGAATTGTGGCATTAACAATTTTAGATGTTGGTAAATTCATCTTTGAAATACCCAAAGGAGTTGTTATTTTCTTTTCCTTATAATCAAGATGTTTGCTTATTTCGTAAGCAAATATTTCGCCAATTCGTTCCATGTTTCTTCTGAAACGTAAACTGTCCTTTTGAACTTCTATATCACGTAACTCCGATACAAACTGGTTTAATATAGAGTTTCCTTGAGCAAGTATATGTACCATATCAATTTATTTAAATTGGTATTTTTTGTATTCAATAGATATATTGGAATAAAGCTTTATGTTTAAAGTTAGATTTTTAACAAATAAGAGCATGAAATGTTGCATTCTTAATTACATTTAAAATTTTCCTTCATCGGCATAACTAAAGTATTCAACATCTGCAACAATTATATGATCAAGGACTTGTATGTCTAATAAATCTGCTCCTTTTTTTAATTTTTTAGTAATACTATCATCTGAATTACTTGGTTTTCTATTCCCTGAAGGATGATTATGACATAAAATAATTGATGAGGCTAATTTTTCGATTGCTTGCTTCAATATTATCTTAATATCGATTACTGTCCCGGAAACACCACCTTGGCTTATTTTCAATTTTTCTATTATTCGGTTTGATCTGTTTAATAATAAGATCCAAAATTCTTCATGAGGCAGGTCACCAAGAATTGGCTGAAAAAGCTCAAATATATCCTTGCTTTGTGTAATTTTCTTTTTAGTAATTATTTCAGAAACTTTTCGTCGGCGGCCTAATTCAAGAGCTGCAAGGATTGTGATAGCCTTGGCTTCACCTATACCTTTCATTTTAGTTAAATCAGGTATATTTAGTTTGCCTAATTCATTTAAATTATTATTCGCTGATTTAAGAACTTTCTTCGATAACTCAACTGCAGATTCATTTCTGGAACCAGACCCAATTAAAATAGCAATAATTTCAGCATCGCTCAAGCTTTGAACGCCTTTTTTCACAAGTTTTTCTCGTGGGCGATCTTCAATGGCCCAATCTTTTATACTTAAACTAGAATGATTTTCCATAATTGATTAAAGCAGTTTTAATGATAAATTGCTTTAAATTAATAAATAAAAATAGAACAGAAAAAAAGGTATGGAAAAATATCCATACCTGATAATATATAAGCTTATTCTTTTATTATTATAAAAGCGGCTTAAGTTTTGCTTCTAAATTGCTTTTTGGAACTGCTCCAACTTGCTTGTCAACAATTTCTCCACCTTTAAAGAATAAAATTGTTGGGATATTTCTGATACCATATTTTGAAGCTACTCCAGGACTACTATCAACATCAATCTTAACACAAACAGCTTGATCTTTATAGTCTTCTGATAATTCTTCAACTAAAGGTCCAATCATTCTACAAGGACCACACCATTCTGCCCAAAAATCAACAATTACAGGTTTGTCTGATTTTAATACTATTTCTTCAAAATTTGAATCGTTTACTTCTACTGTCATAATTTTAGTTTTATAATTTTTTTAATTCAGTTTCGAATTTAAACAAGGATACAAATTTAAATATAAAAAGTTTAACTTATTGAATATTGTATCTCTGTTTTTTTGTTTAAAAAATCGATTAGCTCGTTAGTTACATCTATACGTTCTGTTCTAGAGAACAATTCTACTCCAATATTTTCTTCAGGATCTATGATTTTAAATTTTAAGGTTACTTTTCCCTTTTTTGCTAATACATGTTCTTTTATTTCATCAATTAATTCTTGATTTATTGATTTTAAAGGGATTGTTAATTGCAAATTATCAACCATTTCTTCACGTACCTGAGTAAGCATCATGATGGTCTTGATTTTAAATTCTAACTCCTCTTCATTATAAGGTCTGGCTTGCACTTTCCCTTTTAGTAATAAAGGATAATCCATGTAGCAATATTTTCTGAAATTTTCGTAATCCTTACCAAAGAGAGCCAGACGGTACGATTCAGTAAAGTCCTGAATTGTTAAAAACCCAAAAGGCTTTCCTGTCTTTGTTGTCAAATGATTAACATCTGTTACTATTCCTGCAACTGTTAAATCACGACCACGTAAATTATTTATATTACCAAACTCATTTAATGCTACATTGCAAAAGGTATCAATTTCTAATTTAAAATCATCTAATGGATGCGCAGAAAGAAATATTCCAATAACTTCTTTTTCCCGCTTAAGTTGCTCAAGCTTTTGCCAGACTCCTGTCGATGGTATTTCTGGCTTAGCAATTTCAATACTATCAGCACCGCCAAATAATGATTGTTGGTTCGTATTTTGATCGTTCTGATATTTATTGCCATAACGAACCAGATTTTCAATAAGAGTACTTGCCTTACTATCTGTAGCAAAGTACTGTCCTCTGCTTATATTGTCAAGATTATCTAATGCTCCAGCAGTTACTAGTGCTTCCATGTTCTTTTTATTAACCTGACCAAGATTATTTCTTTCAACATAATCGTATACATTTTTGAAAGGTCCGTTTGCTTCCCGTTCCTGGATCATTGCGTCAACAGCTCCTTCGCCTACACCTTTAATACCAGCCATTCCAAAGCGAATAGCTCCATCTTTATTCACAGTAAATTTACGGTAACTCTCATTTACATCGGGACCTAAAACTTCCATACCCATGTTTCGGCACTCCTCCATAAAACTGGTAATTTTTGTAATATCGCTAAGATTGCGACTTAGCACACCAGACATAAATTCGGCTGGGTAATGCGCTTTTAGGTATCCTGTTTGATATGCTATATAAGCATAACATACAGAGTGTGATTTATTAAAAGCATAACTTGCGAAAGCTTCCCAATCAGTCCAAATTTTATCTATTAATTTCTTAGGTTCTTTTTTTGTTGTAGTGCATCCTTCAACAAATTCTTCGCTTTCTAAACATCCATCAGTAAACTTAAGCTTAAGTTCATTCATCATGTCTATTTTCTTCTTACCCATTGCCTTACGTAATGAGTCAGAATCACCACGGGTAAATCCTCCTAATGCTCTGGATTGAAGCATCACCTGCTCTTGATAAACAGTAATTCCATAAGTATCACTAAGGAAAGGCTCCATTTTAGGATGATCGTATTCAATCTTTTCTTTACCGTGTTTTCGATTTATAAAAGAAGGAATATATTCCATTGGTCCCGGACGATAAAGAGCATTCATTGCCACAAGATCTTCGAATCGGTTTGGTTGAAGTGCTCGAAGATGCTTTTTCATACCAGGCGATTCAAACTGGAATATAGCAGTTGTTTCGCCACGACTAAAAAGTTTGAATGTTTCTTCGTCGGTAAGTTCAATATTATCAATATCAATGTCAATTCCTTTGGAGAGCTTTATATTGGCAATTACATCTTTAATAATAGATAAGGTTTTTAGCCCAAGAAAGTCCATTTTTAATAGACCAATATCTTCAACAAAACGCCCATCGTACTGAGTAGTAAGTAATTCTTCTCCTTTAGTCGGCATCACAGGAAGATGCTCATCGAGTGGATTTTTACCAATAAGTACACCACATGCGTGTACACCAGTATGACGAATAGAACCTTCTAGTTTTTCAGCTAACTGTATTGTTCGAGCTATTAAAGGATTAGATGATTTTTTTTCTAGCAATAAAGCAGGCTCTTCTTTATATGCTTTTTCAAAACTCATTTTTGGAGCTTCAGGAACTAACTTTGCAATTCGGTTTGATTCGGATAAATCTAATTTTAATACTCGTGCAACATCTTTAATTGAGCTTTTGGTAGCCATTGTTCCAAAAGTACATATGTGTGCAACTTTATCGCGGCCGTATTTGTCGGTTACATAATCTAATACAAGCTGCCTTCCATCATCGTCAAAGTCGATATCTACATCGGGCATTGAGATTCGATCTGGATTAAGGAAACGTTCAAACAGTAGATCGTATTTCATTGGATCTATATTCGTAATGCCTGTACTATAGGCTACTACAGAACCAGCTGCAGAACCACGACCCGGCCCTACAAGAACACCATTATCTTTTGCCCAGTTTATAAAATCTTGTGTAATAAGAAAATACCCTGGAAAACCCATATTTATTATGGTATCTAACTCAAAGTTAATCCTTTCAAGATGTCCTTCGGGAATTGGGTCTCCGTATCTTTTTTTTGCACCCTCAATTGTTAAATGACGTAAATAATCTGCTTCAGATTCAAATCCTTCTGGAAGAGGGAAGTCGGGCATTATGGGTTTAGAATTTAATTCAAATTCTTCAACCTTATTGGCTATTTCTAATGTATTTGCAAGAGTTTCAGGAACATCTGCAAACACATTGTTCATTTCTTTTGTTGTTTTAAACCATTCCTGCCTGGTATAGCGCATTCTTGTTGGATCGTCGTAATCGCGACCAGTATTTAAACAAACCATTACGTCATGAGCATCCGCATCTTCAGGATTAATGAAGTGAGTATCGTTGGTAGCAATTACCTTTATGCTTAGTTCTTTCGCAATGTTGAGTATTACTTTGTTTACCTTAACTTGATTTTCCCAAATATCGAGTCTTAAACGCGGATCATCGTTTTTATGCCGCATGATTTCAAGGTAGTAATCATCTCCAAAGACAGATTTGAACCATTGTATTGTTTCTTTGGCTTTGTCAAAATTACCAGCCATAATATGTTGTGCTACTTCACCACCAAGACATGCGCTACTTACAATAATACCTTCTTTGTACTTTTCAAGTAATTCTTTATCAATTCTTGGCTTGTAGTACATCCCCTCGGTGTACGCAATAGATGTGAGTTTTAAAAGATTTTGATATCCTCTATAATTTTTTGCCAGAAGAATAAGGTGATTTCCTGATGCATCAGTTTTATCTTCTTTGCGTAGATATCCACGACGTGCAACGTAGACTTCTATTCCAATAATCGGTTTAATGTCATTTTTCTTACAAGAAACGTGAAACTCTTTAACGCCAAACATACCACCATGGTCGGTTATAGCAACTGCGAGCATTCCATCTGCTTTTGCTTTTCTTGCTATTTGAGCTGTTGATGCTGCACCGTCAAGTATGGAGTATTGCGAGTGAACGTGCAGATGTACAAAAGGTTGAAGTTTGGATCCTGTTGCGGCATTTTGTAATTTACGTTCTTCTTCTTCAATGGAAATTTCACTAAACTCATTTACCTTAAAAGATTCATATTCTATCCCAACAGGTTTTATGATTGATGGATTTTTGCGTCGAAAAGTTTTTACTTCTTCCGAAGTCATTTTAAGAGCTTCACTGCTTGTATCGTTAACTCTTATTAATTCGAGAAAACATCTCGATGTGGCTACTACATCCGCTGCAGCATTATGCGCTTCCGGGAAAGGAGCATTAAAAAGCTTTAAGTGAAGTTCCGTAAGTGTGGGTGCTTTTATTCCTCCACTTTTATTTCGGATAGCACAAAAAGCAGTACCTTCTATTTTAGTACAAAATCTTGGTGCGGTCGTCATTATTTCTTTTATTCCGCACCTTAAAAGTTCACTGCCAACTATGTTGATATCGAACTCCACATTATGGCCAATAATAAATTTTGCTTTTTCTACATCTTCTACAAAATCTCTTAAAGCATCTTTTAGTTGAATACCTTTTTCTTTGGCAATTTCTGTTGATATGCCATGTATTTCAACCACATCATCAGGTATTATATAACCTTCAGGTATAATTACGTGATTTTTAGCAAATAAAAAATTACCTTCTACATCATGACATTGCCATGCCAACTGCACCATTCTTGGCCAGTTTTCAAAGTCGGTTAAAGGAGCTTTCCATTTTTTAGGTAAGCCCGTGGTTTCAGTATCGAATATTAAAAACATCAATTTTAATTTTGTAGCATATGGAAACTGCAAATTTAATCTAACCCAAAACTTTAATTAAGCAAATCGCAGTGTTTTTTTACAATAGTTTTCAAATAGAAATTAGACTTAAAATTAAGCATTTAGCACATAAAAATCTCATTCTGTTAATAAGTAGTAATAATTTTGAATACTTTCAATTTTATCAAAAAAACAAGATTGTATTATTTATGTTTAAATAAATAATTAACTTCCTGAATCAGATCATTTAAATAGGCTTTAAAAATATTTTTTTACTAAATTATTATTGTATCTTTGCCGCACTATTTTAAAAAGTAGAATTATTAATTAATTTAAAAAAAAGAGCATGCCTGTAAAAATTCGATTAACAAGAAGAGGGAGAAAAAAAGCTCCATTTTATCACATTGTTATCGCAGATAGCAGAGCGCCACGAGATGGTAGATACATTGAAAGCATAGGGAAATACAACCCTTTGACAAATCCTGCTACTATTGAATTAGATTTCGATAAAGCATTGGATTGGCTACTAAAAGGCGCTCAACCTACAGATACCTGTAGATCTATTTTGTCGTACAAAGGTGTAATGATGAAAAAGCACTTACTTGAAGGAGTAAAAAAAGGTGCATTTAATGAAGAGCAAGCAGAAGAGAAATTCCAAAGCTGGCTACAAGAAAAAGGAAACAAGATTCAAACTAAAATTGACGGTTTGCAACAAGGCGAAGATGCTGATGCAAAGAAACGTTTAGATGCTGAAACTAAAGTACGTGAAGCAAGAGCTGAAGAATTAGCTAAGAGAAATGCTGAAGCAGCTGCTGCAGAAGCAAAAGCTAATGCTCCAAAAGAAGAGGAAACTCCTGAAGTTGCTGACGAAGTAACAGAAGAAAAAGCTCCTGAAGCAGAAAATAAAGAACAAGCACCACAAGCTTAAAATATTTTCATGCATGAAAAAAGATGATCATTATTTATTAGGATCACTTTTAAAAACGAAAGGGATTAAAGGTGAATTAATACTTAAACTTAATAATGATTATTCTGAAGAAATTCAAAAATTGGAATCAATTTTTATCGATGTAGATAATAAATTGGTTCCTTTTTTTATTGAAGAGATTAAAATTAAAACCTTATCAACTATAATAGTAAAATTAGAGGGAGTCGATGAGGAACAGAAAGCGATTGAATTTATAGATTTAGATTTTTATATTCCCCTTAATCAAGTAGAAAATTTGAAAATCAACAAAATTGAAACGATTGATATAACTGGATATAAAGTTATTGATCAAGATAAACAACTTATTGGAACGGTTATAGAATTTATAGATATTCCAAAAAATCCTTTATTAAATGTAAAGTCGGATAAGGGCGAAGTTCTAATACCTGCAACTGATGAGCTAATTATTGAAGTCGATGATGATCTGCAGGAAATTATTTTGAATATCCCTGAAGGATTGTTAGATATTGATTAAAATGAAAGGTCGGTTTCGTAATCAATTATTTTATTACGCCAGTCATCCGGCAAATGAATTGCTCCATTTTCTTTAGATCCAAATGCAACTAAAATAGCATCATTATTCGCTTTAAGCTCTTTAGTAGTTATATTAACAATTTCTTGTTTCATATTTAAGCTTTTATTCCCAAGCTTATAAACTTTCGATAATACTATGATCTCTTCTTCTAAATATATTGGGTTTAGGTATTCTATTGTAATTTTTGCCAGAACTAAGGCTCTATCTTCCCAATTCATTTTTTGATCAAATACCTTTTCAAAATACCGCAAACGTGCCATGTCAAAGTAATTCTGATATACAGAATTATTTACATGAGACAATATGTCAATGTCGTTAAATCTTATCTGAATTGGTGTTTTATGAAGGAAATTAGTCTCAGGTTTAGTTATCATCATTTTGTAATTCAATGTCTAATTCTTCATAAATTGAGTTCTGACTTTTAAACTCAGGAACAATTTCTTTCATCTTAAGAACAATCTCAGTATTGTTATGATCTTCTTTAAGTTTTATTAGTTCGTTAAATTTTTCACATACTTCATCAAAATTGTAATCACGAACTTTTGCAATCATTATCTTAGAATGATATGTTGGAATAGTATTTTCTAAATCATTTAATAATTCTTCGTATAATTTTTCGCCTGGTCTTAATCCTGTATATTTTATTTGAATATCTCTCCCAATAGTTAATCCAGATAGCTTTATCATTTTCTTCGCAAGGTCAAGTATTTTTACAGATTTACCCATGTCGAAGATGAAGATCTCTTTACCTTTACTAATAGCTCCAGCTTCAAGTACTAGTTGACAGGCTTCTGGTATAGTCATAAAATAACGAGTTATTTCGGGATGTGTTACTGTAATAGGGCCGCCTTTGTCGATTTGTTTTTTAAATCTTAAAATTACAGAACCGTTTGAACCTAAAACATTCCCAAAACGAGTTGTGATGAAATTTGTATAACTAATTTGATTAAAAGATTGAATATAAATTTCGGCAATTCTTTTAGAAGCTCCCATTATATTTGTTGGATTTACTGCTTTGTCCGTAGAAACCATTACAAATTGTTCTACCTTGAATTTATTAGAAATGTCAGCAATAATTTTTGTCCCGATAATATTTGTTCTTAATGCTTCTGTTGGGTTGTTCTCCATCATTGGAACATGCTTATAAGCAGCAGCATGATACACAATTGAAGGTTTGTAATCTTCAAAAAGTTTTTTTACACGATATTCATCAGCAATATTACCGATGACTATTTCAAAGTTGTAAAAATGGAATTTCTCTTGAAGATCAAGCTCCATATCATATAATGGTGATTCTGCCTGATCAAATAAAATAATTTTTGCAGGATTAAAATTCATTATTTGGCGAACAATTTCACTTCCAATAGAAC
This sequence comes from Bacteroidales bacterium, assembly GCA_013138975.1. GTDB lineage: Bacteria > Bacteroidota > Bacteroidia > Bacteroidales > UBA12077 > UBA12077. Next base: position 32,098 of record WTBR01000028.1, read on the forward strand.
CTGCAGCACCAGTAACAAGTACTGTTTTATTGAGAATTTTTTTCTTAATTTTATTTATATCTAATACAATTGGGGGGCGTTCAAGTAAATCTTCAATTTTTATTTCTTTAATCTGATTAAAACTTAATTCTCCATTTATCCAAGTGTTGATGTCAGGAACTGAAAGTACTTTAATATCATATTGAAGGCATTTTTCTATAATGTTATGCTTTTCTTCAGGCTTAATATCTTCCTTGGCTATGATTAATCTTCCTATTGTATCTTTTTGCAATAAATTTTCCAGATAGTCTGGATGGTAGATAGTTACTCCTTCTAATGCTTTGCCTATGTTTGAGGTTTTGATATCTAAAAATGCTAAAACCTTGTATTTACTTTCAGCATCTCTATCTAAAGTTCTTTTTGTAATTACTCCAAACTGACCAGCACCGTATATAATAACACTTGTTTTCTCTTTATTAGGGTTATAAATTTCTTGGTATAATATTTTTGTTGCCAATCTAAAAGAAGCCATTAAGAAAACGGTTAATAGAAAATCGATAATAACTATGCCAAAAGGAATAATAAATGTTCCATTAAAGAAGAAGAAATTTATAATATTTACAAGAGTAAAAACAAGGCTACCTGAAATAGCAACTAAAAAGATTCTTTCAGTATCTTTTGCGCCTGAGTGTCTTATAATTCCAGCATAGGTTTTGAAAATCAGAAAGGTGATTGAACGGAAAAATAAAACATAAGGTATAATAAAACCCAACTGAATGTAATATTCAGGGGGTATTTTGAAATTGAAACGTAATAAAAAAGAAGCAGAAATAGAAATCCCGCAAATTATTAGATCGATTAAAAAAACAATCCATCTTGGGGTATAAGATTTTGGGAATCTAATCATTATATATAAAGCAATTATAGTTTATTTAAGGGCTAATTAACACTTTCAAAAATATTAAAAATATTGCAACATATATAATTTTTAACCGTCTTTTATCAAAATGAAACGAAACAAAAATCTGAAATTATGAAAAGGAAACAAATTAAAACACTAGCATTTACACTTTTTGTGTTATTGGGGTTGCAATTAGTTAATCTTAGTGCTTCTTCATTAATGCAAGATAAAAAGGAGACTAGAAAAGTAGCAGAATTTGATAAAATTGGATTGGCAATTCCTGCTAATTTATATTTAACACAAGGATCAAAGAATGAAGTTGTAATTGAGGCTGATGAAGATTTACTCAGTAAAATTGAGACTGAAGTAAATGGCACAAGTTTAGATATTCAGTTTGAAAAATGGTACAACTACAAAGGAATAGGTAATATTAATGTTTATGTTACTGTAAAAGATTTAAAAGAGTTGGATGTATCTGGTTCTGGTGATATTATTGCAAAATCGGCGATTAAAGCAGATAAACTGGTTTTTGTTATTTCAGGTAGCGGATCTATATTAATTGATGATTTATCTGTAAATAACGTTTATGCTATGGTGACAGGATCTGGCGACATCAAAATTAAAGGAAATTCTAAAGCTAATGAGTTAGATGCTACAGTTACTGGTTCTGGAGATTTTGAGTCTGAAAATATTGAGTTTAAGGAAGGAGAAATGTCCATAACAGGATCTGGTTCAATTCGAGCACATATAATTGATCAGTTAGAAGCAAATATTACAGGTAGTGGTAGGATTTATTATAAAGGAACTCCGGTAATTGATGCTGATATTACAGGAAGCGGCAAAATTAGAAACGATATGTAGTGTCAGCAAGAAAACTGTCTTTTTTTCAAGTCTTTGATAAGAAAGCGTTAAAGACATTCCGATAACTATCGGAATTCGAAGTGTTGGAAACCAAGGAGTTTACTTTTGTAAGTGACTGTTTTCAACACGAGAGTAATGCAGTATTTGGCGTTTTCTTGCAAAGACTATGTAACAGAAGGTATAAATTTGTAAATGAGGTGGCATAATGTCGCCTCTTTTTATTTTCTGATAATTTGAATTTCTCCGGTTGTTCCAAGTTTTATGATACTTGAAGGTAGTGATTTAGTGAAATCATCTTGTTTCCATTCCACTACATAATCAACAGCATCGATAATTTCTTGGCTTATATCAGCAAAACTTTGAGGTGAATTACTTCCACTAATATTAGCTGATGTTGATACTAAGGGTTTTCTAAATTTTTGAATGAGCTTTTGATTGAACTCATTATTTGAAATTCTTATCCCAATACTACCGTCAGGCGCAATTAAATTTGATGCAAGGTTTTTTGCACCTGAATATATAATTGTTAACGGGGTTTCTGATAGTTCAATTAAATCCCATGCTAATTCAGGCATTTCAGTTATAAAACTTGGTATTTTATTTGAATTATCTAATAGAACTAACATGCTTTTTTGATCACATCTTTGTTTTATTTGATAAATTTTTTCTACTGCTTTTTCATTTGTAGCATCACATCCAAGACCCCAAATAGTATCGGTTGGATATAATATAACTCCACCTGCGTTTAAAATTTCCAGTGATTTGTCTATATCTGCTTTCATTGAAATCTAGTTTATCTTTCCAAACATTTTAATCATTTTCCGCTTTCTTCCCCAAGGGATTTTTCTTTTTTCCGGAATGGGATTCCTCTTTATATATTCTTCTAATGTTTCAATTATTCTTTTTGATGACAATCCATCAGTATAAGGATGGTAATTATCAATAACCCATTTTCTGTTGGTTTTGCTATTATCAAATTCAATAATATCTTTAAATGTTGACAGCAGTTCCTTAGGATCAGAAATATCTTTCCACTTTATATTTTCTGAATTTGAATTAAAAGTGATGACGGGCTTATCTAACAGCAGAAATTCATATACAACTGATGATGTGTCACTAATCATTAAATCTGAAAGAATAAGATATTTGATAATGTTATTTTCACTTATAATTTCTGCATTTAAAGTTTTTTCACAAACAGTTTTGTAATCGTTAATAAATTGTTTGTCCATTAAATCATGGAACTTTATTAAAAGTAATGTGTCATTATCTGCTAATTTAAATATTTCATCTTGCAGAGCAATTGCTGAAGTTAAGGATGGAGAGAATGTAGGAGCGTACAATACAATCCTTTTTGCATTATGTTTTTTTAACAGGTTTTGTTTTTCCTCTGAATATAATTGTTTGTGTTGAAATAGTAAATCAAGTTTTGACCAGCCTGTTTCTATTACATCAAAATCCTTAAATTTTTTCGCCAGATTTTTAAATCGATCTGTAAAATATGGCCCTTGAGTTAAGTATAAATCAAAATATTTTCTAATTCTGAAGTGACCTTTTTTTTCGCCTGCCAAACCATGAAATATTTGAACCTTAAACCCTCTTAAATTGTGAGGGACTTCATTTCCCGGAACAATAATAACATCATTTTTAAAATCAGAGATATCTTGAATATTCGATGTGTAAATGCATTCGTTTTTATGAGGAAACTTTTCAAGAATATCTTCTGGAACATACCAAATTACAGAATGATTTTTGGAAATAAGCTCATCATATAATGGTTTTAAAATTCCAAAAGCATAAGGATTCTTACAGAAAAGTGTTGTTTTCATTTATTTAGAACATTTTATTAGCATTTTCTAAATCTTCTAAAAAATCAATTTCTACACATTTATATTTTGAAATATCAACAGCATGCACTTTAATTTGATCTTTTTGAATTGCAGTTTCAATACCTCTTTCAAAATAATCATTATTATCACATTCTTCAAGGCGCTTTATAAAAAAGTTCATGTCTTTTGATGAAATGAAATTTATTCCGACAGCTTCGCCTAATCCTTTTTCTACGGTTTTTGATATTTCTTTAATAAAATCTGCAGAATCTAAAGTGTATTTAACTTCCTCTTCTCCAACTTCTTCGTTGTTAACTGAAACAAAAGTTTCATTTTTATTAATAAAAGGGGTAAGTAAATCAAAGATTCTTTTGTCGAAAACTATATCGCCGTTTAACCATAAAACTGATTCTCCAACATATTTTTTTAGTGCCTTTAGTAAGCTTTTCGACGTATTGGTTTGGTCAAAAATAGGATTGTAAATATATGTTGCATCCGGTTGACTTTCCATAATTAGGTCTTTCTTAAACCCAACAACAATATTAATGTCATCGAAATTAAAATATGATGATAAATTTTTTATTTGTTGTTTCATTATGGTATCACCGCTTTTGAGAGGCGTAAGTGGTTTAGGAAATGGGTTTCCTAATCTTGATCCAATACCTGCTGCTAAGATTACTATTTTCATCAGTTTATTATTTGCAGTTTAGTTAAATATTTGGTATAAAAAATTACAATTGTCTACTTGTGTGTCTCAATATTTATTCCAGACATGGGCTGTTTCATAACTAATTAATTTGCAATTTGTGGTGAAATTTTTTGTTTTAACCTACGACGTCTTCTTTTTTGAAATAAATTAAGTTGTCTTAATTTAATATATTTTAAAAATACAGTGTAAGCAGAAAAAGAACTGATTACAAATCCATTATAACCGTCCAGTATGCCAAGTTTCATAAAGTAGGACTTAACAAATCTCCATGCGGCATGAGATAATATGGTAAATATTGATGCCTTTTTCCCTTTTTTAAATGCTTCACTAGCAGCAATAGTTGAGAATTTATTTGCTTTATCAATATGTGCATCATATGTTGGAAGCACCCAATGTAACATATTTCCTTTTATATGATGCTTTGTGCCACCTTTGTTTAAGATGAACCTATCATGAGGATTTGTGCCTCCCCATTTTCCTTTTCTTCTATCGAAAAGCCTCATTTTTCTGTCAGGATACCAGTTTGAGTGATAAATCCATTGACCACAATAGTTGTTGAATCTATTAAAATAGTATCCATCAAACTTCCAATCAGATTTAGCTTTTAATATTGATTCCTTTAATTCAACTGATATAGCTTCATCGGCATCAAGAGAAAGAATATAATCGTTACTTGCACAGGTTAAGGCAAAGTTTTTTTGCTCAATATATCCTCCGAAGGGATTTTTTAAAAATTTTGCGCCATGTTTTAAGCAAATTTCTTCAGTTTTATCTGTAGAAAAAGAGTCAACAACTATAATTTCATCGACAATTGATTTCAATGATAATATACATCGTCCAATTTTTGCCTCTTCGTTGTAGGTTATAATTACTGCGGAAAGTTTAATCATTATTATTATTATTATCGTAATGCTATTTTTTCAATGTAATTTTTTCCAATAAATATTCGTTTTTTCACACAGCTAATATTATCTAAAGCGCTACTAAACAATGTTATGCCTAGGTCGAAATTGACATTGTCCATAAAATCTAAAAATTCAAGAGGAAAACTTCTTGGAATTTCAATAAATTCATGCTGGAGCTTTGAAATATAATTAGTTGTTTCTCTAGGATGGGTTTTAATATAAACTTTATAACCTATTGCATATTTGTCTAGTAAGTTTTTATAAACCTCAACCTTAAGATCCTCACTTATAACTCTATCTTCTGATAATGGTTGTGTAATTAATAATAAGTTTTTAGAATTCTTTATTTCAATACTTTTTTCTTTTAGGAATGTCGTTAAGAGATCTTCTTTTTCTTTTTTTGAAAGATTTTTTTGCATTTCAGATAAATTTAATCTTTTACCTTTATGAAGCACAATTTTTGGCAATCTTTCCGGATACTGAACTTCAATAGATTTAATTATTTTATCGCGACCTTCACCAATAACTGTTCTAAGAATATATTTTCGCTTAAAAGCTTTAAATGCATTTACTCTAGGATTATAATTTCTATAACCATCTTCTAACATTCTAAAATAATTTAATTTAAAGTTAATTAGAAAAAATGATGAAACTAAACCTAAATTATAAAATAAATTTATCTCAGCATTTTTAATAAAATCATAATACTCTTTGATAGAAGAACCCTCTTCAACATATTTTATAGACAGTTTATCTCTTTTAAATATTCTTTTTATTATACTTTCTTGTTTTTCCATTCTGTATGTAATCTCAAAGAAGGGAATATATATAATATTAGTAAAGTATTTCCTTTCATTAAGCTGTGTGATTAAATCTTGAATGCCAGGCGTATGATCATTTACTATTAGCAAACTTTCAATTGACCCTTTTTTTTTATATTCAAGTATTTTTAATATACTAATATAAATGTGGAATAAAGTACCGCAAACAAAAATTTGCTTTTGCATGTCTATACTTTTTTATATTTTAATTTATCGCGTTGTACTTGTTCAATATCAAGGATATCCTTTTTTTTATATGATAAAGATTTTTGAACAGCTAATAAATTTCTTTTTAATTTTCTAACACCATCAGGCTCTAAAGAAGCTGCATGATCAGTACCTTTCCATGTTCTGTCAAGAGTATAATGTCTTTCAATAGTGGTTGCACCTAATGAGTATGCAACAACATCAATAGATATTCCTAAATGATGCCCTGAAAACCCAATTTCTTTAACTTTATCACCATATTTTTCAATAAGTGTTTTTATTTCAAGTAAGCAAACATCTTCAAAAGGAACGGGGTAACCGGAAGTGCAGTTATATAATATTACATCTTGATTTCGTTTTTCTTTGATAAAAAAGTTTACCAAATCATCAATTTCTACTTTAGTGGTCATTCCTGTAGAAATATGAATTTCTCCTTTATAATTTTTGCACAACCATTCGAGCATTTCGTAGTTGTTATTGCAAGCTGACGGGATTTTAATAAGTACAGGATTAAGACTGGCAATTTCCTTAGCAGATGTTAAATCCCATACAGAAGTGGAATATATAATTTCTAATTCATCACAATATTTTTTTAATTCAGAATGTTGTTCAACTGTAAATTCTAAAAATTCGCGATGTTCTCCATATGTATTGCCATAAGAATTAATTGGGTTAGGATGTGGAGTATTATATTGTTCTTCAGTAAGTAATTCTTTATTGTTTCTTTTTTGCAATTTTACAATATCAGCATTGCAGAAAATCTTTGCAACTTTAATCATTTCCTTTGCAATATCCATATCACCTTTGTGGTTACAACCTATTTCCGCAATTACCTTTGGTCTTCTCATAATTAATATCTTTTATTGAAATTTATAATAAATTCTATTGCTTCTCTAATCGCACTTTCCGATCCTTTATTATGTAAAATGTAATCTGCATGTTGCTTTATTACAGGTGTAGCATTTAACGGACAAATACCCCAGGATGAAGAACAAATATTTGCTAAATCATTTATGTCGTCTCCCATATATGCAATCTCTGAACGATTAATCTTTAATTTATTAAGTAGGTTGTTGAGAAAGGTGTACTTGTCTTTAACACCTAAATGAACATTTTTTAATTTAAGTTTTTCCATTCTCGCTTTTACAATCTCCGAATTCTCAGAAGTTATTACAATTGGGATAATGTTATTTTCTTGCAATAATTCAAAACCCATACCATCAATTACACTAAAGGTTTTAAAAAGCTCCCCATTTTTAGAATATCCAACATTGCCATTAGTAAAAACTCCGTCAACATCAAAAACAAAATATTTAATAATTTGTTTTTGTTTTTGTTTTTTCAACTTGTTTTCAAGAAGTTTTTCAACAATTATCAGATCTGAGTTTTCATCAATTTCAACAAGAGAATCTTCACCCATTTCAAGAGTTTCAATTTTTCCACCTAAGCGATTTTTTGTCTTTTTAAAAACGTCTTTTTTACAAGCATAAATAGCTCCATTTTCAATTAGCAGCCCATCAAAATCTTGTCGTCTTGGACGATTCATAAAGTCATAATTAAGACTTTGTCCTTCTTTACTCCAAATAAAACGATGCGTTTTTACTACACTAATAACTGAATCAATTCCTTCTGATTCGATTAATTCACATGCTTTATTTATATCTTCATGACTTGTTAATGGAGATGTAGCTTGAAGTAGAAAAAGAACATCGAAATTATAATCTATTTTTTTGGCAAATTCTTCCATTGCAAATTCTGTACTTGCAATATCTGATGCGCTTTCAGGACTTCTTAAAAGGGTTTTAACTTTTGAAGTCCACTGGTACTCATTATTTATAAAATCAATAATCCATTGATCATCTGTAAATATACAAATTTCATCAAGGTCACTTAGAATTGCCTCGCCTAAAACCCAAGTAAATAAAGGTCTTCCTAAAAGGCGCTTTTTATTTTTATTAACAATACCCTTAGATCCAGCCCTTAATGGTATAATAGCAGTCTTTTTCATTAAGATTCAGTAAAATGTTAGTCAACAAAAGTATAAAATAAAGATTTAAAAAGAAATTTTAATACAGCAACATCATATTCTCTCAAAGTATTATTTAAAGATGTTTTGTAAGTTTGTTGCTTCTTTTCTTTTTTCAATAAATTAATGCACAAGGAATTTAATATTCTTCTGCATTAAATTTTTCAGCCTGTTTTCTTGTTCTAAAAACAGATCTTACCGGAACAGAGAGTGTTATATTCAAGTGAATATGAGCCTAAAACGGCAATAGTTTTTGTCGATTTTGTAATAACACATTGCGCTAAGAATAGCTTTCTATTCAATATAAACTTCTTCAACAATTTTGTAAATTACTTTTTGTGTAGATTCTTCTTTTATAAAAGATTTGTCTTCCCAAATTGCTTCGATTATATTATTATAATAAGCGTAGATATTTGAATTTAATCACAGTTATTTTAAAAGACAAATATTCAGATAATTATAGTAAGCTTAAACTATCAATAAAAAAATTCTATTTAAGCGATTAATTACTTAAAGTTTTTATTTTTGCGCAATGGTTACTAAAAAAATTAAAAGGGGAATAGATAAAATATGGAGAAAGATAGGTGTTATTAAGTTACCTGTCTTAGCAAAACATAATATAAATGAAAAGTCTTCAATTTATACTCATATTGCGGCTTTTCTGCTTTCTAATGCAGGAGATGTACTCTTACCAATTACTTTGCAAGACCTTTTTCAATATAAAAGAAAAGGGTTGAATTGGAAGAATATTCATGCACATTGGGTTATTTCAGATGAACTAATTACGGACATTAACAATACTGATGGTTTAATAATAGGAGGTGGAGGATTGTTTTTAAAAGATACGAATCCTAATCAATTAAGTGGTTGGCAGTGGTCATGTTCTATTGAAAGTTTGAAGAAAATTAACGTGCCAATGGTAATTTTTGCTGCAGGGTACAACCGGTTTCAAGGGCAGGAAGATTTTGATCCGATTTTTAAAGAACATATAAAATTGTTAAGCGAAAAAGCTGTGTATATTGGATTACGTAATCATGGGAGTATTGCTGCTATTCGTAGTTATTTGCCGGAGAATCTTCATAATAAAATAAGATATCAACCTTGTATGACTACTTTAATTTCAAAAATATATCCTAACTTTTTTGATTACGAGAAAAAGGAGGAATTTATAGTCTTGAATTGTGCATTCGATAGAAATAATCTTCGGTTTGGTGAAAATGAAGATCAAATTCTAACAAATATTGCATTGGCATGTAAAGAATTATCAAAAGATTATAAAATTAAGTATTATGCGCATTCAGAAAAAGATCTTAGAATGATTCCTATTTTAGAAAGAGTAAGATTAAAGTTTGAGTTAGTTAATTTTAAATATATGCATCCTAAAAAAATAATAAAAGCTTATTCAAAACCGTCATTGGTGATTGGGATGCGTGGTCATGCTCAAATGATTCCCTTTGGTTGTTTGACTCCTATTTTAAGTTTGATATCACACGATAAAATGCAATGGTTTTTAGATGATATTAATCAAACTAACTGGGGTGTAGATATCAAAGACCCTAACCTGAAAGATATAATAGTATATAAAAGTAAAAATACTCTTAACAATAAATTAAAAATTATTGAGATTATTAAGAAAGAACAGAATAAGTTGTTGAAAATTAGCAAGAAAAATGTAAGTGATTTTGAAGAAAGTCGAAAAGTTTATTTAAAAAATAACACTTTAACAGCTTAGTTTTTAAATTTATTGTACAGTAATTTGAGAAGTTTGTTGAAATTGGAGATGTAATTTACATTTTACAGTTTTTTTGTCCCACATGATTTAATCTTACTAGATTAAGTTGAATGGTTAATAATTTATATTTTTTAGATGGACTTATTCATTTATGTTTTTTTAGTAAAAAAGGCTAAGTACACTATGAGATCTGTAAAATTAACTGTTAAAGGAAAAGTTTTAAAATGCAACATTATATTCTCTTAAAGCATCATTTAATGATGTTTTAAGATTTGTAGATTCTTTTCTTTTTCCAATTATTAAAGCACAAGGCACTTGATACTCACCTGCATTAAACTTTTTAGTCTGTGTTCCGGGTATTACAACGGATCTTGCAGGAATACGACCTTGGTATTCTATAGGCTCAGAACCGGAAACATCAATAATTTTTGTTGATTTTGTAATAACCACGTTAGCTCCAAGAACAGCTTCTTTTTCAATATAAACTCCTTCAACAATAATGCACCTTGATCCAATAAAACAGTCATCTTCAATTATAACAGGAGCTGCTTGTACCGGCTCAAGAACTCCGCCAATACCTACACCGCCACTTAAGTGTACATTTTTACCAATTTGTGCACACGACCCAACTGTAGCCCATGTGTCAACCATTGTGCCTGAATCTACATAAGCACCTATATTAATATAAGATGGCATCATAATAACACCTTTCGCTACAAAGGAACCATAGCGAGCAATAGCATGTGGAACAACACGTACTCCTAATTCTTCATATCCGGATTTTAAATCAATTTTATCATGAAATTCAAATGGGCCAACTTTTATTACTTCCATTTTTTGAATTGGGAAGTAAAGAATAACAGCTTTCTTTATCCATTCGTTAACTTTCCATCCATTATCTGTGGGTTCTGCAACTCTAATTTTGCCTTTGTCAAGTAGTTCAATAATTTCTCTAATAGTACTTTTTATTGAATCCTTTTCTAATAAAGATCTGTCTTCCCAAACCTGCTCGATTAGTTCTTTATATTCTGTTAACATTGCTGATATTTCTTATTGATAAATTATAAAATAATAGTACAAATATAAGTAAAAAAGAAGTGTAATAAAGGAATATAAAAGTAGCGAAGAGCATCATTAAGTTTAATATGTTTAAAATCTATAGAGAAAGTTAAAGATTGTTAAACACTAATGTTAGTCAAGGAATCAAAATTTATATTTGCGTCAAAGCAACACAAGATAAATGGAAGGAAACGTAAAAAAGTATATCTTAGTATTAGTGATAAATCTTTTGTGGTTTTCTATTCATGCTCAAGAAAAGGATAGTTTATATTATTTTTCAGGTCAAATACTAAGTGAAAATGGTGACATCCCAATTTCATTTGCAAATGTTATAAACACAGATAGACATTGGAGTGCTGGAGCCGACACATTAGGGTTTTTTAATATATGGGTTAAACCCGGAGATACCTTAAATATTTCAGCCTTAGGATTCGGTTATTTGCAATATGGTGTAAATGGAATTATTATTGATTCATTGATTAAAATACATTTGCCATATAGGTATTACGATATTCCTGAAGTTTCAATAGTTTACTTTGGGACTTATAAAGATTTTGAAAACAAAGTTTTAAATTTAGAATTGCCCAAATCAGAAATTAATCCAGAATTTGAAAAACTTTTTAAATATACAGAGCCCCCACCATTATTTATTGAACCAAAAATTACAAGTCCTGCATCATTAATTTATTCAATGTTTAGTAAAGAGGCTAAGGATATTAAAAAATATGTAAAATTAACCAAAGAAGAAGAGGAACTAAAAGATGTGAGCCTTCGTTATAATGAAAATGTAGTAAGTAACTTAACTGGGTTAAATAAAGAAGAGGCTTTCAAATTAATTAAGTTTTGTAATTTTCAACCTGAATATATTCGAAGTATTGATGATTATAATTTATATAGTGAGATTTTATTAAGATATGAAGCTTTTAAAAAAAGCAAAGAAGATTCACTAAAAAGAGAATAATTCTTTTACTTTGCTAAAAACAAAATTCTATGCCACATAAAATTCCAAATTTTAATGATATTCAAGATGCACATGAACGAATAAAAAATTTCATTCATAAAACTCCGGTTCTCTCATCAACAAGTATAAATGATATTCTAAATGTAGAATTGTTTTTTAAGTGTGAGAATTTCCAAAAAGTCGGAGCTTTTAAATTCCGAGGAGCAACAAATGCAGTGCGGTTATTAAATAAAAAAGAAGCAAAAAGAGGAGTAACAACACATTCTTCAGGAAATCATGCAGCTGCATTGAGTCTGGCTGCCAAACAATTGGGAATTCCAGCTTATATTGTAATGCCTAATAACGCACCCGAAATTAAAAAGAAAGCTGTTAAAGGGTATGGTGCAAAAATAACTTTTTGTGAACCGACATTGCAGGCAAGAGAAGAAACATTAAGCATTGTTCAAAAAGAAACAGGAGCAACTTTTGTTCATCCATACAACAATTTTAATGTGATTTGTGGCCAAGGTACTGCGGCAATAGAATTTTTGCATGAAGTTGATGACTTGGATGTTATTATTGCACCAGTTGGTGGTGGTGGATTAATGAGCGGAACAGTAATCTCTTCAAAAGCAATTAAACCAAATATTAAAGTTTATGGTGCAGAACCCTTAAATGCAGATGATGCTTATCGTTCATTGAAAGAAGGTGTTATGTTTCCAGCATTACCTCCGAATACAATAGCAGATGGTTTATTAACTTCTTTAGGTTCATTGACTTTTCAAATACTTCGTGAGAATTTAGATGGAATATTTACAGTAAAAGAAGAATCCATTAAAAAAGCAATGCGGATGATTTGGGAACGTATGAAAATAATTATAGAGCCATCTTCAGCAGTACCTTTGGCTGCAATAATCGAAAATGAAGAATTATTTAAAGGAAAAAAAGTAGGATTAATTGTAACCGGAGGAAATGTTGATTTAGATAATCTACCTTTCTAAAACAAATTCACTCGTTATTGGAAAATGATCAGATAGACGTACGTTCGGAATATCAAAATTGACACATTTTATTTCTTTACTGTGAAATATGAAATCTATTCTGAACGAAGGGAATTTACCCATATAAGTAGTTCCAAAACCTTTTCCCGCTTCTAAATAAGAATCATTTAATTCTCCTCTCATTTTTCTATACGTATAGGAAACAGGAACATCGTTAAAGTCCCCACACACAATAACCGGAAAAGGTGAATTCTGAATATGATTCGATAGAATTCTTGCTTGACTTGCCCTTTTTATAAATGCATCTCGCAACCTGTAAGAAATATCTTTTATCTCTTTTAATTTTTCATCATCCTTTAAGACTTTACTATTAGTAATAAAAGAGTAATTTTTTTTATTAAAACGAATGGACTGTAAATGATTGTTAAAAATTCTTACGGTATCTTTATTTATTATAACGTCGGTAAAGATACTTGAATTAGATGACTTGCTAAAATTGATAACTCCGCGATTAATTATTGGATATTTAGAAAAAGTGGCAATTCCGTAATTATAATTATCGCCCTCATATGTAAAAACAATATGGGTAGAATATTCTTTATTTAGTCTTTTTAAAATTGATCTTTTGGAAAGTTCACCTTTGTTTTTTGTGAAGAACTCCTGAAAACAGATAAAATCAAATTCATTTGCATTTATAAAATCAAAAATCTCACCAGAGGTATTATCTCCTTCATTCCAGTTGTATAAATCAAATAATCTAACGTTAAAGGATAATATATTAAATTTATTTTTTACAATTTCAGTATTCGTATTTTGTTTTTTTAAGGGAATTTGAATGTAAGATGCTAAGTATGTCCATCCTAATAATATTGCAATAAGAGGAATAAGAAAAGTTTTTCTTTTTTTATAAATCCAAAATACAATAAATCCAAAATTGATTATTAAAAGAAAAGGGTAAGCCAATCCAAAAAAAGCAAGCACCCATATTTTTTCGGGACTAACATATACAGATAAGTATGAAAGCAGAAGAGCTAATACAAAGCTGTAATTCAGATACTTTAATAATGTGTAAATTAATGCTTTCAAATTAGTTTTTATTTGATATATTAATCTAATTTAAAGTTAATGTTTGAATTATTCAAAAGGAGTTACAATTATTTAAAATCAATCGTAATTATTTACTTTTCTTAAATAATATTTCCTTTTCTGATTTTGACAGGCTGTCATATCCTGAGTCGGCTATCTTATCAAGAATTTTATCAATATCTTTTTGGTTAGATACTTTAGTTCTATTGTATTCAATATCGTCAACAGGTCTTTTGTAAGTAACTTTAAATTTATCTTTTGGTTTGAATAATGCAAATGTTTTATCCATAAAGCTATCAAAACCTTTTGTAATGTTTTTACCCTTACGTAGTTGTACTATATATAAATAACCAAACAAAGCGCCTCCCAGATGAGCAATATGTCCACCTGCATTTTCTGAAGCAATACTTATAACATCAAGAACAATAGTAAATAAAGCAATATATTTTAATGGAACAGGTCCAAGAAACATCAAGTGTATTTTGTGGTTTGGAATATAAACAGATATTGCAACGACAATTGCCATCACAGATGCAGAAGCACCTAAAGCAATTGATACAGGAACTGCTTGGCTGAATAATGGAAAAATATTAAAAGATAGAATAAATAATGCTGCACCTGCAAGTCCTCCAACAATATATACACTTAAAAGCTTTTTGTTATCGAAGTGAGTCAGGAAAATCTGACCAAACCAGTATAACCAAAGCATATTAAATACAATGTGTAAAAAATCTTGATGCAAGAACATATATGTAAAAACAGTCCATGGTTTAAATATCAGATTATTAATATCTGCAGGAACAGCAAACCATGTAACAATAGAAAGGCCTGTGTTTAACTGCAATAGGGTAATAAAGGTACCAATAAGTTTAACTGCCAAAAAGACAGCGATATTTACATATATTAATTTTATTAAAGCACTCCCGCTTTTAAATGATTTCTTTATCTCGTCAACTATACTCATAATTTGAACTGTAACTTAATTATAACTAGCAGAATAAGCTCTATTAATAAAAATTAGTTGTTTTCTTACTCCATAATTTAATAAGAATAAAACCAAATAACATGCCACCAAGGTGAGCAAAGTGTGCAATATTGCTTCCAGGTTGCGTTAATCCTAACCAAAGTTCCAAAGCTCCATAAAAAATCACAAAATATTTAGCTTTTATTGGAATTGGAGGAAATAAGAGCACTAATTGTGTATTTGGGAATAGCATTCCAAATGCCAATAAAACTCCAAACACAGCTCCTGATGCTCCAACTGTAGGAATGTTCATCTTCATGTCCATGAGTTCTTTCATAAATTGTTGCGACATTGCAATGTAATTTTGAGAATCTGGATTTGAGTACCAACCTTCTAATAGTTTGTTGTAAACTTGGGTATAGAATTCAGGGAAATGTTCTTTAACCAATAATGCACAAGCTTCTGGTGATGGAGTATTTGAAAATGCAGTTATATCATTTAAAATACTTGTCATTTGTAAATGGATAACAAAGGTATGAAGTACAGCAGCACCAAGCCCAGTAACAATAAAATAAATAAAGAACCTTTTGCTTCCCCATGCAGTTTCTAAAATACGCCCAAACATCCATAAAGCATACATATTAAAGAGTAAATGCGTAAACCCTCCATGCATAAATATATGAGTAACAAATTGGTATGGCTCAAACAATTCAGATTTAAAATAATGTAATCCAAGAATTTGGCTTAAACGTATGTCAAACACATTTCCTGTAACCCAAGTTGCTAAAAGCATTATAATGTTTATTATAATAAGGTTTTTTACAACGGGAGGGATATCACTTAATCTTATATTAATCATAATTTAACTTTTAAATAAAACGCTTTTCAAGCTCATCTGTTTTAATAATGCTTACAATTAATTTGCCAAATGGCGAATAGTTCGGATTTTGGCAGGCAAATAACATATCAACCATTTCGCGCATTTCTTCATTACTTAATTTCTGATTGCTACTAATTGCTGAAGCCTTAGCCAATGATTTGGCAATTTTTTCTTTCGCTTGTGTCTTTGCATCCACTTCACCTGAAGAATATTCATTCAGAAATTTATCGATTATTTGTTCCGGTTCCTGATTGCTAGAATCAGCAGGCATTCCGTTTATAACAATTGAATTTCCTCCGAAATCTTCAATGTCAAATCCTAAATTTTTTAAATCATTATTTATATCCATTAATAATATATGATCTTTTGGATCAAGCTCAATTGTTTTAGGATATAATGATGTTTGTGTTGCCGAAGATTGAATAGAAAGAGTTTGTAAAAATTTCTCGAAAAGAATTCGCTCATGAGCTCTTTTCTGATCAATAATCATTAAGCCTGATTTTACAGGAGTTAATATATATTTGTTTTTAACGTGAAAATACTTCTCACTTATTGATGTATCAGTAATGCTTTGTTGATTATTCTCGTTTGAGAAAGATGAAAAATCATCTGACTGTTGATTTTCCTTTTCAAAACCATCATATAATTTATCCCAGTTTGCTAAATTTTCTTTTTCAAGAGAAAGGGCAGAGCTTTTAGGGTTCTTATTAAAAGTACTTTTTGTTTCGAAAGGATTAAAAGAGTGATCAATATCAATTCGTGGAGTTTTAAACTCGGTTTCTTTTGAAAGCACAGGAATATCAAATCCTTGTTCCTGATTAAAATCTATTGAAGGAGCAATATTATTTTTTCCTAAAGCTTGCTTTACAGCCGAATGAATTATTTGCCATATAGCTTGTTGATCTTCAAATTTGATTTCTGTTTTAGTAGGATGAATATTTACATCTAGAGTTGACGGATCTGCTTCTAAAAATAAAAAGTAAGAAGGAACAGTTTCTGGTTGTAAAATTTGAGCATAGGCATTTAAAATTGCTTTGTAAAAATATGGATTACGCATATACCTATTATTAATAAAGAAAAATTGTTCTCCGGATTTTTTTCTTGCATATTCAGGTTTGCCGATAAATCCTTTAATAGATATTATACTTGTGTTACTTTCAATTGTAATTAAATTTTGATTTATTCTTTTACCAAATACCGAAACAATTCTTTGTCTGATATTTGTTTTAGGAAGCAAGTAAACTTCCGAGTTATTATTATAAAGTTTAAACTCAACTTCAGGATTAGCCAATGCAATTCGTTGGAATTCTGATATTATATGTCCAAATTCTGTAGTATTCGATTTTAAAAATTTTCGTCGTGCTGGAACATTATAAAAAAGATTCTTAACTGCAAAGTTTGTTCCTTTCACACAACTTGTTGCTTCTTGGCTATTTACTTTCGATCCTTCTATTATAATTTGAGTTCCTATCTCGTTATCTTCTTGTTTGGTTTTTAATTCAACATGAGCAATAGCAGCAATAGAAGCTAAAGCTTCACCTCTAAATCCCATGGTTGAAATAGCAAATAAATCATCGGCATTCCTAATTTTAGAAGTCGCATGTCGTTCAAAAGAAAGCCGAGCATCGGTATCCGACATTCCAATTCCATTATCAATTATTTGGATTAAGGTTTTACCGGCATCTTTAATATTTATGGTAATTGAATCCGCTTTTGCGTCAATAGCGTTTTCAACCAATTCTTTCACTACTGAGGCAGGACGTTGAATTACTTCTCCTGCTGCTATTTGATTAGCAACAGAATCGGGTAGAAGCTGAATAATATCTGACATTAAAAAGTAATTTTAGAAAAATAGAAGAAAATATGCCGCCACAAGTAAGATGGCCATTATAACAATTAATCTCACATTCGATTGTTTTTTTTGCTCAATGTTCTTTTTGAAGTATCCACGCATCTGTCCTTTGATATTAGGGACATAAGGTTTGTCAGAATCTTTAAGATCCTCAACGCCCATTTCTCTTTTAATGCTTCTTACGCGATTCTCAAGATCTTCTTTTTGTTCATTGTAATATCGAGGCTTGAAGTTAAATCGCTTACTCTTAGGAGTGTATAAAAGTCTTATTGCCATTTTTTCTAAGTTTTAATGATACAAAGATATTTAATATTTTGTCATTAATCCCAGTCTATGCATTAGAATTATAATCTAAAGGCTAACTAAAACATTATGAAATTAATAAAGAGTTACTTTATAAACCTTTTGGGGTCAATGAGTTTCTAATTTAAAATAATAAAACATACATAAATTTTGAGCTAAATATCAGCATTGTTTGATAATTTGATAAATACAAGTTAAATAAAATTTAGTTAGCTAATTAATTTTATACGTATTTATTAAGGATAAATTGTGTTGATAAATCAGTCATAAATACTTTTTTATCATATATTTGTCCGACGAATTCTGATATAAAAGTATCTCTCACAAAAATAATAAGATTAAATCTTTGTGAATCAGATAAACTTTTATATTTTTGCATTCCCAAAAAAGTATTAAAACTGTTAAAAAATTAATAGATGTACGCAATTGTAGAGATCGCAGGACAACAGTTTAAAGTTGAAAAGGACAGCAAACTTTTTGTTCATCGTTTAGACGCTGAAGAAGGAGCTACTGTAGAATTTGACAAAGTATTGTTGTTAGATATAGACGGAAAGGTAAAAGTTGGAAAACCTACCGTGAAGGCTGCAAAAATTTCCGCTAAAGTTTTAGCTCACCAAAAAGGTGATAAAGTTCTTGTTTTCAAGAAAAAGAGAAGAAAAGGGTATGAAAAGTTAAACGGTCACCGTCAGCAATTCACCCAAATTCAAATTGAAGAAATTATTGCTTAATTTTAAATATTTTAGAAAATGGCACATAAGAAAGGAGCCGGTAGTTCAAGAAACGGTCGCGAATCGGAAAGTAAACGATTAGGCGTAAAATTGTACGGCGGACAAGCATGTAAAGCTGGGAACATTATCGTTCGTCAGCGTGGAACAGTTCATAATCCAGGTGAAAATGTAGGAATGGGTAAAGACCATACACTATTTGCTTTGATTAATGGTAAAATCGAATTTAGAAAAAAACAAGGGAACAAATCATTTGTATCTGTAGTTCCTTTCGAAGTATAAAAGATTTTTAAGTATTTTTGAATCTCCTGATTTTGCTATCTTATAGTTAAAAGTAGGAGATTTTTTATTTTGTTTATAATTCATCTTATTAATTTAAAGATATGCTGACCTTAAAATTCATTCAAGAGAATAAAGATTTAGTAATCGAAAGATTAAAAATTAAAAATTTTCAAGCAGAAAATTTAATTAGTGAAATACTTGATTTAGATCAAAACCGGCGTTCTATTCAAAATACTATGGATAGTAACCAAGCAGAATTGAATAAAATGTCTAAGGAAATTGGCATGTTATTCAAATCGGGGAAAGCAGAAGAAGCAAATCAATTAAAAGAAAAAAATACTGAATTAAAAGAGACTGTAAAATCTCAAGGGGATGAATTTTCAGCGACTGAAAAAAAATTGAACGATTTATTGGTGCAAATTCCTAATCTTCCTCATGAATCAGTGCCAGCAGGAAAAAGCGAAGAAGATAATGTCGAGATAAAATCAGGAGGAGTAATTCCAGAATTATATAAAGGTGCAATGCCTCATTGGGATTTAGCCAAGAAATATGACATTATCGATTTTGAATTAGGAAATAAACTCACAGGAGCAGGATTCCCTGTATATAAAGGAAAAGGTGCAAAATTACAACGAGCATTAATTAGTTATTTTCTTGATAAGGCAAGTGATGCAGGCTATAATGAAGTGATGCCTCCATTAATGGTTAACGAAGAATCAGGATTTGGCACAGGTCAGCTCCCTGATAAAGAAGGGCAAATGTATCACGTTACTGCCGATAATTTATATTTAATCCCAACAGCAGAAGTTCCTGTCACTAATATGTTTAGAAATGAAATTCTAAATGCAAAAGATTTCCCACAAAAAATGACCGCTTATACCCCTTGTTTTAGGCGTGAAGCAGGTTCTTATGGGAAAGATGTTCGTGGATTAAATCGTTTACATCAATTTGACAAAGTTGAAATTGTACAGGTTCAACATCCTGAAGAATCATATGACACACTTGACGAAATGGTTAATCATGTTGAAGGAATAGTAAAAGAATTAAATCTTCCATATAGAATATTAAGGCTATGTGGCGGAGATGTTAGTTTTGCATCAGCTTTAACATTTGATTTTGAGGTATTTTCTGTAGCTCAGGAAAAATGGTTAGAAGTAAGTTCTGTTTCAAATTTTGAATCGTTTCAAGCAAACAGACTAAAACTGAGATATAGAGAAGATGGTGAAAAGAAACCGCAATTAGCACATACCTTAAACGGAAGTGCATTGGCTTTGCCTAGAATTTTAGCGGCCTTATTAGAAAATAATCAAACCGAAAAAGGAATTATTATTCCTGAAGTGTTGAGAAAATACATCAATTTTGATATTATTGATTAAATAAACTTTAAATATTTATAAAAGAGGGTGTCCAAAAAGGCAGTCTTAAAGCAAAAACACTTCGACAAGCTCAGTGTGACAGGCTAACTAACAGTAAGTTGTCATGCTGAGCTTGTCGAAGTATGGACAATATTCTTACTTTTTGGACACCCTCTTTTTTTATATAGAGTTTTTATAATCTTTAAATTATTTGTATCATTAGTTTTTTATTCTCAATGTATATTTATGAGATTATTAACAGCCATATTAATTTTTATTTTATTCTTTTTTTATAACTGCAAAAGGAGAGAAGTTAATGATACTGTAAGTGTCGATAGTTTAATTGAAATAACAGATAGTTTATTAAATGCTGTTCAAAGTCATTTTAATTTTACTTCCGATAATTTTTATTTACTTATTGATGACAGTATTAAGCTAGATTCTTTAGCTCAGAACATAAATATCCCTGATTCTATAGGTTTTTATCAATTTTTAGAACAAAATATTAGTGATTTTAATGAAATAATTACAGAAACACAATCGGAAATATTTTTTGCAAAAGATCAATTAAATTCACTGAGGAATGATATTATAAATGCAGATATTTCCAAATCAGAATATCTCAAAGAGATTAATGATGTTAGTGAGATGATTCGTTTTCTTGAGGAAAGGATAGACTCAAATATCTATTTGATAGATTCAAAATATAATATAATTTTCTTCTCAGTAAATGATTCTGTTTTATTATGAAACCTCAAAACAAAGCATATATATATGCGGGATTAACAATCCTTTTTTGGGGAACATCAGCTTCAGCTTTTAAAATAGGGTTAAAATATCTGGATTACTTTCAATTATTATTTATTGCAACATTAACAACTGTTGTGTTTTTGTTTGTTGTTTTATTATATCAGAAAAAGCTGATTTTAATAAAACAATTTTCAATAAAGGATTATTCTCATTCAATGTTATTAGGATTTTTAAATCCATTTCTATATTACACAGTTTTATTTATTGCATATTCATTACTTCCGGCACAAGTAGCACAACCCTTAAACTTTGTTTGGCCAATTACTTTAGTTTTATTATCGGCGCCTATTTTGAAGCAAAAACTAAAGTTAAAAAGCATGGTGGCTTTATTGCTAAGCTTTTTAGGTGTTATATTAATATCATCTGAAGGGGATATCATGAATATGAAATTCTCGAATCCACTAGGCATATCATTAGCATTAGGTAGCTCTGTAGCGTGGGCATTGTTCTGGTTGTATAATGTTAAAGATAGTAGAGATGAGATATTGAGGTTATTTCTTAACTTTACATTTGCTCTATTGTTTATAACAATAACAACGGTGATATTTTCTGACATAAAAACACTAAACCTTGAAGGTTTATTAGCAGGAATTTATATTGGTTTATTTGAAATGGGTATAACTTTTGTTATATGGCTTAAAGCACTAAAGTTAGTTGGGCGAACTGATAAGATTAGCAATTTAATATATTTAACACCATTTTGTTCGTTAATATTTATTAGTATATTTTTGAACGAAAAAATATTTTTAACAACACTTTTTGGTTTAATTTTGATTGTAATCGGAATTGTTATTCAACAAGTGAAAAAGAGAAATAATGAACCATCTAAGCACTAATATAAATAATATACTTCGCGAAGCAGTCTCATGAACGAAGTGGAAAAATGATTACATAATGAATGTTTCATAGTAATTTTAAAACTAAAGGTTTAAACATTAATAATATTTAATAGTAGTATTTTTGTAAAATATAAAAAGATAAGTAGATGAAAAATAGAATTTTTAATTTGTTTTTAATATTAGCCTTAGGATTTGGCTCGATGTTTATTAATTCATGTGAAAAGGAAATAATATATCCTGAGGATAGAGAAACGATTGATGAATTGTATTCATTAATGAATCAATGGTATTTTTGGAAAGACTCAATTCCGGATATTAATCCTGATGATTATTCAAGTCCTGAAGATTTGTTAGAAGCTATGAGATATATTCCAAGAGATAAGTGGAGTTATATTACTACGCAGGATGCACACTCTCAATACTTTGAAGAAGGCACATATATTGGTTATGGATTTGGGTATGCACTGGATTCAGAAGGAAATACGAGAATTACTTTTTTATATGAGGATTCAGATTTCAGTGAAAAGGGGATTGAGCGGGGATGGATAATAAAAAAGATAAATGGGACTATTATTACTGAAAATTCGAGTTTAAATGATTTATTAGGGTCTAATGATATTGGTATTAGCAATACTATTGAGCTTGAGTCGCCTACCGGAGAAATTGTTTCTGATGTATTTGTAAAAAAACTTATAAGCATGAATACTGTTGGTAATGTAAGTGTAATTGAAAAAGGAAGTGATAAAATTGGTTATTTTGTTTTTAAAAGTTTCATTGGGCCTTCGGCTGATGAACTTACAGAAGCATTTTCTTATTTTTTAACCGAAGGGGTTAATGAATTAGTTATAGATTTAAGATACAATGGTGGGGGGCAGGTAGATGTAGTTGAACATCTTGCAGGCTTGATTATTCCTGATCATGTTAATGGAGAATTGCTTTCTAAAATTATACATAATAGTGATAGATCAGATCAAGATAATAGTATTTATTTCGAGCAAAACTCCAATTCTTTACGATTAGACAAGGTATATTTCATCACTAGCAAGAGCTCAGCATCAGCTAGCGAGCTAATTATAAATAGCCTTGATCCTTTTATTGATGTAATCCTTGTTGGCGATGATACTTATGGGAAACCAGTTGGAATGTACTCATTTGCTAGCAGAATAAGCAATGTGGTATATGTTCCCATAGCTTTTAAATTAACAAATTCTGCAGGATTTGGAGAGTTTTACGATGGATTACAGGCCGACAGTTATGTTGCAGATGATATTAAATCAAATTTTGGAATTGGAGAAGATGTTTTTGATGAAGTGATTTATCATATTGAAAATGGTTCTTTTTCAAGTTTAAAATCATCCACTGATATTTATAGAGCACCATTTAAAGAAATTCGTAATTTAAGAGACGAAATAGGAACAATATAAAATCTGACATTGGAGAAAGAAAGAATAATATTAGGGATTGATCCGGGAACAAGTATTATGGGCTATGGTCTAATAAGAGTTGTTGGAAAAGAAGCAAGTTTAATTGTTTTGGGTGTAATTGATCTCAGAAAATTAAGTGATCATTACACAAAACTTAAACGAATTTTTGATCGTGTTACATCCTTAATTGATCAATATCATCCAGATGAAATGGCTGTTGAGGCTCCATTTTTTGGAAAAAATGTACAATCAATGTTAAAACTTGGCAGAGCACAAGGAATAGCAATTGCTGCAGCTTTGTCAAGATCAATGCCAATATTTGAGTATGCACCCCGAAAAATCAAAATGTCTATAACAGGACAGGGGAATGCTTCAAAGGAACAAGTTGCAATGCTGTTAAAAACCCTATTGAAAATTAAAGAATTACCTTCTGATTTAGATGCTACCGATGGACTTGCAGCTGCAATGTGTCATTTTTACCAAACAAATATTCCGGTTACGGCAAAGGCATTTAATAGTTGGAAAGATTTTATAAATCAAAATCCGGCACGTATAAAAAAATAATCCCGCATATTTGCGGGATTATTTTATATATCATTTATAGATTATTGTAATTGGAATGCAATTGGGAAAGTAAATCTAACTTTCACCGGTCTACCTCTTTGTTTTCCAGGAGTCCATTTTGGAGATGATTTAACAACTCTAACAGCTTCCCTGTCTAAAGATGGATCAACGCCACGAACAACAACAATATTTGTTACTTCGCCTCTAACACTGATGTCAAACTGAACAAATACTCTACCACTAACTCCATTTTCTTGAGCAATCATAGGGTATTTTAAATTTTGCTGAATGTATGTTCGAAAAGCACTGTTCTCCTTACCTTGGAATGTTGGCATATCTTCAACAACAAAGAAAATTTGTTCTTCATCAATTTCTTCATCATCTTCATCAAATTCAACAATATCAATTTCAGTGTCCTGATCAGCTTCTGTATCGTCAAGTATTAGTTCGTCCTCAATTTCCACATCGTCTTCTACAATATTAATTACATCAGTTGTTTGTGGTGGTGGAGGAGGTGGAGGAGGTGGTTGATTTTGTCGTGTTATAGGAATAATCTCTTCCTCTAAATCCAAGTCTTCCAGTTGTCCTAAAGAGTTAAGTTCTGAAGGTCGTGTTCCCCATTCAAAAGCAAGTAAAACTATACCTAGAACGATAACATAACCTAACTGAAGAAACATACCTCTGCTCTTCTCTAAATTAGCCTTGTCTGTTTTTTTAACTTCCATGTTGATTTATTTTTGAATGCCTAAAATAAATAATATAATATTGTTAATCAAAATTAAAATGTAAAAATAATAATATTATTTTGCTTCAGTAATAATAATACGCAATTTATAAGCTTATGTTTCTTTAAATCAAGATTTAAAAGTTAAAAAATGTTAAATTATTTAACTTTTACATAATATTATAATTATTAATGAATCCATTGAAATATTAAGCCGCTAAAATAGCTTTTCATTTTAAATAAAAAAATGTATTTTCGCATGATTTTAATTTTTTTGGCTTTATCTACCAAATGTTGGGCAGGGTTCAGTTGGCTCAAGATTATTGTACGAACATTAATAATTACATATGGGGCATTAGCTCAGTTGGCTAGAGCGTTTGACTGGCAGTCAAGAGGTCAGCGGTTCGATTCCGCTATGCTCCACTAAGATTCAGAGAGATCAGAAAAAAGTTTGCAAGCCATTTGCAAACTTTTTTTACTTTTAATACTGGCTCCTTTCCCTATAAATTTAAATCTCCCTCAATACACGAATTATCTTCTTTATTTGTTGAAAGAGTTAATAATTGGGAGATTTTTAACATACGAAGAAGTTTTGCCTTTTTTCTTTACTCAAATATTTCGCAGCGTCTTCATTCATTTAGTAAATATAAAACCACGAAGTTCTGTCTTCACTAAGTAAGAATAAAGAAATACTCCTGTGGATTCCTCTTTGATTTTTACTTTTTTGGTTCGGGAATAGAAAAGGTATTTTATTTGTAACCATATTTAAAATTATGAAAATAATGACTGGAAACGTTGCCTTATTGAACAATTGCAAAAACTTTACGACTTGGGTTGCTTTAAAAAAACTGCAAGAGTGATTTGTAAAGAATTAGAACTGGATATATAGCTTATTATCCTATCTTCGTTTTTCTTAAATCCTATCAGAAACGATAGGATTTTCTATATTTTGTGATACTATGAATTTCATTATCCTATCATTACTTTAACTTTATCCTATTATTTACGATAGGATAATTGTATATTTGTGATAGGATAAATTCTAAATTGTTAAGATGAAGTTTACATATCGGCAACAGAAAATTATTGAGATACTCAAAAATCACCCTAATGTTTCTATTTCAGAAATTCGTGATTTTTTGAATGAGGATATCTCACAACCAACCTTAAATCGTGATTTAGCAAAGTTAGTTGAATTATCTGCGATTGAAAAAACAGGTAAAGCAAGGGCAATCCGATATCGATTGTCAACTGGATTTATGTTGTTTGAACCTATTGATTTGGATGAATATTTTGCCAAAGAAATTGATTTTCGTAATGGTAATAAGCATTTTAATAATGAGATTTTTTCAGTGATTGAGGACTCTCAATTATTTTCTACTGAAGAGGAAAAATATTTAGTTGCAATTAAGGATAAGTACTCGAAAAATATCAAGGATATTCCTGTAACTATTTATCAAAAAGAATTGGAACGATTGACAATTGATTTAAGTTGGAAATCATCTTAAATTGAAGGGAATACTTATTCTCTTTTAGAAACAGAGCAGTTATTAACAAATAAAATTGAAGCTACAGACAAAACCAAAGAAGAGGCAATTATGCTTCTAAATCATAAAGATGCTTTAAATTATATTGCAGAAGAACCGCAAATGGTTAATACCATACGCATATCAATTATAGAAGACATTCACAGTATTTTGATTAAAGACTTAGGCGTTGATAAAAATATTAGAACCCGACCTGTTGGTGTTACAGGTACAACTTATACACCACCTGATAATGAATTTCAGATTCGGGAATATTTGCAACGAATGTGTGATGTTGTTAATGCGCATAAAAACGGTTTTGAAAAAGCATTGCTGACAATTGCAATGATTTCCTATATTCAGCCCTTTGGTGATGGGAATAAGCGTACAGGTAGAATTATGGGGAATGCTTTTTTGATGGCAGATAATAATTGTCCACTTTCTTATCGAAGTGTGATCTCTTTGGATTACAAAAAAGCGATGCTGGTTTTTTATGAACAAAATAATATTCAGCCGTTTAAAGAATTATTTATTAAGCAGTATGAGTTTGCTGTAAATAATTATTTCTTAGGATAAAATTAGAAAACATCTTGTCTTCATTCCTATGAAATCCTATCAGAATTGATATGGTATTTTCGTTTGAGTAATAGGAAATTTTATTAGCTAATAATCTTCTCTATAAGAATTCGATTAGCTGAAACTTCAACAGCAACTTCATCTCTTAAAAGGAATCCAATTTAGAGAGAACTAAATCATAATTTAGTTCTAAGAATAGAATTTTTACATATAATGAGCGTATGAATTTATATGTAATCTCAGGGATATAATTCCAGATAAGCCTCAAACTTTCCAATAGCTCTTTTTGCATCTCCTTTTGACCAAGTTTTAAAGTTATTACCTAAATAATACTTACAAATACTACTATCATAAAATTTAACTCTATTCGGAGATATTTTGATTTTTGCATTATCTAAAAAGCCAGTTATATAAATGCCAAATTCACTTTTCCCTTGATTGATATAAGTGTGGTTCTAATTTGCTGTAATTCGTTTTCTCATTGTTTCCCTGTTTTATGATAATAATAAATATTCTTGAATCCGGTTTCAAATTGTAAGGCATTAGATCCACGTAATATTTCTTATAGATTCTATAATGGAATGATTTTTTAGCATTTTTATAGTTTCCGTCCCGTTCTATTAATTCGTATTTTTCAAGATGTTTAATATAATTATAAGAATTGCAGCCTATTACGAACTCAATCTTTTGCTTGTTTATAGAAACGAATTCAGCTTCATTAATATCTTTATTGCGTTTGTTTCTTAAAGGTTTAGTAAGGATATAATCAATGATGTAAATGTAGCTTTCTTTGTTGCGTTTCACTTCCACATTAATTACATCTAATACTGAAGTCAGAATAAATAACTTTACTGGCTTATGAACTTTCATTCCCAAAGTTTTAATTGATCGTCTTCAAGAATTAATTCTGGATTCGTTGTATATTCTGTAGCTAAATGCTTAGTTATGCTACAATATCTCTTGCGAATTGGGTATAATTGATTTTGCAGTTTTAGAGTTCTGCAATATCGACAAATACTTTCTCTCATAACGCCAGTGGAAAAATCAACTTCTTTCATTGTCTGGGGTTTGTCAAAAAAAGCAAGATAAACTCTTTTGAGTTGAGTAAGAAAATGACTATCTTTTTTATTGATAGGGGGTTGATTGCTATTTTGCATGATTGCCCCTTTTCTTTTTTAAATACAGATGGGCTTCATTTTTAATTTCTGAAATAGTTTGTTTTTTGCCTTCAAGTATCCATTCAGTTAACTGTTTTTTTGAGAAGTAGAGTCGCTTAGTTTCTTTTCGTTTACAAACGGGGATTTCTTTACGTGGCACGTATCCGTAAATAGTAGATACGCTTAAATTTAAAAATTTGATTGCCTGAGATACGGTTAATAAATTTTCTGTTTCTGATTGATTGCTATTGTTTAATAATAGCTTTTCGATTTTATCCAGTTTAGAGAGCAACTGGCTAACTGATTCTTGTAAATTGTTAAAATTAATTTCTGGCATACTTATTTACATTTAGATTTCATGTAAAAGTATGAGGTGTTGACTTGTATTTTATTGATAATGAGTTGTGTGTAGTTGCGTGAGTTGTGTTACACAACTTAAAACAATTTTAATAAAGGTTTTCTTGTTGAATGTAATTCTTTATTAAATTAATATTTTTATGAATGTTTTCCTTCTCATTTGTATAAAATTTATCATTTCGTAGGTACTGTAAAATATTCTCAGTATTTGTAATTTTATCACATCCTGCTTCTTTTATTGAATTGATTAAATGTGTTTTAGTATATTGACCTAATTTAAATAATTTATTAAGGGCAATTATTGAATATGCTATCTTTAAACCTTTTTCATTTTTATTCAAATCAACAATATAACTTGCAAGTTTCTTTTTGTTTTCATCCGATTCTAAAAGAATATATTCCCAAAACTTTTTACAATCAACTTTTTTTGAGTTTTCCTTAAGTTGTTCTTCTTTTTTTAGTTTAGGCAATGCTTCGTAATACCATTCTAAGCTAACCTTAATACTTTTTAATTCCGTATAAATTAATTTATACCAGTTATATTCCTTGTCGTAATATTCAGGATGATGCATTTCAACGCTAAAGAATTCATTCTTATAATTTTCAATTAACTCAATACATTGATTTAGTTTACTATTTAATTCACTTACTCTTATAGGTAAGTTCTTAAAGGATAGTTTTTTATTCTCAATATTATTGGCGAAATCATCACTAAAATTAGTTACGAGGGTTGCAAACTTTTTGAATGAATTATAGGTAATATGTGGATTCCAGTAGCCCTTTGTGAAATTTGAATCTTTTTTATCTTTAAGGTATGTTAAAACAAAATCAATATTGTCATTTAATAAATACAAGTTTTTATAATTGTCAGGTACATTACGGTAAGTTATAGAAAAAGGGAATGTTTTTTTATTGGATTTGTTTTCAGGGAAAAGCAATCTTTCATAAACAGGTAGGCTTTCGATAATAATCTCCCAAGCTCTGTAAATTTGAGCAATATAAATACCATATTCTAAAATTTTATCTTCGGAGTAAAACGGTGTTTTGCCATTCTTAAAAGAAATAGTAGGTAACTTATATTGAGCATTTATTCGTTTGCCGATATGCCAAATCTTTAATTCATCTGTGCTAATGTCAGGATTAAAAGAAAAGTATTCGGATCGGAAACCTTTTATGTATTCTTTATGTAGGAATTTAACTGAACTGCTTTTTCTTTCTTCTATTCTAATTCCACTGTCAGCATTTTCAGGAATATAAGCAAAATTGCCAGTTTCGGAATCTGTTATTTCACAAAATTTAAAAAAGTCATCGTAATAATAATAAATAGAATCGCTATATCGTAAATCTTCAAGATTAAGCTTTTTTATTTCTTTTTCATTATAAAATTCTTTGTCAGGCAGAAAACTCTTATAACTTGTATATTCTAATGAATTAAAAATTTCGTTTAAATTATCGTTTTGGGTTATTAATGAAACGTGCTTATTTTTAATATCATTTGAAAGTTTCTCTTTTTCTTCTAATTGGTATCCGTTAATTTGTGAATTTAAAAATTCTAATTTTCTCTTTTGTGAATACTCTATCTTTTTTAAGCAAGTATCATCAATAATTTCATTTAATATTAAATCTTCACCAAAGTAATATTCAAGTTCTAAACGCTCATTTAAATTGCTTGTTTTATCTCTTACAGGATGATAATAAAATCCTTTATCTTCATTATATGAATTGCTTAAATCCTTTATTTCGCTTTTTAAAAAATCTAATTCAGATGAATCTATATAGTTTTTCAAGAAACTCTCTTTCCTTTTTTCAAAATGTGATTCATATACTTTGAACGGACAATATTGCCAATAAGAATTTTCTTTTAAACTTTGTTCATACAAATCATTAAATGCAATTCTAAATTGATCATGAAATTTAAATAATTCTTCTGTTGTACTATTACTATTTTTCTTATAAAAATGATTAATTTCATGTACTTTATCATTAAGTAAAATAATTAATTTCTCTGATTTTTCATTGTTTAAAACAACTGAATTACTGATTTTGTATTTTTTTGCATTCGTTTCTTTTTCTTCTGGGGAATGTTTTTTTAATAAATGTATAACTGAACGTATAGCAAATCCATCGGCAATATGAGTTCTTTTTATCATTGCTTTATGATCTGCAACGTTTATAAATTTGTCATCAATAGGGTCATAAATCTCTTTTGAGGGAAATTCCCATTCTTCATTTTCATAGATATGAGTACTTTCTTCATAAATTCTTTCTAAAAAAATCATACTATAATATACCTCAACATCATTCAATGTTATTTTTGATTTGAGAGGATCAAAATTTCCTGTTATTTTTTCTAAATAATTATATATTTCAATTTCAGAAAGTTCATAATCGACTACATATTCTTTTTTTCCTTTAGATAGGGATATTAATTTGTTTTTTGTTTCAATGTCTTCTATTTCGTTAATAAAAGATTCAATTTCTGTCAATGTGCCTATAATTATTGTTTCCCCACATTTAATTTCAAAAACATTTTTGTTATCGGTTATTGCATCAAGAAAATTCTGTAATGAAAGGTTTAAGTAATCAGCGCTCATTGGAAAAGAAATTAATTAATACTTTTAATTTACCGATTGGAATAATTCAGAATCATTTTTAAAGTAGAATTTTAATCCAGTGTGTGAAAGAAATATACTGTTATCTTTTTGCTTTAAATTCCGATCCATCTTTCCAACCAGGAAAAGTCTTTTCATTGCTTAGTTCGTAACCAATTCTAAACAATATGTTCGCATCATTAACAATTCCGGTAAAATTCCAACTTGTTGGATCGTATTGATCCTTAGGCTTATGGTAATTATTATTTATCCAGTTAGCTTCTTTTTTTGCTGCCCATTCTTTGCCAAACTCTACATTATCGCAATTACCTCTGGCAAATAATGCAGGAACTCCTGCACGAGCAAAACTAAAATGATCAGCACGGTAATACATCCCGGTTTGAGGATTTGGATCGGGAAGAATATACCTGTCATATTTTTTTGCAAATTTTTCTAAATAGTCTTCCAGTTCAGATTGACCATAGCCCGTAACCATAATATCTTTATATGGGCCAAAAGGTAACATTAAATCATTATTAATATTAGCTACAGTTTTATTTAAAGGAAAAAGTGGGTGTTGTGTATAATATTTAGACCCTAGTAATCCTTGTTCTTCCGAGGTAGGAGATAAGAACATAATTGTTCGGGCAGGACGCTTCTTTAAATTTGCAAATGCTTCAGCTATTTCTAACATCCAGGCTGTTGAAGTTCCATTATCTACAGCACCATTATAAATTGAATCACCATTTACAGGAGTCCCAATTCCTAAATGATCCCAATGAGAGGAATAGATAATTACTTCATCCGGTCTTTCTTTTCCGGGAAGAATCCCTATAACATTTTTAGATGTTGCAAGTTTATGACTACTTTCAATATTATGACTTAATCGAGATCGCATTCGAAATGCTTTGAAATCTGAATTTTTAGCTTTTTCTTTTTGTTCCATCAAATCAAATCTGGCTAATGAGAATAATTCTTTGGCTGCATTTAAGGTCAACCAACCTTCAATATCACAACTTGATGTGTTATTATCTTCAGTTTGTAAATGTAATTTTGGAATTGTAGCACCATTTAGCACAACACTCCAAGGATATCCTGCCGGTTCGGTTTCATGTATAATAAATATTCCTTTAGCTCCTTGTCTGGCAGCTTCTTCATATTTATATGTCCAACGACCATAATAAGTCATTTCGTTGCCTTTGAAGAAATCTTTATTATCTGTTCCAAATCCCGGATCGTTAACTAAAACAATAACTGTTTTGCCTTTTACATTTATTCCTTCGTAATCATTCCAGTTGTATTCGGGAGCAACAATTCCGTATCCTGCAAAAACCATATCGGAGTTTCTAACCGAAATTTTATCGACTAAATGTTTCGAAAAAGTAACAAAATCATCTTTATAACTTAACTCAATTGAAACATTCCACATATTTACCTTTAATCTTTTGTCGGGGATATTAGTTACCTCAACCATCGGCACTTCTTGGATATAACTACCATTATTTGCCGGTTCAAGACCAATTCGCTTGTATTCTCTTTCTAAAAAAGCAACAGCTTTTTCCTCCCCAATAGTAAAAGGTTTCCTTCCCTGAAAATCATCAGAAGCAAATTCAGAAACAATTCGAGCCATATCTTCTTCATTAATGGTAGATTCGGCATTATTATAATCGGAGCACGATGATAATATGATTGTAAGTATTAATAATAATGATATTGTAGATTGTTTCATGTTTAATAATAAAGACCGTGAATAATTGTGTTATAAATATATTATTTCATTTTTTTTTAGAATTTCAGAAATTATTTACCCCCAAACTCCATTAAATAGGCTTTTATAAATCCTTCAAGATTTCCATCAAGAACATCCTGAACATTCCCCATTTCAAAATTAGTGCGTACATCTTTAATTATTTTATAAGGATGTAAAACATAATTTCGAATTTGTGATCCCCATTCAATTTTTTTCTTTTCCCCTTCAATAATAGCTCTTTCGTCCATCTGTTTACGAAGCTCTATTTCGTATAATTGAGATTTAAGCATTTTTAATGCGTTCTCTTTATTATTTAATTGCGAACGGGTTTCCTGGTTTTCAATTACAATTCCTGTTGGTGCATGATGCAGACGAACAGCTGTTTCTACTTTATTAACATGTTGTCCCCCGGCACCACTCGAACGAAAAGTGTCCCAGGTAATATCTGCAGGGTTTATTTTTATTTCAATAGTATCATCTATAACCGGAGAAACATATACAGATGCAAAAGAAGTATGCCTCCTGTTAGCAGAATCAAAAGGAGATAATCGAACTAATCGATGAACACCATTTTCACTTTTAAGATATCCGTATGCAAAATCACCTTCAAATTCTAAGGTAACGGTCTTTATTCCAGCAGTGTCACCAGCTTGATAATTTACTTCTTTAATTTTGTAATTATTACGCTCTCCCCAACGTATGTACATTCGCATTATCATCTCCGCCCAGTCATGGCTTTCTGTACCACCCGCTCCCGGATTAATTTGCAAATATGCTCCTAAAATATCTTCTTCCTTACGAAGCATATTTTTCAACTCAAGATTTTCTATTAGCTCAAGTGTTTTCTTATGTTGATTTTCAACTTCTGATTCTTCAATTTCACCTTCCTTATAAAAGTCAATTCCAATTTTCAGTTCTTCAAGTTGAGTCTCAATATTTTTAAAAGAATTCGTCCATTCTTTTATTTTTGATATTTCTTTTAATTTTTTTTCTGCTTTTTTAGGGTCATCCCAAAAATTTGGAGCCTGAGTTTTTTCTTCCTCTTCATCTATTCTAATTAGTTTACTTTCGACGTCAAAGATACCTCCTCAGTGCATCTTGTCGCTGTTCAAGATCTCTTAATTGTTCGTTACTAATCATTGTAATAATTATTATTTAATGTAATTGTAAAAATAGTATTAATGTAATGAATCTTAGCTATTGTAGGATATAAAAAAAGGGAGCAAAAGCTCCCTTTTAACTAATAATGATAATTTCTTAGTAACCACTTTCAAGTTTTTCCATTTCTTTATCAAAAGTATCTTTATATTTTTCGTAGTCATAATCTACTTTTAATCTTTGATCTTTTGAAAGTTTGTTATTCATAGCTTCTTCAAGAGCATCAGTACTCATTTCAATAGCCATATAACATTTGTAAGTACCTGTTTTTGTTTGAGTAATTTTCTCACAAATAGTTCTAACGCTATTTAGTTGTTGGTTTATAACTTCTCTGTTAAGCGCTTCGAATCTTTCTTCAACTTCTTCAACATTGTTATACTCTCTAGAGTTAACATAGTTATCAGTTGTGCCTTTGATAACTGTCTGAATTTGACTTGCTAATGCTGCTTTAGAATTACTGCTTGCTTTTTTGCGAGCAATTTCCATATCAGTACTTTCTCCTGTTGCGTTTGCTCTAAAAGTATTTTTATCACTTCTGAATTCAGGTCCCGAGCAGTGAAGTTCAATTAAAGTTTCATTTTTTACGTTAGTAATTTCTTTTTTTCCACCACAGCTAGTAAACATGCCTCCAAAAATAACAGCACTTGCTAGTAATAATCCAAATGGTTTGTACATTTTAGTTTTCATAATGTTGATTTTAGAATTTAATAATTAGTTAATTTTATAAATTTATTTTTCTATTAAGTTTGTTAATGCTTAACCGGAGTTGATTTTGTCAACTTTTTTAGTCACTCAAGATAAGCAAATATTTCTTGAACTACAATATTTAAATTTTCATAAAAACACTTTTTTACAATTATCAGATTGTCTAAGTATTATTTTATTCAATTCTCAATAATTAGTTGTAAAACTAAATGAATTTTTAATATTTATTACTAATTCAGCTTTTCAATAATTGATGAAACAATATCAAATACCTTGCCATTCTCAAATCCTCTTGATATTGCAAATCGCACAAGCTTTGATTTTATAGTATATTCATCACTATCTTTTATAGTTTTAAATTTTTTAATTAGCTCAGATTCTAAAAGTTTATCATATTCTGTTTCCAGAATCTTATCTAAAGCACTTTTAATATTTTCAGATGATATGTTTTTTTGTTTTAAGGTATATTCTATTTTTATCTTACCCCATTTATTATATTTGAATTTATCTTTTGCATAAAATACAGCATATCTTTGTTCATCAATAAATTTATCTTCTAATAATAAATTAATTACAGTGTCATGATCTTTACTTGGGAGTTTCCAGTCGAAAAGTTTTTTACTAATGTCGGATATGCATTTCTCTTGCGTAGCACAAAGATTTTGAGCTTTGGTTAATGCAACTTTAATTGTTATGGTTTTTGTTGGATTCAATGTAATATTATTTTAGAGTCCCTTTTAACATTCTGTCTTTCTCATTAATATCTTTCTTAAGCGTAATATTTGTAAAAAAATCGTTCTTAAATAACAATGAAGTTTCTTTCCCATACGCTTCGTTAATCTCCAGATAAATGTTTCCTTTAGGGTTAAGGTGGGTTAGTCCAAAATTAATAATTGCTTTATAGAAAACTAATGGGTTCTCGTTTGGAACAAATAAAGCTCGTTCAGGTTCATAATCAAGAACGTTTTTATGCATTAAGACTTTTTCTTTTTCAGCTATGTAAGGAGGATTGCTTACAATTATATCAAATTTTTCATTTAATTGAATATTAGAATCAAGAATATCCAGGTGCTTAAAATTAATATCAACACTATTTAATTTGCTGTTTTTTTGAGCCTGATTTAATGCTTCTTTTGAAATGTCACAGGCATAAACTTTGGAATCTGGAAGGTTCTTAGCCAATGATATTGCTATGCATCCACTACCAGTTCCAATATCCAATATACTTATAGATTTGTTTCTGTTTTCTTGAATTATCCAGTCAACTAATTCTTCTGTTTCCGGACGAGGTATTAAAACATTTGAATTTACAATAAATGGTAAATTAAAAAATGTAGTTTCTTTTAATATATATTGTATCGGTTTATATGATTTTAGTTCATCTAAAATGCTTAAAATTTGTTTGTAAGAATTTTCTTGAATTTCTAAATCCTGAGAAATCAACAATTTCGTTCTTGAGTAATTGAAAAGATGTTCAAAAATCAGATAAACGAAACTATCAATTTCATTCATCGGATAAAGATCCTTTAATTCGGTTTTTATGAATGAAATTACTTTCTTTATGCTATTATTTGCAGTCATTCTTCAAATTTAAATAATTTGTATGATCAAAAATACAATTCATGAAAAATATATGCAGCGATGCATTGATTTAGCAAAACAAGGATTGGGAAATACTGCACCAAATCCTATGGTGGGATCTGTAATTGTTTATAATGGTAAAATTATTGGTGAAGGATATCATAGGAAATTTGGAGAACCTCATGCCGAAGTTAATGCTATTAATTCTGTACAAGATAAAAGCCTTCTTAAAAAATCAACTATATATGTTAATCTTGAACCATGTTCTCATTTTGGAAAAACACCCCCATGTGCAAACCTAATTGCTGATATTGGGATACCTAATATTATTATTGGATCAATAGATACTGCATCTCATGTTTCTGGAAAAGGAATTGAAATACTAAAAAAATCAGGTTGTAACGTTACAACAGGTGTTCTTGAAAGGGAATCAAGAGAACTGAATAAAAGATTTTTTACATTTCACGAAAAACAACGACCATATATAATTTTAAAATGGGCACAAACAAAAGATGGATTTATTGATATTGAGAGAAAAAGAAACAGTCCGAAAGAACCAACCTGGATAACGAATGAACATGCAAAAACTCTTGTACATAAATGGCGATCGGAAGAGCAATCAATATTAATAGGAACTAATACAGCATTGGCAGACAATCCGAGTTTAACTACACGAAATTGGATAGGGAATAATCCCATTAGAATTGTATTTGATAGAGAATTAAAGTTACCAAGCCATCTAAATATATTTAACTCCGAAGCCGAAACGGTTCTAATAGCCGATAATTCGTGTAAAAATATTAAGGTGAATGGTTTAAGATCAAATATTGGCATTAAATTTGTTAATTACGATATTGATTTTTATACTCAATTATTTGATGTTTTAACGAAAAAAGACATACAGTCAATAATTATTGAAGGGGGAAGTAAAGTTTTGGATTCATTTATACAGAATAACATTTGGGACGAAGCACGAATTTTTCACGGAGATAAAGTATTTGATAAAGGTGTAAAAGCTCCTAACATAATATTAAATGAACCCATTAATTTTGTTATTGGCAATTGTAAATTAGTGTTAATCAAAAATAAAGAATCGTTAATCAACAATTTGAATTGATTAGTCATAAAATTTTAAATTGATTAAAACCTTTTGTAAATTTATAAATTATCTAATTTGGACTTTTGAATAATAAAAAACCTATATAAAATGAAAAAATACAAATTCAAGCGTGTTTTATTCTTTACCCCAATGTTATTGGTTCTAATTTCTTTTATAGAATGTAGTCCCAAGTTATATTCAACCGGTAAAGATTTTGTAGCATCAGGAAACTATGAGGATGCGGTTGCTCAATTTACAAAATTGATTGAGGAAAATCCTGAGTATACTGAAGCTTATGTTGCCAGAGCAGATGCATATGAAAAGGCTGGCAAAAAAGCTGAAGCTGCAAGTGATTACAAAAGAGCAGCAGCATTTGAAGATAAGGATGAGTCGATTTATTATAATGCTGGAAGATTATACTTTGATCTGGAGCAATATAAAGAAGCAATTCCTATGTTAGCGAAAGTTACTGCTATGGATAAAAAGCATATTAATGCATATAAATATAAGATGGAATCTTATATTGCATTGGAAGATTATGATAAAGCAATAAAAGAAAGTAACGATTTAGTTAATTTAAGTGAAACTGCGCAAAACTATTCTCGAAGCGGTTTTATAAACGACAAATTGGAAAATTATAATCAAGCTGAAACAGATTATAGGAAATCTATTGAGAAAGCATCTAATGTAATTGAGACACATGTAGCTTTAGCGGATGTTCTTTATAAAGCAAAAAAATATGATCCATCATTAGTTGCCTGTAATCAGGCTTTAGGACTTAATTCCAAATCAAAAGAAGCTTTATGGATAAGAAGTAAGATATATAAGGAAAAGATTGATTATCCAAATGCTATTAATGATCTTTCAAAAATGATTATTTTTTCTCCTGATGATATGGACGCATTTTTTGCCAGAGGATTATTTTATCAGGAATTTAATCAACATCAAAGTGCAATAAATGATTTTAGTAAAGTTATCTCCGAGGATTCTAAAAATGCGATAGCTTATTACCATCGTGCAAAATCTAACGAAGAAATTACACAATATGCAAAGGCTATTTCCGATTATCAAGCTTATGCAAAATTTTCTGATAATGACGAAAATGCAAAAGATAGATTGGAAATTGTTAAAGAACGTTTATATGAATTAAATAGAGAAAGCAATAAGCCGAATTTCACTTTTGTAGAGCCATTAGAAAGAGAAGGAAACTCTATTAATATTATTGAAGATGCTGTTGAGGTTGTTTTAAAAGGACAAATAACTGATCAGAGTGATATTCAGTATGCTAAAGTTGATGGTGCTGAAGTTGAATTTAGTGAAAATGCTGAAAATAATGAATTTACAATAACAATTAATGCTACCGGTAAAGAAACTATTTCAGTTGCTGTTGCAGATGTTTATAATAATGTTTTAGCAACAACTTACAAATTAAATAGAACTGAAATAGTTCCTCCTCAAATTAGCTTAATTGCACCATATGCATCATCCACAGGTGAGATTTATATGGATGTTGATAATAGAAAGCTATATGTTGAAGGTAAAGTAACTGATGATAATAAAATAAAAAGTATCATAGTTAATGAAATGACAGCAAGCTATTCTGTA
Organism: Bacteroidales bacterium; assembly: GCA_013138975.1. Taxonomy (GTDB): domain Bacteria; phylum Bacteroidota; class Bacteroidia; order Bacteroidales; family UBA12077; genus UBA12077. Next base: position 70,981 of record WTBR01000028.1, read on the forward strand.
GATGCAAATAACCCGGAATTCTTCGCAACTATAGATATTGCAAATAAGAAAAAATTTATTGTAAAAGCAGAAGATATTTATGGTAACATAAGCAAAAAGGAATATACCATTAATCGCGAAGGACTTGAAATATCTCAGGATAACCCTATGGGTAAGACATGGGTTATTTTCATTGAGAATTCAGATTATGAAACTTTTGCAAGTCTTGAGGGCCCTATAAAAGATGTTAGTATGATGAAAGCAGCATTAGCAAATTATAAGATTCATAATATTATTCATAAGCAAAATATGTCAAAAGCTGAATTAGAAAGATTTTTTGCTATAGAGCTCAGGGATTTAGTTCGAGGAAATCAAGTGAATTCATTACTAGTTTGGTATGCAGGGCATGGAAAATTTGTAAATGAAAATGGATATTGGGTTCCAACAGATGCAACTCGTGATGATGAATTTACATATTTTAATATTAGTACATTAAAAGCAGCATTACAATCCTATGCTACCTTTGTTACTCATACTTTAGTAATTACAGATGCATGCGAATCAGGGCCAACATTTTATCAGGCAATGCGTTCAGGACTAAAGGATCGTGATTGTGGAGATTGGGAAGCTACAAAATTTAAATCATCGCAGGTATTTTCTTCTGCCGGATACGAATTAGCTATGGATAATTCACAATTCACCAGAACATTTGCAAATACTTTGAGAAATAATCCAAATGCATGTTTACCTATTGAAAATGTTGTTTCTAAAGTTACCGTTGCAGTAGCAAAAGATGGTATGCAAAAGCCTCAGTTTGGTAAAATTGATGGACTTGTTGATGAGGGAGGTACATTTTTCTTTATTTCAAAAGAGAGATAACAAAAAAATAAAATATGATAATATCACATAAAACGAACACAAAAAAAGTTATTCGCCTAATTCAGCGGATAACTTTTTTTTATGCAGTAATACTGCTGAGTAGCACTAATTTATTTGCTCAAACATATTATTTTGATTATTATGGTGCAAGGGAGGGGCTGCAATCAAAGGTGTATAACGTTATTCAAGATAATAATGGATATATATGGTTAGGTACCGAAAGTGGCATTTCTAAATTTGATGGTGTGAATTTTACAAATTACACAACTGAAGATGGCTTAGAATCAGGAGAAGTTAAGAAAATTATCAAGGACAATAAAGGGAATATTTGGATAGGACATACAACAGGGAAAGTTTCATTTTTTGATGGAGAGAAAATTAGAAAACATCCTATTGGCGATTCTATTACAATGGAAATTACTTCTTTATTAATAGATAAGGAAGATGTTTTGTGGATATCAACAAATGGTGATGGCCTGATGAGAATTGAGAATCCATATGAGTTTGATTCAGAGAAAATGATATACCAACAGTACAAAGGCAGAAAGCTTAGTGATCGGGTATTTTCTGTATTAATGGCAAAAAGTGATTCTGTATTTGCAATAACAGATGCAGGAATACAAAAATTTAATAAAAAGGACAGTTCCTTTACCAGGCATATGCCAAAAGGACTTACGACCTATTGGCCAACAACAACGATGTTTGAAGATTCAAAAGGGGATATTTGGTATGGAACATATCATGGAGGACTGTATCGTTATTTAAAAGATGAAAATGAATTTAAAATTTATGATGCCCGTGATGGTTTAGCAGATAACTGGGTAACTTATATTACAGAAGATAGCAAAGGGAATGTTTGGGTAGGAACTTGGGGAGGAGGAATTACAAAATTCTCGGGAAATAATCTTAAAACCTATAATAATAAGAATGGATTAATTGATCATAAGATTTGGAAAATAGTTGAGGATCTTGAGGGAAATATTTTAATTGCAACCAATGATAATGGTTTAGCAATTTTTAAAGGTGAGAAATTCGAGTTTTATGGAACAAACGATGGTTTAAGTAATAAACAAGTGCGATCTATTGTAAAAGATAATGGAGGAAAGTATTGGTTTGGTACAGACAAAGGAATCTCTGTATATAATCCAAAAGCAGGAGATAATGGCATTAAATATGCTTATTTTAATCAAGAATCTAATATGATTGGTGACCATATTGGGTTTTTAAGAAAAGACCTTAATGGAAGTATCTGGATAGGTACAGATCAGAACGGGATTACAATGTTTGATTATAAATCAGGGAGATTTGTTCGTAATCCGTATATAAACAGATATTTCCCAAGTGCTATGGTAACTGCACTTGATATTGATAGTAAGAACCAACTTTGGATAGGAACTCAAGAAGGATTAATATTTCATGATATAAACGAGGATAAATCACAGATCCTTACGCAAATTATGGGATTAAGTGGGATAGATATATCTGCTGTTTACGCTGATTCAAAAAACAGAATTTGGGTTGGAGTTAAAGGAAAGGGTTTAAATCTAATTATTGATGACAAAATTGAAAAGGTCGAATTTGAAAATGAAATAACTCCTCAATGTATTATAGAGGATTTGTCAGGGAATATTTTGATTGGAACAATGAATAAAGGGATATTAATATTTGATGGGAAAAATATAATAAAAACCATAGGAGTAAATAATGGATTGTTATCAAATTATATTAATCAATTAAATATTGATGACAGAGGGAATATTTTTGTAGGAACAGGTAGAGGCTTAAATAAAATAGACGCTAATGGAAACATACATGTATATACTGAAAAAAGCGGATTTACCGGGCTAGAAGCAAAGAAGAATGCTACTTATAAGGACAATGATGGTAATTTATGGTTTGGAACAGTAGAAGGTGTTATAAAATATCAACCTGCTTTTGATTATACTAAATCATTAGAATCTATTACTCAAATTTCTAGATTGAGAGTTAATAACGAAGATCGAGAAATGGATGCTAATAAAAAGTTTAGTTACTTAGAGAACACATTCACTTTTGATTATAATAGTATTTGCTTGGACAATCCGGATGTTGTTGATTATCAGGTAATGTTGGAATCTGCTGATAAAGAATGGCGGCCTATTACGAAACGTACTGAAGAAACATATTCTTCATTAGTCCCAAATAAATACGTTTTTAAGGTAAAAGCAAAAAACAGTGCCGGCATATGGAATTTAGAGCCTATTACATATGAGTTTACTATTAAACCGCCTTTTTATAAAACCTGGTGGTTTATACTAGCAATGGTTGCAGCAGGTATTTTAGGAATAATTTCTTACATTAAAGTTCGAGAGAGAAATTTGGTTAAAGAAAAGAAGATTCTTGAAGAAAAAGTTGAAGAACGAACAGCAGAAGTTGTTCAGAAAAGCATAGAAATTGAACAGAAAAATAAGGATATAACAGATAGTATTCGTTATGCTAAGCGTATACAGACAGCAGTTTTGCCACCGGAACTTCCATTCGATGATACTTTTATCTTTTTTAGACCAAAAGATATTGTAAGTGGCGATTTCTATTGGTTAGAAACAATTGATAATAAAGAAATGATAGCGGCTGTTGATTGCACCGGCCATGGAGTGCCAGGAGCATTCTTGTCGATTCTCGGGCATAGTATGTTAACTAAAATTGTACGTGAGTATGGAATTTTAGAACCTGCAAAAATCCTTGATCAATTGGATCTGGAAATTGTAAATGCTTTACATCAGAAAGATTCTGAAAGTGATTTAGTTGTAAATGATGGAATGGATTTGGCTCTTATATGTTATAATAAGGACACACAAATTTTAGAATTTGCCGGAGCTTATAATCCCTTGCTACAAATTCGCAATGGAGAATTAGAAGAAATAAAAGCGGATCGATTTCCTATAGGTATGTCAAGTGTTCATGATAGCAAGAAATTTACGAATCATGAGATTAAAGTTGAAAAAGGAGATTCATACTATATATTTTCTGATGGCTATGCAGATCAGTTTGGTGGAGAAGATGGCAGGAAATTTCGAAAAAAGAATATGAAAGATTTATTAATATCTATTCAGAAAATGTCAATGAAAGAACAAGGAGAGGAACTAGAGAGATTTATGTTGGAATGGATGAAGGATTATGAACAGATTGACGATATAGTATTTATCGGAAGAAGATTTTAAAAAAGTATTCTCAATAGGGCAACAAAAAAGCCTTTCTTTTAATTAAGAAAGGCTTTTTTTAGTATGTAAGTTTTTTTATAATTTATTCACATGAATTGTTAAGCAAAGAAGATTCATACTATATGTTTTCTGATGGTTATGCAGATCAATTTGGAGGAGAAGATGGCAGGAAATTTAGAAAAAAGAATATGAAAGATTTATTAATTTCTATTCAGAAAATGTCAATGAAGGAACAAGGAGAGGAACTAGAGAGATTTATGTTGGAATGGATGAAAAATTACGAACAGATTGACGATATAGTATTTATTGGCAGAAAATTTTAGAAAAGTATTCACAATAAAGCAACAAAAAAGCCTTTCTTTTAATTAAGAAAGGCTTTAATTTGTGTATAAGTTCTTTTATAATTTATTCACTTGAACTGTTAAGCTTGACTTTAAATTAGCAGCTTTGTTTGCATGAATAATATTCTTCTTTGATAATTTATCTAGTATCGATGTAACTTTCGGCAACATTTCTGTAGCTTCAGTCTTATCAGTAGCACCTCTTAATATTTTAATCATATTACGTGCTGTTCTTGCAAAATACTTATTGTGAACTTTTAATTTTTCACTTTGTCTTGCTCTTTTCTTTGCTGACTGATGGTTTGCCATAATCTCTCTGTTAATTAAAAAAACTTTTGTAGTCCGTAGGGGAATCGAACCCCTGTTACTAGGATGAAAACCTAGCGTCCTAACCCCTAGACGAACGGACCATATATCAAGTCTAAAACTTGGTGGTGCAAAAGTAAATGAATTTTTTATTCCTGCAAATATTTTACTAAAAAAATTGCATCTGTTTTAAAAAAAAATGCATTTTGTTCGCAAAAGCGCATTTTTAGGGCATAAATTTTTCTAAAAAATAGAGCTTAAATTAATTCCAGAGCAAAATTTTGCAAATTGATACCTGAAAAATTACCACTACTCATTAATAAAAGGTTCTTATTCTTAAGATTAATATTTGAAATAGAGTCAATTAATTCTTTTTGATCCGTAATTACAGTTAAATTTTTGTTTTGGAATGATTCTTTTACTTGTTCAATAGTTATTGGTTTTAATTTTTTATGCTTTATCACCTCGGGGTTAAAATAAACAACAGCAATATCGGCCATATCCATTGAGCCTGCATATTCATTTAAGAACTCTTCATTTAAACTACTGAATGTATGAAGTTCCATAACAGCAATAAGTTTTCGTTCCTGGAATTGATTTTTTACAGCATTTACAGTAGCATTTAATTTAGAAGGTGAGTGCGCAAAATCTCTATATATATTTGTGTAATTATTTTCTGCTAGAAGTTCTAAGCGATTAGAGGCTCCTGTAAATTCAGATATCGCAACATAAAAATCATCATCACTTAATCCTAATTTATTACAAACTAATTTTGCACCACTGATATTTTGTAAATTGTGTTCTCCAAAAATCTTTAGTGAGATTTCTTCATCTTTATTTTTTAAAAAAGTTTTATTATCTCGTTTAGTATAAACATGAGTTGTATATTCAATTTTTTCTTCTGGATTTGCTGATTGTAACACAATATCTTTTAATATATCATCATTTTTATAATAAAATAAACAGCCATCTGCTTCAATTTTTTCAATAAAAATCCGGAATTGTTCTTTGTAATTTTCAAAACTTGGAAAAACATTAATATGATCCCATGCTATGCCACTGATTAAAGCTATATGAGGTTTGTAAAGATGAAACTTCGGACGAAGATCAATAGGTGAAGAGAGGTATTCGTCTCCTTCAAACACAGCAATTGATGTATCTTCTGATAAACTTACCATGGTTTCAAATCCATCAATTTGTGCACCGACCATGTAATCAAATTTCATTCCATGAAATTTCAAAACATGCATTATCATTGATGTGATTGTAGTTTTACCATGGCTACCACCAATAACAACCCGAGTTTTATTTTTTGTTTGTTCGTATAAATATTCAGGATAAGAATAAATCTTTAGCTTAAGCTCCTTTGCTTTTATTAATTCAGGATTATCGATTCTTGCATGCATTCCTAGAATAACAGCGTCTAAATCAGGAGAAATACTATCAGGATTCCAGCCGGAATGCTTCGGCAATATACCGTATTTAGCTAATCGTGTTTTTGAGGGTTCAAAAATTTCATCATCAGATCCAGTTACCTGATATCCTTTTTTACAAAGACTTATGGCTAAATTGTGCATTGCACTTCCACCAATGGCTATAAAATGAACTTTCATTTTTTATATTTGTAGTATATTTAAAACGTGAAAATAATTAGAATTTACTAAAAATACTATTGCAAATCATTAAATACTAAAATATGAAACTTTTTCCAATCCACATTAGCAATTTTAAAATTGATGGAGGCTCAATGTTTGGTGTAGTACCAAAGGTATTATGGCAAAGTAAATATCCCGCAGATGAGAATAATTTATGTAGCTGGTCTTTAAGATCATTATTAATAGACACAGGTGATCGTGTAATATTAATTGATACCGGACATGGAGATAAACAAGGCAAAAAATTCTTTAGCCATGTACATTTATTTGGAGGAGATGGATTGGAAGGTGCCATTAATAAAAAAGGATATTCTTTGGACGATATCACCGATGTTATTTTAACGCATTTACATGCAGACCATTGTGGAGGTGCAGTAAAATTTAATAATGACAAAACTGATTATGAACTTACTTTTAAAAACGCAAATTATTGGGTAAGCAAGCCGCATTGGGATTGGGCAATGAGTCCAAATAAACAAGAAGGAGCATCATTTTTAGAAGAAAACTTGATGCCGATGTTTAAAAGTGGGAAGTTGAAATTTATAGAAAAGGACACTGAATTATATCCTGGCATTAACCTTAGATTGTATAATGGACATACTGTAGGGCAGATGATCCCATTTGTAGATACAGGTGACAATATCGTGGTTTTTATGGCTGATTTAATTCCTTCGACAGCACATATTCCTTTAGTTTGGAATATGGCATACGATGTTCGTCCAATGGATATGATACAAGATAAGGAAGATTTTTTAAATGAAGCGGCAGAAAAAAAATACACTTTATTTTTCCAGCATGATTTATATAATGAATGTGCTACGGTACAAAAAACAGAAAAAGGTGTTCGAGTGAAAGAAACATTTACTTTAATTTAAAGTTTCGATTTAATCTAGTAAATTAGTCTTTATGGGATATAGTTTTAGTTTTCTTTTTGGTAAATGGAAAAGTGAATTAAATATTTAACCATTTGATTTTCATTTAGAAATCCCTCCTTGTATTTAAATAATACAAGGAGGGATTTGTTATGTTTAATGATTTTATTTGCCCTCATTGTGAAGGGCATATTATTTTTGCTGCTATAAGAAAGAAGGATAATAAAACCGGTATTTAATTCGGACACATATGAAATATTTTTTTCAGGAAAAGTAGGAGAGCATTGTACTTACAAAATCACAAGTAAATTATTCGAAAAAACTGGCGATGATTCTGAAGAATACGCCCAACATTTTAAACTGTGTGATAAATATTAAGGTTTATTGTAGTAGCCAATTGATTTAAGAAACTAGGTGTAATCAAGACTGGTTGTGCTTTTTTTTGGTGAGAGTATTTAGATAATTAAAAATAATATTACGTAAAAATTAGATATGGATAATATTCTTGAAAGATGATCGATAAAAAAATGTTTTATTAATAGGGATGAATTGCAATTATCAGTACATTTAAAAATCAAAAAACATTTTAAGCCACTCATGAAAAAAAAATATTTATCATTGATATTTTTTGGATGGATTTCCATTATTGCTTTATCATATTTTTTCAATATTTTTTTAATGAAGTTGAATACTTCAAAAGTTGCTATAAATAAAGCTGAATCTTTTTTTAATGAAATTGTTATAACCAGATTGTGGAATTCTATTCATGGAGGAGTATATGTCCCTATTACTGAAGAAACACAACCAAATCCGTATCTGGATGATCCCGATAGAGATATCGTAACTACAACAGGTAAGAAGCTTACAAAGATTAATCCGGCCTATATGACTCGGCAAATAGCAAAGTTAGCCGAAAAGCATAATACAATTAAATATCATATTACCAGTTTAAATCCTATTCGTCCTGAAAATAAAGCAGATAATTGGGAAACCGCAACATTAAAAGAGTTTGAAGAAAGCCCAGCGGCTATTTTACAAAAAGATATTGTTGAGTCTATTTCATATTATCGCTATATGTCACCATTGATTATAGAAGCCAGTTGTTTAAAATGTCATGCTGAACAAGGATATGAAATTGGAAATATAAGAGGAGGAATTAGTGTCTCATTTCGTGATGATATTTATGTTAAAGCTGAAAAAAAACAAACAATTGCTCTAACGATTATTCATCTGATTGTTTTATTCTTAGGAATTATTGGTTTAAAATCTCATGAACGAATGTCGAATAGGTTCTTATTGGAACTGAAATTAAAGAATGTAAAACTAGAAGAAAATCAGATTTATCAGCAGAAACTTAATAAGGATTTAAAAGGAATTAATGCTACAAAAGACAAATTCTTTTCAATAATTGCTCACGATTTAAGAGGGCCTTTTAATTCAATACTTGGATTTTCTAATATATTATTAGAAGATTTTCAAGAATTGCCAGACGATAAGAAATATGAAATGGTTCACATAATATCTGAATCAGCCGGAAGTAGTTATAATCTTCTTGAAAACTTGTTAATGTGGTCTCAAACTCAAACAGGAAGAATAAAATATAATCCCGAGGAGTTTGATATCAAACTCCTTTTTGATTCATTAACTAATTTATATAAAGAGCAAGCAAAGGATAAGAAAATTAGATTTAAGAATAATATTCAAGAATCATTTGTTTTGATTTCGGATAAGAATATTATTCAAACGATTCTACGAAATCTAATCTCTAATGCCATAAAATACACCCATAAGGGAGGATCAATTACATTAGATTGCTATATAACAAATACAACTGGAGATATAAAAATAGTTGTTGCAGATACGGGTGTTGGAATATCAGAAGAAAAGTTAAATAAGCTTTTTAATGTTGAGGGAACAATTTCAACGGAAGGTACTGAAGAGGAAAGAGGTACAGGATTAGGATTAATATTATGTATAGATCTTGCGAAAATAATTGGAGGAGAATTAGAAATAGAAAGTAAATTAGGTCAAGGGAGTGAGTTTAAATTTACTATACCACAAAATTAAATTTGAGTTTTAAAAATCCCTGTTTTTGCAATTATATTAATAGCAATCATAAAAATTAAAGATATTCTAAAAAATGAGATGTATTTTTCTAATAGCATATGTTAATTCGTTATTCCTTCATTATATAATTGAATTGTATACTAACAATTAGTACCTTACAAAGGAATAAAGCAATTTTATTAAACCATCTCTTAAAAATGACATCTTATAAATTGAAATTCTAATTTAAATAATACAAAATGAAAAATTCAAAGCTAATTTCAAAAATTGAAAGAGATTTATTTAAAATTATAATTCTTACAATGTTTCTGGCATTTACAAGCATGTCAATGTATGCAGAAACACCAATTATGAGATTCCCTGATGTATATGAAAATACAATTGTTTTCATATCCGGTGATGATATTTGGAGTGTATCTTCAGAAGGGGGAACTGCGACAAAATTAACTTTTCATGATGGAACAGAACGTCATCCGAAGTTTTCTCCCGATGGAAAATTAATTGCTTTCACAGGCGAATATGATGGGAATTCAGATATTTACGTAATGAGTAAAGATGGAGGAAATATTACTCGCGTCACATATCATCCTGGTTATGACGAAATGTTAGGTTGGCATCCCGTAAAGAATAAAATAATGTTTAGCTCAGGTCGTCATAGTTCCAATAGATATAATAAAATATTTTTGATATCACCTGATGGTACAGGATTAGAAGAGTTGATTATGTATGATGCTGCAAGAGCTAGCTTTTCGCCTGATGGTTCGAAAATAGCTTTTAATAAAACTTCAAGAGAAGATAGGACTTGGAAGCGATATAAGGGGGGGCTAGCACAAGAAGTTTACATATATGATTTTGGAATAAATAAAGAAACTAACATAAGTAATTTTTTAGGAACAGATCGAATTCCAATGTGGATAGGGAATAAGATTTATTTTAGCTCAGATAGGGATAAGTACTTGAATATATTTGCTTATGATACAGAAAATAAGACGACTGAAAAAATTACTAATCATTCTGAATATGATATTCGTCGTCCGAGTTTTGGGAAAGACAAAATAGTATACGAATTAGGTGGCAATATTTGGATGCTTGATGTAAACTTAAAAGAAACAAAAAAAGTTGATATAGCAATAAAATATGATTCTGAAGAAGCTCGTCCATATTTAAAAAATGTAAGTGAAGAAATTCGTAAAATAGAAATTTCTCCTTCTGGAAAGCGTGCATTAATTGTAGCAAGGGGAGAGGTATTTACTGTGCCAATTAAAGAGGGCATAACTCGAAATTTAAGTAATAATGTTGGAGCACGAGACAGAGATGCTGTTTGGTCTCCAGATGGACAAAAAATTGCTTATTTATCAGACAAATCTGGTGAATATGAAATTTATATTACAAATCAAGATGGTAAATCCGAATCAGTAAAATTAACTTCTCATGTCGATGGATATCGTCACACTTTACGTTGGTCACCTAATAGCAAAAAAATTGCTTATACAGATCAAAATTTAACACTTTATATTCTTGATATAGCCAGTAAAAAAATAACCAAAGTTGATAAGGCTGAATATGAAAATGTGGATGTTTCGATACATAAAAAACCTATTTCAGAATACAATTGGTCTCCTGACAGCAAATTTATTGCGTATACCAAGATGAATAAGGATTACATGTACCAGATTTATATTTATTCATTAGATAGTAAGCAGATAAATTGCGTTAGTAATGGATTATTTCACGATTTTGGGCCTATTTTCACGAAAGATGGAGAGCACTTATTATTTATATCCAATAGGATATTTAATCCAACTTATTGTGATATAGAATGGGAATTAGTTTATAAAGATGTAGCAGGGATTTTTGCTTTGACATTAAATAAAAATGGCAAATCAATTCTTCCATATACTAGTGATGAAGAAATAAGCTCATATGTAAAACTAAAAACCGGATCTGTAGTAAGTATTGATTTTGAGGGAATTGCAGAAAGAGTAGAAGCTTTGCCTTTAAAACGTGGAAATTACAGGGAGTTAAGTTTAAATAAAAACACTTTATTCTATTTAAATGCTGAAGATGGTGATTTCAATAAATTTGAATATAGAGCGCAAATAGAAATGGATTTATATAGATATGATTTTAAAACTAAACAGGAAAATAAAATTAAAGGAGGTATAAATGATTATAAATTGTCATTCAAAGGTGATAATATTATTTATATAAAGAATTTAAAAATAGCTGTTATATCTGCTAAAACTAAGAATTATAAAGAAAATATTCTTGATTTACAAAATTTAGAAATGTGGTATACTCCGATGGATGAGTGGAAACAGATTTTTAATGAAGCCTGGCGTTTAGAAAGAGATTACTATTACGATTCAAACATGCACGGACTTGATTGGGATGCAATGAAACTAAAATATGGTCAGCTAATTGATCGTGCTTCATGTCGTTCTGACGTTGGATTTATTATAGGTGAATTAATTGGTGAGTTGAATACATCACATACATATGTATATGGTGGCGATTCAAAACGTAATGCAGAAATAGTAAATGTGGGTATGTTGGGAGCAGATTGGAAAATTGATCAAAAGAATAATTTGTTTCAGTTTGCTAAAATTTTTGTAGAACCTGATTGGTCTCGTGAAATGTATCCTCCTTTGGCAAAAACAGGCGTAAATGTAAATGAAGGAGATTATTTATTAAAAATTAATGGCAAAGAACTTACAACGGATAAAAATATCTACAGCTATTTTATTGGTCTAGCAGATCAACAGGTTGTATTAACTGTTAATTCTGAACCAACATTAGCAGGTGCCAGAGAAGTTGTAGTTAAACCTGCTAGTGACGAATCAAGAATTAGGTATATGGCCGGATTAGAAAGCAATCGTAAGGCTATTGATAAAGCTTCGAATGGTAAAATTGGTTATATATATTTACCAGACACCTATAATGGTTCAGCTACAGATTTCCCTAAATATTTTTATTCTCAAACCAAGAAAGAAGGAATTATTCTGGATGGCCGTTTCAATGGAGGTGGTTTAGATCCTGAAATTTTTCTTCAAAGACTATTGAAAAAACCACATGGTTATTGGACACGTCGTTACTCTAGCCATCAAACGATTCCAGCATTAGCAGTAACAGCTCATATGGCTTGTTTAACTAATCGTTATGCAGGTTCAGGTGGAGATGAGCTTCCTTACGAATTTCAATGGAATAATATGGGGCCTGTTATTGGCACTCGAACTTGGGGTGGTTTAGTAGGAGTATCAATGTTTCTTCAATTAATTGATGGCGGTGGACTAACAGCACCTGATTATAGAATTTATAATGAAAAAGGAGATTGGGTTGTTGAAAATACAGGTGTACAACCTGATATTGAAATTGAAATCGATTCTGAAAAAATGGCTAATGGTTATGATTCTCAAATGATGAAAGCGGTTGAATATTTAATGAATGAAATTGAGAAAGAGCCAGTAACATGGCCAACACACGAAGCGTATCCTGTTTATAAATAGCATAACCCATTGTTAAACCTTGAATGTTTATAAACATTCAAGGTTTAACAATACTTTCAATTAGAAAGTATTCTACCGACTTAAATTTTTAATGTTATGAGAAAATTAATTTTTAAATACTTTTTAATAACATCAATAATTTTGTTCATCGCAAAGTTCAATGCGTTCACTCAGATTTTTGACAAAGAAGTTTATGCGCAAAGAAGGCAGCAATTTATGGAAAAAATGGATAATGGTGTAGCCATTTTTATTAGTCCTGAAGTATCTAATCGCAATAATGATATTGATTATAAATATCGACAAAATAGTGACTTTTATTACCTTACCGGATTTACTGAGCCTGAATCGGCATTTGTTTTATCTCCAGGTTCAGAATACGAATTTGTATTTTTTGTAAAAGAAAATAATCCGATGACAAAAATGTGGACGGGAGATATTTGTGGTGTAGAAGGTGCAATGGAAAAGTATGGTGCAGATACTGCAATTAGCTTTGATCAGTTTAGCACTTTGATGCCATATGTTCTACGTGATAAGGATGTGATTTATTATAATATGAGTAACGATAAATTTAACGATGAAATTTCTGAAATAATAAATTATCGATGGGGCAATACCCCTAAAAAGATTATAAACACATCCGAATTAGTTCACAATATGAGGATTATAAAATCTGCGTATGAAATTGCTCAAATGCAAAAAGCTATTGATGCTACCTGCGAAGCGCATATTGAGGTATTGAATCTTGCTGAACCCGGGATGTATGAATATGAAGTTAAAGCTTTGATTGAATATATCTTTGCAAAAAATAACTGTCCTCGTGAAGGATTTCCATCAATAGTAGCTTCAGGTCCAAATGCAACAATATTACATTATAAGAACCAGAATCGAAAAATGGAAGATGGTGACCTTTTATTGATGGATATAGGGGCAGAATTTGGATATTATTCGGCGGATATTACTCGTACAATACCAGTAAATGGAAAGTTTACTAAAGAACAGAAAAAACTTTACGAAATTGTATTAAGTGCTCAGGAAATGGGAATTGATATGCTGAAAAAGGGAGTAGGAATAGAAAAGATTATGAATAGAATGACTGAATTTGCAGGAGAAGAACTACTTAAATTAGGCTTAATAACTGATAAAAATAGTGCTTGGCAATCTCGATTGTGGTATTTTCCACATACATGCCATTGGTTAGGTCTTGACGTTCATGATGTTAATGGTAATGTTGAGAAAAATGAAGATGGTGTAATTCTTCAAGAGGGAATGGTAACTACAATAGAACCCGGACTGTATATAAATCCTGAAAATATTGATAATCTGAAGCAGATATTAGAAGCTTATAGAATGCAAGTTACAGAGGAAGAAATAAACGAATTTATTGCAAAAGTAGAGCCTGTGGTTAAAAAATATGCTCAAATAGGTATTCGAATAGAAGATGATATTTTAATTACCGAAGATGGCAATAAAAATTTATCTGATAAAGCCCCAAGAACAGTAAAGGAGATTGAAGAAATGATGAAATAGACATTTCAAAACAAATAATTAGAACTTGCATCAATAATTTATTTTATTGATGCATTTTTATTATAAATCGCTAAACAATTTTTAATATAAAACGTTTTAAATATACGGTGTAAAAAAAATTCAATAAAAAGGGGAATTAAAATATGAAAGTTAAAATAATTTTAAGCTTAGCGTTTATCATAATATTAAATTCTGCGTATGCTCAAGGAAAAGCAGAGAAAAAAGAAAAAAACAAAGAGCAATATAAAGAAATTATTGAATTACTTAAATCAGGAGAATACAATTTCATAGCAAATAGAGCTAATTCTCAAAATGGGAAATCAATAAACTTATCAAGTAATTATTTTTTAACTATAAGTAATGGTATAGCAAATGCAGATCTTCCATTTTTTGGAGAATCATATATTGTTAATACATCAACAGGAAGTGCAGGAATTAAATTTAACGATTCAGTATCTGATTATGAAATTAAAGAAAAGGGAAAAATACTTAGGGTTCAAATTCGTTTTCAAGTAGAAACATTTCAAGATTTGTATAATTGCACCTTAAACGTTTCAAATAGTGGATTTGCGGATTTAACAATTTACAGCCGCTCCAGATCAACAATATCTTACGATGGTAAAGTAAGTGCTATTATGAAGTAACTGGAATTTATGGAAATTTAAATTCTTATATGTATTTTAATTTTATTTAATAATACATTTTTTTACAGTTGAACATTCCTCTGAAGTAAGTTTTACAAAATATGTTCCGGGAGTTAATTTTGAAATATTAATATTCTCAGAAGCTTCAATAGTTTTCTCAAAGACTAATTCTCCTAAAATGTTATATAGTTCAACATCAATGGATTGTTGTCCATCAAAACGAATATTCAAATCAGTAGTTGCCGGATTAGGATAAATAGTGAAATAATTGGAATCAATTAAATTGTTTTCATTGGATAGAGTATAACCGTTATTTGCTAATGATGCAACAGTTGCTAAAGCAGCTTGTGTAAGATTTTCTGCCAACTCTAAATTGTTTACAGATAGCCCAAGTATATCATTACTAGAATGAATGTAATGACTATAATTATTGACATCTTCAAAAGGGAAAATTCCCATATATCCCATAGAATTAAATGAAGCATGATCACTGCTACCTGAAGAAAGTGTCCCATCAATTACACCAAAATTTGGCAAGTATGTAGAACAAATAGTTTTATAGTAATTTGCAAGTGTTTGCGCACTAGCAGGATAAATAAGGCTAGTATGTAAAGTTTGACTAGAATGCTTATATCCAATCATATCAAGATTAACATAACCAATTATATTTTTATTGTTATTTTTAAAATCATTTGCAAAATATTTACTTCCAAATAAACCGTATTCTTCACCGGAAAAAGCACAATAAACAATTGTTCGATCGAAGGTGTAATTACTTAGAATTCGAGCAATTTCCAGAACACCTGCCACACCCGAAGCATTATCATCTGCGCCGGGAGCAGTAAGTTCGGAAGATCTTGAATCCGCATGTCCTCCAACAACAATATATTCATCAGGAATTGTTGTTCCTGTTTGAGTTGCTATGACATTAAAACTTGGGATATCGTAAGATGAAAGACTTTGGCTTGTTACATTTAGTCCATAAGATTCAAAGGTGGAATTAATCCAATTTAAAGCATTAACCACATCAGTAGAGAAGCAATCTCTGGTTGTATAACTGCTTAAATAGGAAATAGTAGCTTCAATATTATTTGTATCTACTTCGTTTAGCATTGATGCTATATCATTGTTAAATGACACCTCAGAGCTTAATTTGGATTGGTATTTATCAGCAATATATGCTTCATTTTCATCAACATATATCAAGGCGTCGTTTTTTATTGGTTTGAATCGTGAGATTGAATTTTTATTAATTTTTAATATTGATTTAGTTTGATTCATATAAAGAATTTCTCCAATATCAGAAATGGATTCTTTTAATTTTAATAATTCCTTTTCATTTACATATTGAATAAAATAATTATACTCATTATCAAATCCATTTTCTTCCAATAATGAATACTGGAGTCCATTTTTATAATCACCGGAAATAATTGCACAATCATCTTTATAAAAATGAACTGTGATATCCTTTTGGTTAAATAACTCATAAATATCGTTAGGATTTTCACTTTCTATTATCCCCAAAGATTGGGCATTAATAGAAATGTAAGCTATACAAAGCAAAACAATTGTTAAAAATGTTTTCATAATTGTATTGGTTTTTAATGAAGTATTGTACAAAATAAGATAATTTTAGTAATAAATACCCTATATATTTTTTTAATAATAATTGTTGATTACAATTATGGATAATATTTGAGTATCTTTGCGTCAGGTTATTTTTCGATTTATCGGAATTTAATTTAGAATATCCTCGGGTGTGGTTGCCTGGGGATATTTGCATTTTATGCCGTATCTTTATGCATCTTAAAAATACATGAATATGTTATCGTTTCCAGAAACCACTATTGATCAGATTGTTGTGCATAAAGTTGGCAGCAAGTATAATGAAGAGAATATTCGATTTTCAAAAGATACATTAAAGATTGCTGACGAAATTAAAGAATTATTAAGTAAATATTTCTTAACTCCATTTAAATCAAACGAATATTTTAATTTTTATCACGAATCAGATATAAATTTAAACGAAGTTTATCATTATGTATCTCAGGTATTCGATGATCCTGAAAAAATTCATGATCAATCGGTAAACCTAGCAAAACATCTTTACGAGAATTCAACACATCCAAACATTAATGGAGGAGAGTTTTATACAGTATATTTCCAGGATATTGATTTTAATAACGAACCGGTTGATGCTATTGGATTATTTAAATCCGAAACGCGCGAAACATTTTTGAAGGTATATCCTAGTGAAGATAATTACTCCATTGAAAGTGAGCAAGGAATTGATATAAAAAAACTTGATAAGGGATGTTTAATCTTAAACATTGAAAAAGAGAAAGGTTTTGTGGTTACATCAGTTGATAAGTTGAGTAAAGGAGAGGATGCGAGATATTGGATTGATGATTTTTTGAAAATAAAACAACGCGAAGATGAATATTATCACACCGAAAATGTGATGAAAATGTATAAGAATTTTGTTGTGAACGAATTGCCAACAGCTTATGAAATTTCGAAAGCCGATCAAGTTGATATGATTAATAAATCGAAGAAATTTTTCAAGGAATCAGATAATTTTGAAATGGAAGATTTTACCGAAAAGGTAATTGATGATAAAGATGTTATCGATAGTTTTAATACATATAAAAAAGTATACGAAACCGATAATGAAATTCAAATATCAGATGAATTTCAAGTGTCTGATAGTGCTGTAAAAAAGCAATCTCGGGCAATGAAAAGTGTAATTAAACTGGATAAAAACTTTCATATTTATGTTCATGGTAACAGAGAATATATTTCAAGAGGAGTTGATGAAAAAACAGGAATGCAGTATTATCAAATATTTTTTAAAGAAGAAAAATAATGAGTGGAACGATAAGATCAAGTATTAAAGTAGGAATGGAAGTTGCCATTGTACTAAAAAAAGATCAGCGATCGGGAGAATTAACTGAAGGTACTGTTCAAAATATATTAACAAAATCGGCAAATCATCCACATGGAATAAAAGTTAGATTAACATCAGGAGAAGTTGGCCGGGTAAAAAATATTTTAGGTAATTAGAAGTGTTTAATATTGTTTTAGTTTTGCACTAAACAAATTAACAGCATTGTCATGAAAAAAGCATTAAAAATATTAGCAATAATAGTTGGGATTGTTTTAATTCCTGTTATTGGAGGAATCAGCTATTTCTATGTAGCATTTAACAATTATTCACTCGAAGATAACTATTTGTTGGATGAAAATAACCTTTCGTATTACAATGACACATACGATGAAGCTCGTAACGATTTCCGTTTAAAATCAGCGGAATTAGCAATGAAATATCCGGGAATAAAAAACTTTAATTTACATGTAGAAAATAAAAAAGATACTAATTTAACAATTGATTTTTGTTTTATTCCGGGATCAGATGATGATGGTAAAATACTTATTCTGAGTTCCGGAGTGCATGGTGTTGAGGGTTTTGTAGGCAGTGCAGTACAGCTTTTTTTAATGAATAATTACATTAACGATGAATTCCTTAGCAAAACAAGTGTCTTACTAATACATGGTGTTAATCCTTACGGATTTAAATATGGAAGAAGAGTAACGGAAAATAATGTTGATGTAAACCGCAACAGCGATATTAACAAGGAGTTATACCAAACAATAAATGAAGGATATCCAAGGGTTTATGATTTGATTAATCAAAAAGGGAAAGTTAAAACCCGAAGTTTGGGAAACCGTTTTTTCTTTCTTAAAGCAATTAGAAGTATTGTAAAAGAATCAATGCCTGTGTTTAGACAGGCTGTTTTACAGGGGCAATATAAGTTTCCTGAGGGATTATTTTATGGTGGCAATAATTTTGAACCACAAATTAAAGATCTTGTGCCAATTATTGATACAATCTGTAATCCATATAAAACGGTATTTGCGTTAGATTTACACACCGCATATGGTGAACGGGGTAAATTACATTTATTCCCGAGCCCTGTTAAAGAATCTGTAAAAAAACGTATGGAAACTATTTTTGAAGGATCTCAAATAAACTGGGGAGGTTCGGATGATTTTTATACAATCACAGGTGATTTTGTAAGTTATATTGGGAAAATTAACAATGATAAAATTTTTATCCCAATGACTTTTGAGTACGGAACTATGGATAGTCAGACTACCGTTGGGTCAATAAAGTCATTACATGTAATGGTACTTGAGAATCAGGTGGAGCAATATGGATATGAATCTGATATTGATCTGGAAAAAGTAAAAAATGATTTTATAGAAATGAATTATCCTTCATCGGATGAATGGAGAAGCCACATTATTGATGAAACCAAAATTTTGTTCGAAAAATCATTGAAAAGATTTTGCGAATTAGAATTTCAATAGCGTTTTTTAAGGAATTATTATACTAACGGAAGAATTAAGTAAAATATAATGAACGTCAGCTCGTTATATTTTAATCAATTATTTTTTCTTTTGTAGACTCTTAAATACTTCAAAATTTAATATAACATACTAATAAACAATCAGTAAATACAGCCATTGTAGATTTTTTTCACTATATTTATTATCAAATATCATTTAAACTTTTAAATAATAATTTGAATTTGAAATTGTGATAAATATTGTATTAATCATAACAGGGATTATTTTAATCTTAATTATTGTTGCAATTGGTTTTTCCTATGTAGCGTATAACAATTTTTCCTTTAAATATGAATTTAAGGTTAATAAGAGAATTCTACATTATTTTAAAAATTCATATGATGAAGCACGCAAAGAATTTCGTTTAAAATCAAAGGAACTGGCCTTAAAATATCCGGATTCAAAAATGTTTGAAATACCGGTAGTAAGTAAAATTGATTCTGATTTAACCATTGACATCTGTTATATTAGAGCTTCAAAAAAAGCAGATAAAATATTAATTATTAGTTCTGGCGTTCATGGTGTGGAAGGAAATGTTGGCAGTGCAGTACAACGTTATTTTATAGATAATTATATTAATGAAGATTTCCTTGAAAAAACAAGTGTATTACTTATTCATAGTGTCAATCCTTATGGTTTTAAATACCAAAGGAAAGTAACAGAGAATAATGTTGATTTAAATCGAAACAGTGATATTGACAAAGAACTGTACTCGACAATAAATGAAGGTTATTCTGAAATTTGTGAAATTATAAACCCAAAAGAGAAAGTTGAAACAAGAAATTTGAAAAATCGGTTTTTCTTTTTAAAGGCAATTAAGGAAATTATAAAAAGATCGATGTCTGTATTTAGGCAAGCTATTTTACAAGGTCAATATGCGTATCCTAAAGGCTTATTTTATGGAGGTAATGATTTTGAGCCACAGATTAAAAATCTGGTACAGAGTATTGATTCAATTTGCGATCCATATAAAATAATATTTGCCATCGATTTACATACCGGATATGGGGAAAGAGGTAAATTACATTTATTTCCAAATCCTGTAGAGGAAACAGTTAAGAATCGTATGGAAACTATTTTTGAGGGATTTCATATTGATTGGGGTGATTCCGATGATTTTTACACCTATTCAGGCGATTTTGTCAGATATATTCAAAAAATCAATAAGGATAAAATATTTATCCCAATGTTATTTGAGTACGGAACAGTGGGAAGTAGGAAAATGTTGGGTTCAATAAAATCATTACATATCATGATGTTAGAAAATCAAGGCGAACATTATGGATATGTTTCAAATGAAGATCAGAAAAAAGTAAAACATGATTTTGTTGAAATGTACAATTTGTCATCAGATTCATGGAGAAGTCAAATTATTGAAGAAACTAAAATTATTTTTGACAAATCTCTAAAACGATTTAGCGAAATAGAATTTCAATAATATTCTATAGTGAATATTATTCTAACAGGAAGAATTAAGTAAAATATAATGAATGTTAGCTCGTTATAGATTAAATAATTATTCTTTTTTAATGAATAAGAAAATTCCACTTCTTTTAATTCTTATAGTATTTACCTCTCTTGTATTTGCTCAGAAAAGAAGCTTTGATGCAAGTGTTTTTCTAGGATTTAACGGAATCCATATCGAGGGTGATAACGAAGTCCTTTATAATTCCGATAATGGAACAGTTTGGGGTACATTGGGTATAAGTGCAGGATTTGCAGTAAAAAGGAGTTTTGCCAAATCATTTTATTGGACTTTTGATTTACGTTATATTAGAAAAGGCAGCATTTATGAATTTATTAACATTCAGGGAGTACAGGATTTTGAATCTATAAAGTTTGATTATGCAGAACTACCTTTATCTGTAGGCTATAAAACAAATATAGGCAAACGTTATATTTATGTAGAAATGGGAGCTGCAATTGCAAAATTAATTAACTCAGAAAAACTTGTTAGTGAATATAGCAATGGACAAGATATTTCTTTATTTAATCAGTTTAAAGATTATGATTTCTCCATGCTTGGAGCAATTAAATTATCGACAAACAGGAAAGAGAAGATCTTGTATGGAATTCGAGTAGCACGGTCATTTCTTTCAATTCATGAAACATATAAACTCTATAATTTTGATTACGGAATTGAGATGAGTTATTTTTTTTAGAAAGCATTATTCTCATATATTAGAATTTTTATGATCTTTGTAAAAAAGGAGCTCAAAATGATAACAGAGAATAATTTGTCAGCCAAGGATTTCATTCAAAATGTTTTTATAAACGAAACAAAAAGCTTAGTCGATGCAGGATTTTATCATTTTGCATTTGTAATTATGGCTCAAGGATTAGAAACCTTGGGGAGTTTTCTGGATTCAAAACCTTTAAAAGCTCGTGAACAATCCAAGCTTCGATTCTCACATGCCATGAATCGACTAATGCCGGTTAAATATGCTAAATTGAATAATAATCATGTTTTATATGATCAATTAAGAGCAAGTTTAGCTCATACTTTTACTACAAGCAAACAAATTTATTTAACAGCAAAAGAAAATTCTGAGCATGGAAATAAACATCTTCAGGAAGTTGATGGGAAATTAATTCTTGTTGCTGAAGATTTTTATAAAGATTTTAAAAAAGCTTGCATGAGACTTTTAGAAGGGATGAATAAAGGAATTATTACAGAGAGAAAGATCAACTCGGAATTTTATTATACATTTTAAATCAGTGAAACTATAATTTCAGGAACGACAGAGAACTGAAAATATCTAGTTGAACTGATCCCGAGCGGACTTCACTGAGTTTGTCGAAGTGAAGTCGAGGGATTTTCTGGGTCATAACTTGCTTGACGGCAGTTAGGTTTCACGCCCCTCGAGGCGAAATTAAAAAGAAATATTTGGTGGATACCCTGTCGCCTGCAGCGAGGTAGTTTAGTTAAAACTTCGGTAAATTTTGCCAAAGTATTTACTTTCAAAAATCAAATTATCAGAGATATAACAAAAAAGCAAATGAGCTTTCGCAAAGCTTTTGTGTTTTTTTATTTTAAAATTAAAACCGAACTTAATTTATTTCGATAATTCAATAATATTAATTAAACTTGTTATAAAATTAAATTTAAAAATAAATAATGTAATGAATGAAATATTAACTTTTGCACTTTTAACTTTCACTTCTTTTTTTACTTTAATTAATCCATTGGGTACAATGCCTATTTTTATGACAATGACCGCTGATTTGGAGCATGAGAATAGAGTGAAAATTGCTAAAAAAGCAGTCTTAGTTGCATTTATTACCATTATTGTTTTCGCATTTTCAGGTCAACTATTATTTAAATTCTTTGGGATATCAGTAAATAGCTTTCGAATTGTTGGAGGCATTATTTTCTTTTTAATGGGTATGGATATGCTTCATGCTCGTTTAGGAAAAGTAAAAGTTAAAGAATCAGAAGTAAAAAAATATGTTAATGATATATCAATTGCACCACTGGCCATTCCAATGATTTGTGGCCCCGGAGCTATAACTAACGCTATTGTTTTAATGGAAGACACTAAGGGTATAGGAACAATGGTGGCATTATTTGTTGCTGTTTTTTTAGTAATGCTTTTAACTTATTTAATTCTTATTAGTTCCACAAAAATTATAAAGTTCTTAGGAGAAACAGGAAACAATGTAATGATGCGTTTAATGGGTTTAATAGTAATGGTTATTGCAGTTGAATTTTTCTTTAGTGGATTAAAACCAATAATAATAGAAATAATTAAATGATAAATATTTGTTATGAAAATTAGAAAAAAAGGATATAAGGCTTTACTTGTATTAACCATATTATTTACTGTTTGTGCAATATCAACAGTTTTACCTTCTGAACGTGTTAATGAAATTAGTATGTTGGGTTATAAAGCTCATTGTAGCTTTACACCGGTTAGTACAATTCTTTGTATTGGTTTGGCTGGATTAACTTGTTTTATTCGTAAACGATTTTTTGTGTCGTATAAATAAAATTCTATTTAGACATTATCAGCTCAAAAGGAATATCCAAAATGCTTTGATATTCTTGTCCTTTTTCTTCAATTAATTTGTCGTCGGGTTCGTAGTACCAACTTATTTTCACTTCATTCCCGGTATCTTTTATTTTTTCGAATTCAATAAATATCTGGTAAATCATCTTAGCCGACGAAGAATTAAAGTATTCCAAATTACAAATCAAGTGAGTTGATTTGTTTGGATCTTTAATGTATTCCTGAATCCAATCTAAGATAGGGAAATAAAATTTAGCAGAATCCTCTGGTAATGAGTTGCCCTTAATTTTAAATTGATTGTTTTTTTTGTCGAGTAAAACTTCAGGAGTATCCCTGGTTTCTTTAAATTCTAGTGTTGCCAACATGAGCACAAAATTATGCAATTACATTGAAAGATAAAAATGATCTTTTATCATCAAGTTGTTGGATAGAATAATTTAATGGAGAAATTAATCGTCTTGCTACATCAATAAGACCTATTCCTGCTCCATCTACACTTGGAATGTTTCGTTCTCTTAGTTTGCTTAAGTACAGATCCTTTAGCTCTTTTTGATTTAAGCTGCTAATATAATCAAGTTGAGTTTTTAATACTTTAACTTTCTCATTTTCAATAATATTACCAGTATTTATTGTAAAGTAATTATCAGATCTTCCAATTAAAAAGATTCCTTCTTTTTTATTACCTTCTTTAAGACAATGCTTACTTATGTTCTGAAGTAATTCAACCAGAATGTGAAAAATCTTCTTTTTAGATACAACGTCGTTCTTTTCTCTTTGAAGATTTTCTTCAATAATTTTTAAAACAGGGAAAATAGCATCTTGTGAGAAATCGCCTTTATGAATTACCAAAATGTCCTTAGCAATCATTTCTTTGTGATAATTAATTGCTTCGTTTATTTCAAAAGAGCAATTATCCTCACAATTCTTTTCTTCAGTACTAGGCTTCAATAGAATTTGATTATAAAATAGGGAAAATTTATCATCAAATTCGTTAAAAACATATTCAAGTTTTTGACCTGATTTTCTTGCCATTTCTATTAAACCCAGACCCGCACCACCTTTGTCGGAAATCATTTCATTTTCTAAAACTTCTCGATATAAAACTTTTAGTTCATCACGATTGAGGCTGTTAACTTTTTTTAATTGGCGTTCAAGATCTTCAATTTTATTATTCTCAATTAAGTTGCCCGAAGTAATATAATAAGTATCCTGCCAGTTTTTGGTAAGAAAAAAACCTTCGTTGGCAGTTGCAAATTTTTTACCCTCAATAGATTCGCCGTGTCTAACAATATTCTGAAAGCATTCCGCCATTAAGAAGGATGCTTTCTTTTTCATTTTTGAAAGTGAGTTTACGTTGTTGGTAATGTTATATTCACTTAATTCTATAAGCTTATTGGTAATTTCATCAGAAAAATCACCATTGTAAAGCAAACATAAATTATCTTCTTTTATTCGATCAAAAAACCAAAATGTGGTATCAATATTCATAGACTATAAGTTGGATTGCGAACCATCTACTAAGATAAAAAAAAATAGGGATTCCGCCATCTTTTTTGGGTTTAAATGTATTTTTAAAATGAATTCATAGGGATTTGACAATTAGAATTAGCATTAATATTTTTTGAATTACCTTTAAAAATTCTAAAATAAGTGAAATGAAAGCAGCAATTATAAATCAGTTTGGAAATCCTGATGTTTTTGAAATTAAAAACACAGAAAAACCAATAATAAAGTCAGATCAGGTTTTAATAAAAGTTAAAGCCGTAAGTTTAAATCCAATTGATTGGAAGCAACGTAAAGGGAATCATAAATACATTTTGGGTTCGCCATTTCCAATTATTCTGGGTTATGATTTGAGTGGAGAAGTTGAAGAAGTTGGTACGGAAATATCTAAATTTAAGAAAGGGGATTTAGCTTTTGGAGTTTTAGATAATAAATATGGTGGTGCACTTGCAGAATTTGCCGTAGGGCATGAAAAATGTTTTTCTTTAAAACCTAAAGATCTATCTTATGAAGAGGCCGCAGCTGTTCCAATGGTTTCATTAACATCTTTACAAGCTTTTCGGGATATTGTAAATTTACAGGCAGGTCAAACAGTACTTGTAAATGGTGCCTCAGGAGGTGTTGGTCATGTTGCAATCCAAATTGCTAAGATGATGGGGGCTAAAGTAATTGCTGTAGCTAGTTCAAAAAGTAAAGAATTTATTGAGCAGTTTAAACCAGATTCATTTATTGATTATGCAGAAACTGATGTCTTAAAAATGGATAAAAAGGTAGATGTATTTTTTGATGTAGTGGGTAATTATACTTTTCCAAAAACAAAGCATTTGTTAAATTCTGAAGGCATCTATTTAAATTTAAATTATCTTAATTCACTTACAAAGCTGCCAGTTAATAAATTTCATGAATTATTTACCAAAAAGAAGGCTAAAAGTTTTCTAATGAAACAAAATAGTGCTGATTTGAAAATAATTGCTGATTGGATTAGTGAGGGGAAATTAAAAATCAATATTGATAAGACATTCCAATTAGAGCAAATTTCCGAAGCACATGAATATTCTCAAAAAGGGCACAATAAAGGTAAGAACATTGTTGTTATAAATAATTCAAACAACTAATATAAAAGTAATTTAAATGAGTCCTAAAAGGAAGAAACGAACCAAATTCAATTGGAAAATTTTTATTGCAAAAATATTTTTCTCAGGAGTAATATTCGTAGGAATTATTTTATTTTCTTTAGTTATTCTTGTGAAGCTCGGAGTTTTTGGAGCTTTACCTACATACGCTGATTTAAAAAAAATAAAGAATAATACAGCTACAAATATTTATTCTGTTGATAATAAGCTATTAGGACGATATTACTATCAAAATAGAACAAATGCATCTTTTGATGAAATCCCGGAACATTTAATTAAAGCTTTAGTCGCTACCGAAGATGTGCGTTTTTATCAGCATAACGGAATTGATCCCAGAAGTACTTTAAGAGTTTTAATAAAAACAATTATTTTATTTGATCGGAGTTCCGGAGGAGGAAGTACCATAAGTCAGCAATTAGCAAAAAATCTTTATGGTAGAAAAGATATAGGAATATTGACTATGCCTGTGGTTAAAATTCGGGAAATGATTTTGGCGCGTCGAATTGAGAAATTGTATTCTAAGAATGAAATTTTAGAACTTTATTTAAACACAGTATCATTTGGAGAAAACACATTTGGAATAGAAACAGCATCTATAATTTTCTTTAATAAGCAACCGTCTGAGTTAAAGATTGAAGAATCGGCTATTCTTGTTGGCTTACTTAAGGCCAATACAAGTTACAATCCGCGAAAAAACAAGAAAGCAGCTCTTAAACGCAGAAATATTGTTTTAGGACAAATGTATAAATACGGTGAACTTAAAAAAGAAGAATTAGACTCTTTAAAGAATATTCCAATTTCAATAGAATATCGAAAACTTACAAATACAGAAGGCCCTGCTCCATACTTTCGGGAGTATGTGCGGAAACAGTGTATTGATATATTAAAAGATAAAAAGAGATCTGATGGAAGCACGTATAATTTATATACCGATGGATTAAAAGTATATACTACTTTAAACGGGCAAATGCAGGAATATTTGGAACAATCTGTAGCAGATCATTTATCGAAACTTCAAGTAACTTTCGATGATCATTGGAATGGCGAAGAACCATGGGTTAAAAATCCCAAAATTGCATTATTGCAGATAGAGCAAAGCAATGCGTATAAATCATTAATAAAGAAAGGACTATCTCAGGATGAAGCAATAGCAGCCATGAAAGTTCCTCGTAAAATGGAAATTTTTACATGGAATGGAGCAAGAGATACCTTGATGTCACCATTAGATTCTTTATTGCATAATTTCAAAACGCTACAAATAGGATCATTAGTAATGAATGGACACACAGGAGATATTCTTGCTTGGGTAGGTGGTGTAAATTATAAGTATTTTAAATACGATCATGTAACTTCTAAAAGACAAACAGGATCAACCATAAAACCTATCGTGTATGCTTCTGCCCTTGAAAGGAAAATAAAACCATGTGATTTCTTCGAGAATGACAGTGTCGTTTATGAAGATTATGATGATTGGACTCCAAAAAATTCAGGAAGTGGTTATGGTGGATTCTATTCAGTAAAAGGTGCTTTAGCTAATTCGATGAACACCATTAGTGTAAAACTTTTAATGCAAGCGGGAATTGATTCCACTATACAATTAGCACATAATATGGGAATAAATTCATATTTGCCACCTGTTCCTTCAATGGCATTGGGTACCGGAGAAGTGTCACTTTACGAAATGGTAAACTCATATGCAGTATTTCTAAATAAAGGTCAAAAAATTGAACCCAGAATTATACGAAGAATTGAAGATTCCGAAGGAAATATATTGTACTCCGATTCAAGTCATGAGCCGGAGGATACTGTGCTTAATGAAAATATTGCTCAAACAATTTTGGCAATGATGCAAGGAGTTGTCGATAGAGGTACAGCAAAGAGTTTACGATCAATTTGGAAATTTGAGGAAGATTTTGTTGGAAAAACAGGCACAACACAAAATAATACAGATGCTTGGTTTATAGGAATGAGTCCTAAATTAATAGCAGGAGTTTGGGTTGGGGGCGATAATCCAATTGTGAGATTTAAAACTACAACTTATGGACAAGGAGCATATTCTGCTCTACCGGTTTTTGCTAATTTCTTTCAGAAGTTATATAAGGATGAAAAATATTCTTATTTAAAAAACGAAAAGTTTAATATCTCTGATTCTATAAAATCTCAGTTAAATTGCAATGATTTTGATGAAGAGGGTGAACCGAGAATATTCAAGTTATTTAAAAAAGAAGACGAAGATATTAGTGAGTTTATTAAGCGACTTTTCAAAAGAAAGAAAAGCAAAAGGAGAGAAAAAGAAACTAATCAAGAAAGGTAATTTCATATTATAAGCATTGTCATTTTTGCAATTTCTTAGAAAAAAGTATAAATTGTTAATTGTCTCTATTTGAATTTAAGAAAAAGTATGAAGCTGTTTAAAATATTAATTATAGAAGATGATCCAATCTGTGAAAAAATTATTCATCATATTCTTGAGAATACAGGACAGAATCTCCAGCTAATTAAAGCACACAATGGTATTGAAGCATTAACAATACTTAAAAAAGAAACTCCCGATTTAATTCTAACCGATTGGGATATGCCAAATATGAGCGGTATAGAATTCTGTAAGAAAATTCGGGCTAATCAAGATTTTGAAAATATTCCGGTTATAATGTGTACCGGAATTAAAACATCATCAGAAAATTTAAAAACAGCTTTTGAATCAGGAGTTGTTGATTTTATTCGTAAACCCATTGACAAAGTAGAGCTAATGTCACGCGTAAATTCAATGCTGATGTTATCGGAATCTTATCAAACCATTAAGAAACAAAAAGAAGAAATTGAAGCTGAAAAAGAAAAATCAGACAAATTATTATTAAATATTTTACCTCAAGAAATTGCAAATGATTTAAAAGAATTTGGCGAAATAAAGCCTAAATTATATAAGGATGTAACCGTTTTTTATAGCGATATAGTTGGCTTTACAGCAAAAACAATGAAAATAGATTTGCATATTTTATTGAGTGAATTAAATGACATTGTTAAGGCTTTTGATTCAATAATGGATAAAAATAGTTGCGAAAAAATAAAAACGGTGGGTGACGCTTATGTTGCAGTTTGTGGTTTGCCTACAACGAATTCAAAACATGCTGAGAATATAATAAATGCTGCAATTGATACGATTGCATATTTAAAAGAAAGGAATAAAAAAAGTAAATATAATTGGGAAATACGTGTAGGTATCGATACAGGGGCAGTAATGGGAGGAGTTATTGGAACAAATAAATATATATATGATATTTTTGGTGATCCTGTTAATACTGCATCCAGATTAGAACAGAATTCAAAAACTATGCGGATTCATTTAACGGAAACAACATATAAGCTCGTAAAAAATAAATATGAATTTGAAGAGCAACCACCACTCGAAGTAAAAGGTAAAGGTAAAATGAAAATGTTTTTTATCAAGTAATTTTTTACTTTGAATAAATCTACAAATATGGCGCATAATGCAGAAAAATTTCTCGATACCTTTAATCATATTGAAAAGCAATAAAAAGAATTTGTATTTCAAACCTAATTTCTATGTGGTGCAAAAAAGTAAATTCTAATTAACCTAAATTCAATGAAATAACACAAAATAATATGATACTATAGCTGCTTGAATCTACTCCTAGTGTTATGCATATACTTACAAGTATGACTAATTAAATACTTGTATATCAATAAAATAGCCTGTTTTTTAATTAGGTTTTGTAAGATCATTATATACTTTTGCACTGAAATGGGTCTTAAATATTCCATTTTATAACCTTAATTATTAAAATATATGAAAAAAAAAGTACTTAATATGAAAAACATTTTTTTAAATTTTTTGATTGTGAGTATGTTACTTATTTTTAACTCTTGCGAAGAGGAGTTAATCATTATTGAAAATGAAGAAAATATAATTGAAGCTGAAAAAAGTTTTGTTGTAGTAAATGATGTTGTTGTTTTTAAAAGTTTAGAAAGTTTTTCTAAAGTTATGATAGAATTACACGATTATAATTCTTCTGAACTATCCAGTTGGGAAATTGAGAATGGAATTACTAAATCGCTTAGGAAAGTACAGCTAGAGGGAAGTGATGAAGTTGATAATGAACCTAAGAATTGGCTAATACAGGATTCTAGGTTTGCCACTGTAATTAATAGCGATGGTTTATATGCTATTGGTGATTCTATGCATTACATTACAAATAATAATGAATACATATATCCAATTGGATTAGATGTTGATTTTACCAGTATTAAGAGCATTGATAAACAAGTCAGAGTTTTTAATATTATAAAAGATAAAACAAAAAGTTGGTCTGATGAGTATTTTTATTTCAATAGTACAAGCTTTGACATTGCTTATTCAAGTGATTACGGAGCGAGAAGAGTTATATGTCATGCATGGAGTACTAGTTATGCAGTTTATTGCTCAAATGGATGCGAGCTGACAAGTCAATATAGATCAAAAAATTTCTGGGGAACTCTGTATTGGAAAGGTAGTGATTGCGATTATATAAAAGTTGGAGCACAAGCACGATATTATATTAATGGTACTTTATATCAACAATATAATCAGGATATAGGTTATGATAAATCATCAGAAGATGTTACTGTAGGTTATAATATAGGTACTATTTATACTTATGAGATGTTAGGGACATTTACATTTAATTTACGAGTTGGATATGGCACTTATACATTTGATGTATTTTGGGATTAAAAAAAGCTTTTTTTTAATTTCATTTTGTTTATTATTTAGCTCTTGTTATAGAGAGTTTGACATTGAACCACCGGTTTGCAACAATTGCACCAAACCGGTGGTGCTTTGCTTTATTACACCTAATAGCCCTATAAGGGCATTTGCCACAACAAGCGTTTCTTTTAACGATTACAACATCGATTCATCAAGAGAATTTAAGGGGCAAATATTTATATCCGACTCCTTAGGCTTAAAAATTGAGTTAAGTAAATCATCAACAAATCCTCAATTATTTTCAACTGAACCAGATGATATTGTAATAGAACCTGGGAAGTTATATTTTCTTAGTATAATAGACGAAAATGGAAATATAAGCATAGCTGAAACCAGAGTTCCAGAAAAGCCTGATCGGTTTTTATCATGTGACATTATTGGTTTTACTATTGAAGAAGATGGAAAATTATATATCACAAAATTAAAATGGGATAAAAATAGTGCATGGAATAATTTATTAGGATGGTCGGATATAGTAAGAGCTGGAGAAACTCCGAGTAAAATGCATGTTGAATATAATTTTCGACCAACACAAATTGATAGTAGAACTTTGGAATATTTTGAATCTCAATATTGGAGATATAGTTCTCATTACACCCTTTTTACAATAAATGAACCTTTTGCTCGATATTTTAAGAATTTTGACTTTTTCGATGGTATTAACGTAGGAGTTCAAACTCAAAGTTTTGTGAATATTTTTAACGGTATAATTCCGGAATATTCTAATTTCGATAATTCCATAGGGGTTTTTGGAGGATATCTTACCGATACTATATCAGTTATAAATCCCTATCCATCACCTTACAATTAATTAAAGTTTTTAAAATTACACAACTAATGAATCGAAGTAAATTAATCGTTTTTTCAATCTTTATTGCACTAGTTTTTATGAGCTGTTCATGCGCTGTTTCTCACAAGCAATTGAGTTTAAACAGTATTGAAATATCGGACAGTATAAGGTATTCAGAAGAAATTATCATAACTTATTCAGATACCAATATTCTATTGAATAGTGATAACTCACGTTACGCAAAGAAGGCAAAAAGAAAGAATTTACAGCTAATTCCAATTTGTGTACAAAACTATAGTTCCGATACCTTTTTTATAGAAAAAAATCATACTGATGTGTTTATTGATTTTGAACCAGCATTTTTACTTGAAAAAGAGGATTACTACAAAAAAATTAAGCAGCATCCTGTATATTATACCATAGGTATTTTTATTGCCATAGTTTACTATTTTCCACCTACCAATATGGGCATCCAGTTTTTTCCACAAAATCCAACAGGATTATTTATACCATGGGGTATTTATAGTATTATCAAAGCAAAAAAGGCTAACAAATTGCTATTTGTCGACCTTGAAAAGTTTGATTTATTTAACAAAAAGATTCCTCCAGAAGAAAGCCTTTGTGGATTCATTTGTGTAAAGTCGGAGAAATCAGGTAATTTATTAATCCGATTCAAGTGATATGAAATTTGTAAAAGGATTAACTTTATTTCTTATTATTCTGATAAAGTGCAGTAATCTAACTGCTCAATCATATTTCTTTGTAGTTACCGGCAAAGTTATAGATAATGTTACTGAAATTGAGCTAAAAGGAGCAAAAA
Organism: Bacteroidales bacterium; assembly: GCA_013138975.1. GTDB lineage: Bacteria > Bacteroidota > Bacteroidia > Bacteroidales > UBA12077 > UBA12077. Next base: position 103,391 of record WTBR01000028.1, read on the forward strand.
TAAGCATTCCAAAACTTGGTAAAGTTTTTATAAGTGACTCAAATGGGGATTTCAAATTTGCACTTACTTCAGGAAAATATGAAATTCTTATTGAGAATGTGGAATATATTCCAATCCAAATGGTCATTAACTTACAGTGCGATACTTTTATTGTTATTCCTTTAAAAGATAAAGTAAAGCAGATTCTTTTAGAAGAGGTTAAAGTATTTGCTCATCAAAAAGTGAATGTTAAAGAGGCAAAGCCAGGGCTTATAGGACTTACTCAAATAGAAGTACAGAATATACCAACACTTGGAGGTGAAAAAGATATTATTAAGGCTATTCAGACTTTACCCGGTGTACATCCGGCATGTGAGGGGTCAGCAGGACTGGTGGTTAGAGGGGGTGCTCCAGAACAGAACCTTTATCTTCTAGATAATGTTAGGCTATATAATACTAATCATGGATATGGTTTATTGTCATCATATAATCCAGCTATGGTAAACAGTGTAGATTTTTATAGGGGAGGATTCCCTGCACGTTACGGAGGCTTTGTTTCGTCAGTTCTCGATGTGAAATCGAAAGAAGCTATTCCAGAAAATCTTGATGGATCTTTGGATTTGGGAATTATATCAAGTTCGATTAATTTATCATCACCTTTGCCTTATAATGGAGGTGTAATTGTTTCAGGACGAAGAACTTTCTTAGATTTAATTGCAAATTTGGGTTCAGATTATAATCTTATTCCTTATTCTTTTTATGATTTTTCATCAAAACTGATTTTTGGAAAGGATAAACATTTTATTAGCTTGGGATATTATACATCAAAAGATGTAATGAAAATGGAACAAAACAATGGAGGAAACTTGGACGAGTATAAATTTACTAGTAAATGGGGTACGAATATGGTAAATCTTACAAGTAGGTATATACCTAATAACAGAGTTAATAATGAATTTCAAATATTTTATACAAGTTATAAGTTAAGTTTAAAAGATGAGTATGTTAGTTCAAAATCAAATCTCGACTTTAATTCAGAAATTTCTTCATCTATTTCAACCTTAGGTGCTAGTAATATTTTAAACTTTCAGTTATTCGATAGTATTGATGTTTCGGTTGGTGGAAATTTATTTCGTCATTCATATAAGCCAGCACAGGTAAGTGGTTCTTATGATACTCAATCAATTAGTTTTTCTTATATTCCTTCTAGCGTAGTTTTAGAAACTGGGTTATTTGCTGAACTTAATATTGAATTACCCTTAAGCATAACTCTTGTACCCGGTTTACGATATGATATTTTCAATTATTCTAATACAACATCTGATTTTCTTCAATGGCGTTTAGCTGCTCAGAAAAAATTATTTAAAAATAATTATTTAAAATTTTCATATACTCAGAATGTTCAAGCATCGCATTATCTTTCAAATACGGGTATTGGTGTGCCAGTAGATGTTTGGCTTCCAGCCTCAGACATATTACCAGAGCAAAAAGCTCAACAAATCACATTAGGAGTTTATTCATCTTTAAAGGATTACACAATTACTTTAGAGTTTTTCTATAAGAAAATGTATAATATTTTATCTTATCTAGATGGTCATAGTTCTATTGACTTTTTGCTTTCCTATTCGGATGCAAGTTTGGTTTGGGATAAAACATTAACACAAGGAACTGGTAATGCAAAAGGATTAGAATTTTTTATTGAAAAGTCAGCAGGTCGATTTTCCGGATGGTCAAGCTATACTCTTTCCTGGTCAATCAATCAATTCGATAAATTAAATTATGGAAATGAATTTTGGTCACCCTACGACCGTAGACACGCATTTAATATAGCGGGGGGATACCTTTTAAATAAAAATTGGAGAATTGGTTTTAATTGGCAATATATGTCAGGTCAACCTGTTACTATGCCATTGAGCTACTACGTTGTAGAAAACGAGAATCTTATAAATGGAAATAATTATAGAGGGGATCAAACATTAGTTTGGGAATATGGTATCCGAAATAATTTCCGTATGAAATCTACACATCATTTAGACATTAACTTTAAAAGAAATTTAAATGGGAAAAGGTTTAAAGGCAGCTTAGAAATTGGTTGTTATAATGTTTATAACCGCAAAAATCCATACTACTATTTTGGAAAACTGGAATATTCTGATGGCAATATCTATGGAGTGATAAAAGGTGTTTCCCTATTTCCGGCAATTCCTTATTTTAATATAAAATGGTATCCTATGAGTACTTTTGGTAAAAGAAAGAAGAAGGAGCTAAGTGATTAATGAAATTAATTAGAGTATTTATAAAAAATAAACAATTATAGAATGTTACTTGACAGAGTTTGATACTGTTATTTGACAAATAAAAACCTTTAGTCATTGCATTTGTAAGTATATTCCATTTTTTATAATTTTTACACATAAACCAATTATAAAGGAGCTTATATATCCTACCCAATGTTGCCTTACGGCAAGTTCGTAATCCCTTCAAAAATGATAACAATTTTAACACTTTTTAGATAATCAATTACCAAACTGAGAAAATGCTATTTGCAGCCAGTTTATAATATCAGGTCATAAAGCATATGAGGCTTGGTATTTCGTAAGCTTTTTACTACTTTTAAATTTAATGTACAAAGGCCACTCGAATTAAAAGGTAAAATGAAAATGTTATTTATCAAGTAATTTCTATCTTTGATAAAAACTACTTCTATGCCACAAAATGCAGAAAAATTTCTCGATACCTTTAATCATATTGAAAAGCATTTAAAGACGATTTATAATAATGGGATTTATTTGCCTTTTCATGATCTAATTCGCAAAGCATCTGATAAGGAAGTTGTAATTAAACGATTTCTGAAAGACTTGTATTTTTATTCTGACCTAAGAAATGTTATGGTTCATAATTCAAGGATTAATGGTAAGATTGTGGTTGAACCCTTAAATGAAGTAATAGAGAATATAGAAAAAATCTGGACTCAAATTCAACATCCCGAGAAAGTATCAAAATTTAAAAAGAAAGTTTTTTATTGTTTTACCGATGATAAATTATCGAAGGCACTTGAGTTTATTCATGAAAATAAAATTTCACAAATCCCAATTCTTGAAAAGGGTAAAATAATAAATGTCCTAAACGGCAGTTTGTCTAAAAACTGCTTCAGTGTCTAAATTTAAATCAAATTTTAGGCATTTTAAGCTTTTTAAGGCATGTTTAAATATAACTTAAAAATTAAATCATGGATTTTGCAAAATATTTTCGTGCACCATATGGGCTTAAAATAAGTGTAAAAAACCAAAAAATAAAAGAAACATTAGAAAGCATACTTTCCAGATACTTTTTCAACTTTTCTAATCCTAAAATATTAATGATCCTACGCAGGTTATAAGCTGTAAACATTAATCCGACATCCGACTCGGCTCTTTCCAACCCCTTTTTAGTCATTATGTAACTAAATCCCCACTGTCGCTTGATTGTACCGTAAGGATGTTCTACAATTGATTGCCTTTTACGGTAATAATCTTTATTATTTTCTATCCGTTTTTTGTTTATTTCTATTAACTCTTGGTATTCGCTTCTTTGTATTGCTTTTCCGTATTTGGCTTTGGAACACTCCTGTTTTACAGGACATTTAACACAAGCCTTGGTTACATATCGTTTGAAATTGTATGTTTTCGCTTTATGTATTTTGCCTGTTGTATGTAATTTATGGTTTTGAGGGCAGATGTAACAATCTTCCTGTTTGTCATAAGTAAAGTTTTCTACATTATATTTTGGATTAGGAGCCTGAGATGCAACCATTGGAATAGCAACCATTACTTCTACATCTAGGTCATGTGCTGTTTTGAATTGACTTCCTGTATGATACCCCTTATCGTACAGTGTTGTAAATAAGTTTGTGCCCAATATACTTTTGGCTCTTCGAAGCATACCTCCCATGGCTTTTGAATCATTGCAATTTGTTACTTTGTAATCAATGGGTATATTATGTTTTGAATCTACTGTACTCTGTGCATTATAAGCTACTTCGGTAATATTATTGCGTACAATCATTTGCCGACTCTCAGGGTCACTTGTTGAAACCTGTTCCTGACCTGTCTCTTGAATTTGTTGCTCTATAGCTTTATAATGAGCCTTGCGCTCTTCTTGTTTTTGTATTTCCAGTTTGACTTGCTCTTTTTGTTCATTATCTCCATCATTCTTGGAAAGTTCCTCATGATATGATTCCAGCTTATTCTCAATATATTCCAGATGTCGATTTATTTTCTTTTGGTTATAGTTATTCTTCTTGCTATTTTGAGCCCTAAATTTGGTACTATCTCCTGCAAGCAATTTACCTCCTATAAGATCAAAATTCTTAGCCAACTCTACGGTAGCTCTAAAAACCTTCTTAATGCCTTTTTTATTATCTCTTCGAAAGTTGGATATAGTGTTATGATCGGGTTGTCGCTGCTCTAATAACCACATCACCTCTATATTACGCTTACTCTCTTTTTCCAGATTTCTTGACGAACGAACTCGATTTAAATAACCATAAATAAATAGCTTTAACAACACTTCAGGGTGATATCCTGGGCGACCATTCTCACCAAAATCTACTTTAAATCCATAATCATCTAATGGCAAACTATTTACAAACAGATCTATCAAGCGTACTTCATTATCATGTTCTATTGATTGGTCAAGAGATACCGGAAACAGGTTGATTTGTAATCTGTCTGTTCCTACGATATATTTCATGATCTTATCTTATTGGTTATCACAAGATAATGAGAAATAAGAATTTTGTCAAATTTATAATAGCCTAATTTACTGAATGTTAATAAAATTCACAGTATTGTTAATAAAGAAGGTTTTTAGACAGTCTGACGGCTAATGCAACTCTTGCTTATGATATTGAGGGTGAGTACAAATGTAATGAGGGCTTATATTATCGGATAGGTGTTTTATTATTCGAAGCAGAGATGTGGTTTGACACATATCAAATTGAGAAAATTAACAAGAATACTTATAAAATGATTGGTTTTTGTAAATGGATAGATAATGTATTATATTTTCAAATAGATGAATCTGGAAATATTTCTTATCCTGTTCAGTGGGATGGTTTAGATCAAATATTAAATTATTCACCTATATTTACTTGTGCATCAAATCCAACTGACATGTCTAATGTTGAATGTGGCAATTCGAACTTTGTTGCTTTTGATGAAAATTACGGTAAGCTTTTACTAACAATGACCATTGGATATTATAGCATTTTCGATTCGGAGCCACGTGAATTTTATCAGATACTTGAAAAAATAAATTAATCACAAATATCTAAATCCCGGCAGTTTGCCGGGATTTGTTGTTTTTTAATTTACCTTTTCAAATTAAAATTATTTAATTGATTATAATATCAATTAATATTACACTTGTTCAACCCTATAATTTTTGTTTGTAATTTTTCTTAGTATATTTTCAAGAATAGTAAATTCCCCTGAAGAATAAAAATTATAAAATGGTTCAATTTTCTGCAAATTTAATAAATCAAATTGTCCTAACACTCTCTTTGTCTGTTTAACAATTGCAAGCGTAGGATCAATTATCTTAACATTTATTGGTAATACTTTTTCTAACACCCCTATTAAAAAAGGATAATGTGTACATCCTAATACTAAATGGTCAATATTTTTATCTATTAATGGGTTTATCAAAGTTCTAAGGTAGCTTTCTGTCGATGGCGCATTTACCATCCCCTTTTCTACAATATCAACTAGCTTATCGCCAACCTTAATATTTAGAACAACATCCTTTGCGTATTTCCTGCTAGTTTCAGTATATAATTTTCCGTTAAATGTTCCCTCAGTTGCGAGCACAGCAATGCTTTTGGTTTTAGAATTTTGAGCTGCTGGTTTAACCGCAGGCTCCATCCCAATAAATGGTATATCATATTTAGATCTAAGAAAATCAATTGCTGCAGCAGTAGCTGTATTACATGCAACAATGATTGCTTTACATTCTTTCGAAATTAAAAAATCAACTACTTTAGTAACTAGATTTATAATTGTTTCTTTATCCTTAGGACCATATGGACAGTTAGCACTATCTGCATAATAAATCACCGATTCATTGGGTAAAGATTTAACTAATTCTTTCCATACAGTTAAACCTCCAACACCAGAATCAAATATACCAATTGGTTGATTATTCCTTATCATAATAAAAAAAGACCATCTTTAAAGCTTAAAGATGGTCAAAAATATTTAATATTATTGTTTTATTCAATACCTAATTCTGCCTTTACTAATGGAAGAAGATCTATACTTTGTGCAGAGAAGTATAAAAGACCACCAGCACCAAGATCAAATACATAAGTAAATCCATTTGCCTTAGCTACTTTTTCTATAGCTGCTTGTGCCTTTTCCATTATTGGTTGAAATAATTCAGATTCTTTTTGTTGATAATCTTGCTGTGCGGTTTGTTGAAACTCTTGAACTCTACGTTGCATTTCTTGAAGTTCACTTTCTTTGGATTGTTTAACAAGATCCGAATATGCATCTTGTTTTTCAAGATATGCATTTACCTTACTTTGGTACTCTACTTGCATTGCTTCCATTTCTTGCTGTAACATTTGACTATAAGCTTGCAAAGCTACTCCTGCACTATCTCTTTCAGGCATTACTGCAAGTAATTCATTCGAATTAATATGACCAAATTTATAATCCGTTTTTTGTGCAAAAGCACTTGATCCTGAAATTAAAACAGCAATCAATAAAATTTTAAATATTTTCTTCATCTGTTACTTTTTTTTATTTATATACAAATTTATAAAATTAATTTTTATAGCCTAATTTTTCTAATACTTCGTCACTCTTGTCATACTTTGGATCAGTAAACAGAATAGTTGTTCCTGACGCAGTATCAAATATAATTGAATATTTACCTGATTCTGCAATATCTTTTATTACATCATAAACTTCATCCTGAATAGGCTTAATAAGCTCCAAACGCTTCTTAAACAACTCGCCATTAGGCCCAAAGAATAATTTTTGTAAATTTTTAACAGCCCTATCTTTACTTGCAATTTCTGCTTCACGTTGCTTCATCATCTCTTTTGTTAGCAAAATCTTTTCAGCTTGATAATCTTGGTGCATTTTTTCGAGAATTAGGTGCTCTGCTTCAATTTCTTTTTGCCAATCAGTAGATAATTTATTCAATTTATCTTGTGCTGCTTTATATGCAGGAATATTATTTAATATATATTCTGTATCAACAAATGCATATTTTTGTGCACAGATTACCGTTGTAGCAAATACAAGAATTAAACCAAAAAATATTCTCTTCATAGTAACCATTTTTTAAAACTGCTGACCTATCACAAAATGAAATTGACTTCCACCAGCGCCCGGTGCATTTGGAATTTCATCAAATCCATAACCCCAATCAATTCCTAACAAACCAAACATAGGTAAAAATGCTCTTAAACCAACGCCAGCAGATCTTCGAATATTAAACGGATTAAAGTTATCCATATCAGACCATGCATTACCTGCCTCAACAAATCCTAATACATAAATTGTTGCTTGTGGTTTTAAGGAAACAGGATAACGTAACTCAAAATTAATTTTTTCATAAACATTACCTAATTTCATGCCATTTGCATTCCTTGGAGTCAAGGAGCTATTCTCATATCCTCTTAGTGAGATATTATCAACACCATATAAACTATAACCAGACATACCATCACCTCCTAGTTCAAATTTACCAAAAGGAGAATATCCAACATCCTCATTATAATAACCTAAATACCCAAATTCGGTATTTGTTGCTAGAACTAAATCTTTCCAAATTTTTAGATACCATGCCCCTTTATATTTCCATTTATGATATTCTATCCATTTGTACTTTTCAGCATTCTCAACATCTAATATAGTTGTTTTTGTTCTTGCATCGGCAATAGTTCCTGACGGTAAACCAGCATTATTATCATCTATTTCCTGATTTCTGGCATCAAGTGCTATAATTTCATCTCCAGACATTTTCCAAAAATCATCTCCCTTAAATAAAGAATATGGTGGAGTCAATTGTAAAGTTAATGAAAATGAAGATCCCATTCTCGGGTAAATTACCTGGTCAGTAGAATTTCGTGATAAAGTAGTAGTTAGACTAATATTATTTGATGTCCCATTCTGGAATATAAAGTAATCCCATTCATTCATATCATATCTTTGATAACCCAGTGAGTTAGAGAGAGTAAAATAATCATCGGGTTTCTTTAATCTTTTACCAATCCCCACAGAAGCACCAAAAATTTTCATGTACTCACTTCCGGCCTCAAATAAATAGTTTGTTTTTTTCTGGATAGTATAATACGCTGATACTGATAGCGATACTGGCTTTTTACCACCTAACCAAGGTTCTACAAAACTAGCGCTATAAGCAGAATAATATTGACCATTTGTTTGAGCTCTTAAACTTAATGTTTGTCCATCACCTGAAGGAACCGGTCGCCATGCTCCCTTTTTAAACACACTTCTAGCAGAAAAATTACTAAATCTTAATCCAAGTGTACCTACAAACATATTGTTTCCCCAACCTCCAGATACTTCAAGTTGATCTGTCGATTTTTCCACTAAGCTATACTCTAAATCAACTAAACCTTCGGCCTGATTTATATTAATTGGATCAATGCCAAATTGTTCCGGATCGAAATACCCTAGCTGAGAAAGATCTCTCTGAGATCGTATTATTTCAGATTTACTAAATAATTTTCCGGGTTTTGTCCTTAATTCTCTTCTTACAATATGCTCATTCGTTTTTGTATTTCCTCTAATTATAACTTTATTTAAGCTAAATCTTTCACCTTCCGTAATTCGCATTTGAATATCAACTGAATCAGTTTCAACTTTCATAATAATAGGAGTAGCATTAAAAAACAGAAAACCTTCGTCAAGATACAAACCACTTACAGCATCTTCATCAATATTTAATCTTGCATAAAGCAATTCTGTATCATACGGATCTCCTTTTTTTACTTTAAGCACTCTACCAAGTCCGGCTGAGGTATATTTAGTATTTCCAACCCAATCAATATTTCTAAAAAAGTATTGATTCCCTTCACTTATATGCAAATCAATTGCAATTCTTTTAGGACTTACTTCATAAACAGAATCAATTATAATTTCGGCATCTCTATACCCTTCTGAATTATATTTACTTATAATTAGTTTTTTATCATTCTCATACTCCTCATCAACATATTTTGAGCCCTTAAAAAAGTTTATATCCACTTGTTTTGTTTCCTTCATCGCTCTTTTAATTTTTGAATCTGCAAAAACGGTGTTCCCGTGAACGTTAATCTCTTTAATTTTTACTTTTTCACCCTTCTCAATATGAATTTTAAGCTTAACATTATTTAAGCCTGCAACTGTATCATCTGATTGTACAATATCAATTACAGAATTTAAATATTTTTTGTCATATAAATATTTTTTTATTATTCGCTCAGATTTATTAATTAGATTCTCTGTAACTTGCATTCCTCGTTTTAACTCAAGTTTTTCTCTAATATCACTTTCTTTAGCTTTTTTTAATCCAATAATTTCTAACTCAGATAATCTATGTCGCTCTTGAAGAAAAAATTCTAAACTAACACTATCTTTATCAATTTTGGATACGTAAATTTTTGCATCTGAAAACAATCCTTGATCCCAAAGTTTTTGAATTGCTTTAGTTATATCATCTCCAGGAATTACAATTTCTTTCCCGATAACTAAACCTGATAAATTAACTAATATATTTTCGTCAAGGTATTTAATACCAATTACATTAACTTCTTTTAAAATGTATTCCTGAGGCTTTTTATAATCAGAAACAGGCATTTCCCCGTAATTGATTTCCTGAGCAGAAATAGATGTAACCATTAAAGCTAAAATTATACCGTATAAGAATTTGCTTATCATTCTTTTAAATTCAATTTTATTATTATTAATTTAATTGTTCACTAATTTTACCAAAACGACGTTCTCTTTTTTGATAATCAATAATCGCTTCGTACAAATTTTCTCTTCTAAAATCTGGCCATAAAGTTTCTGTAAAATATAACTCAGAGTATGCTATTTGCCAAATTAAGAAATTACTAATTCTATATTCACCACTGGTTCTAATAAGTAAATCAGGATCAGGAATGTTTTTTGTATTTAAGAATCCTTCGAAAAACTCATTGTCAATACTGTTAATATCAATTGATGTATTATTATTTTCTTTAATAATTTCTTTAACCGCGTTAATAATCTCCCATCTTGCACTATAATTCAACGCTAAAACCAATGATAATCCGGTGTTTTGAGATGTTTTATTTATCAATTCATTTAAGTTTTTACTAACTTTTTTTGGTAATCCATCAATATTGCCAATTGTTAATAAACGAACATTGTTTTTTAATAGTGTGTCTGTTTCAGAATTTATTGTAGCAATTAATAATGACATTAAGGCATCCACTTCTTGCTTTGGTCTATTCCAATTTTCAGTTGAAAAAGCATATAAAGTTAGAAACTGAATTCCCAACTCTGCTGCACCTTCTACTGAATCGCGAACAGCTTTGACACCATTTTTATGCCCAAAAATTCTTTGATTCCCTTTTTTTTTCGCCCATCTTCCATTTCCGTCCATTATAACAGCAATATGCTTCGGAAGATTTTCTATATCAATTTTACTCTTTAAATCCATTTCCTATTTATAAATCGGACAATCAATCTTATCTTTAAACAGTTTATAAGTTAAAAATACTCCGCAAAAAGAATACCAGTCATCATTATGAATTACTGGTGAATTATCAGTATCCTGAATATTTATAACTCCATCAATCTGATCATTAAATGTTTTTTGATAACTCCACTGCAAGCCTAAAGTTAAGCGCTCAAAGATATTATATTTAATTCCTAATCCAAAAGGAATTGTAACAGGATTTTCAATCCCTCCCGAGCCAATTAAATAGCTGCCTCCTATCCCCATAAATATAAATGGTGCAAACCTATCTTTATTCTTTTTTATATAGCCTGAACTTGAATATGGCAAGAAATTAAATTCAAATAATACAGAAACATCAATTAGACCTGTTGAAAAAGAAGCTCCCCGTAGCTGATTTTCTAAATTATTAAAATCACTATCGTTTCCACTTAATTTCCCATAGACTCCTTTTAAACTTGTAGAAAGATGTTTTGAAAGATTATATTTGAATATTATTCCGTATGCCATCGAAGGTGAATAAAATATTCTTGATGGATTAATATCACCTTGATAATATGAAGTGCCCAGAATTACGCCCAATTCTGATTTACTTTGACTGTATAGTATATTAGCTGAATAAATAAATAGAACCAACAATAAATATTTCTTCATTTTTCTAAAATCAATTTTACCTTCTTCGTTTTGTTCTTTTAATTTTAGTTGAAACGTTTATTACTGTAAAATAGTATACATCATTATACTCATTCGCATCACTTTTCGAATTTAATCCATCAATAAAATCAGTTGTTGTTACATGCCCTCCAATTTCAAGTCCAATATATGTTGAACTGGTTAATGGATATTTCAATCCAATTCCGACAGGAATTACAAATGTTAAGTGTTTATCATCTGTAAATCTTGGTTCATTAATTAAATTATCTTGTGCTGTCACTTTATAATATGCTCCTCCAATACCTGTAAAAACATATAAATTAATACTTGTATTAAATTTATTTACTTTTCCACGCATAGACATTCTATTATACGACACCATTTGCGCTTCTTTTGTAATATGGTATTCAACATGACCAGATAATTGATAAATATTAGTAGTAAACGAATAATTTCTCAATTCATTAAAAGAATTAGCATCAGATCCATGCATATTAGCGAAAGTTAAATTTCCCTTTACGGCAATACGTTCTTTCATTTTATAATGATATCCAACTGCAAGAAGAGGTCTTGAATAAGCTACATCAAGATCGGAAAAACCCGAGGCATCCGCTTCTGACGCACCTCCAATGTCTCCGAAATAATTAGATATGCCTATTCCGTAAGTATAGGCGTATCTAGATAATTTCCAGTTTTGAGAAAACACAAAACTTGAAACTAACAAAAAACAAAACAATAATATGTATTTTAAGGCTTTCATAAATAATAATCAAAGATATGCAAAATTATCTTTTTTTATTTAAATCTTTAATGGGCATAATATATTAACTTAAAAAGTTTACTGTTTAAACGCTTCATTTTTATTTATATTATAGTTAATTTCTTTTGTCAACGCCCCACATCAGCTTATTTCGTAATGTTTTATAGAAGCTTGTGCTATTTAGTTTTATTAGCTTTATTTTAAATTCCGCTTTACTTATTATTATTTCTTCGGTATTTTTTATCATAATTGACCTATGATCTAATGATAAAATATAATTAAGTGAACGCCCATCCAATTTTAATTTCAACTTACTTGTATCGGGAAGCACAATTGGTCTAACTGTTAAATTGTGAGGTGAGATTGGTGAAATAATAAAATTCCCGGATTGAGGAACTATTATAGGTCCCCCTACGCTTAATGAATATGCTGTTGATCCTGTTGGAGTTGAAACAAGCAAACCATCTGCCCAATAAGTATTTAAGAACTCATCATCAATGTGTACCTGAACAGTGATCATTGCAGAATCAACCTTTTGTACAGCTATTTCATTTAAACTATATGGGAATTCTTTAAATAATCCTGACGTAGATTCTAGTTTAATTAAAGATCTCTCATCTATTGTAAATTTCTTTGCAAATATAGCGTTTAACGCCGGTTCAATATTATCTTTTGATATACTTGCTAAAAAGCCTAACCTACCAGTATTAAGTCCTACAATTGGAATATTTGAATCTCGAACTATTGTTATTGCATCTAATATAGTTCCATCACCGCCAATACTAAACAATAAATCAACATCATTTTTGATTTCAAGGTGCTTTGAAAATACTGATACTAAGTTGGAATTTAAATCAATCTCTTTAATTAAAAAATCAAAGAATTTTTTATAAATAGTAATTTCAATATTATTTGAATAAAGAATTTCAAAGAATTTTTTCACATATTCTTTAAATCCCGAATCAAAATTTCGACCATATATAGCTACTTTCATTCTAATCGTCAATTATTGGAGCTCCAAGGTGAAAAAATATTCCGTGTTCTCCAAATTTATTTAATGAATACTCAATTCGCAAAACTTTATCGTAATATGTTACAAGATCAATACCAACTCCTCCGCTGTATAAAAATTCGTTTGTTAATTTACTATTCATAACCTCGTTTGAATTGGCATAACCTGTATCAAAAAACAAATTAATATATAATGCATAATGTACCTTGCTAAATTTATTTGATGAAATAAACTTTAAATCAAAATTAGTTTGAGGAATTATTTCATATTTCAGATTTGTTTTAGAAATGTAATGATTATCGCTTTTTGAAACGTAATATTCCATTCCTCTTATATAATTATCACAACCTAAAGATTCCAAAAAATAAAATGAATTGCTATTATTTATATTCATTTTTCCTAAAATACTAGTGCTCACAAAAAACTTATCAGTAAATTGATAATTCTCTTCAATTATTGATCTTAATTCAAAATTGCCTTTATCAGACAATATTCCTAAACCATTTTTAAGCGCTGAAAAATACGCACGAAATCCATTCAATGGATAAATTTTCGAATCTCTTGTATCATAATCAATATCATATCCTACCGTAAAGAAGGCAATCTCGCTTTTATTATCGAAAAAATAATTATTATTTAATGCAACAACAGAATCATTGAGGTATACATTAGTAAATTTAAAATTTAAAAGATGATCTGTATTATGCCGGGGACGATAAGTGTAAAAATTAGAAATCTTTAATGTTTTTCTAGAATACTCTCTTGTTAACTTTACATATTCCAATTCATCGTTTGCAATTTGAAAAGCAATTTCATGATTCTGAATATAATCAATGTCAAAACCAAAACCCAATTTTTGTAGTTTGTCAATAAACGGCTTATAATAATACATGTTATATCTATTATTATGTCCAAAAATTGTTTTCAGTATTAATGTTTCTTTTCTCCCCCGAAAATTATTTATCAAAAAAAACAAACCATAATCTATTCTAGACCATTCCTCGTTTTTAAGAAATGAACTAAAATTCCTATCAGCATGTTCTAATACAGGATATGGCCAAATATACCAACGTTCTTGAAGTTCGATAAAAACATTAATTCCATTTAAATCCTCAATATATTTAATTGTTACAAAATTAAACAATGCTGTATTCAATAAATTTTCATTTGATCTTGTTATTAGTGACTTCAATTCTGTTTTTAAAACATTGTCACCTACATTGAACAATAATTCTCTGTATATTATTTCATTTTTGGTGATTTTATTCCCAATTAATTCTATTTTGTTTATAATTAATACATCTGTACTGTCAACATTTTCTTGAGAAAATGAGATCATAATAAATATAAAATTGAATATTATAGAAAGTGCTATTTTATTAAATAATGAAGTCATATATGCGTTTAGGTACTAAGATATCTCATGAATTGATCGTACCTCTCATTATAAAGATCGTCCTGCTCATCATATTCCATAAATGATGCTTTTATATTATACTCATAACGATTAAATGTCTGTATAATTGATGTTAAATCAGTAATATTTAATTTTAATGTAATCTCAAGTTTTGTAGAATCTTCTAATGTATTAACATACATGCTTAAAATTTTAGCATCGTTTGATTCAACAATTTGCGATATTTCGGTCATGGAGTAATCACTCTGTGTTGTTTCTAAAACTATTATTCCACCGGGCTTTTCAATTGCAGAAAGTTTTGCGAAGTAATGCAACAAATCAGTCATTTGAATTACACCCAAAAATTTATTATTATAATCGAGTACCGGAACAACGGTTAATTTGAGGCTTGCTGCAACCTCTATTATTTCATATATATGCTGATCGCACTTTACAGATGGTCGCAATAATGACAGCTTATGATTACCAATTGCCTCACTTGGATTATTTAAATCAAAAATATCAGTTTCAGAAATAAGTCCCAAAAATTCTTCATTATCTACAATTGGCAAATGTGAAATACGAAAAACTTCCATCCAGTTCAAAGCCTCAACCGCTGAGTCTGAATTGCGCAGTGCAGGAATTTCATCCGATATTAAATCTTTTGCCAACATAATTTATCTGTTCTCGAAAATACTCGTATTTTTGTTGAATTAACAATCACAATCACTAATTGTTTAATCTTTTGTCAAATAACAAAATATGACCAGACTAAGTGTAAATATAAATAAAATTGCGACATTAAGAAATGCTCGAGGCGGAAATTATCCAAATGTATTGGATGCTGCAATTAATTGTCAGCGATATGGAGCAGAAGGGATAACTGTTCATCCACGTCCTGACGAAAGACATGTTCGTTATCAGGATGTTTATGACATAAAACCTATTATAACTACTGAATTTAATATTGAGGGTTATCCCTCAGAAGATTTTATTAAAATGGTTTTGGACGTGAAACCAAACCAGGTAACTTTAGTTCCTGATCCTCCTGAGGCTTTAACTTCAAATGCCGGCTGGGATACAATTAAACATAAAGATTATTTAAAAAATATTATTTCTCGATTTCAATCAGGAGGTATTCGCACTTCGATTTTTATTGAAACGGATTCTGAACTAATTAAGAATGCAGCCGATACAGGAACAGATAGAATTGAATTATACACTGAACCTTATGCTGATAATTACCATATAAACAAAGAACAAGCAATCTTCTCTTTTGTTAAAGCAGCGGAAATAGCTAACAGTGTAGGTCTTGGAATAAATGCCGGTCATGATTTAAATTTAGATAATTTAAAGTATTTCAAGCTGAATATTCCAGGTTTATTAGAGGTTTCTATTGGACATGCTTTAATTTCTGATGCTCTTTATTTAGGGTTAGAGAATGCTGTTCAAATGTATTTAAGGGAATTGAAATAATCAAGATAAAAGGATAAAGTAAAAAGATTAAAGTATTAAGAAGTTACCTAATATCCGCATGTGAATTTTCATTCATTTAAATTATTGAGTAATTAGCCGTGCCACGGTTAAAAATATAGATGACATGAAATTATAATCAACTTGCTGATTATTAACAAAACCGTGCCACGCATTGCGGATTTAAAGAGATGTTATATTTGATGTTTACTACTCATAATTTTACATATGAATTAAAATGGATCTATTCTTCAGAAAATATGGACAAGGACCACCTTTAATAATTATTCATGGTTTATATGGTTCTTCTGATAATTGGGTAAGTATTGGACGAAAGTTGGCTGAGAATTTTGAGGTTTTTATAATTGATCAACGAAATCATGGTAAATCGCCGCACTCTCCTGATCATAACTACCAGTTATTAAAAGCTGATTTGCTTGAATTTATGGATGCACAATCCATTGAGAAAGCAATAATTATTGGGCATTCAATGGGTGGCAAAGTTGCTATGTTTTTCGCTGCCGATTATCCTGAAAGAGTAAGTCATTTGATAGTCGCTGACATTTCTCCAAGCTCGTACCAGTTTACAAATTCAAATCAACTACTGGCTCATACAACAATTATACGAGCTATGTTTAATCTTGATTTTTATGGAATAGGCAGTCGCCAAGATGTTGATGATATTTTAGCAAAATCGATTCCTGAGAATAGAATTCGCCAATTTCTTTTGAAAAATATTAATCGATCGAAAAATAACGAATATAGCTGGAGATTAAATATCAGAGCGCTTAAAAATGAACTGAAAAATATTTTGGAGGGTTTGGATGAAAATCAACCTGAGATAACGGGCTTTCCTGTTTTATTTATGAAAGGGGGTAATTCTGATTATATTCAAAAGGATGATGAAAAAACTATAAAAAAGATTTTTCCTTATGCTGACATTGAAATAATTCCAAATGCCGGTCATTGGTTGCACGCTGAGCAGCCTGAATTGTTTTTAGAAAAAATTAATGATTTTATTTTACAAGAATAACCTAAATCCAAAAACAGGAAGCTCTCCTTGCATAAAATCTAAATCTTCTGATCTTTTAAATCCTATTTTTTCATACATTCCCCACGCTGTTTGCATCGCTTTTGTAGTATGTATAATTACTTGATTTATTTTTTTGCTTTTCGTTTTTCGAATACATTCATTTGTCAAGAGTTTACCTATGCCATGTCCTCTTGTTGAATTATCAACTGCTAATAATCTGAAACCGGCTGCGTTTTGTTCTTTGGTTGCTGTTCCTCCTGAACCATAATATTTCATATCTCCAAAATAAACAAGGCCTCCTACTATTTTATTATCAGACGAGATTGCAATTAATAATTCTGTTTCCGGCTTTTCTGTTAATGCTCCAATATTAGCTAGCATTTCATAATACTTTGGCTGTTCTGATTCTTTTGGGAAACCTTCTAATTGCGAATATACTTTAACCATTAACTTACCTATTTCGGCAAATTCATTGGGTCTGGCGTTTCTTATTGTATATTTTTGTTCACTCATTTGGTGGTAGATTTAACTAGTCGTAACACGGATACTCCATAGAAAGAGCAAAAACTTTTATTTCTGAATAACATCTATTATCAGGTTTGCTTTATAAATATAAAATCTGTGACACGACATACTACAAATTAAAGATTTTATAATAATTTATTACAAAATGTACGAAAAATATTTCTGCGCCAGCGGAGGCGAGCCACAAGCCTCGAATACACGACTAAATCGCTATTGTTTTTATAAATTAGCAACTGTTATTATTGAGTTTTTTCATTTTCTGCCATGACATTAATCCCCTCTGAGTCTAAACGAAAGATAAATATTTCATCTACTTTTCTTGCTCCAATGTTTTCATAAAACTTTATAGCTGAAATATTTGTCTTTAAAGCCCACCATTCAAATCTGGAGCAGTTACTCTTCACTGCAAGTTTAGATAAATAAGCTAATACACTTTTTCCATATCCTTTCCCTTGATGAGAGGGCTCAATATATAAATCATCAAGATGTAAGCCTTTTTTCCCTGTTGAGGTTGAAAAAGTATAATAATAAACGGCAAAACCACATGGCATTTGTTCATTGTAACAAATCAATGCTCCAACGTTTGAATCTTTACTAAATATATTTTGCTCAATATCTTCTTTCGTTACAGAAACTTCATAAGGTAGGTTTTCAACAATAGCAAGTTCCTTAATATATTTAAGTATGAGCTCAGTATCATGTATAGTTGCTTTCTTTATTTCAAACATATTTTTCTTTTAACGATGTTGCTACAATTTATTCTATGCAAGTATTATTACGTCTGTTCTTCAATAGATTTCATTATTAAGGATTTTACTTCGCCAATATGTTTTGTTGTTTTAGTCTCAAATATAAAAATTAATACAATAGGCACGGAAAATATTTCTGCGCCAGCGAGTTCTTTTTATATTCTACGACCAGATTACAAATCCGTTCATCTAGGTTTCTTTTTATAATTATCCTTTGTTTTTTCAAAACAATGTTAATTGCAAATAAACTTTATAATACGACGTAGTTGATGTCCGATAACTATTGGAATGCCGAGCTGCTTCGATTTACAAACTAAGCTTAGCAGGGGGCACGGAAAACATTTCCGCGCCAGTGGAGATAGTTTACAAAGTAGGCGATTGCAGAGTAATTCACTGTCAGGTTACACAAAAATAGAAGCGGGATACAACCCTTTAATTTACTGCTATCTTGGCTATTATTTTTATACATTGTTACCCACTGGCTTTCCTTCCGAAAACATGCTAGCGTTGGCGTGAAAGCTCTTTTGAATTTGTGAGGTACGAGCAAATACAAATGTGCTTGAACTTACGTTGGCTACTTACGCTATTCTTTTCAGTTTCTTGTCAATCACAAAAACTCCTACCATACAAAACTCCGTATATTTTCCATTATCCAAATTGAGCCATTTCCTTTTTTCAGATTCTAAAAACCGTTTTTGTAATGTATTCGTTTTATGCTGTTTTACTTTATTTCTAATTCTATTTTGAACAGTTTCATAAACGACTCTTCTGTTCTCTTTTAATTGTTTTACATTTAAATTTAATACTGTTTCTAATTCCGTATTTAAAATTTCATCAGAAGAGTATATTTCACCATTAGGTTTATACTTTATTAAATCCTCAATATTTCTAGCTAGATTAGATGGAGAATATGTTAAGCTAAGATTTCCTTTTTTTGAATCACAAGTTTGTAATCGTTTTGGAGAACCTTCATAACCTAAACACGCTAAAAGCATATTTCCGTAAGTTAACTCCTCATCGGAGTGGTTATCTTGACATAAAAAATGTTCAATCTTAGAACCTGGTGTTTTTCCAGATTCGGGAATTCGTCGCATACAATAACAACAAATATGACCTTGTTCTGTCAGCAATGAAGCTCTTGTATCATCTTTAAGTAAATTGTTATAAAAAGCAGGTTGATTTGCTCTATGTTGAGTTAATGATATGGGCTCATTTCCTTTGGTTATAGCTTTCATTCGTCTTCTTTTAAGTAAGTGATTTGAATTTCAGCTCTTTTTAATTCTGGGTCGTCTTTTCCAATAAGGTCTTGTAACTCTTTTAATGAACTTTCGGCATCTTCAATATCTTCTTCTGCAATTAGTGTGTATAAATCACTTATTTTATCACTTACTAACTTGTTTCGTTCTTCAACACCCATTAAATCATATAAAATGGAGTTTATTTCTCTTCCGTAATACTTTGGTGTATTTTCTATCAAGTCTCCATCTTCAATAATTTTCACAAAATTTAGTTCTGATTGTGCATTACTTAGTAATTGAGGAGAATGAGTTGCTATTACGAATGAGTTTTCAGAATTGTAACTTGAATCCACTGCGCCTTCTATGTCAGTTATAAACTGACGTTGCCATTTTGGGTGTAAATAAGTATCGGGTTCATCAAAAAGGAAAAGAGAGTTTTTTTCTGAAAGTAATTCAGTTAAACCTTTAATAATTATTGCTTGTTGTTCTCCCTCACTTAATTCGCCAAAAGTTTGATATTCTTCTCCTGCTTTTTTTAATGAAAACGAAATGTCATTTAACATACCGTCTGCAAAAATGATATTTAGTATTTCAAATAGTTTTCTTTCTTCAATTAAGTGGTTACGAATTTCAAATAGTCTTTCTTGTGAAATAATTGTAATGATAATAGCTTCGTCTTGAAAAGTTTCAATTATGATGTTTCCAATTCCCTTAGAATTATCAGGGTTTGCTAAATCATCAGCAGTTGCAGAGTTTTCATTTAAATAGTCTAAAAAGTTTCTTACTTCTCCTTTTGCTCCCCAAAAATTCTGAATAGAATCACTTGCCCATTCAGGTTTTTGTAATCTTATTTGAATACTTTGAACTCCGTTAATTTTAGATTTTGTTCTTAGAAAATCGGGAATATCGCCATATTCAAAAGAGAGTAAACTCGTCAGAATAATTCCAAAATGTTCTGGTTGAAAATAGAAAAAATCTCTTTCTGCCAAAGTGTTATTTTTTCTATATGCAGTTGAAATTATTTCGTTGTGTGGTTCAACTAATTCTTGCATAATCTCAGACAAGCCAGAATAGTAGATTACAATATTGCCAGGGAGATATGAAAGGGCAACATTTCGAGAGCCTTGACTGAAGATAACCTTATGCTTACCTGTAATGATTTTATCAGTAAAGTCAGTATTGTCCATTCCACTATCAATACTTATATTTACTTCTTCTCCTTCATTTGCTTTTAACTTTACTAAAATATATGCAATACGAAATTCACTAGAGTTAAATGTTTCTTCTGTTATGTTTTCAAAACTAACTGAATACTCCAACTCAAAACCGAATTTTGCTTTTTCATTTAGTAAAATGCTACTAAAAATTTGAGCAATTGCTTCTAAAATGGTTGATTTTCCAGAACCATTTGTTCCGATTAAAACCGAAATATATTTCTTAAAATCATAAGGAAATTCAATAGTAAAATCCTTTAATATTTTATAATCGTTTATGTATAATTTTTTTAGTTGCATAACTATACGGATTTAAATATTTTTTGTTCAAAATCTTCTTTTGCATTTTTTTCCTTTGCTAGAATGATTTCCTTTTGTCTTAATATTTCTCTATATTTTTCAAGGATTTCCTTTTGTTTGTTAAGTTTAGGCAATGGTATTTTGACGTCTAGAAATTTTTTTTCATCTATCCTTTGTCTACCTGTTGTTCCAGAACTGGAGCTTTGAGCAAAATCTAAAAATTGCTGAGTACTTGTTATAAGCACAAGGAATAATGGGTCTATTTTGGTAGTGTCGATATTATATGCAATAAAATCTGCGGTTATAATTGCTTCATCAACCTCTTCTGTTGCGATTCCAAATGCTCCATTTCTAGCATCAATTTTTGAAATAAGAAATTGGTCTTTAGATAATAAATATTGTTTTTTAGTACCTATATCTTTGCCATAAGCAGTATTTCTAAGTTTTACACCTTTATTATAAAGCCTGATAGTAACTCTTTTGTAAAGAACATTATCTTGTATTTCAATTTTTGTTTTGTTTCTGCTTAAAAAATCTCCAATTCTTACAAAATTAAAATTCTCATTATAGTCAAATGTATTTGAAAGTAAATGAGAAACACTCCAATTGGGAAGATTTTTGTATCTGAAAAGTTGGAAAGACAAGTCTTGGAGTGATTTAGTATTTAATTTTTTTCTAGAGTTTTTAATATATTTTTCAATTAATTCAGGAAGTTGATTATCTCCTTTAGCTCCCGTTGTGGTGATTCCAGCTTTTTGGATGTCAGAAATTGGAATTTCATAATCGAATTCTTTTTGAACTAGGCTTTTTACTTCAATTTGTTTCCTTAATTTAATCGATTTTAGTTCTTCTCTTATATGTTTTTTATCAGCCGTAGACAAAGATTTATCTAGCCTTAGTTTTTTGTTTAATGACTCAATTTCCCTTTTATACTTATCGTTGACTCTATTTTCTGCACCCTCACAAATTTTGTTGTAGTCTTCTGTCTCTTTTACGGAGAATTTTTTCAAAAAGACTAAACTCGTTTTTACTGCAGCTCCACTGCTCACAAAAACATCTTGAGGCAAAGAAACTAGAAACAATATTTTAGCTTTTCCTTCGTAATAATTTCTCGTATTTTCTAAGTTGGAACTATTTAAAATACCTTCTGGTAAAACGATTCCCATTCTTCCACCAGGTTTCAATAAGTTTAAACACCTTTCAATGAAAAGTACTTCTGTTGATGTACTCCATTTTCCTACTTCAAATAAATCAAGAATTGGTTTCCCTTTACTTTTATCCTTCTTATCAATGTAACTAGTCCATTCTCTTAATGGTTCAATAACTTTCTCTATATAGTTTGGATATTTGGCTTTGTATTTTTCTAGCTTTGTATTAGAAGGTAAATCTAATTCAGTCACTTTAAGTGATTTTTCTACTCTAGAACCAAATGGTGGATTAGTAAGAATGACATCAAAGCGACCTTCAAAAATTCCGTTTACATTTAACAGTCCATCATTATGATGAACACCACCGTGTCCATCTCCGTGCATAATCATATTCATTTTGGCAGTTCTTGCCATTCTTGCATTGGCATCAGTTCCATAAATACTATAATGAGAAAGCTTGTGATACCTGCTTTTTTCATTATTTATGTCGAATTCTTGATTTATTTCTTCAATTTTTTCTTGTACAGATTTGGAAATTCTTTCTTGTTCACTTAATGATAATGTATCAAAATTTTCATTAAAATATTTTTGTTTTAATGATTTAATTTGGTCATTTATTTCGATATCAATTTTATCTCTGATAAATTCAAAAGCACTAATTAAGAATCCTCCACTACCACAACAAGGGTCACAAACAATTTCTCCTTCTTGAGGGTCAAGGATTTCAATCATAAAGTCTACAATTGTTCTTGGAGTAAAGAATTGTCCTAATTCCCCTCTGAAAGTTTTACCTAAAAACTGTTCAAAAGCAATTCCTTTTACGTCATCTGAAGTATCTGAAAGATTAAAGACTTCAAGTTCTTCGACTATCATTTCAAAACTATTTCTCTTTATTTTGATTATATCTTTGAGTTCAAAAAGGTCATCTGTAGCAAATGCCTTTTTTGTCTCATTAAAAAGATATTGCATATAATCTTGGTCCAAATGAGGAGCATCCTTTTTTAAACTAGGTCGAATAATTTCTTCATAATTAATCTCATCTGCTTTAAACTTCTCTCTTGAAAAAATCATTTCTCTTGTAGAACTTCGTTCATACATAATTTTCATAAACAAAATTTTACTAATCTCATCAAAAGCAGATTCAGGAGATAATTTGTCATTATTTCTAATTATGTTATGGCTTCTTGTTAATAATCTAGAAAATTCATCTCTAGTGAATTTCTTATTTTCATTGACATATTTGATTATTTTGTTATTGTCAACAAGAATCTCTGCTTTAGGTATTTCAGTTAGTTTTTCAACTTTTTTAGCAGCTATTTCATTTTTAATATGGAAAACTTTAGTTTCTTTTAAGTTTACTGCAATGAAAAAATTAGCATTAATGGTTGAAGCAAAATTATAACCGATTGAATAGTCCGATTCTTTAATCTTTATATGCTCAGCCTTACATTCAACTGTGATAATTATTGAGGGAATAGAATTTTTTCCCTTGTCCAATTTGCTTCGCCAAATTGCAATATCGGCTTCATATCGTTTTTTTATTTTAACATCTTGACCAAGTTGATTTAATGAGTATCCATATGTGTTATTAAGCCGACAAATAAACTTTTGTTTCAATTCCTCTTCTGCTGAATACTTAACCCATTTACCTAACAAAGGAGCAAATATTTTATTCTTGTCTTTATCTATTTGTATTTCTAGTTTCATTTTTCGTCTAGCGTTGAATTGATTAATTCCTTCACATCAATACCAAACAAATTGGCAATTTCTAAAAGTGTATCTAAAGAGGGTTGTACTTCATTAGTACACCATCTAGATACAGTTGTTCCGTTTTTATTCAGTTTTTCGGCTAGCCATTTGTTGGTTTTTCCGTGTTCGGCTAAAACGACTTTCAATCTATTAATTGCTTTTTTATTCATAATTATTAGCATCTAATGCAAATATATTAACTTTTCACGATTATTAAGTATTCCGATAAGTATAATTTGATTGGGTGGTAGCTGGGAAGTGAAAGCTCTTTTGATTTAGTGAGGTACGAGCAAAATTAAATGTGCTTGAACGTGCGGAGGTTTTTCTTTTTTCAGCTTGTGCATAACTTGTTGTTATAACAAATATAACAATAATACACACTTTACATACTGAAACTGACTTTTTAACCTAATGTTTTTGTGAGATATACATTCAATTATTACTATTTTACTTACTACATATTTTATGACAATATGGGTATTATATTGAAGTATCAAATTTAAACTAATGAAAATTAAGTTAAACTTTTTTGCGAAGTACATGAGCAATAGTGCTTAAATAATCTACCTTGCTGCAAGAAGCGGGGAATCTGACTGCCGTAAGGTAAGTTAAGACCCGAGATCCCGATAAGCTTCGCTTTCGGGATCAGTTCGACTTTATATTTTTTATTCGTTTACAACTCTAAAAAATATAGTCTCCCTGATTTAAGAAATATAAAATCCGTAGCACGACTTACTAATTAAAGATCTTACAACAATTTATTAACTGTTGCCGACTCCACATTCTCCTGATTTATTAAGTCTTCTCCTTTATATTTTAAAAGTAATTGAACTACTGCCAAAACATCTTTTTCGCAGTAGGTAACTATTCGATGTAGATCTTTATCTTTCCAGTAAACATCGGCTACCATGCTACCATCGATATCGTCTTTGGGTGTTGGAATATTAAAAATGTGTGTTAATAAGTTCAGTGATGTGTAGTGTTTATAATCTCCAAACTTCCATAGTTCCAGTGTGTCTAAAAACATTACTTCCCATGGTTTTTTTCCTGCTATATCCAGAATTTTTGGGAGTTTTATTCCGTTAATTAACATTCTGCGTGCGATATATGGGAAATCAAATTCTTTACCATTGTGGGCGCACAATTGTACATCTGAATTTGAGGCACTGAATTTATTTAGCATTTCTGCAAATTCTTTTAATAGCAATGTTTCATCATCTCCAAAAAATGATTTTAGCCTGCATGTTCTTTGATCATTTTTTGATTTTGAAATACCTACTGAGATGCATATTATTTTTCCAAATTCAGAATATATTCCCGCTCTTTGATAAACATCTGATGCCGTTTGTTCTTCATTTCTAAAATAGGTTGATTTTTTATCCCAAAACTCTTTAAATCCTTCAGGGACTTCTTCAAAATCGGAATATTGTGGAACTGTTTCTATATCAAGAAATAAAATATTATCGATATTGATTTTATCCAACATATGCTAAATTCCTCCTTTAAGTTTCTTTTCAATTATTGATGTTAAAATATCTATCCCTACTTTGTTATTTCCTCCTTGCGGTATTATTACATCGGCATATCGTTTAGTGGGCTCAATAAATTGAAGGTGCATTGGCTTAACTGTTTTTTCATATCTTTCCAGTACTTTGTTCACCGAGCGACCACGTTCTACTGTGTCTCTCTGAATAACACGCATTAATCGATCATCATTATCGGCATCGACAAATACTTTAATATCCATTAAATCTCTAAGCTTAGTGTTCTGAAGTATTAATATTCCTTCAATTATTACTACTTTCTTAGGTATTACTTTTATCGTTTCTTCAGATCTGGTACATGTTAAATAAGAATAAATTGGTTGTTGAATCTCCTTACCTGCTTTAAGCAATTTAATATGCTCAGCAAGTAGCTTAAACTCTAATGATCCGGGATGATCAAAATTTATTTCCTGGCGTTCTTCCAGTGGCAAATGACTACTATCCTTATAATATGAATCTTGAGATATTATTGCCACTTCGTCTTTTGGCAATTGCTCAATTATTCTTTTCACTACGGTTGTTTTTCCAGAACCGGTTCCTCCTGCTATTCCAATTATAAATGACATATCAATAAAAATTTAATAAATTAAGCTTATTTTGGCATGAAGATAATATAAATTTACACAAAATTTCTAAATCATGATTAGACATATTATTATGTTTAAATTTACTGATGTTTTAAACGACTCTAATAGGTTAAGTAAAGCTGAAAAGATGAAATCAAGCTTTAGTCAGATGAAATCATTAATTAATGTTGTGAAATCTTACGATGTGAAAGTTAATATGAAAAAAACAGATTTTTCATATGATGTTGTAATTCAATCTGAATATGATTCATGGGAAGATTTGGACATTTACCTAAAACATACTGAGCATCAAAAAGCAATTGCGATGTGCAAAGACATTAAAAAAGAGAAAGCTGTAATTGATTACGAATATTAAAACTATTGAGATGAGCGAATTATATCCATTAAAATTCAAAGCTTTATTAAAAGAAAAAATCTGGGGTGGACAAAACCTTAATTCATCTTTAAATAAGAGTATTCCTGAGAATAAAAAAATTGGTGAAAGCTGGGAAATCTCAGGTGTTGAAGATAATATTTCTGTTGTTAAAAATGGATTTCTTGCAGAAAATGAACTTGACGAACTGATTGAAATTTATATGGGTGATTTAGTGGGCGATAAAGTTTATGATAAATTTGGAACTCATTTCCCTTTACTTATAAAATTTATTGATGCAAATGATGTGCTTTCAATTCAGGTTCATCCAGATGATAAACTGGCAAAACTGAGAAATAGCTTAAACGGCAAATCTGAAATGTGGTACGTTGTAGATGCTCAAAAAGATGCTGAGCTCATTTCCGGATTTAATCAAGAAACGAATAAAAATCATTATTTAAAGTATTTAGAAAACAATGAATTACCTCAAATTCTAAATCATGAAAAAGTAAAGGCTGGAGATGTATTTTATATTCCTGCCGGTAGAGTTCATGCCATTGGTGCAGGAATTGTTTTGGCTGAAATACAACAAACTTCGGATGTTACTTATCGAATTTTTGACTGGAACAGAAAAGATTCCGATGGCAATTCCAGAGAATTACATACTGATGAAGCTCTTGATGCCATTGACTTTAAGGTTTATAATAATTATAAAACCGAATATAATTCAGAAAAAAATGCCGCTTCTAAAATATTATCAAACAAATACTTCGAAACAAATATCTTAGATCTTGAGAAAGCTCTTGAAATAGATTCTAACAAGCTTGACTCATTTATTATTTACATGTGCCTTGAAGGTAAGGTTGAAATAAAATATTATGAATCGGAGAAAATTATTATCGAAAAAGGAGAAACTATTTTAATTCCTGCTGTAATCGAACATTTAATTTTAAACCCTGTTGTTCAGAGTAAACTATTGGAAGTTTATATTCCTGATCAAAAAAATGATGCGAAGTCTAAAAAATAAAGGGATTATATTATTCGATGGCTATTGTAATTTATGTAGTGGTTCGGTAAAGTTTATTTTAAAAAGAGATAAAAATGATTACTTCCGATTTGCATCTTTACAATCTGAAATTAGTCAAGAATATTTATTAGATTTTAAAATTTCTACAGAGTTAAATAATTCGGTATTTCTTATTGAAAATGGTAAGGTTTATGATAAGTCTACTGCTGCACTTCGAATAGCCAAGAAGCTGAAAGGGCTATGGTTCTTATTTTATGTTTTTATCATTATTCCAAGCCCAATTAGGGATTTTATATATATGGTAATTTCAAAGAATCGATATAAATGGTTTGGAAGAAATACGGAGTGTTTTCTCCCCGAAGAGAAATACAAACATTATTTTTTATAATCTGATTACTTTTATCATTTCAAAAGCAGTTTATCTAAATAACAAATTTTTATGTGACTCATTCAGAAGTGTATAAATATTTACACTTGATTGTTGAACAATTACGTTTTTTTTCATTTTCACGCACTTTAATTCTTCATATTTTAAATTCAAATGAACCTTTTTTTTTAGAATTGTGTTATCTTTCTAATAAGAAAATTTCATGTCTTACATTTTAATAATTTTTTACTTAAAAACTGGGAAAGTATGGAAAGTAAAGTAATAAATGACAAAATAAAGCTAACAAGAAGAGATGATCAAATATATATTTACAAAGCAATAAATAATTGTTCAGTTGATCTGGAAACAGTAAAAGAAATGACCAAAGTTGGCGATTCATGGAATGGAACAGAACTATGTGCTAACTTAATAGATATTCGTGATGTATTCTTTATTGACTCAAAAGCCAGATCCTATGGAGCTGAACAATACAGATCATATGTTGCCGGACAAGCTATTCTGATTGAATCGAAGATCTCAAGTTATTTTGCAAATTTATTTTTGAAATTTAGTAATCCAAAGGTGCCTACCAAACTATTCACAAAAGAAGATGAAGCCATGGAATGGTTAAATCTGCAAATGAAAAAATATAAAAATCCCAATTAATTTAAATCAGATAATTTTATTAATTGTAACAAAAAGTAAGAAGTCTGGTAGAATCTAATTTATGCGAATCCTTTTGGAGAGGAAATATTCAAAATATAAAAATCATTATACATTTCAATATCGTTTAAGAAGATATATTTGAAAAATCATATTGAAATTTAGAACTCTTTTTCATCAGCTTTCTCTAATGTAAACCAAAAATCACTTCCCTGATCTAAAGAACTTATTACTCCAATTTCTTGATTATGCTTTTCAACAAACTCTTTACATAACTTGAGACCCAAACCAGTACCGGATTCATCTTCAGTTCCTAATGTACTGTAAACTTCCCCTTTATCAAATAATTTTGATTTGACATCTTCAGATATTCCCACTCCGAAGTCTTGTACATGAATTATAAATTTATCTCTCTTATTTTCTGCAGAGACAATTACTTTACCTCCTAAAGGAGTAAACTTTATTGCGTTAATAATTAAATTTCTAAAAATGGTAAATATCATACCTTTATCTCCAAAGACCAATGTGTTTTTTTCAATCTGAATTATTGTCTTAATACTTTTTTTATCAGAAATAAGAGCAGTAAAATACATAACATTTGATACCATTTCGTACAGGTCAATTGTTTCGGGGTTAAAATCTGTATTATCCTGTTGTGATCTACTCCATTCCAATAAATTTATCAATAAATCCATTGTTGATTCGGCAGACTTAGATATCATCGTGGTATACTTTTTCCTTTTGCTTTCTACTAAAATATCGTATCTATCAATTAATAAGTTTGAAAATCCAACTATAGCGCCAACTGAGCTCCTTAAATCATGAGAAATTATCGAATAAAATTTATCCTTTTGAGTATTCAAAACAACTAAGTCTTTGTTTTTCCCTTCTAACTCTTTAGCTTTATGCTCAATAACCTCTTGCTTAGCCATTAACTCTTCATTATAAATACTAATTATTTCGTGTTGTTTTGAAAGTATTTCATTATTTTTTTTACCTTTTTCAACATTCTTAACTAGAAGTATAGCTAAAAAAATCATTAATATTAATATTGCAATAAAACTAAAAATTAAAACATTTCTTTTTTGCAGTGTTGTTTTATTCAGTTCTATTTCATTCCTTAATAATTTATCCTTTGCTTCTTGTTTTTCAATCAAAAAAATTTCTTGCACTTGATAAATATTGTCCATATTTTTCTGACTTGCAAGACTATCGCCTATGATTGTAGACTCTTTGTAATATTCCAGTGATAGTTTATAATTACCTCTGAGCTCTTCAATTTCTGATAAATTACTATAGCAATTATATAAAACATTTATTGCTCCTGCCTCTTTTGCTTTATTTATTGATTTTTCGGCAAAATCATGTGCTTTTGATAACTTATTGGTCTTTATATAAATTACACACAAATGATTAAGAATCTCTGCTTCGCGATAAGTTGATCTCGCTTTTCTATTGTAGAATAGAGATTCCAGAAAATGTGTTTCTGCTTCATCAAATTTATCTAACTTTAAATCTAATCGACCCATTTCACCAATAATAAAAGCATATCTATCGTCTTTTTCTTCATTAAGCCTTTCCAGATTCTCCATGGCTAATAAATAGCTTTTTAAAGCATCATCATAGCGTTTCAATTCTGCATTTGCTATTCCAATATTTACATAAGATATCCACAACTCATCAAGTATGTTTAATTTAATATTTAAAGCTTGTGCTGCAGAAAAGTATTCTATTGCTTTTTCAAAACATTCCCCTGATAAATATGCTAAGCCAATATTATTTAATAATGATGAAATGCCTATAGAATCATTAGCCTCTTCCATTAATTTTAATGATTCAAAAAACAACTTTACAGCACTATTTATATTTGCCATGTAGTAATAACTCAGCCCTAATCTATTATAAAAGGTTCTCAGATAATTCTTATTATTTGTTTTCTTAGCTAATTCAATAGCTGCGATATCATATGGTATCGACTTTGCAGGTTCTTTTTCATAATAATGATTCGCAATTTTATTATATAGCTTCAATTTTATCGAGTCAACGCTTTCTGTATCGAGTTTCTGAATCAAACTGTCAATATAATAGTTGTTTTCTTTATCTTTTATAGATTCCTCGGTATCAAGAGAATCAATACAAGCATCATTTTTAATCTGATTAAAGCTATTTGCCAAAGAATATTGAGGAGAAATAATTTGATATGACACTAGTAAAAGCAAGGTTATAATGCTTTTTACAGATAAAAAATACAATGTTTTTAATTTTATTATAAGCATTACCTTTTAACTTCCTGATTTTTGTTCCGGCTAAAAATAACAATATGTTTTAAAAAACGCTATTAAATGAGTTCGAATTATTTTCCATTGTTCCTATGAATAAGATTATTCCGTTTTTTCCACACCTAACCCCGAAATCCTTAGCCCTTAAAAATATTTGTCAAACCTTTTTTTTATTCTACTTTTCAGGATACTCCTGAAATAAGATAAGACTCAAACCTGTACCCGATAAGTTTTCAGTTCCCGATGAACTTTATAAATTATCTTAATTGAAGATCTTCTGGTATACCTATTCCCGTTTCTTTTACATAAACAATTATTTATGTAAAATAATTGTTATGAAGTTCATTCAATTTATTCCTTTTGAGCATTTAATACCAACTAAACACCAAAATGAGCTATATAATTCGTTTCTTTTTCACTTATATTTTTTCAAAAAATAAAACCGTAACTAATGCTATGCTTATATTTTTTGAATCATCTAAGCAAAAAACAATTCAAATTATTTATAGCTCATTTTGAAATTTAATTGATATAACTCCTCGCTTTGATGATACAGTAAATCATGCTTCTTTTTAATGAACCGGCTCGCTGCCAGCGGACAAAGTATCAACAAATGATTTCTTTTTAATTTCGCTCCGAGGAAAGGGGGATATGACCCAAGAGATCCCTCGACTTCACTTAGACAAACTCAGTGAAGCCCACTCGGGATCAATTCGACTAGAAATTTTCAATTCACTATCGTTCCTGAAATTATAGTATCATTGAATTAATCGTGAAGAATGATATATGATAATTACCAAAATAAAGAGTAAAACAGAAATAAGAAAATAATGACGTTAAAGCTTTTTGCTTTTTAAAATCTTAACGTATCAGTAGTATTGGAGTATATTCTTAGTAAGTTCTATTACCATTGGGTAATCCAATTATTAATTTCACTAGCAAACTTATAATCTTTGTATCCTCTCTGGATATAACAAATTATTTTAATCGCTAATCTTAATAATTTAATTGATAAAATAGTTTACAAGTCAATTTTACCCTGTTCTATTAATTTATGTTTTTTGTTAATTAGAGCTATTAATTGACTAACAGATGTCATCGCACTTGCAGTTTCTGCATTAATTGTTTTTTTCTGTAATCGAAGCATTAATAATCCATACAATCCATTGAAACAAGCTTCAATTTCATTTTCGACTGTACCTTTTGATTTATTCATTAGCTCATCTATTCCATCTTTCGCTTTATTATAAACTTCAATATAATCTAGCTGTTCAGGTGATTTTAATAACTGAAGATGTGTATTATTTAAATCATTTATAGTATTCTGTATAAATTGCAAATGACCCGATTCTGTTTTGTTTTCTTCTTTCATTAAATCAATTAATCCAGCGTACCAATTAGAAATCTCCTTTTTAATTGGTTCCGGTTGATTAAAATTATAAACAATGTTTTTATTTATCTCATTGATATCAAATTTATAAGCTCTAATCAAGTCCTCAATTTGCCACATATACAATATATACTCAGCAATATTCTCTTTTTTCTTTTGTTTCGCTATAATCATGATACCTAATCTTTATTTTTTAAATCGTCTATTAATCTACGCTCTCTTTTTGTAGGTCTTCCCACTCCTCTATCACGCAATTCGAATCCAGAGAATCTTTTCATATCAATTTTTAATTTTTCTTCTTCGGGTGTAATATCCTCAACGTAATCGACTACAATTTTTGCTGACTGCCTTTTGCCTAATAATCCCTTTACTTTGAAAGAATAAATTACCGGAGGTTTTTTTAAAAATACTATTTCTCCAACTTTTATAACACGCGATGGTTTTACCTGAACATTATCAATTAAAACTTTACCTTTTTTACAAGCTTCTGCAGCCAGACTTCGTGTTTTGAAAATTCGAACAGCCCACAACCATTTATCAATACGTAAATCTTTAACCTGATCCATTTCTATTTTTATAAATCTTAATGCAAAATTAACATCTTATAATTCAAATCATGCTATTTCTTTATAAAACTCCAATTAATACCAATTAACAAATCCAAATAAATGACAATGTATTAAAAACCAAAACCATATTAAGGTTTGAAATTTGAAATGTATTTGATGTTTGAAATTTGCTTTTTGGAATTTTAAATATCAGATTCTTACTCAAAAAAATCAATCCGAAATTTACCTATTATTATATTCGTTCATGGTATTCGCAACACCACGTACTCCAAAACTTTGAATTATTTCAATGGATAAATCAATTCTTGGAGCTAAGCTTTCTTTTTCGACATCATCCCAAGGGCTTAATACATAATGGGCCTGTGCTCCTTTTGGGTAATTATTTCCTATTCCGAATCGTAAACGAGAATAATTCTGATGTCCTAAAACTAAATTAATATCTTTTAAACCATTATGACCTGCATCAGATCCTTTAGGTTTAATTCTTAAAGATCCAAAGGGTAATGCTAAATCATCAACCACAACCAACATTTTATCAGCAGAAAGTCTTTCCTGTTGTAACCAATAGCTAACGGCTTTACCGCTAAGGTTCATAAATGTAGTAGGCTTTATTAGGATAAAAGTTCTACCCTTGAATTTATATTCGGCGCGATATGCATAACGCCTATCCTGAAAAGAAATATTGGATGCATTAGCTAATGCATCCAATATCTTAAATCCAATATTATGTCGAGTATTAATATACTCGCTTCCTAAATTTCCTAAACCGACAATTAAGTATTTCATCAGTTTAATTTATTTGTTTATTATTCAGCAGCTTTTTCAGCAGAAGCATCTCCACCTTCAGCAGGAGTTTCGCCTTCAGCACCTTCTTCACCTTCTTCACCTTCACCAGCAGCAAGAGCAGCAGCACGAGCAGTTTTAACAAGAACCACAACAGCATTTGCAGGCTCCATAAACTCAAGACCTTCAACTTTAAGATCTGCTATCTTAACTGATTGACCAATATCTAAATTTGTAATATCAATTTTAATATCATCAGGTAAAACAGAAAGTAATCCTTTTACTTTAACCTTTCTCATTTTTTGAACTAATCTTCCACCGTTCAATACTCCAACAGCAGAACCTTCAACTTCAACAGGCATTTGAATCCATAATGGCTCTTTATCTGTTATTTCAAAAAAGTCTGCATGTATAATTTTATCTGATACAGGATGAAATTGAATAGCACGTAAAACTGCTTGATGATTATTACCATCAAGATCGAAATTTACAAGGTATGCATTTGGTGTAAAAACTAATTGTTTGAAAGATTTCTCATGAGTATGAAAATGAAAATTTTTTCCATTACCATACATAACACAAGGTATTTGGTCTTCTCTTCTTAGATTCTTAGAAGTTTTTTTTCCAACTGCTTCTCTTAAGTTACCTTTTAATTCTAATGTTTTCATTTCTTTTTTTAATGCGTGCTACTCAGAATAATACTAAAATTTTAAAAGCTTCTTATTCCCCATCACACTTTTTTACAATATGCTTTTTATTTTGGTGTGCAAATATATAGTTTTATACTATAAAATTTGAACTTATCGACTGACAATTATATACTTTATTAATTACATCTGCAAAAAGATCTGCAACCGACACCACTTTTATCTTATCAGATATTGGTTTTATTGGCAACGAATCTGTAACAACTACTTCGGTAATTTTCGAATCGTTAATTCTTTCATATGCAGGCCCTGAAAGCACACCATGTGTAACGATTACTCTTACACTAAGGGCACCTTTATCCATCATCATGTCAGCTGCTTTAGCTACAGTGCCGGCAGTATCTATCATATCGTCAAGAATAACAACATTCTTTCCTTCTACTTCTCCAATCACAGTCATTTCATCAATAACATTTGCTTTTTTTCTTGATTTATGACAAATTACCATTGGTGTTCCTAAAAATTTAGAATAAGCATTAGCTCTTTTAGTTCCTCCCATATCAGGAGCAGCTATAACTAAATTATCTAGATTTAAATTCTTTATATAGGGTACAAAAATAGATGATGCATAAAGATGATCAACTGGAACATCAAAGAATCCTTGTATTTGATCAGCATGCAAATCCATTGTCATAATTCTATCAACTCCGGCAGCTGTAAGAAGGTTTGCTACCAACTTAGCTCCAATTGCAACTCTTGGTTTATCTTTCCTATCTTGACGTGCAAAACCAAAATATGGCATTACCGCAACCACTTTATATGCTGATGCGCGTTTTGCGGCATCAATCATAAACAACAACTCCATTAAATTATCTGAAGGAGGAAAAGTGGACTGTATAATAAAAACATAAGCCCCACGAACGGTTTCTTCAAAAGAAGTTGTAAATTCACCATCGCTGAATTCAATAAATGTTGTATTCCCTAGCTCAACACCATATTCCTTTACAATTTTTTCTGCTATATAACGTGATTTTGTACCTGAGAATATCTTAATTGGAGGTTGATGGCTCATTGCTAGTAGTTTTTCTGATTAATTATATTTCTTTTTCTTTTTGAATTTGCAAATTTAAAAATATCATTCTAATTTCCATTGTCTTTGCATGAAAAATTATCGAATGAGTTTATTTTTTCATATTGCCGTTTAGTCTTTCGATGTAATCGAGGATTTCAGTTCTTCCTAATTTTTGTTCAGCTGACGTTATAAATATGTCTGGTAATGACTCCCATTCCTTTAACATTTCTTTTTTATAGTTCACTATATTCTTATTAACAGCAGAACTCGAAAGCTTATCAGCCTTAGTAAAAGCCATTGCAAAAGGAACTTGTTTCTCTCCTAACCACCTCATAAAACCTAAATCATTTTTTTGTGGTTCATGCCTCGAATCTATTAAAACAAAAAGACAAATAAGATTTTCCCTATTTATGGCATATTCATTTATCAATTTATTAAAATCTTTACGAGCTGATTTTGCTACCTTGGCATATCCATAACCTGGCAAATCGGCTAGATACCAATTATCATTTATAATAAATTGATTTATTAATTGTGTTTTACCCGGACTTTGAGAAGTTTTAGCTAGTTTCTTCTTATCAAACAACATATTAATTAAAGAAGATTTCCCAACATTTGATCTACCTACAAAAGCATATTCGGGCATTTCAGATTTTGGGCAATCTTTGTAAGTTGTATAACTTGAAACAAATTCTGCTGATTTTATCTTCATTTTTAATGTTTTATCTAATTCAATTTCATTTAATCATTTATTCAAAAAAGACAGATAACATTGCAATAATGCCAAACACAATAATCACTATGCCTGCTATTTTATTTATCCACCATAATTGTTTTAGTCTAAATTTCTTTCTAAACAAATCAATTAAAAAAGTAAGGGTAGACCACCATAACATTGCTCCCAAAAATACACCTAGTATTATTAATGATGATTTTAAAGTACTATCATTTGAAGTAACTATACCAATGCCGGCAAATGCAGCTATAAAAAGAAATACTGCCAATGGATTTGATAAGGTTAAAAAAACTACAGAAAAATAATCTTCAATTAGTTTATTTTTTTGTCGACGATGTCTTCGAATTTGTTTAATGGGATTTGTTCTAAAAATTCGGATTCCCAATAGCATTAATACTCCACCGCCTAATAATTGAATAAAAAACTGCTGCTCTTCAATAAAATTAATAATGTATGTTAAACCTAATGCAGCAACTAATGCAAAAAAAGTATCGACAGTTGCCGCTCCCATTCCTGATATTATACCAGAAGTTCTTCCTTTGTTAATAGTCCTCTGAATACTTAAGACTCCAACCGGCCCTAAGGGTATCGAAGCTAAAAACCCAACAATAAGTCCTTTTATTAAAAACCCTATTTCCACAATTTTATATATATAATCTATGTTCTAATAATCTGTATTTTTCACTAACAATTTAGGTTCTAACATCTCCAATATAGAATATTTTATTCCTTCTCGTCCAAAACCTGAATTTTTTACACCTCCATAAGGCATATGATCAACCCTAAAAGTTGGTACATCATTAATTATTATTCCCCCAACTTCTAATTCGTTCAAAGCCTCATTCATTTCATTAATCTGATTTGTAAAGACTCCTGCCTGCAAACCATAATCCGAATCATTTATGTTTTTAATGGCCTCACTAAAGTTAGTAAATTTTTCTATGCTTACAACCGGGCCAAATACTTCCAAAGCACAAACTTTCATTTCTTTTTTTGTGCTTGTAATTACTGTAGGTTCAAAATATGTTCCTTTTCTTTTACCTCCAATTAATATTTCAGCTCCATCTTCAACAGCTTCTTTCACCCAGGATTCAACTCGCATTGCATTTTCCTCATCAATCATCACTGAAACATCTGTATTTAGATCTTCCGGGGCTCCAAATTTCATTTTTTTTGTGCCTTCAACAAATTTATTAATAAACTCATCAAAGATATTTTCGTGAACATATATTCTTTGTACATGAATACATACTTGTCCTGAATATGCAAAACTTCCAACAACGCATTTTTTTACAGCCAAATCAATATCTGAAATATCTGAAACCACTACCCCGGCATTTCCACCTAATTCTAATGCAACTTTCTTTTTGCCTGCATTTGCTTTCATTTTCCACCCTACCTCAGGTGAACCTGTAAACGAAAGCATATGAATTCTTTCATCAGTTACAAGTTGACTCCCTGCTTCTCTATCCATTGGAAGCACAGAAAATGCTCCTTTTGGCAAATCTGTTTCGTCAATTATTTTAGCCAATTCTAATACCGATAATGGTGTTGACCTTGCCGGCTTTAGAATTATTGGATTTCCAGATGCTATAGCTGGTGCTATTTTATGCACAGCCAAATTTAAAGGGAAATTAAATGGTGCAATTCCTGAAATTAAACCAATGGGAAAATATTTAACAAAACCTTCTTTCCCATCACCGGCAGGTGTCCAATCTATAGAAAAATATTCTTTCGGTAGTCGTTTTGATTCTTCTGCTGCAATTTTAAAAACTTGCACTGCTCGATCAATTTCACTTAGTGCATATTTTAAGGGTTTTCCAGCTTCCTTAGCTAATAATAAGGCTAAATCATCTTTCTTTGCACTTATTTTATCTGCTATTTCATTTAATATTTTATATTTCTGCCACGATGCCAAATCACGCATTTGTTTTTTAACCAACAAAGCTTTTTCTATAGCCTTTTCCAACTGTTCTTTTCCGGCAATATACGTTTCACCTACAAGCACATTATCGTATGGATTAAAAACAGATAATTTCTGATCTGTTTTTATAAACTCTCCACCTATATATAACTTATACTGATTCATAAATTTAAACTCTTGATAACAAATTGCAAAATTAGCTATTTTGATTCAGAATCCTATCTAAATAAACCTTCATTTACAAAAAGATAAAACAAGTCTTGAATTCAATTGTTAATATATATCTTATCTTTATGCACCAATTTTTATTATATGTACAAAATAGACTTAAACAAAAAAGCATGGCAGTGGGCTACTTTAATTTTCCTCTCATTTATATGGGGAAGTAGTTTTATTCTAATGAAAAAAGGACTCCGATCCTATAGTCATGATCAGGTTGCAGCTTTTAGAATATTCATTTCATTTTTAGCTTTCTTACCTTTTGGGATTAAACATAGAAAAAAAGTAAACAAGGAAAATATTTATTCATTACTTGTTGTGGGTATTATTGGATCGACAATTCCTGCATTTCTATTTACAAAAGCTCAAACAAATATTGATAGTGGACTAGCCGGAGTATTAAATTCAATAACTCCATTATTTACACTAATAATTGGATTGATTTTTTATAAAAGTAAAGCTAAACTTATTAGTGCTATTGGTATTTTATTAGGCTTAATAGGAGCCTTAGGCTTAATAAGCTATTCTAGTGGAAATAATATTATTGGGAGTTTTAAGTATTATGGTCTTTTTATTGTTGCAGCAACCATTTGTTATGGTATTAATGTAAATCAAGTAAAATATAAAATAAAAGGACTTAGCGGAATGGAACTTACTTCACTTGCTTTTATGTTTGTGGGTCCTTTTACTGGAATGTATTTACTTTTTACAGATTTCTCATTTGCATTATCGACAAATGATTATATTTTAAATTTGGGATATATTGCAATATTAGCAATTGTTGGAACTGTTATGGCTTTAGTTATTTTTAATACATTAATTCAATATACATCTGCTTTATTTGGTGCTTCCGTAACTTATTTAATTCCAATATTTGCAATAATGTGGGGCCTTTTTGATGGAGAAAAACTTACAATTATTCAATTCCTATGGATTGGACTAATTCTTACCGGAGTATACTTAGTTAATAAGCAAAAGAAAAAATGAAAAAATCATCTCGGTTTATATTAGCAATTTTAACTAGTATATTACTAATATTACCATGGTATCAACAATTTTCAGGAATAATTATTTTAGTTGCATTTGTGCCCCTTCTTTTTATTGAAGATTATGTTTATAAAACACAGAAAAAAAACAAATCTATAGTTCTGTATGGTTATGCGGCTCTAAGTTTTTCAATATGGACTATATTTACTACTTATTGGGTACACAATGCTGCTCTTGTTGGGATTATTTCGGCTGTAATTGTAAATACACTTTTAATGACTTCAACTTTTTGGTTGTTTCATTTTACCAAAAGAAAACTTGGCACTAAAATCGGACAAATTTCATTATTAGCTTATTGGATCGGATTTGAATACTTTTATTTAAATGCAGAAATCTCTTGGCCTTGGCTAAATCTTGGAAATGCATTTGCCAAAGACATTAAACTTATTCAATGGTATGAATATACAGGTACATTAGGTGGTACATTTTGGATTATCCTTATAAATATTTTACTTTTTAATATTCTTAAATCATATATTAATTTAAGGAATTATAAACTTTTAATTTCAAATATTGCTGTTCTACTTGCACTGATATTTATTCCAATAATTATATCTATTTCTATATACAAAAATTATCAGGAAGATGGAACAGAATATAACATTGCAGTACTGCAACCTAATATAGATCCATATACTGATAAATTTGGAGGTTTAACCCATTTCGAACAATTAGACATTCTATTAAATTTAGCTGACAGTATTACCGATGAAACTATTGATTATATAGTTGGACCTGAAACAGCTCTTGACAATTCAATATGGATAAATAATTTAAACGCTAATTATTCAATTAAAGCTATTCAGGATTTTGTAAATAATAAACCCAGAGTAAATTTTATAACAGGAATTGATTGCTATAAAAGATATATGCCCGAAGAAGAACTTCAATCTACTACACGTTATTTGGAAAAAGAAAAATTTTATTGCGATGCTTACAATTCTGCAATACAAATAGATACAAGTAATTTTATCCCAATTTACCATAAATCGAAATTAGTTATAGGTGTAGAGACAATGCCATATCCGAAATTATTTAAACTATTAAATAAGGCTATACTTAATTTAGGTGGTTCAACAGGTAGTAGAGGAACTCAAGAATATCGTGGCACATTTAAACATTCAGTTAACAATATGAGTATTGCTCCTGTAATATGCTATGAATCAGTATATGGAGAATTTGTTACTGATTACATAAAAAATGGGGCTAATCTTATTTTTGTTATAACAAATGATGGATGGTGGGGAAATACTCCAGGCTATAAACAACACTTAAACTATTCACAACTTCGTGCCATTGAAACACGAAGAAGCATTGCACGATCGGCAAATACAGGGATTTCTGCGTTTATTAATCAGCGAGGCGAAATTTTAAACAGAACTCAGTGGTGGGTTCGTGATGCCATAAAAGGCACTATAAAAACTAATTCCAAATTAACTTTTTATGTAAAATACGGTGATTATTTTGGGAGATTAGCTAGTTTTCTTTCTATATTTATTTTTTTATATGCAATTGTTCAAAACATATTAAATAAATCTAAAATAAAACAACAAGGAACAAATTAATTCATTTTTAACATTTAGTTGTTTTTAAATATTGAAGTTTGGTATTATATTTGACTTGTAAAATTCATTTTCACAAACGCTCTAAAATACAACTACCTTAAAATGAGACGATTTTTCATAATTGCAGTATTAGTTATTATATCTGCATCATCTTTTTCACAAAATAAATATACTATTAGTGGTTTTGTAAAAGACAAAGCTGGGGAAGAATTAATAGGTGCTACAATTTATATCAGGAATTTACAAACAGGATCAGTTACTAATGTTTACGGATTTTATTCAATTACTGTAAATGAAGGAAATTATACGGTTGATTATTCCTATATAGGATGCGAAACTTTTTCAAAAGAAATTAACCTCAACAAAAACCATAGCCTGAATATCTCATTAACTGAAACTTCTAAAAATATTGAAGAAGTTGTTATAACAGCAGAAAGAAAAAATGAAAATGTTATAAAAACTGAGATGAGCACTATGAAATTGCAGGCTAAGGATATTAAAAAAATTCCTGCATTATTTGGAGAAGTTGATGTTATAAAAGCAATACAATTATTACCGGGTGTACAATCGACAGGCGAAGGCTTTTCCGGCTTTAATGTTCGTGGAGGAAGTCCTGATCAAAACCTTATTCTTTTTGACGAAGCTACAGTTTATAATGCATCTCATCTTATGGGTTTCTTCTCAGTATTTAATAACGATGCGGTTAAAGATTTAAAACTTTATAAAGGTGATATTCCTGCTGAATTTGGAGGTCGATTATCATCTCTTCTGGACATCAGAATGAAAGAAGGAAATCAAAAAGAATGGCATGCTACAGGTGGACTTGGATTGATTTCTTCGAGACTTACTATTGAAGGCCCAATTATTAAAGATAAATGGTCGATGTTAATTGCAGGAAGAAGGACATATGCAGACTTGTTTTTACTATTATCAAGTGATGAGGCAGTAAGATCTAATCAATTATTCTTTCATGATATAAATTTTAAATCAAATTACAAATTTAGTGATAAAGATAGAATATTTGTATCGGGTTACTTCGGGCGCGATGTTTTAAAGTTTGGTGATATGTTTGGCTTTAATTGGGGAAACAATACTCTTACAACTCGTTGGAATCATTTATTTACAGAAAAACTTTTCTCAAACTTTTCTTTTATATACAGTAAGTATAATTATATTATGGAAAGCGGCACAAGTG
This sequence comes from Bacteroidales bacterium, assembly GCA_013138975.1. Lineage (GTDB taxonomy): Bacteria > Bacteroidota > Bacteroidia > Bacteroidales > UBA12077 > UBA12077. Next base: position 145,306 of record WTBR01000028.1, read on the forward strand.
CTTCAGGATTTGAGTGGACATCAGATCTAGAAGATTTTAAAATAAAGGCTGACTTTAACTATTATCCAAACCCAAATAACACAATAAAATTTGGTTTAGAAGCAATCCACCATCAATTTAATCCTGGATTTGCTCGTAGTTTAGGTGAATCATCTGAAAATTCTCTTCGAATGCCTAAATCAAGGGCACTAGAATATGCTATTTATTTAAGTAACGAACACAAATTAACAAAAAGACTAACTGCAAATTATGGATTAAGGGTTTCTGCATTTCAAAATATGGGAGAGACAACCGTTTATAACTTTGATGATTCATATCAAAAAATTGATTCAACGGTTTATGATAAATGGGATATTTTTAATACTTTCTCAGGTTTAGAACCTCGTTTAAGTTTAAATTTCACTTTAAATCAACGATCATCTATAAAAGCTAGTTATTCAAGAACTAAGCAATATGTGCACTTAGCTTCAAATAGTACAGCAGGCTCGCCCTTAGACGTTTGGCTTCCTTCAAGTCCCAATATTAAACCTCAACTGGCAAATCAAGCTGCAATAGGTTATTTCAGAAATTTCTTAAACAATAATTATGAAACATCTGTTGAGATTTATTACAAAGACATGGAAAATCAAATTGATTTTAGAGATCATGCTCAATTATTGTTAAATCCAGAATTAGAGGGTGAGTTTAGAGTTGGAGACGCTTGGTCGTATGGTGCGGAGTTTCTAATTCGGAAACAACAAGGGAAATTAACAGGTTGGATAAGCTATACATTATCAAAAGCGGAAAGAAAAATCCCTGAAATTAACTCTGGTCAATTATATTCATCATCCTATGACAGGCCGCACAACTTAGCAATTGTTGCAAGTCTTGATGTTGGAAAACGATTGAACATTGCTGCAACTTGGGTCTATGCAACAGGTTCGCCGGTTACATATCCAACAGGGAGGATCGTATTCGAAAATATGATTATACCAATTTACAGTGACAGAAACGGTTATAGAATGCCAGACTATCACAGAATGGATTTATCCATTATTTTAAAAGGGAAAGAAAAGCCAAACAAAAGATTATATAGTGAGTTGAACGTTTCAATTTATAATGTTTACAACAGGCATAATGCCTGGATGATCTATTTTGGAGAAGATGAAGATGATCCGAATGTTACAACAGCTGAAAAAGTTTATGTTTTTCCAATTATACCATCGTTAACCTGGAACTTTAATTTTTAAAAAATAAAAGATCATGAAAAAAATTATATACATATCATTTATATTTTTAGTTCTAACTCAAGCTTGTACTGAACCTTTTGATGTTGCTCTTGAAAGTACACATATTAGGCTAGTTGTTCAAGGTTCAATTAGTGATGTAAGAACAGCACATCAAGTATCTTTAACTAAAAGTGCAGATTATTTCTCAAATGCACCAGCACCAAAAGTTACCGGAGCAACCGTTTCGATAAATGATGGTGAAAATACATTTGACCTCACAGAAATTTCTGACGGTTTATATGAAACAGATACAATAGTTGGAGAAATAGGGAAAACGTATACTCTAACAATTAATTCAGAGGGTGAAACTTATACTGCTAGTAGTAGGTTGAATTATTGTACCCCTATTGATTCTATAAATTTCGGGTTCTATGATTATAGCGAATATTATGAAGAAGAAATCGATTCCTCTGAAATTGAAACAGAACCTTATCTTTCTATACTTTTAAATGCTCAGGAACCAAATACTCCTAATGACTTTTATTTATGGAAAATATATAAAAATGGAGTATTAGAATCGGACACCTTAGATGAACTTAATATTTCAGATGATTATTTTGCAAATGGAGATTACTTATATGATGTAGAAGTACAATGGTATGAAGAAGCTATTGTAGGCGATACAATTACTTTAGAAATGCAAGCTATATCAGAAGATTACTATAATTATATTAATGGACTCCTCACTGAAACTGTATATAACTTGGGACCTCTTGGTGGACCTCCTGCCAATGCTGTTGGAAATATTAGTAATGATGCAATGGGATTTTTCCTGGCATACTCTGTTGTGCAAATAACTAAAATTGTTCCTGAAAAAGAAGAGTGGATTGAATTAGAATGGTTTTAAATTGATTTCGTGATTTCGATCCAATAGTTTATAAAACAAAAAAGCTGCATCCAACAGGAAGCAGCTTTTTTTTTGTTGTATAAATATCTATTTAAATTCTTCTTCCATATCAGGATCAACAAAAATACGACCACAATATTCACAAACAATAATTTTCTTTCTAGATCGAACATCTAACTGACGTTGCGGTGGAATTTTATTAAAGCAACCACCACATGCATCACGCTGAACAGAAACAACAGCTAATCCATTTCGTGCATTTCCTCTGATTTTTTTATATGCATTTCTTAAGCGATCTTCAATAATTTCCTGAATAGCTAAAGATTTATTTTCCAGATCTTCTTCTTCCTTTTGTGTTTCAGAAGTAATAGAATTTAATTCAGAATTTTTTGTTTCCAAATCATTTGTTCTATCCTCAAGTATTCCCTTTGATTCTTCAGTTACTTTCTTCTTATCTTCAATTTTTATAGTATACTCCCTAATTCTTTTTTCACAAAGTTCAATTTCAAGCGTTTGGAATTCTATTTCTTTAGATAAAGAATCATATTCACGATTATTACGAACATTATTTTGTTGTTCGGTATATTTTTTAATTAAAGCTTGAGAATCTTTAATTTCATTCTTTTTATTGTTAATAGATTCTCCCAACTTTACAGCCTCATCCTCATAATTTTGAACACGAGTTTGTAATCCTTCTATTTCATCTTCCAAATCCTGAACTTCAAGAGGAAGCTCTCCTCGTAAGCGCTTAATGTTATCAATTTTTGAATCTACCATCTGTAGTTCATATAACGCTTTTAATTTTTCCTCTACAGTTAATTCTGTATTTTCCTTTACTTTCGCCATCTTTTTATAAATAATTTATCGGATTCGAATTTACTTCAGTCAAATGAACCGCAAATTTAGGGAATTTTTTTATAAGTAACTCATAAAAAAGTTCTTTTGTAACTTGTTCAGATTCAAAATGCCCTATATCGGCAATCACAATTTTTCCTTCAGCTTCAAAAAACTGATGATATTTAAAATCTCCCGAAACAAATACATCGGCATTTTCCTTTATTGCATTTTTCAATAAGAAGCTTCCGCTACCGCCACAAACTGCAACTCTTTTTACAGATTTGTTCAACAACTTAGTATATCTAACGCATTTAGCAGAGAAACAGCCTTTTAATTCATTTAGAAAATCTATTTCACTAATTTCGTTTTCCAAATCTCCAACAATCCCATAACCTAATCTATTAAAATCATTTTCCAATGAATAAATATCATATGCAACTTCCTCGTAAGGATGAGATTCAATTAGCGCTTTTACAACTTTATTTTTAAGATATTTCGGGAAAATAATTTCAATTCGCATTTCATCTTCAACATGAAGTTCTCCTTTATTTCCAACAAAAGGATTTGCAGCTTGACCTGCTTTAAAAGTTCCTTTACCCTCTGAATTAAAACTTGCAGAATCATAATCACCAATAGTTCCTGCACCAGCTTCAAATACAGCGTTTCGAGTTTTTTCTGCATGATCAACAGGAACAAAGTAAACCAGTTTAAAAAGTTGATCGGATACAGGAGCTAAAACTTTTTGATTACTAAGTTTTAATTTATCGGCTATTTTACTGCTTACCCCTCCCCAAACACTATCTAAATTTGTGTGCGATGCATAAATTGCAATATCATTTTTAATTGCTTTAATCACTATACGTTCAGTGAAATCTTTACCCGTAATTTTTTTTAATCCTGAGAGTGCAATAGGATGATGAGTAAGAATCAGATTTAAATTTTTCTTTATCGCTTCTTCAACAATTTCCTCGGTTACATCAACAGTAAGCAATGCTCCTGTTAATTCCATTTCTGAATTACCAACAATTAATCCGGCATTATCGTAATCTTCCTGATATGCCAATGGAGCAAACGATTCTATGTAAGAAATGATTTCTTTCAGCTTCATATATTAATAATTTTGGGGTTGAACAAATATAAAAAGTAAGCTTAAATATCCTCTCGAATTTCTAAGAGTAATGTTTTTATTTCTTTCAAGGATTTTACCACTGCAAAGTTATTCATGGCTCCCTCTTTGTTTTCCTTAAGTTTCTTTTGGGCACCTTTTAGTGTTAATCCTAATTCTTTAACTAAATAATATATAATATGAAAATGCTCAATGTCATCTATGGTAAAAAATCGATTTCCTTTTTTATTTTTCTTAGGCTTAATAATGTCAAACTCTTTCTCCCAGTAACGAATTAATGAAGGATTTACATTAAACATTTCAGCTACTTCGCCAATACTATAATATAATTTTTCAACTCGTTTCTCTTTGTAAGGCATATCTGATTTTATTAAAAAATATTGAACCAATAAAATTAAAAAATAAAATGGAACAATCAAAGTTAATGAATTAATCCCAAACAATATAAATAACCATCGCGAGATGCAATATATATTTTATTATCCCAGACTATAGGAGTTTATTCAAACGAACCTTCTCGTTTTTCAATTAATTCAAACACATTATTTTCATCATACTTAAAAGATAAATTCCCCAATATCCAGTAACAATTAACTTATCATCAACAGGAAAACACCATATAGCGGCATCTTTAGGTTTTTCTGAAGGGTTTAATTTAAAAATCCCAATCCAACTCTCGTGTTTTAAGGTTATATCCCCAAATATGTCCTGCTCCAGATGCTACATAAATTTTATTGTTTAATAATGAAGGAGATGACTCAGTAACAACATTATTACGATGTTTATATACATCGTCCATAGTGTATAGTTTTCTTTACTGAATAATATTAGGTTGAAACATCCCATTCAACGTTTTTCCATTTCTATAATTAGGATCAAAAACTGTAAAATAGGAATTTTCGAAACCTAAATATTCTGTATCATTTAGAATTAGTGAAGAACCATCAGCATCCCGAGAATAACTATGTATCCATTTCTGATCCATTCGCCATAATGTACCCGTTCCTTTAATTACATCATCAAATTCGTATTGCCAAATTAATTTGCCGGTTTCAGCGTCAATTTTATTCAAATGCTGATCATATGCACCTTGAATCAAATAAAGTTTTCCCTTTTCCTTTACTAATAATGGTTGACCTGTTCAACCTGCTCCAGCCCAAATTCTTGAACCAACCTTACGTGAATTAACAGTCTCGCCTTTACCTAAATAATGTTTGCAAACTAAACCTAGGGGATCGGGTGCATTCTTTCCATAAAAATCACGTTGCCAATTACCTGAAAAAGTTTGAATTATGGGATATGCAAGGGTATCTATTGCTATAGTATTCTTTTGACTTACAGGATCTTAATGAACCTGAGCATAAAAAAAATTCCCCAACAAAAGGGGAACTATAATAATTTTATAAATAAATTTTAATCAAATGATTGCCCACTATTTGACGAAATAAATATCATTTTATCAAATTCCTCAGCTGTTAAATCATTAAAATAATAATGTACAGGATTAACCTTTGCGTTATTTTTAAATACTTCGTAATGCAAATGTGGTGCTGTTGACGTCCCTGTTGATCCAACAAATCCTATCACTTCACCGCGCTTAACTTTTTGTCCCTTTTTAACATTAAAAGCGTTTAAATGTCCATATAATGTTTTATAACCAAAACCATGATTAATAACAATCCGTTTTCCATATCCTCGTAAAGAATTGTCAATCAATTCTACTACACCGTCTCCGGTAGCATAAATCTCTGTACCTGTCTGCGCTGTAAAATCCATTCCATAATGAAACTTACGTATCTTATATATAGGATGAATTCTCCATCCCCAACCCGAAGCTGTACGTCTTAAATCTTTGTTCGATATTGGCATTACCGCAGGAACACTGGCAACCATTTTCTCCTTGTTTTCAGCCATTTCAATTACCTCATCATAGGATTTTGACTGCACATATAATTGTTTTGATATCTTATCAAGTCGTTGAGCTGTCTCTATAACCAAATCTGAATTCTTAAATCCCTGTAAATAAATGTACCTATTTGTTCCACCAAAACCTGCTGAACGAACTGAAGGAGGAATCGGCTCTGCCTCAAAAATTACACGATAAATATTGTCATCTCTTTTTTGAAGATCTTCAAGTGTTTTTTCAACTAAATTAAAACGTTTGGTCAGAATTATGTATTGTTCCGTTAATTGATCATTTTCTCTATTCAAACCCTTTTCTTTTGGAGTGTCAAAAAACAATGCAAAAACTATATTATAAATAATTGCAATAATTAAAGTTGCAGAAAGATAAGTTAAGAATCGATAAAATTTTTGTTTCCCAGAGAGAACTATCTTATTGTACCTAAGTGTATTGCGATCAAATTTGTATTTTGGTTTAGCCATAAATATGGTTATTTATGGAGCAAATATAAGGAAATAATTTAAATCAATCCATTGGATTACGCTTTTTTGAGCAAGCAACTACCATTAACTCATACTCTTCAGAGCTAATATCATTAAAATAATAGTTTATAGGATTTTTAGCCTTGTTATATAATTTAACTTCATAATGTAAGTGGGCTCCTGTTGAACGACCCGTATTACCAAGAGTTCCAATAACTTCTCCACGTTTCACTTTTTGTCCCTCATCAACAGATATCTTTTGTAAATGTGCATAAAGAGTTTTATAACCATATCCATGATCTACTAACACTCGATTACCATAACCATAAAAAGAATATCCTACTTCAACGACAACACCATCTCCGGTTACAAAAATATCTGAACCTTCGGCACCTGTAAAGTCCATTCCATGATGCATTGTTCTTTTTCCAGTAAACGGATCGCTTCGTGATCCATAATAATCACTAATACGATTAAAATCTTTTAATGCTACAGGTTGAATTGCCGGTATACATGCAATCATCTTTTCTTTATTCCTGGCTAATTCTATTACTGTATCAAATGATTTAGACTGTACATATATTTTTTTTGAAAGTTTATCTACTTTTTTAAAAGTTTCGATTAAAACATCAGAATTAATATATCCTTCAAATTCCAAATAACGATTTGTACCACCAAAACCTGCTTCCCTAACGGATGGTGGAATAGGTTCTAACTCAAAAATCGATCTGTAAAAATGATCATCTCTTTGCTGCATATCCTTGATTACAAGGTCTACATCAATCATCCTCTCGTTTAGTCCATCATATTTTGATAAAAGAAATTCGCTTACATCTTCTAGCATTAAAACTTTTGGCATCTTGTAGATTGATGAATAAATCAAGTTAATTGCTATTGCCGATATACCGGTAACCAATATAAAAAATAAAATCCTTTGGAAAATTTGTTTCCAAACAAGCTTAACTTTTTTAAAAGTAAGAGTTTTTGAATCAAATTGATATTTGATTTTTGGCATTTTCTAATAAATATAATGTGTTCAATTAAAAAAAGTATCTACCTAAGCGACAAATCTAACTTAAATAAATTAATTTTACAACCCTGATAATATAAAAATTATCTTACGTAATAAATTAATTAAAGAGTTTTAACTGTTTTTAATATAGGTTTTTATGAATTCGAAAGAAATCAGAAGTAAGTTTTTAAGTTTTTTTGAAAGCAAAAATCACATCATAGTTCCTTCGGCCGCAATGGTTATAAAAAATGATCCTACCCTAATGTTTACTAATGCGGGAATGAATCAGTTTAAGGATATTTTTCTTGGAAATAATGCTGCAAAAAATGCACGAGTTGCCGATACACAGAAATGTTTAAGAGTTTCAGGGAAACATAATGATTTGGAAGAAGTGGGTCATGATACATATCATCACACCATGTTTGAAATGTTAGGAAACTGGTCATTTGGAGACTACTTTAAAGTAGAAGCTATTGGATGGGCGTATGAATTTTTGGTTACTGAAATGGGAATTGATCCGGAAAGACTGTACGCAACGGTATTTGAAGGAAGCACAGATGATAAGCTTGAATTAGATATTGAGGCACAAGATCAATGGAAAAAATATTTGCCGGAAGACCGTATATTAAACGGATCTAAAAAAGATAACTTCTGGGAAATGGGTGAAACAGGACCTTGTGGACCATGCTCAGAATTACATATTGATTTACGAAACGATGAGGATCGAAAAGAAACTTCAGGTGCAAAATTAGTAAACAAAGATCATCCACTTGTAATTGAAGTATGGAATCTTGTTTTTATACAATATAACAGAAAATCAAACGGCAGTTTAGATTTACTTCCGAGCAAGCACGTTGATACAGGAATGGGATTTGAAAGACTTTGTATGGCATTACAGGGTAAAAAATCGAATTATGATACGGATGTTTTCCAACCTCTTATTCAATCAATTGCTAAAGCTGCAGGGAAAATATATGGAGATAATGAGCAGGCAGATATTGCGATGCGTGTTATTTCTGATCATTTAAGAGCAATCAGTTTTTCAATTGCTGACGGTCAATTGCCATCTAATGTTAAAGCAGGTTATGTAATTCGTCGTATTTTACGTCGTGCAGTTCGTTACGGATACACATTTTTAGGTTTTAACGAACCCTTTATTTACAATTTAGTAAATGTATTAATTGATGTATTGGGTGATGCTTATCCTGAATTAATAAGTCAAAAAGAATTAATTAAAAAAGTGATTTTTGAGGAAGAAACCTCATTCCTGAAAACGCTGGAAACAGGAATTCGCCTTTTGGATAAAATAATTAAAAATATCGAAGAAGAAGAATATAATGTGATTCCGGGCAAAGTGGTTTTTGAACTTTACGACACCTATGGTTTTCCTTTGGATTTAACTGAACTTATTGCGCGCGAGCACAATCTTGCAGTTAATAAAAAAGAGTTTGAGGAAGAAATGGAGAATCAAAAAAACAGATCGAGAAGTGCTGCAAGTGTTGATACTGAAGATTGGGTTGAATTATTAGAAGATGACGTTGAAGAATTTGTGGGTTATGATTTTCTTGAAACTGATGTTAAGATAACCAGATTCAGAAAAGTAAAACAAAAAAAGAAAGAGTTTTACCATTTAGTATTTAACTTATCTCCTTTTTATGCTGAAAGTGGCGGACAAGTTGGTGACAAAGGATATATTGAGGCAAACGGTGAGAAAATTAGTATTATAAATACTATTAAGGAAAATAATTTAAGTATTCATATTACCGATAAACTTCCAACTGATCCTAAAGCTGACTTTAAAGCAGTTGTGAGCTCAAGCAAAAGAATTTCAACGGCTAACAATCATACTGCAACTCACTTACTTCATGATACTTTAAGAAAGGTTTTGGGTGAGCATGTAGAACAAAAAGGATCATTGGTTAATCCTGATCATTTACGTTTTGACTTTAGTCATTTTCAGAAGCTTTCTGAGGATGAAATAAGAAATATTGAAATTTTAGTTAATGAGCAAATTAGAAATAATTTTCCTCTTGAGGAACATCGTAATATTCCAATTAAAACTGCATCGGAAATGGGTGCAATGGCTTTATTTGGAGAAAAATATGGTGATACTGTTCGTGTAATTAAATTTAATGATTCTATTGAGTTATGTGGTGGTACACATGTATCGAATACCGGACAAATTGGATTTTTCAAAATCATGCATGAAAGTTCAACTGCATCTGGGATTAGACGAATTGAAGCCATTACAGGAGAAAAAGTTGTTGAATATGTTTTTACCCAGATTCAAGAATTAACCGAGATTAAGGCTTTATTTAAAAATCCTAAAAATACTGTTGAGAGTGTAAAATCATTGTTCGATGAAGTTGCTAAATTAAATAAGCAAATAGAGGAATCTACAAAAGAGCAAGCTCAGGGAATTAAGAAGACTCTTAAAAATCAAGTTATAGAAATAAACGGAGTAAGTTTTATTGGTGCTAAAGTTGGACTTAATTCTGCAGCTGCAATAAAAGATCTTGCTTTTCAATTGAAAAATGAAATTGAAAATTTAGTATTGGTTTTAGGAGCTACTATTGATAATAAAGCGAATTTATCTGTTATGATCTCAGAATCTCTTGTAAAAGATAAAGGATGGGATGCATCTAAAATAATTCGTGATGCAGCTAAAGAAATTCAAGGTGGTGGCGGTGGCCAAGCATTTTATGCTACAGCCGGCGGTAAAAAACCTGAAGGATTAGATGCTGCTATTGAGAAAGTAAAAGAACTTATTAAGTAGTCTTTGCAAGAAAACTCCAAATTACTCACAAGTTTAAAATTTATAAATTTGTGTTCGTGAGCTTCGCAAGGTTCTGCGTTATTCTTGTTTTGAAAACAGTCATTCACAAAAGTGAACTCCTTGATTTTCAAAACTTCGAAAGCCTTGTCTTTGAAACCTTCTTGACAAAGACAGTAAAAAAGAGTAGTTTTCTTGCTAACAATAAGTAAAATAAGCTAAGAATATAGAAAGTTGTTATGCTTCGACAAGCTCAGCGTGACAAATTCCTTTTTTTACACTGAAATAATTAAACAAAAACCCTGTTATAGTAAAAACTCTGACAGGGTTTTTGTTTATCTTTTTTTGAAGCAATCTTTTAATTTACAGATTGCTTCGTTTCACTCGCAATGACAGTGGTTTTTTTATTCTGTTAAATTAGAAGGAACCTGCGGTGTAGAAATTAAATATTCGAACCTCTCCCATTTTTCTTCATTACTTTCTCCTGCATTTGTTTCCATATAATTTCGAACCATATCCAAACCAACATTATAATTAATTATGTAGCTTCTGTATGCCTCGATAAAACTTAAACTTTTTTCGGCACTTTCACGACTGCGTAATGCATATTTTACCAACCAATCGATTGTTTCTTCTTTTGATTTTTCACCGTTCAAGTAATCTTTTGCAGCTGCATTTCTTACATATGATACTTTTGAAACCAAGGATAATACTTCGTAATATTTCTCTGCTTTTTCAGGATTTATTCCTGCTAATGGAAATAAAACTTCTTTCTCAAAATTAATTTTCTCATCATCGGGAAAAGCCATTTCTATTCCGTAGTTCGCTGTTCCTTCCGCAATTAAGGATTGCGGACTATACAATGGATAAACTGTAAATTCCACCCAATTATTCTTTTTATACATATTGGTTTCAAGCAAACAATTATAAACGTGATGTCCCGGATAACCTTCATGACTAGCCAAATCGATTGCTCTATCAATGTACACGGGCAAATCTGTATTTACTTGAATTAAACTGAAATTATTTCCTTTATACCAATTGTAACCTCCCCAAGGTTTATCTTTTACAAATTCCAAAACAAAATTCTCATTTTCAGGCAAATCAATATACTGTAGTGTTCTTTTTCTGGCTTCGGCAATTGCTATATTAAAAACTTCTTCAAGTTTATCATTCGGAATGATGAAATCTTTTTTGAACTCATTTAATCGCTCTGTCAATTCTCCTTCGCCCGGTAAAAGTTCATTTAATTCCTGAATCACTGATTCAAAATCTCCTACCTTATAATCGGGTGTAACAACATCGTATAAAGCGGATGTTTCTTCATCGAATGAAAATTTCTTACCTCCTACTAATTCTATTCTTCCTTGAACGGCTGTAAGTTGTTTTTCCAAATATCGATGTCGAAGTATTAAAACTTCATTTAATTTATTTTGATCTATCTCTTTTAACTGATTATTCAGGTTTTCTATTTTTATTAAAAAATCATTTACAGGAATTTCAAGGTTTTCTTCTGTAAGATTTTCAGGTTTCCACTCTTCGGACCCATAATATGCATCAACAAAATATGGATCATACAAACCGGCTTCTAAAACTAGTTTTACATAATCTTCTGCAATAAGATTTAAAGCTTCATTTGGATTTATTTTTGGCTGACAAGAAATTAAGCCTATCAACATTGATATTACAAGTATTTTTTTCATAGCAAATATTTTAATTTATCGAGTTTAAATTAGCACGACAATATTATATAATTAATTCGTAAAGTTCATATTTCAATAAAAAATCATCTTAAATCTTTAAAAAAAGGATTACCCTTTTGTTTACCTAAAAATATTGAACGCTGATTATACGGATTTCGGTAAATACAAACATATTATTGCTGGGATTTATAAGAATGGCAAGAAATCATAAAAAAGGGGGGCTGTCCAAAAATCCCTTTAGTGTCATTACTCACTTCGTTCATGAGATAGTTCCCTTGAAAAAAGGAATCTCTTAATTGAATCGTACACAATAAATTATGAGATCCCCAATCAAGTTGGGGATGACAAATAATGACTTTTTGGTCAGCTTCTTTATGAAATATTATTTCATTCTCATTTTAGAATGAACTACCCCGCTGCAAGTGAACAGGTTATCAGCTGAGGAATTATTCTTAAATCGCCCAAGGGGCAGGTAATAAGACCCAATAGATCCCTCGACTGCACTTCGACAAGCTCAGTAGAGTCCACTTCGACAAGCTCGGTGGAGCCCACTCGGGATCAGTTCGACTATATGATTTCAGTTCACTATCGTTCCTAAAATCATAGTCTCACTGATTTAAAACTGATAAGATACTCCAAATGCAATTGACAGAAACCATTTTGGAGTGTAAGCATGATCAATACCATCATCAGAATAATATTGAAAATTTTCAGTAAGAATATAATTTACATTTGGGGCAGCTATAATTCCAAAACGTTTAATTTTATAATGCAAACGAAAACCTAAATCAAGAGTTGTTAAAAATCTTTGCTCAAGCTGATAACCTCTTTGTACCCATGGCCCGCCGTTAATGCTTGATAAACCTAAACCATTATCAGGTTCAATATAACCAATATTTACTCCACAGTGGAAATCTGCTTGACGTGGAATTAATCCTATAAACATTTTAAATATTAATTCTTCGATCGACTCAATACTTCCTCCTATCATAAAACTTTTATCGATTGGTGTTCTATAAACAAGTTGAATGGGTACTGAATAAAATTTATTACTTCCTTCCAGATTATTTACAAATGAAATTCCGGTTCTAAGACCTATATCGTTATAGAAATAATATGTTGTTTGTAAACTTAATTTATTACCTACAAGGTTTTCATGCTCATTCGAGTTTAGCGATGCAAACAAACCATACTCAAAACTAATATCGTGAAAAAAGAATTCTTCATCATTCTGTTGAGCAATAGATGATAAAGAAAAAGTTAATAAAATAGCAATAATAAATTTTCTCATATTAATATTTTTTAGAACGAGGGTGTCCAAAATTAAGCTCTCTATGAAAAATGTCATATTGAGCCTGTCGAAATATCTCATTATTAATCAAGAAGATTCTTCGACATCCCGACAATCGGGACAGAATGACAACTACTAGATCTTTTTGAACAGCCTTGTTATTATGATGTAATTCTAGTTATTAAAACCATTCCATGCAATGAAAAAAATCCTTCTTTTAAAGTCAAAATTATTTCCGAGATTAAACTCAAACATTGGAACCATAACACTATTACGTATCGAAATAATAAACTGCTCCTAAATAAAAGTAAATTTACTTTACCGAATGACCTTTGCAGACTCCATGCAGAACCAAATACAATGCCAAACTTGACGAGCGCAAAAAAAATAAAAATTCAAGTTAGTTTGCGAAGAATGGAGCCCACAAACAGGTGAATTATACCGTTTATTATTCAAAATGCCATATTTGTAAAAAACAAATATGGATAGAATATATAACGACATTAACCATTATAGACATTAAAGCACCACATTATATGCGACATTTTGAAAAAGAATTGGTATTATCTCCTACACAGAAATTAAAGCGCAGTTTTGTTTACGATAAATACAAACATATTACTGCTGAGATTTATAAGAATGGTAAGAAACAATAAGAAATAGAAATGTTCCTGATATTAAGGAGCATTTTTTATACTAACAATTGTTAATTTACACCAAATTTATCAGCTCTTTTCATAGATACCAATAACTTAGTCTAAAATAGGATTGGATTACAAACTTATTGGTTAGCTGTTGGTGGTGCTATAGCTTAGTGCAGGCTTACTAATGTGTTTGGAATAGGGTTTTGGCAATTAGGACACTACCTGTCAATATTTATTTCTCCGCTTTCAGTTTTGAAAAATAATAATTCGGAGTTTCTCATAATATATTTATTCAAATTAAAAGGATTTCTTCATAATGCGTAATTAATCTATCCATATAATCATAAGTCCAAGATTCACTTTGATAACATCTTTTATCCGTTCTACTCAATGTTTTATCGTAGATTTCTAGTAGTTCATAATCTTTAGGTAATAAATATTTCTTAATATTATTCATATCACCAGAGTTATTAACATCAATTAATGACTTCATAAGAAATTTTACAACATTATCATTTGAAGCAAGCAGGAATTCTTCGTTAATATCTTTATTTTCTATTCTCCGATAATATTTAATCATAAAATATAAATCCCACGTCATATTTTTAACTTGCTCTCTTTTTTTCTCTGGTGATGCTAATGGTTTATATTTCATCATGCCTTTTTTTCTTGAATAACTGAACATTAAGAAAGCGTAAAAAATACCAACCATTGAATATCTAAAATCACGATATAACCAATCCATAAAAAAACTAAATTTTTGTTTATTAGACTCTTTCAATAAACTTAATTCTACAAGTTTTAGAATTATTAAATAAGTGGACTCCCATTCTTCTAATTTAGTGTATTTATTATGCCAATCTATCATTGTTTCAACACTATTAGAAACATCCTTTTTCCCATTAATAATAAAATTATCACGCCTACCTAATGCAAAATTTATTAATGTTTCCTGTTTAGGAGAATGATCTATTCGGCAAAATAAATCAAGTTCTATTAAAGATTTATTCATTAGAACTTTATCAAACTTTATTTTCTCATAGACAGGTAAGCTAACTTCAATTTTTATTTCGGCAAATTGACAGAATACGACAAGTGCAATAGCAATTCTATGCTCCTGTATAGAAACATTTTCCTTATAAGCATTAACAATATAGCTAAATATATTTGTATCTATTGATAATACATATTGTGTTTTATAAATCTCTTTATTTACAAGGTAATTTATAGGATTGTAAAGTTCATTCTCTTCAATATTAAAAATAGACACTATCCAACCCTTTTCAACAAGAAACTTTATGATTTCATTCATACCTACAGGAAAACTTACAAAGCCATTTTTCATTTTTTTAATTTGTTAACCAATTGATTATATTCCATAATGTCCATAAATTGGAATTTATTACTACTTAACTTTTTTAAAATAGTTCTGGGCATAAATTGTTGATGGATTCTTTAACTACAGGTGTCTGAAATAAGCTCATTTTCTTATTTTCTATAGAAAGCCTAAATTAATGTTTTTTGAGAAAAGAATTATAAGAATCGCAATGATTTGTTTGATGATTAATCTTAAAAATTGTACATTCACTCAACAAAGCACAATAAATACTTTGTTTATATTAATTACCTACAATATTAAAAATGACCCAAATGACAAGAAATGAAGCAGAACTAAAATTAAAAGAAACCTTTGGTTTTGATAAATTTTACGATGAACAATGGGAAACTATCGAAAAGCTTTTGCGTGGAGAAAGAATGCTATTAATTGAGAGGACAGGATATGGAAAATCTCTTTGTTTTCAATTTCCTGCTACTCAATTTGAAGGAATAACAGTAATTTTTTCTCCATTAATAGCATTAATGCGAGACCAAGTTCGAGGTTTAAATGAGAAAGGAATTCCTGCTGAATTCATAAATTCAGAACAAACACAAGAAGAAAATTCTCAAATAATTCAAAATGCAGTAGATAATAAAATTAAAATCCTATACATAGCTCCAGAAAGACAAGAAAATCAGGAATGGATTGAAGCAACAAGAAAAATGAACTTATCAATGATTGTAATTGATGAAGCACATACAATATCTGTTTGGGGTCATGACTTTCGTCCCGCTTTTAGAAGAATAATAAACTTGGTTCAATTACTTCCAAAAGAGCTCCCTATTTTAGCTACAACAGCTACGGCTACAAAAAGAGTTCAATCCGATATTGAACAACAAATTTCAGGTAATTTAACTACAATTAGAGGCAATCTATTAAGAGATAATTTCCACTTATTTGTAATTGAAACAAAATCAGAAGACGAAAAACTATTATGGCTTGCAGAAAATATTAATAAAATTTCAGGTACAGGTTTACTTTATACTGGAACAAGAGTAAATACCCAAATATATGCAAGATGGTTTGATTTTGTTGGTGTAGATTCAACTGATTACAGTGCTGGATTAGACGGAGATACAAGAAAAGAAATTGAGAAGGGATTAATGAGTAACAAATGGAAATGCGTGGTTTCTACGAACGCATTAGGAATGGGAATTGATAAACCAGACATACGCTTTATTATTCATACTCAAATACCTGCATCTCCAATCCACTATTATCAAGAAATAGGGAGAGCTGGAAGAGATGGTGGAAAAACTTACATTATTTTGTTTTACAATTCAGCAGAAGACGATAATGGTGTTCCTGAAGACTATAAACTTCCTAAAGCTTTTGTTGATGGAGGTCGACCAAGTTTAAAAAAATATAGACAAGTAATAAATGAATTGAAACTCGAACAGCTTGGTGAAAGACAATTAATGAAAAAAACAAACATGAAACAAACTCAAATCCGCATTATTAAGTCTGATTTGATTGAACAAGGCATAATTAAGGAAGTTTTATTTGGTAAATCGAAAAAATATGAATATCAATACAATGCGCCTGAATTAGATACAGCTAAATTTGATGATTTGAGGAATGCAAAGCTTAAGGACTTGGATTCAATGGTAAATTACGTTTTTACATCAGAACCAAGAATGAAATTTTTATGTGAATACCTTGGGGATTCTTTACCTATGAAGTTTGAAAATTGTGACAATACAAAACACAAAAAAATAATAGTAAAACCAAGTAGTTTAATAATTGAAAAGCTAACTGACTTTAGAGAAACTTTTTTTCCAATTCTAAATGTAGAAAGCAGACATTCAAACTTAGAAAACGGAGTAGCTTCATCATATTATGGCATTTCAAATGTTGGGAGTGTTTTACATCGCTGCAAGTATGAGGGTGGTGGTGATTTTCCTGATTTTTTACTTAAGCAAACATTAAAAGCCTTTCGAAAAACATTTGAAAATAAGCACTTTGATATTGTTATTTATGTTCCTCCAACAACATCAGGAGATTTAGTGAAAAATTTTGCCGAAAAGATTTCTTCTGTTCTCAAAGTTCCTATTAGTCATAATCTGTCAAAGCAACATGAGACTCAGCCACAAAAAGTGTTTCAGAATGGAATATTAAAAAGAGAGAATGTTTTAGATGCGTTTGACTATTCAGACCCAAATGAAATAAATAATAAAAGCATTTTACTTATAGATGACATTTTTGATAGCGGTGCAACAATTAGGGAAATTGGAAAACTTTTAACTAATTTTGGTGCAAAACTAATTATTCCATTAGTAATTGCAAGAACTGTTGGAGGAGATATATAATTTGAAAAATATGAAACAGGAATATGCATATTGGATTGCTTTAACTCATCTACCAAAGATGAAAATAGCAAGAAAAAATGAATTAATTGTAAGATTTTTTGAAGAAAAACTAAGTATAATAGATTTCTTTCATTGTAACAAAACAGATTGGAATAACTTGTTTTTATTAAATGAAATTGAAATTTCTTTACTTAACGAAGCAAAAAAAGAATTGCCAAACTATTCATTTCTTGTTGAAGATATATTGGAACAGGGTTATGAAATTATACCTATAACATCTCCTGATTATTCTCCTATTATGAAGAACAATCTAAAGCGAGCTTTTTCTCCACCTTTAATTTATACAAAAGGTAATAAGAAAATAATGAAAGAAAACTCAATTGCAATTGTTGGTTCAAGAAAAGCAGATTACGTTTCTTTAGAATTCACAGATTATGTAGCAAAAAAAGCAAGTAAAGACTATAAAATTGTTGTAAGTGGATTTGCAAAAGGGGTAGATAAACAAGCATTAGATTCAGCAATTAAATACAAAGGACAAAGTATAATTGTATTACCGCAAGGTATTACAACTTTTAACTCAGGATTTAAAAAATATCATAAACAAATAGTAAATGGAGATGTGCTCGTACTTAGTACATTTTTTCCAAAGGCTACTTGGAGTGTGCAACTTGCTATGGCAAGAAACCCAATTATTTATGGTTTAGCAAAAGAAATATATGTTGCGGAATCAAGTGAAAAAGGAGGTACATGGTCAGGAGTAATGGACGGATTAAGAAAAGGAAGAAGCATTTATGTCAGAACACCCTTGCTTAAAGAAAAAAATGCTAATAATTTATTAATTCAAAAAGGAGCAATACCTGTAAACAGTAAAGGAAATGAAATAAATAATTATTCGGTACCCCAAATTATTGAGTCTATTGTTATGGAACCTACAGCAGCAATAAATGACATTGATTCAAAAATAACAAAATTATTAGCCTTTGGTCCTTTTACTTCAAAAGAAATAATTGAAAGATTAAAGCTTGATTGGACTACAAGAAAACTTACCAATTATCTAAAACAAAATGATAATATTGAAGTTTTGGGTAAAAAGTCGCCAATGAAATTCAAGATTAAATCTAATGAACAATTACAAAAGTCATTATTTTGATTGTTAAAGCAGGGTAAATCATAACTATTTTGAGAAGCGCAGTGGAGCAAAAATATTTAAATGTGTGGTTAGAAAATTACAATTACTGCTCATACTCAGCAAAGTGATAAGTAATTAATTATTAAAACTAAACCCTATAAACTAAAGAAATATCACTATCTGAGAACACCGTTTTTTCTTTTAATTATTTCTAAATCAAAATGAGGTAGAGTTACCCGGCTCTTTTTTTTCGCCTTACTTAACTCTCCCTTATAAAAAACA
This sequence comes from Bacteroidales bacterium, assembly GCA_013138975.1. Taxonomy (GTDB): domain Bacteria; phylum Bacteroidota; class Bacteroidia; order Bacteroidales; family UBA12077; genus UBA12077. The sequence goes on from WTBR01000028.1 coordinate 164,290, forward strand.
ATCCCATAAAAGTAATTAATCCATTCAAAATTAATAACTCAAAACCAATTTAATATCCACCAAAAATGATTTGCGAATAATATTTTAACACATAACATATTACGGGAGAAACAATTGCTACTAAAGGAACATATTTATCTTTTGTTTTATACTTTGTAAATAATTCGAAAGCATACATTCCCAATAATGGTTCATAAATATATTCGGCTACCATGATAATGGCACTTATAATTCCTAATGCTACTATATACCATGGCGATTTTCTGTTTCCTAAAAAGAAAGATTCGCTATTGGCATTCTTACTTGTGAAATATGAAATTGAATTAAAAACTAACAAATAAGTATAATGTCAGGCATTATAATTTAAGCGTTAAAAAAGCGATTATTTGTGCTTCATATCTAATCAAAATTATTTGAAATCAATAAAAATTGTAGTAACTTACTGAATATTAATATAAACAGAGGGTCACCTTTTGTTGTTTTTAGGAATTAATATTGGGAGGGTAACAAATTCTCAAACTACTAATATGCAAAATTTGATATTGCAATCTATGAAAGAAAACAAAATGCAATATATGATAAGACTTTCTTTGCGTATGTGGCATACACCGTGTAAAACTGTTTTTCTAGCGTTCCAAACTAAAATCCATATATTTTTTAAATTACTAACTTTAATTTAAACTAACTGAATCATGAATTTTATTTTAAAAGGAAATCTTTACGGTTTAATTTGCAGGGAACAACATATTCCTGTAAAAAACACTATTGTACGACTTTATCGTTACAATGATCAACAATCGGTGGTTGCGATGGCTACTGCCCAACCCAAAGAACTGTTTAAAATTTACACAAATGAACAGTTAAAAGCTAAATCAAAAGACTTGATTGCGGAAACCAAAACAGATGAGTATGGCACATACACTTTTGATTTGGATGAAAGAAAACACAATTACAAAGGTGAACCTGTTGAGCTTGTACTTTACTATCCTGATGTTCCGGATTATGGACAGGTAAACAAAAAACTACCTAAGAAATTTAAAGAATTTGGTGTATTGGTAAACATTTTTCAACCTAAATGGAAAGAAAAGGATGACAAGTTTGTATACTCCATTTTTAATTACACGATTAACTCCAAGAACTGGTGTTATATAATGAGCCTGCTTGATTTATGGTTCATATTCGGAAAACTAACAGTTTGCAAAACGAATGTTCCCATTCCCGGCATTGAAGTAATAGCCATGGATGATGATGTAATTAGTGATGACAAGCTTGGAAGTACTCTTACAAATACAAACGGTGAGTTTATAATTGTTTATACTTCAAAAGAATTTAAAAAAACATTCCTGTCGCCATGGATTAATGTAGAAACACCATTATTCCCATGGAATAACGGACCTGATATTTACTTTAAATATGCAATTGGAGGAAGTGTTTTTCATGAAGAGCCACCATCAAGAGGCAGAGCGTCAGATAGAGAAAACGTGGGTAACTGCTTTTGTGTAAATCTATGTTTAAAGAAAGGTCCTATTGACTTTCCAGATCCAGAAGTAATTCCTGGTTTTTTCAAGATTGGACAAAACAGGGCATATCATATTCTTAATAATATAGACTCTACCACTGGCAGAACAAAGGGTAAGGCCACCACAGGATGGAACGATCTTGCATTTTATCACAACTTAAGTTTACTGGGCAGTTTAAACAAAACAATTAACAGTAATCCACTTGAATACAAATTTCAATATGAAGAGTGGAGCGCTCCCGGAGGTGTACTTATAACTCCGTGGACAAATATCTCAAAGTCTGAAATTGCTAACACGATAATTGGTTATACACAAGAACTTACAGGTGATATTTTTAATCCGGTAAAAATTACGGATTATGCGATACACCCAAATCCTGGTGAAATGGAAGTGCTTTTTGACCTTTCCGAAACCTGGGTTAAGGTTCCTCAGATGAGCAATTTTGTAGTTAATACGAATAGTTTGTTAATTAATCTTATTTCTTCAAAACTAATGAGTGGCACAGTTAACATGTCTGGCCTTGTACCCGGTAACGATACGGCAAGTGTACAGCCATTGCAAAATAACCGGTACTTTAAGTTGCGCATGCTAAAACGTGAAGAAGGAAATGCAGCTACTGAATCCATTGCGGGTACCTCTAAGGAAATAGCTCTATTTAATTTGGTTTACTCCGGCGTACCACAATACGGATCGTGGTTACCTGGCACTTCGACCGAACGAGGTATTGCCTGCCTCGATATTAAAGAAATGACCGGAATTGGATGCGGTAAAATAACAGATTCATTAACTGTTAAATACACAGCTGCCAATCCGAATCTGGGAAATGTGAGAGTAAGCATGACTGGCCCAGTTCATCCAGATGGACCGCATACTTTTCCTGCAATCGCTCATGACACAGCAGGTGAAGAAGCGCATGGTGAGGTTATTTACGGTAACAATGCGAAAAAGCTGAAAAATTGCGCATACATTGTATACGTACACGCTGATATTAAACTTACAAATGGGGAGGTAACTCACCACGACATTTGGGATCACATGGCGTTTTGTAAATAAATCTGATATCTAAAAAAATGGTAAACCCGGGTAAATCCGGGCTTTTCCATTCTTTTAAGTGAAATATCATAGCTACCATAAGCTAACACATTATAATACTGTACAATGTAGTTAAATAGGAATTTTCATCTGACTCTAAAGATTGCTGAATCTAATTATTAATTCAAAACAATGTGCATATTTTGGATTACTAAAATGTGATACAATTACCAACTTACAAAAGCTGTCAATCTGATAAAAAAAGTTGATTTATAAACTTGATAAAATGAAATGAAGTTGCTGAAATTTAGTGTGCTTTATAACTCTCCCTGATAATAAACAGTCCCATAAAAGTAATTAATCCATTCAAAATTAATAATTCAAAACCAATTTGATACCCGCCAAGAATTATTTGCGAATAATGATTAAATACGAAACAGATTATGGGAGAAACAATTGCCACAATGGGAACATATTTATCATTTACTTTATACTTTGTAAATAGTCCGAAAGCATACATTCCCAGTAATGGCCCGTATGTATATCCGGCTACTTTGAATATGGCACTTATAACACTTTCGTTGTTTATTGCATTAAATAAAAGTATTACAATTGCCAATACCACAGAAACGCCAATATGTACTTTTGTGCGTATTGCTTTTAATTCTTTTTCCGATTTATTCTGTGGATTTAATATATCAACAGTAAACGAAGTGGTTAAAGCTGTTAAAGCCGAATCGGCACTACTGTAAGCAGCGGCTACCAAACCTATTATGAAAAACACGGCTACTACTGGCCCTAAATTGGCTTGCGTAGCAATTAAGGGAAATAAATCATCGGTTCGTTCGGGTATTGCAATTCCATTTTTTTGAGCAAACACAACTAAAAGAACACCCAGCGACATAAACATTAAGTTAACCGGAACAAGTGCGAAACTCATCCAGTACATATTCTTTTTTGCTTCATGAATATTTTTACAACTCAGGTTTTTTTGCATCATATCCTGATCTAATCCTGTCATTACAATTGTTATAAATGCACCACTTAAGAATTGCTTTAAAAAGAATCGACTGTCTCTCCAATCGTCAAAAAACCAAGCTTTTGAAAATGCACTTTCTTTTACAGTTTTTATTACTCCGCTTAAATTTAAATCCAATCCTTTTGAAATATAGTA
>WTBR01000076.1 GCA_013138975.1 Bacteroidales bacterium
GGAATGGTATTAATGAATAATCCAACCATCCGTTCTATACCTTCAAACTTAATATTCCTTCCTGATACAGTAGTTCCAAAAAGCATATCAGTCTCTCCAGAGTATTTGCTTAAAAGAATTCCCCAAGCACCATATAATATGTCTGCAATGGTTAATTTTTGCGATTTGCAAACTTGATTTAGTTTCGAAAACTTATCTTCTGATATAGAAAATATATGACTCTGATTATTAGAATTATCCGGCAAAGAGTTGAAACTCTTATTGCTAAAAACATTTTTAGGTTCAAATCCTTTTAGATATTCTCTCCAAAAAGTTTCATCTTCAATTGAAGGCTTCTGGTTAAATTTAAGATAATTCTTAAATGACGCTTTTTTATTGGCTTTTAATGAACTTCCATTAACTAGTTCATTATAGTAATCCAAAAACTCTTTTAGTAATATCCCATTACTCCATCCATCATAAATTATATGATGGTTACTAATTAATAAAATGTATTTATCAGTTTTGATTTTACATAAAGTGAGTCTAAATGGAACTTCCCTTAAATCAAAATTTTCCTCAGAATCTTTAAGTTTGATTTTTTGATATTCAGATTCTATTGTGCTCTCTTCTTTTGATAAATCATAATATCTAATATCAAGGTTTTTTTCTTTTAAGATGACCTGTATAGGTTTATTCAATTTTTCCCACCTAAAAACAGTCCTTAACATTTCGTTATTTTCAACAACATTATTCCATGCTTCCTGAAAATAATCGGACTTAACTGCACCTTGAATTTCTAAAGATAATTGAACAAAATATAAATTTCTACTTACATCTTTAAGATAATGAAATAAGATTCCCTCTTGTAAAGAGCTTAAATCTACAATATCTTCAATATTTTTTTTATCTAATTTAAAATCCTTTTTCATATTAAAATTATGTTTAATATTTATTTTACACCTTTTACCCACAAGACCTAACAGGTTTCAATTGATTGACAAACAATCATATCGAATCTACATCCACTTATTAATACAAAACCTGTTAGGTCTGATTATTTGATAATCAGCTTACCGAGAAAATATCTGCGGATATCAGATTTTTTTGGACTAAAGTCCATCAATAAGTTACGTTCTGCAACCCCAGCCTAAAGGGGGCATTGATTTTCAACAACTTTTTGCCCCGGCCCTAAAGGGACTGATGATTTCCGGCAACTTTTCGCCCCGGCCCTAAAGGGAGAAGTTACCGGAAATCTATTTATATTGCTTTTAGGACAGCCTCTTAGGCATACTCACAACCTAGCCGTTCTTCAGCTCTGTTATTTAATCATATTTTGGACACTAAAAAACCATCTTTTTATATCCGTAAGACCTTTTAGGTTTTATTGATTGATAGTCAATTATATCAAATCGATATTCATTTATTTATGCAAAATCTGTTAGGTCTGATTATTTGATTATCAACTTATCGAGAAAATATCTGCGGATATCAGGTTTATCTTAAAATTCAAGAAATATTAGATTGAATTATTACTAGTGTCAAGTCAAGGCTGCTTTTTAAGTTGAAATCCTGACAGAGTAAGAATGAGCTGTTAGAGATTTACTACGAGCCTCTTCGAGATAGTGAAATTCGCCTAGCCGCTTAAAGCGGCTAGGCGAATACTACCGGACTCTGACAGGTTTAAAAAAACTCTGTCAGGTCGACCCGAAAATTAAAGCTTTTAGGTAATTATATATGACAAACCATTTCTTCGCAAACAATTTATATCCATTACATCAATATGACTTTTAAAAATTACAAAAAAATTTAATTGAAATATTGAGAATTCCTAAAATAAAATATGTTTTACAATCTAACGGCTCCGTGTTAACAGTAGTGTGGGTTTCCGCCTTTTTTCAGTATCACCCAATAAGAAAATTAAAAATAATAAAATATGTTAGAAAACCGCTGCAACCCGCATGTTTTATGACCCAATATTAGGGAGCGTTTATTTTATATTTTCATATGCTTTTATCAAATAATCAACTGCAGATCCTCTTTCATCCCTAAAGAATCTATCCCCAAATTTATTCATTAATTCCATGGATTTCGTTTTTGCTAGTAAAACATAACTAAGGTATGTTATACATACTCCGCCTGCAAAATTTGCTTCAATTGTATCTCCATAATAAATTGACATGAATTCTTTGGAGAAAGAAATAATCTTTTCTCTGTTAGCAATTAATTCTGTTTCTAATTCCTTTACATTATAAATATTAAGAAAATTTAATTGAGAAATATATGTATCAAGAAAGGAGTAATCTTTATCAACTTTACCATCGTTCTTTTTTGCTATTTCTGAATCAATTTCAAAAATTAAAGAATTATTATTTGCAAAATATTCTAAAGAAATATCATTTAACTCAACAAATTGTGGATTCTTTTTAAACACAGTTGAAATTGATTCACTATAATTATTTAAAGATTCCTTGAGTTTTGTAAATTCTAAATCTGCGGTCTCTAATAAGGCTGCTACTCTTGAAAAATTTCGTTTTGCAATATCAGGAATTGACTCTCTACTTTTGTAACCAATATCATGCTCAATTTCAGCCCAAGCATGTTGAAGAATAGAACGTATTTGGATTTCACACTTATAGTCTTTAAAATCTGAGTACTCTGCTAAAGCAATACGTTCTTTCGACAGTTTAATGACATAATGTAAAGATGAATATCCGAATCTATCAAAATCTTTTATTCTTTTATCAAGTGAGTTCTGCTTATCAATGTCAAATTCGGTTGAAATTAGTTCGGAAATTTTATCAACTTCATCTTCAAAATATGTTATTATTCTTAGACCAACTATATCTGTAATTTCTGAAATACTGTTATATTTATTTTTCTTTCTAACTTTTTTCTCTAAACTATCTCTTTCCTTTAATCTGCTTGTAACTGAATGTACAGCAATTTTATTCTTTTTTAAAAGAATATTAAGCAGTAATTCTAAACTTCCGCGGAAATTATCAAATATTTGATAATTTTCATCATATGATTTTAAATTTTTTTTCATTTGCAGTTTGAGTCTTTAAGTTCTATCAAAATGTTTCGAGTAAATGGTTGCTAACTCCCGCTGCCGCGCGATTACTCGCAAGCTCGTGAGAGAAGTTTTATCGTGTGGTTTTATTTAGCAACAATAACATCATTTAACATTCCCTTTTCTCCACTATAATCTCTTGCACTAATATAAATATAATCCTCTGGTTTGTTGTCATGTCGCCAAAATTGATATTTCTTAACATTAGAAGATTTTGTTCCTGCATTTAAATACTGGGCAATTAACCATTCTTTTCTACTCTCTTTTGGATTATCAATAATTGCTTGCACAATAGACTTGTTGGTAAACCTTTTAAAATCACCTATTAATAATTGTGGCTTTTGCCCTTTTACACTTTTAAAAATCAAATGAATATGATTTGTCATGATACATCATGCAAAAACTTCCATACCTTTTTCTTTTTGACAATAATGTAAACTATCAATTAATATACTCTTGTATTCGTTTCTAGTAAAGATATCTATCCATTCTACAACCGCAAAACTTATAAAATATGTCCCTTCCGGATTATGAAATTTATAATTACGACTCATTTTTCAAATATAAAAAATTGCTAAAATATTATATAGACCACACGATAAAATCGTGCGGCAGCGGGGCATTATTTAAGGCTAATCTTTTCTAACTCCCCTTTCATTAAATCTACTAATTCATTAATTTCTTTAGAAGCTTTATCAAAAAGTTCTTTTGCTTTTTCTGAATGTTCAGAATCTAAATTTGATATAATTGCATAATTAGTGTCTCCAACTTGTTTTGGCATGCTTTTTTTGTATTCAAAAGTCCATTCAGATAACACATAGCTTGCACTGTCAAGTTTCTCTCCGATAGCCTTATTTTCGAATAATCTTGAGCGGGCAAAAAATATTGAATGTTCACTAATTAATTCTGAATAATCACGATTACTCTTCGTATATCTTATAACTTTATCAAATGAAGCTAAACAGCTAATGAAAAAATCTTCATGTCTTTCGTATTCTTTTTGATTCAATTCTATATTACGATTATTTCTTTCACGTAGTAGAGATAGTTTCCAAGTTGTAATTGCAATTATTACCCCAAATAATCCTGATAAAAAAATTGATAAAATATTTAACATTCTTGTTAATTTTTAATTTACAGTTAAAATAATTTTTCATTAATTTTATCAACAAAGCTTTTAAAATCTTCTTGTTTCCCTGGTATTTTAAATATTCTTTCTCCGCCAAATTGAGAAATAATTAAATTACTTCCGCCAATAAACCAAACCCAGAAATACACGATTGCTGTTAAAGCTAATCCAGCTGCAATAATCCCAATTAATTCCCACGGAAATATCACGGTTAAAGAATCTTTCATAAAAACTAATACAAACACCACGAATATTAAGACAAGCGAACCAAATAAAAAATAATTATTTCTGTTGAATCCAAATTTTACAGAGGTTACTTTGTCAAGAGGATAACTTTCTTGATTGTTTTTCCATTCAATTATAATTCTTTTATCCGATAAATAGATTTTTTTCTTAGATTTTTTGAATTTGTATTCAGATTCTAAAGATTCATTTTTTAATAGTTCCATTTTTGATATAATTAAATTTACATTATATATTCTAATATTTTGTTTGCTACGAATCGCCTTATTGCTAACGTTTATGTAAGGCTATGTGCGTATTTGAAAGCGAAAAACTCTCGGTTAGCACAGAGCTAATTAATTTTGAACACAATTTAGCAATTTTAATTCTTCTGTGAAGAATAAATTTGCGGAGATTATTATTTGCAGACTGGTTAATATAACCAACTGGCAGCATTAGCTTTACATGTTGTTAGCACCTGGCATTAGATTTTTATTTTCTTCTAAATCAATCCTAACCAATCGTATGTAATAAATGATTACAGCAAGAAAAATCCATATTGTACTTATTGTTACGGCCTTTTGAATCAACCCGATTTTCCAAAAATTCATAAACAAGTCACGTATTATTATGTATTCAAACACAAATGGTACTAAAATCAATAAGAAGACAGGTGAAATCATTAAAAGTGATATGCAACCAGCTTTTCCTTTCCTCATATATTTGCTGCTGATTTCTTCCCAAAAAGAAAATGGCATAATAATTTGTAAGAAAGAGTTCGAGTATGTGGAATTATCTGAGACTCCTTCTTTTAAGCTAAAAAGAAATCCACCGATTTGCCTTATGTTCTTTAGTATTAATGACCTGTAGGTATTTAAAGTCATAAATTTCAATAGAAGATATGTAAAAACTAAAGGTATAAATAGTTTTATAAATGAATTGTCAGTTAATACAATAGGTCCCAATTTCAATTGCGAAAAAATATTCAAATCAACACTAAAGTATATAAAAATCAAAAGAATCAGCCAAATCAATATTTTATCATTTGACCGATTAGTTGCTTCTAATTTTAAAATTAACTTGTCAAAAAAAGACTTAATATCCTCCTTTTCATTATTTTCTATAAATCGATCAATTTCTTCTTTCGTCATTCTTTCGTCATTTGCTTAGTGCTAACAAAATTACATGTGTCATAGTGACACATACATCTACTATATATAACTAATATATCTCCCACATAATCAATTATATCGTATACATACGAAAAAATATTAAGCCACTACTTTATTTTTTTTGTGGATTTAAAATTAGTTAATATTAAGCAAAATCCTATTCAATACTTAATAAAAAGAAAGTACCATGCACAGATTAATACCGATTACTTATCAAAATGCGCTTTATGTTTTATTAAATGTTTTTACCTCTCAAATTTAGCATCATCCGCCAAATGACCTATATTTTTTATTGTGTACTGGAATTCCCTTATCTTGAATTTATTCTAACAACCAATCAATTACATTAATTTTTTGAATACCGTTTATACTCGTATTATCGTAATCTAATGTTAAGAGAAATTTGGGATAATTATCTTTAATTCTATCAAATGCCGAAATTTTACGATTAAATGTTTTTTCGTCATTAACAGTATATGCAACTTGGTAATACTCTCGTTCATTGTTTGCCTTTTGAACTACAAAGTCAATTTCTCTATCATTATGTTTTCCTACATAAACTTTTCCGCCTCGTCTAAATAGTTCAAAGTAGACTATATTTTCAAGTTTGCGTCCTAAATCAGCTTCATATTTATTTGTTGCTGTAATGTTTTTTAAACCTAAATCAACAACATAATATTTTCCATTTGTAGAAAGTAACTCTTTTCCTTTAATGTCGTAACGAGGTGCAGTATACAAGATGTATGATTGAGTAAGGAAATCTAAATATTTAATGATTGTATTGTGCGATATTTTCTTTTGGGAATTATGGTTTAATTGAGCTGCTATATTTGTCGAGGAAACATAGGAGCCTATTGAATCAAATAGAAAACTAACAATGCGATGCAGGTTATCAACATTACGTAAGTTATGACGTTGTGAAATATCCTTTATTATTACTGTATCGTATATTGATTGTAGATAGTCATTTACAAGATTCTCATTATTTTGTGAAAGGGTTACTGCTTCAGGAAAACAACTCTCATTTATATACTTTCTAAACAGTCTGTCTGTATTCTTTTCCTCTTTGTAAGCAGAGGCATATTCTTTAAAGGAGTACGGTTGTATGTTTATAGCTATATATCTTCCTGTCAAAAGAGTTGCTAACTCACTCGATAATAAATATGCATTTGAACCTGTAACATATAAATCAATATTCTGTTTGGTAAATAAACTGTTTACTAATCTCTCGAAATCGTTTATAAGCTGCACTTCATCTAAGAAAATATAATACATATCATTGGGTTTGACTTTTTCGATTATCTCATCATAAAGTATTGTCCAATTTGTAAGATGCAAATTCTCTCGTTCTTCAAAGTTTAGAAAAATAATATTTTCAGATGCTACTCCATCTTTAAGTAGTTCATTCATAAATGCTTCTAAAAGCGTAGATTTACCACAACGCCTTATTCCAGTTATTACTTTTATTAAGTTCTGGTCTTTTAGTTGTTTTAATCGTTTTAGGTATAATCCTCTTTCTATCATTTTTCTTTTTTAACAAAGATAAGCCCTTATTGACGAAAATGCAATTATTTATGATGTTTCGTCATTAACGATCGTTCTTTGCTTGTTATTTTTAATTTAAAGAATTAAATAATAAGCTACCCCGCTGCCGCATGATTTTAACGTGTGGTTTTATTGTTAAGTTTAGCGAGGGTTTCCGCCTTGTTTCATTGTCCAACGTTGAACAACTTTACTAAAATAAAACTTAGTCAGCAAACAACAAAAACCCGCGTTGAATTTGAACAACTGTTAGCCCTTGTACTATTTAATGATTATTTTATCAATTGTTTCTTTATCAGACTGCTCATTAAGTAAAATACCTTGTTCTAAATCAACTATCAAGTATTCGTTATTGTCTTTCTGTAAAACCAAATATTTCTCTGCCTTTAGTTGACTTTTCACCTTACCGTTTTCTTGTTTTAGTTTTATTCCCTTAAATAAGTATGAAGTATTATCAATGTCTCCTAATGAAATAATTCCACGGTATCTATTTTCTCCTAAACTGTCAATGAAAAAGAAAGGAGCTCTATATCTTGACCCAAAATGATATGAATTTAATTCTTTAGGATTGTTTTTATTCTTATAGTCGATGCAAAAAACGCCTAATACTCCTTGTCTATACATTAAATAATTTTTATCAAAAAAGTATAAGTCTCCCAAGTTTAAATCTTGTGCATCTTCAATTTCAACATTTTCTCTCTTTTTTGTTCTAAAATTGGGAATTATTTCATTTGATTCAATGTCAATTAAAACACTGGAGAATCTTCTCTTAATAACTAAATATCTATTCTCTCCAATTAAATAATTCTTTGGAAAATAGTAGTCTGTATCGTATCCATTATTACGAATTGTTATTTCTACTGTCTCGCTCTTTTCCTCATCAATAATTCTAAGAATAGGATAAAGTGGCTCGTTCTCTGTATTATCTTGTGCTCCAACTTTCTTTAAAAAATAACCTGGTTCAAATGGATTAGAATAAATTTCATATCCATCTGGAATAATTCTAATTACTTGAAAAGTTTTATTTAATTCTTCAACTTCTTTTTCACAAAATAATTTAAATGAATCTTGTCCATAAGTAAAACAAGAAAAGAAGATAAAACCTAATATTAATATATTTCTCATAATCTGTGCGTTTTTTATAGTATTACGGCTAAGGGCAGTCTGTCTAAAAACTAGAATTAACCTGCGTGAATTTAATATCTATTTAATTTTGTATATAGTTTGCGTTTAATTCATTCTCTAAAATAAGTTATAAAACAATCTGACGTTGGCAATATGTAAAGTTAGGGAGTTCGAAGTAATTTCTTTCCAAGAAAAAAAGACCTTAAAACGTGCCGAAATGCCTGAAAAACCTAACAAATCCCAATTTTACATATTGCGTATTGGGTGCTGATGTTCTATTTTCGCTGTCGTTTATCTTTCAAAATGTGTGGTTTGATATCATTTCTCAATTATTTTCCAATGACCTGTTTTATCGCTTCCGAGGCGTTCTATTTTTCCGGTTTCTTTAAGTTTTTTTATTTTCCGTTTTACTGTACTCAAACTTATCTTTAATCTTTCGCCTATTTCGCTTGCTGTAATTTTGTTATTTTGCTTAATCAAATAAAATACAGTGTCATTTACAGTGTCATTTTCATTTTTTACAGTGTCATTTTGCATTTTTACAGTATCAATGTATTGAACGTGCATTTCTCGATTTATCAGCGAATGATTTTCGCCAAGCAATAAATTTGATAGAAAGTGAATAAGATATATTTCTGTTTTATGAATGCCTTTGGATAAATCTTCATGGTTTGCTCGCACAAGTGCATTTCGGAAATACCACGAATGTTCTGCAAATAAGTCGTTATTTACCTCCTTAAAACCAAGTTTTCGAAGATACTTTATTAAAAAAATTGCCGTTGTCCGTGTGTTGCCCTCGCCAAAAATGTGAATCTGCCACAAGTCACTAATAAAATGAGCTATGTGTTCTATGATTTCTTCTTGGTTTAAACCTTTGTATCTAAATTTTTTTTCTTGGTCAAAATCATACTCTAAAGTATCTTTCAAACTCTCAGCACTTGCATATAAAACCATTTCTCTGTTTAAAACCCATTCTTGCTTGGTAATGTTATAATCACGGATTTTGCCTGCAAGGCTGTAAACACCTTGAAACAACCTGCGATGAATGGTAAGATATTCGGCTGGCGAAAACGAAAAGGTTTGTTCGCTTAATATTTCTGCAATTTGTGTCGAAACTTTGTCAGCTTCTTCGGTACGGATTTCGGTGTCTTTTTCAGGATGTTGCTTGTAATAACTATCTATTAGCTGTTTTACTTCATCAATGGAAATGTCACCTTCAATGTTCTGCTTGGCAGTTGTTATCAAATAGTCAGAAGGTTTTAATCCATCAACTTGTTGCAATCCGATAGCGGTTTTCCACACTTTTGCTTTTTCTGCTTTGTTGGGTTCACCTTGCCGTAAATATTCTTCAAAATTTTCCATATTCAGAATTTTGTCTTATATCTTAACTTTTTGAAGTCTTAAAATTACATCATTATTGTCAACTTTCAAGATGGCACGGTCTTACACTTGCACCCAACGATTTTTGCTTAACAGTAGTGCGGGTTTTCGCCTTTTTTCAGTATCACCCGTTAAGAAAGTTAAAGATAATAAAACATGTTAGAAAACCGCTGCAACCCGCATGTTTTATGACCCAATTTTAGTGCCTGTAGCATTTTATAATATTTTATCCATTAGTGGGTATCCAAGATATAAAATCTTTAATAATATTATAATTATCGTCAGAATAATTACTGCGATCAGCTTAATATCAAATATTAGTTTCCTAAAAAGTTGAAATCTTATTATAGTCGAAATAGTGTCAAAAAGGATAATCGAAGGCCATGGAATTCCAATTGAAAATCCTACTTTGTATCCACCTTTAATAGTTAAAACCATTATCCAAAGAACCAAATCAATAAGAAAGAACCATTTCGTAAATCTTGTTTTATAACTGAGTATTAGTAACATTGTCGATATGGTTCCAAAAATTATTGAGTATAGATTAAAGTAGTGGTCAATAAAATCATAGACTAAGTCATTAAGGTATAATCCTATTATGGAACCAATAGCTGTAAAAACTATTAAAGTCTCAAATAGTTGAAAAGTATTGTTTAGTGAAAAATTTCTTTTAAAACGAAACTTTATCAGCAAGTAACAGGCTAATATTGGAATAATTATTTCAATGAGAGATTCTATCATTTCCAAGCTGATTTTTATTAATTACTCGTGAGTCTGTATTTCTAGTAATCTCAATGGCTATAGGGGCTATCCAATTCTACAACCGCAAAACTTATAAAATATGTCCCTTCTGGATTATGGAATTTATAATTACGACTCATTTATCAAATATAAAGAATTGCTAAAATATTATATAGACCACACGATAAAATCGTGCGGCAGCGGGAGAGTAATTTTAGATTTAATAAAATATTAGCAATTGTTAAAATTAATCAAACACAAGACTACTTTTTAAATAATAACGCTGATTAAATGGTCAATAAGGTTAATAAAAAATGCTTAAACGTCAATTAAATTAACGCTTCGCTGTAAAAACTCACAAAATTAAAGTTTAATTAACCTATAATTATGAAAAGTTAAACGCTAAAATATGTTTTTTTACTAGAAAAACAAGAAAAATAAACATGATACACCATAATCTTACATCTAATTATATTCAAATTTCAATAAACTAATCAATATCTTAGTTACACCAATTAAACACCAAAATAAGCTATATAATTCGTTTCTTTTTCACTTATGTTTCTTCAAAAAATAATTCAAATTTAAATAGTCGTGCTACGGTTTGCGGACTAAAAATCTAATTATATAGCACTTCGACAAGCTCAGTGTGATAATCTGATTAACAGAGAGTTGTCATGCTGAATTAGTCGTATTACGGATACTCCTTAGCTTTTATTTCTGTATAACAGCCATTACCGGGTTTGTTTAATAATTATAAAATCCGTGTTACGGCTAATTACCATACTTTTTTCCTCAAGCCTTAGTGCGTATCATTTATCCGTGCTACGGCTTGTTACTTATGCAGTCGTGCTATGGCTAACAGAACTTGTCCTCAGGCTGTTGCGCAGTTTTATTCAAAAACCGTAGTACGGATTTACTAAAACCACTGTGTTAATATCCGTGCCACGGATTTTAAAATTATTAAGCAAGTCTAGTAATGGCTGTTATACAGTAACAAAAAGGTTCTGCTCTTTCTTAAGAGAATCCGTAGCACGACTTGCTAATGATCTTAGCAAAAAATAATTCAAATTATTTATAGGTCATTTTGAAATTTAATTGGTTTTAACATAAGTTACGCCATAAAAAATCAATTCTTCGCCACCAAATTATATACTGATAATTATACATTCTATTAAAAATTTTATACAAAAAAAGGCCGCAGGAATAACCTGCGGCCTTGATAATATATTATATACAAAGTTAGATCATAATCCTTTTATAATGATTTATACTTTGCCACCACCAACTTGTATTTAAAACTTGTTTTATCATTTTCCTGTTTTATTTGCAACAAATATATGAATGTTTTTGATTATTCAAAATACTAATTAATGTCCTTTAATAAGATTATTCCTTTTGAGTTCTGAATAGCGATATCAAAATCATTTAGTATTTTAATTATTTGATCCTTTTCTGTTGATGCAATTGCTAAAATTTTATCCGTTCCCCAATGATCTATAGCATTTAGTATATATCGAACTGACAAGTTATTTATATCCTGAGCTGGTTGATACGCCTTTTCTTTTTCGTGCTGAGTATTAATTTCTGATATTATATTACTGTCAACTAGCTTATAAATTATATCACGTGAAGATCGAATAGGTATTTCAAGTTTCTTACTGATTTCCTTGGCTGTCATTGCTTTTTTACCCTTCGCAAAATTCTTAATTAACAAATGAGCAACCATTAATATTAGCACTTTCCAGCTATATGAGCTTAAATTATGTGTATCGGGCTCAAATTCGTATTTCTCAACATTCTGAACAGCGAATGATACTTCAGCACCAAACAATACAATTAACCAACTCATTTGCAGCCAAACTAAGAATAATGGTAATGCTGCAAAACTCCCATAAATAGTATTGTATTTTGAAACACCAACTTGAAAATATATATAAACCCACTGAACAAAAACAAAAATAGTTCCAGAAATAACTCCTGCGACAAATGCCGATTTAAAATTAACCTTGGTATTAGGCATAATCATATAAACTATTGTCAATACAAACCAAAACAGAACATATGGAATAAGTTTTAAGAGAAAAAAGATAAGAGGACTAATCATTCCTAGCAATCCTATTTCCGATGTAATTTTAGTTATTTGAGTGGTTATAAAGACATTTGAGCTTGTAGCCATTATAATTAAAACCGGAGCGATTAGCATCATCGAAAAATAATCGCTAAATTTTCTAAACCAGACCCGTGGTTTACGTATTTGCCAAATTGCATTAAATGAACTTTCGATATTACCTAAAACTTTCATTACTGACCAAAACAAAACTACAATACCTATTCCAGCAATTATTCCTCCTTTTGTATTCTCTAAGAATCTATTTGCAAATTTTATTATCCAATCTAAAACTTCCTGTTGTTCAGAAAAGTTTTCCATAATTTGTTGCTCCAAATATACATCGAAGTTAAATCCTTTAGCAATTCCAAACCCCATTGCAACTACTGGCACAACTGATAACATTGAATAAAATGTTAAAGCCGATGATCGTAAACTTACTTTATCTTCATTGTATCCACGAAAGGCTAAAAGTACTATTCGCAAATATTTTATTAACAATACTTTATATACAGGTTTATTTTGAAGTGATATTCGCCAAATATCAATTTTAAGGAAATCTGTTATCTTCTGAATCATCTTTAATTGAATTGATAAAAAGATAAAAGTAAGAAATTCTCAGCTTTTATACCTTGAACAACAAAAATATATTTATAGCTTTATTATTTTTCGAACTTCTTTTTTATTATCTATAATAAAGTCCACAAAATAGATCCCTTTTGCAAAAGAACTAATATCTATGTGAGTTTCGTTATCTTTTATTTGCTGTTTTAATAATTCTTGACCGTTTACATTATAAATCACTACTAATAGATCTTTTAATGTGTTTGGAGTTTTAAATGTTATCCAATCGCTTGTAGGATTTGGAAAAATACTAATATTATCACCTAAAATATTTTCATCATTTACTCCGGTTGAATTCATATAGCTAATTTCAATTTTAGGATGCAAGGTGGTATCACTAATATTACTTGAAGCAAAAACGACACTTCTAAAAAATTGCTCTGTTTGTAACTCAAGGCTGAAACCAAAACTATTTAAAGGATTATCAATAATATTTTGAACTAATGATGTAACATCAATTTTATAATTCTCATTTTTTTTCAAGCTTGCCGGAACAGAGACTTTATTTAGAATTGATACTTCTGGTTGGTTACTCCATGACACCAATTGCTCATCCCAAGATTCAATCACCCTCTGCACAAACATTTCATTAGAACCACTTAATTGACTATGCTCTCCATCCGAAATTAAAGCATCTGAGTTATTGTATAAAAAAAGATTTGCAAGAGTAATTGTTGAACCTGTTGGAATCTGTGAGAAGTCAAAATCAATAAAACCACGTGTAATCATAGGATTTCCATTGAAAGTCCATGCACTAATAGGGAATTCTGTGGATGAACCAAAATTATTATTTGGTAGTACATCTTTTACAATTGCATCTTTACCTTCTGTTGAATTCGAACTAATTGTAATTGTTGTTTGTCCATAAACAGAGTTAATTATCATTAAAGATAACATCAAAGTAAATAAATTCAAATATGTTTTATTCATCATAAAGTAATTTAAAGAAAAGATAAAAATCAATATTACAATATTAGTAATATATAATGTTAATCAATAAATATTTTATGAACTTCTGTTTTGTTAGCAGTTTAAAATTACATGAATTAAACACCACTTGAAAAATAGCTAACATCAATTAGTGTTTCGTAATTTCGTATTTGCTATTCTTTTTTTATTTAAATTATAAATTGACAGCATAATTTCTCTTGATAAGCTAAACGTTTTAAATATTATCCAATCGTTTACAGGGTTTGGTAAAATGCTAATATTATTTAACTCAATATTATAATCATTATAATTACAGGAGTTGTAATTTAGTAATAAATTCTAATTCATGTGTAATTTATTACTAATCTTCTAGATTCTCCAGGCTTTTATTTATTGTATTCTTTATGTCATTAATATTAAATGGTTTTCTAAAATATTTAACAATTAAGTTCTCTTCAATTGCAGTTTTTATCTCATCTGTAACTTCAAATCCTGTAAGAATAAAATAATATAAATTTGGGAAATTACTTTTTGCTATTTTTATAAATTCAATGCCATTCATTTCTGGCATTTTCATATCGCTAACAACAACATTTATTTCTATGTTATTCTTTAAAATTTCCAATCCTACTTTCCCCGATAATGCCGTAAATATATTGTACTGCTTTTTAAGATGTAAATTAAAAAGATGTAAGTTAATTGGCTCGTCATCAACGTAAAGTATTGTATATTTCTGTTTCATTATTTATTATGGGTAATGTTACTATAACTGTTGTTCCTTCTTCTAATTCTGAATTAATCTTTATGTTTCCTTTATGATTTTGTATTACTTGATATGTGATTGATAATCCAAGTCCTGTGCCCTTACCAGGATCTTTGGTAGTAAAAAACGGATCGATTATTTTATTTAGGTTTTCTTTACTAATTCCACAACCATTGTCACTAATAGTAATTTCAAGTATCTCATTTTCAATCTCTGTAGTAATTTCAATAGTTCCTTCCTTTTCAATTGATTGCTCTGCATTTGATAAAATATTGAGAAAAACCTGATGTAACTTCCCTTCATTGCCTAGAATTATAAATTCTGAATTTGTATAATGAAGTACAATATCAACCCTATGTTTTAATTTATTTTGCAACATTATTAAGCAATTATCCAAAATAATATGAATCTCACATTTCTCATCTAAAGTATCACTTTTTCTATTGAATCTATTAAGACTACTAATAATTCCTGAAGCCCTATTAATTCCTGTATCAATAATATCTAATAAAGGCTGAAAATCATCCATATTTTCTTTAAGATTATCTTCAATATAGTTCTCTATTGCTAATTTTCCTCCTTGTATAAAATTCAAAGGATTGTTAATTTCATGAGCTATTCCTGAGGTTAGTATTCCGACCGATGCCATTTTTTCAGACTGTACTAACTGCGATTGAGTTTCTTTTAATTTATCGATAGTGCTTTCTAATTTATCTTTTTGAAAAAACAAATGTTCATTTGTTGCCGATAATTCTTCATTTAATTGAGTGGTTTTATCATGACTCTCTTCGAGCGCAAAATTTAGTTTTTCCAGTTCAGATTTTTTCTGATTAATACTTTCATGTGCTTGTATTAATACCTTTTCATTGCGTTGTAATTTTTCATTTGCTATCTCAAGATCTTTACTTCTTTTTGCCTCATCTAATGCAATTTGCAATTCGTAATTGCTTTCTTTTAAGGCATCGGATGTTGCTAAAAGTTCTTCATTTGCTGCTAATATTTCTATTTCAGCCTTCTTTGTATAAGTTATGTCATCAACTGTTCCTTCATAAAATAATATTTTACCACTTTCATCTACAACAATATTTGCATTCTCTCGTACATAAAGAATAGTTCCATCTTTTCTTTTCCACTCAGATTCAATCCCAATTATCTGTCCTTCAGTTTCAATTTGTTTTTTAAATTTTAATCGTGAAATTCCAATCGCAAAATTTTCAGATTCATTCTCAAGATCTCGTTCAAATAATTCATTTAATGATGAATATCCGAGCATTTTAATTAAAGCAGGGTTTGCTGCCAATATTTTTCCAGCGGGAGTAGTTTGATAGATCCCAATTAGAGAATTATTAAAAATATTTCTATAATGACTTTCCGATTTCTTAAGTTTACCTTCTGCTAGTTTACTCTCATTGATATCCAAAAGTGTCCCACTCATACGTATAGGTTTTCCATCTTCAGTCCATTCAACGACTTTTCCACGTAAATTTACCCATACCCAGTTATCATTTTTATGCAGTTGCCTATATTTAACATCATAATAATCTAACTCACCTTTTATATTTTTTTCAAGCAAATCATTTACCCTAGGTAAATCATCTAAATGAATATTTTTCATCCACGATTGAACGTTAATAGGTTCTAGTTCCTTAATAGTATAACCCATTATCTCAGCCCAACGCTCATTCAACCTTACTTCACCTGTTTGAACATTCCAATCCCAAGTTCCCGCATTTGTACCTTCAATGATATTAGCTACCCTGTTCTTTTCATTTACAAGTGCTTTTTTTGCCTTTTTGCGATCTGTAATGTTGCGAATAATTGTCTGAATATGATCTCCTTTAGGAAGTTTAATCAAATGCAGATTAATTTCAACGTCGAATAAAGTTCCGTCTAATTTTTTATGCTGCCACTCAAAAAATTGAGGCTCCCCTTTCAAAGCCGAGCTGATTTTTTCCATTGCCGATACAATAGATTCTTCCCCATTAGGTTGAGTAGCAGGAAAAAAACCAATAAGAGTAAATCCAATGATTTCTTCTTTACTACAACCAAACATTTCAAGAGCTTTTTTATTAACATCAACAATTAAAGCACTATCACCTTTCATTAAAAAAATGGCATCAACTGCAGAATTAAATAAAATATGATAACGTTTTTCTGATTGAGAGAGAGCAACTTCTGCTTTTTCTACCTTTTTGCGATCTGTAATATCGCGAATAAATGCCTGAATATGCTCTCCTGCAGGAAGATTAATCAATTGCAAATTAATTTCAGTATAGAACAATGTACCATTTAATTTCTTATGCTGCCACTCATAAAGCTTAGAATTCCCATCCAATGCCGAATTAATTTTTTCCATTGCTAATACTTTAGACTCTTCACCATTGGGTTGAACAGTTGGAGAAAAATCAATAGGTGTAGATCCAATGATTTCTTCTTTACTACAAGCAAACATTTCAAGAGCTTTTTTATTAACATCAATAATTACAGCACCTTTCGTTAAAAAAATTGCATCAGCAGCAGAATTAAACAAAATATGATAACGATTTTCAGATTGAGAGAGAGCAGCTTGAGCAAAATTCTTACTTATCTCATTTTTACGGCCATGTATGATTAAATAAACCCATACAATTAAAAACAAAATAATAATTCCAATAAATATAATATTAAACTTCTTCTTGATCCCAAACAATTGTTGTTTCACATCTTCTATATAAACTCCAGTGCCTATTATCCAACCCCAAGGTTCAAATCCTTTTATATATGATAATTTAGCTACTATTCGGGTGCTATCGTCTATTTGTTGCCACACATAATCAACATATCCTTCCCCATCTTTTTTTACTGCCATTACAAACTCAGTAAACAAATGCTTTCCGTTTGGGTCAATAAATTCTGACACGTCTTGATTTTCCAAATGAGATAAATATGGGTGCATTATCAACTTAGGATGCATATTGTTTATCCAGAAATAACCTTTCGATTTAGATCCATATCTTAATTCCCGAATTCTTGCAATAACTTTTTCTTGAGCCTCTTCTTTACTAAGCTCATTATTAATCTCTCTTTTATGATAATCTTCTAATAAATCCCAAGTTATATTTGTTAGTTCTTTTATCATTGCCTTTTTAGAGGACATCAAGTTTTCTTCGATAACCGGTATTATCACAAAAAGAATAGTGAAAATAAATATAAAAACAATAAGTATAATAGGAGTTGTTATATGAGTAATAATTCTATTTGAAGGTTTACTTATCATGCTTATTTTCTTGTTATTGTTCCCCTATTTATTTTTCCAACTTCAAGTATATAACTTTTAACCTGATTTTTCAAACTTTATTCATAAATCCGTTCAGCTAAACATAAAAAAAAATTAACATCTATTTAATTAAATATTTTAACTTACAAGCTTCTTTTGCCTTAATTGCTTAATATTTATTAATTAAAACACCTAAGCTCAATGCAGTAAGTACAAAAAAATCCTTTAAAAAAACCTTTCATTTGCATAAGATTTTATGATTTACAAATTAATTATTTTGTTAAACAAACAAATTATTAAGAATAGCATTTAAGTTCCAAAGAATGTCAATAATCTCCATTAATTCAAAGGATTACATACAAACTCTAATCAAATTAATATTTAAGGTATATTCGATTAAAGCAAATACGTAAATATTGCTTTCAACTACCCTGACCTCCTGCCAGCAGGCAGACTGATTAACTTAGGATCTTTAGAGAATATCTAAAAAGAAATTTGCTTAGGTAAGACCTTATTCAATAACTTATTAAAAATGAGTTAATAAGACTTCACTTATGCTAAATTTATTATGTCGAATTCATGTTATTTACGATTATTTAATACCAGAATTGAAATACTCGCAAGTAAATTAAGAATAATTGTACTTATGTACCATAAGCAATGAAACTGGTTTAGTAAAAGTTTTTTGCTTTTCCGATAAATAATGAATTTCTAAATGATAATATTCTGATTAATCTAAAGCAAATATTGAAACCATTTTACATTAAGTTTTTCCGAATAAGCTACGCTACTTTTCTATGCCGCCAAACAGCCAAACTTAAAATAATAATTGCATAAATTAATAAACTAAAAAACTCACGTGAAATATCCCAAAAGCCTGATCCTTTTAATAAAATCATTCGGATTACCCGCATAAAATAGTAGAATGGATTAATTATATTCACTTTCTGAGCCCAAAGAGGCATACTTTCGGTTGGTGTAAAAATTCCACTCATTAAGATAAAAACCAACATAAAGAAAAAGGATATAAACATCACTTGCTGTTGCGTGGATGATATAGTTGAAATAAATAATCCAATACCCAAAACCACCAATAAATAAACCACAGTAAACCCAAACAACAAACCCAAACTTCCAACCATTGGTACATCGAAAAGTAATTTTCCAATTAATAATCCAAAGGCCATTTCAAATAAAGCAATAATTAAAAATGGTACCAACTTGCCAATAATAAACTCAAACTTTTTAATGGGTGTTACATTTAATTGTTCAATGGTTCCTATTTCTTTTTCACGAACAATATTCATCGCTGCTAAAAACATACTTATCACAGTTACTAATATTACCAGAATTCCGGGTAGCATGTATATTTTATAATTCAACTCCGGATTATACCAATAGGAAGTTTCTACTGCGATTGGGTTTAATTCTTTTATTTGAGGCATTTTTGTTAAATCAACAATTATATTTCGATTAAAACTGTTTATTACAGATGATGAATAGGCATTAATCAAACTTGCAGCAGTTCCATTTATACCGTCAATAAGAAGTTGAACCTGAGTTGAATTTTCGCGCATTAAAGAACGTTCAAATCCATATGGTATATGCATAATAAAATCAGCTTGATTCTTTTCAATTGCTTCGTTAGCTTCATCAATGGAAAAAGAAACTCCAGAAACATGATAAAAAGGTGAGCCTTCAAATTTATTAATCAGCTTATGCGACAGGGAAGATAAATCTTTATCGACCACATACATATCAATGGATTTCATCTCCAATGTTGCTGCGTTTACTAATACCAACAACTGAAGAATGGGCATACCAAATATTAAGGGCAACATGGTTTTGTTCCTGAAAACTTGGATGAATTCTTTCTGTAGGATATATAATATTTTCTTCATTTTTTACTTATATTTCAAATTACTTTTATGTTCTCTTGCTGAACACCCGCCTGTTAGCGGCAGGAAGTAAAGCATCTCTGAAAAGTTAAATAGATTCTTCACTATGTTCAGAATGACATCTATACTGTAGGTTCCCAGCTTATTCAAGTCGAACCTTAAATTTCTTAATGCTCATTCCCAAAAAGAATATTGTCATTCCAACTAAGATCAATGTTTCCTTCCAAATTACTCCAATTCCTGATCCTTTGATCATAATGTTTTTAACGATTACTATAAAATACCTGGCCGGCATAATGGAACTAATCCATTGCAATATTTTAGGCATATTTTCGATTGGAAAAATAAATCCGGATAAAAGTATTGTAGGTAGCAGCAGAGCAAACATGGATATAAACATAGCCACCATTTGATTATTACTTACCGTTGAGATTAAAATTCCCAAGGATAAAGCCATAAAAATAAACAGAAGTGTTTCTGCTAAAAGAAATATCAGACTACCCTGAATTGGCATTTCAAAAACAAAATAACTTAAAGCAATAATTACAATTGCATTTACAAAAGACAATGCCATGTATGGAATTACTTTTCCAATTACAATTGGTAATGGTTTTAAGGGTGAAACCAATAAGATTTCCATGGTTCCTAATTCTTTTTCACGTGCTATAGAAATGGATGTCATCATTGCCGAAACAAGCATTAAAATGAGTGCCATTGTTCCTGGAACAAACATATACACTCCTTTTAGTTCATCATTGTACAGCATTCGAACTTCAGGTATAATTTCAAAAGGCAAACCTTGGGTAAAAAGCTCATTTTTAACATATGAGTTTATAATTGCTTTCGTGTAATTGCTCACTATATTTGCTGTATTAACGTCTGATGCATCGGCAATAATCTGGATTCCAGCAGTGCCATCACGCTCTAATTTTTCGGCAAAATTTGGCTCAAACACAATCACTTCACGAATTATCCCTCGTTTAAAAGCTTTTTCGATTTCCTTTTCAGAATTTAAATTTTCATGTAAAATAAAAAATCCTGATGCAGTAATTTTATTCGTAATTTCGTGTGTAATATGATCTTGTGATTTATCATAAATACCAATTTTAACATCATTTATTTCGTTGGAAACAATATATCCGAATATTAATATTTGTGCTATTGGCATTCCAAACAAGATTAACATTGTTTGGGAATCCCTAAAAATATGATGAAACTCTTTTTTTACGAAACCTATGAATCTGTTCATAATCAACTTTCTATTAAACTAATTTTTCTTTGATTTTAAGTTAAGTGCTATTTGGCTAAAGTTCCGAGTTACTAGTTCTTAGTTCGTTAAACTATGTACTTTGTACTATAAACTCTTAACTATCGTGCTATTTTTAAGAAAACTTCATCCATGTTTTTAGCATGGAATTGTTTTTTTAATTCGGCAGGTGTATCAAGTCCTTCTATCCTTCCCTGATCCATTATTGAAACCCGATCGCAATATTCTGCTTCGTCCATATAGTGTGTTGTTACAAATACTGTAATTCCTGAATCGGATGCTTCATAAATCATTTCCCAAAAATCGCGTCGCGTAATTGGATCAACACCTCCGGTAGGCTCATCGAGAAATACAATTTTGGGATTATGAAAAATTGCCACGGAAAAAGCTATTTTTTGCTTCCATCCTAAAGGCAATGATTTTATTAATGAATCCTGAATATCTTTCATTTTCAGACGCTCTATCAAAGATTCCGTTTTCTCTTTAATGTATTTGCCCGACAATCCATAAATGCCTCCATAAAATCGAATATTCTCACGAACGGTTAAATCTTCGTATAAGGAAAATTTCTGACTCATATAACCGATATTCTTTTTTACTTTTTCGCGTTCCTTATATACATCAAAACCTGCCACCATAACATCACCTGATGTTGGAAATGATAATCCGGAAAGTATTTTTATGCTTGTTGTTTTTCCTGCTCCATTTGCTCCTAAAAATCCAAAAATCTCTCCTTTTTTAACTTCAAAGCTAAGATTATCATTAGCAACAAAGTTTCCAAATTTCTTAACCAAATTTTTGACTTCTATTATATTTTCAGTGTGTTTTAACATTGTTTGATTTCGTTTAAATTAAAACGTCTTACCTTCGATTTATAAGCTTCGAACCGTGAGCTTATGGTTGTAAATTGCTAGCATTTCACAATTACTATTCACTTGTACTCATTAATTGCATAAAACAATCTTCAATATTCGCTTCTATCACCTGTATTTGAATCCCTTTATGATTATTCTCAGTTAAAATTGAGATTAGTTCATCTTGATTTAAATCTTCTGTTTTTAAAGTAATATGTAAAAACTCTCCAAATGGGAATACTGTATCAACAAATTCCAACGATTTTAGATCTTTAATTAATTGATAGATTTTATCTGATTTCACAGCCCATAATTTTCTTCCAAAATTTTCAATTACTTTTTCAGGTGTGTCAATCGACATTATTTCTCCATTCTGAATTAAAGCTACACGATCGCATAAATTAGCTTCGTCCATATATGGAGTTGAAACTAAAATGGTAATTCCTTTATCTTTTAAGCGAATAAGCATTTCCCAGAATTCTTTACGAGAAACCGCATCTACACCAGTTGTAGGTTCATCAAGAATTAATACATCCGGGCTATGAATTAAAGCACAACATAATGCCAGTTTTTGTTTCATACCACCAGAAAGTTTCCCTGCTAAACGATCTTTAAATGGTTCTATCTGAACATATATATCTTTAATTAAGTCGTAATTTTCTTCTATCGTTGTTCCAAAAATTCGTGCAAAAAAGGCTAAATTTTCTTCCACAGACAAATCCTGATAAAGTGAAAAACGCTGTGGCATATATCCAATATTGCTTCTTATTTTCTTATAATCTTTGATTACATCAAAATCCAAAACACTTACTTGTCCATCTGTAGGAAACATGAGTGTTGTTAGAATGCGGAAAATACTTGTTTTTCCTGCTCCATCTGGCCCAATTAAACCAAACAACTCTCCTTTCGAAACAGAAAAACTTACTCCTTTCACTGCGTCTACTTTTTCGTAAGATTTTTTTAAATCTGTTACTTCTACTATGTAATTTGATTGATTTTGCATACTATTCTGCATTTAATAAAAGTATTATTTTACAATACCCGTTCTATCTTGTAAAGATCCTTCAACATCCCGATAACTATCGAGACAGGATCGCATGATTTAAACAAAATACAATATATTTAAGTTGTCATATTGAGCTTGTCGAAATATGTACACCTTTGCTTCAAACTATTCATTATTAATTGAAAACAACTTCGCCCGGCATACCTATTTTAATTTTACCATCATTTTTTACTCTGATTTTAACAGCATAAACCATATTCACTCGTTCTTCTTTAGTTTGAATGATTTTGGGTGTAAACTCAGCCTGATCAGAAATCCAAAAAACTTTGCCTTCATATTCCTGATTTAATTCTTGATCTTTATCTATATATACTTTTACTTTCTGTCCTATTTTCACTTCAGGTAATTGTGCACCGCTCACATAAACACGTAATTCAATTACATCCAAACGAGCAATTTTGTAAAGTGCCTTTCCTGGTATTGCTATTTCATTTTCTTCCAGATATTTTTCAAGTACAGTTCCATTTATAGGATTAATGATTTTTGCTCGTCTAATTTGCTCGCTTACCAATTTCACTTGTTTATCTACAACTTCCATTTCTCTGGCAATAGACGAAATTTGTGTCTTTGTAGCAATAATTTGTTTTTCAAGTATATCATATTTCCCGTTTATTTCATCGAATTGTTGCTTGGTTGCTGCATTATCTTTGTATAATTGATCAAGTCTATTCTTCTCTGTTTCAAGCAATGACTTTTGCTGTTCCTGAACATTAATTTGGGCGCTAACATTTAGTTTTTTTGAAGCAATTGCTTGTTTTTGAGCCCACAATTGTTCTCTTTGTATCGACTTTTGAATTGTATCAATAAATCCAAGATTTTGTCCTTTCGATAAGCTTTGTCCTTCTTCAGCAGTAAACTCAATTATTTTCCCCTGAACTTCAGCACTTACAATAACTTCTTTTGCTTCGAAATTTCCATAAGCATCTGAACTGTTCTCGTTTCCATTGCATGCTGCAAGTAATATGGGAAATACTAATAAATATATTTTTGTTTTCATAATCTAAAATTTAGTTTCAATTTTCTTATTTCAGGTTTAAAGTTCCAATTACTTATATCTTTTACCCTTTTCCTTTTCCGTTTATCTTTTATCTTTTTCCTTTTATCTTTTATCTTTTTCCTTTTATCTTGTATCTTGTATCTCTATAGTTCTCCTTTTAAATACAAGTAATTAACCTTCGATTGTATCAACTGCACTTTATGTGTTTCGTAGCTAATTTTAGCTTGTGTTTCTTTGCTTAATTCTGTTATATATTCAGTTGATGTAATAACACCATTATCCAATTTTGAGCGTGCACTTTCCGATACTTCCTCTCGTAATTTGATAATCTCAATATCTGATTCTATAGCATCTTCATATGTCTTAATTTTAGAATCTTCACTTTTTAAAGCAAGGTTCATTTGCAATGTAAACGTGCTTTCTTGAGTTGAAATCAAATCTTTATTTAAGGATATAATTTGCTTTTCATGTTTTGTTTTACTCCAATCCCAAAATTTCCATTTCAACCCAACTCCCAGATAATAATAAGAATCAAACTGCTCACTTAACATATTTAACCCTGGTTTTCCATAACCTAATTGAGTAAAGGCAAATACTGTTGGTCTATTCTGCTTTGAAATTATTTTAGATGTTGCATCCAATTTTTCTTTCTGATAATCAAATAAAATTAATTCCGGTCTACTTAAACCCTCTGAACGTTCTATATCAAATTGAGGAATTTCAAATTCTGATTCATTTGTTAAACTAATTCCTGTTATCTCAGATAGTATGTCTATAGTTACTAATCGTTGATTTTCTATTTCCCTGATACTTTGATTAACTTTAAGTTTTTCGGCTTTTAATGCATATAAATCAGAAAGTAATAGCATTCCATTTTTAACACCTGATTCTACAGATTTTGTTTTAGTTTCCAGATCATTTAACATCACTTTTAATAATTCTTCGTTACGTTGCAGAATTAAAATAGCAAAATAAAACCTGTTAATTTGATCCTTAATTTTATTCAACTCCACTTGTGTGGTTTGCTTATTCGTTTTAAGATTAACACTTTCTAATTGTTTAGCTGATTTTATTCGCCCCCAATCGTATATTAACTGTTTAATATCCACGGTAGCTTTATATTGATCTTGTGGCATTTCCGGCAAATCAATTGTAACAGGAAAATCTAAATCAAGCTTAAAAACATCTGATTGATAAGTAGCTTGTGCATTTAGCTCTGCATTTGGCAACCAAGCTGTTTTTAAATTTTTATTATTTAGCTCACTCGACTGAGAATATATATCACTTTGTTTAGCCAAAGGATAATTTATCAGCATACTTTCATAACATTCTTCTAAACTAATAGTATTCTCTTGTGCAAATACACTGCTTGTTATGAATATAAAAATAATAGCTACTTTTTTCATTATACTTTTATTGAATTAATTACAAAACTTAATACAAAAGCTTTTCTTTCTTTTAAAAAAGAGTCATATTGCTTTTTGTCATTTTCAAACATAACTCCTTGAATTATTGGTCTAGCCACCATAGGAAAGACTACTAAAGCAATAACATTAGTGATTAAGTGTCGAGTGTCAATTGGATTTAAAATTCCTTTTTTAACTTCTTCTTGAATTTGCACATCAACTCTTTCAAATAATTTTTTTTCCTTTATTTGAACATTTTTTTCAAAAATATTTAAGAGAAATTGCGGATTTCTATTTAATTCATTTATTACAAACCCAGGAATATAAGGATGCTTAGTAAGCAAATCAATGTAATTGTTGATGAAAAATTCTAGCTTTTCAAAAAGCGGTTTTTCCGATAACATTATCTCAAGCATTTTAGGTATAAAAATTGAAACGGCCATATTAAAAACTTTTTCAAATAATTTTTCCTTTGAACGATAATAATAATGTAACAATGATTTGTTAATGCCTGCTTTATCAGCAATCTCCTGCATTCTTGCTCCTGTCATTCCTTTTTGCTGAAAAACTTCTTTGGCTGCATCAAGAATTTTAATTTCCGTATCTTTTTGTTGATTATCCATTTTGCAAAGATTTAACTACTTATTTAAACTATTTGGTTTAACCATTTGGTCAAATTTAAATAATTTTAATTGGAAACTCAAAATATTGAACTATTAATAATTATTTTAGATTTTAATATTCTCATTATCTGTTATTTATAAAATTAGTTGTAAAATAGTTCCTTGTTTTTTTGGAAAAAGTAAATTCTCACATTACATTTGTGAGTGAATACTAACTAACTTATTTATTCAAATGCTTAGCGAAAGGCAACAACAAATAATTAAAGAATCAATTAAATTAATTGACAGTAAAGGGATTCAAGGCTTTACTATAAAAAATTTATCAAAAGAAATTGGTATTTCTGAACCTGGTATTTATCGTCATTTTGAGAGTAAGTTTGCTATTCTTAATGAAATATTAGATTCATTCAAACAAAATCTGATTGAAAATCAAAAAACATTTACTAAGAATGATGCAGATCCTTTAACTAAATTAAAATTATTCTTCAATAAATTATTCTTGAAATTTAATGAAAACCCTGCCTTAATTTCAGTAATCTTTTCAGAAGAAATCTTTCAAAACGAAAAACTTCTTTCTGAAAAAGTGAACGAAATACATGCTATGAATGAGCAAATGGTTAGTTCTGTTTTTAACGATTTACAAAGTTCCAAACAAATATCAGAAGAAATAGACATTGAAACCTTTAACCTAATGTTATTTGGATCTGTTCGACTATTAGTACGTAAATGGAGATATTCAGGACATAAATTTAATATAATGGAAAAAGGGAATGAATTATTTATAACATTATTAAAACTGGCTAAATAATAAAATCATGAATCAGATTAATTTCTATTCATGATTATTTTTTACAAAAAACATTAGTGAATATTAACTAACTTTAATAAAATGGAAAAGATATTAAAAAAAATATTAAATGTTCCTTGGATTGTAATTGCAGTAACTATTATTATTAGTACCCTGCTTTTCGTGCAAATGAAAAGAAATTCAAGAATGGAAACCGATCTTGATAAATATATGCCACAGGATCATCCTGCATTTGTATACAGCGACCAAGCCGAAGAATGGTTTGGGATTAACGATGGCATTATTGTAGCCATTGAAAATAAAAATGGAATATTTAATACTGCAACTCTTGATACCTTAAAACAGCTTACTAAAAGGTTGCAGAAAATGGACGAGATTGTAAAAGCTGATGTAACATCCTTATATACGGCCGATAATATTATTGGTACTGAAGAAGGAATGGATGTTAAAGCCTTTTATAAACGTGTTCCTAAATCTGAAGAAAAACTAAATGAACTAAAGCACAATGTCGAGAGTAACGAAATGACTTTTGGTCGCTTAGTATCATTTGATG
>WTBR01000042.1 GCA_013138975.1 Bacteroidales bacterium
CTTCCCAAATTGGAGAATTAACTTATACATATGATGCTAATGGAAACCAGACCGGGTGGCAAGATACAACAAGGAACCAACATCGGGAAATTCTTTGGGATGAAGAAAACAGAATAAGAGCAATTGCTGATAATGGACTTGTAAATCATTATATTTACGATGCCTCGGGTGAAAGAGTAATAAAGAGCAATGGCGATGGTCAAGTTATTAAAGTAAATGGATTCCCTATGGGCGGAAAAGGAACAACAGGGAACTATTCAATGTACGTAAATCCGTTTATGGTGGTAAATAGCATGAAATTTACCAAGCATTTTTATATCGAAGGGCAACGGATAGTCTCAAAATTAGGCGACATGGGCGAAAATCAGGAGTTGTTAAACCCTAAAGATACTATAAGAGCAGGAAATAACGGAAACCACCCTATTGATTGGGATAATAAACACGAAAGTTTAAAAGATCAATTAATAGAAAATTTCGAAGAACTTGGATTAACCGGGGCAGTTTTTACAGCCGGGAAAAGTGGAAAAATACCCTATGGACAAATAAAGAAATACTATAGAAATTCAAATGGTATTATAGACGGATATGGAAGTGATTCTATAAGTGCACGTAATTATGATGGAAATAAAGCAGAATTATTACAATTTTATTATCACCCTGATCATTTAGGAAGTAGTAATTACATAACCAATGTTTCAGGCGAAGTATACCAACACATGGAATACTTTCCGTTTGGTGAAACATTTATTGAAGAACGTACAGATGCAGAATATACTACCTACTTGTATAACGGTAAAGAATTTGACGAAGAAATAGGCTTGTATTATTATGGAGCTAGGTATTATGATCCGAGAATTAGTATGTTTTATGGGGTGGATAGGTTAGCAGAGAAAGCCTTAGGGTGGACTCCTTATAGAGCATTCTTTAATAATCCACTTAGGTATATTGATCCAGAAGGTAATTTTGAGGTTGATAAGCAAACAGAAAAAAATAATCCAGAGTTAGTGAAATATTTAAAAAATCTTGTAAAGGAATGGAATAATCAAAGTCAAGATTTTAAAAAAGCTTTTATGCAAACAAGTGGTTTAAGCGAGAAAGATGTAGTTAGTATGTTGACTTATGGTAGTGGTCCAAAATTGGAAGTTGCCGAACTGGATAAAGATACGAATGGAGATGGAAAGATAGATAAAAAAACTAACGGTACGACCAGAGCTGCAAGAGATCAAAGTACAGGTAAACTGAAAAATAGTAATAATGGAAAAGGATTAATTAAGCTTGATAATGATGTGGTTGGAATGTATGAAAACGCTACTACAGCAGGAGATAAGCAAGTTGGGAAAATTATGGTTGAATCTACTTTATTCCATGAAGGTACACATTATGGTAACTTAAAGACGAGTGGAACTGGACATGGAACTTATCCTGAATCAGGAAAAGCTTTTGAGAAAAAAGTATATGGACAAGATATTGGTAGAAGTAATGTAAGAAAATACTGGAAATCTAAGCAAATTAAGCCCTTAACACTAAAGCCTATTAAAATTAATTAGAAAATAAGATGAAAATGATTAAAACTATAACATTATTATTACTTATTGTTATTACAATTAGTACAAGTGCTCAAAACAAAATAATCTTAGAGTTAGAAGAATTAAGTAAAAAAGAAGATAATCTAATACTTAGTTTTGCACTTATAAATAGTGGAGAGGAATCAATAAGAATATATAAGCCAAACGAACAAGATATTTGCAGTAGTGTAATTAGAGTAATATTTGTTAATGAGTCAAATAACAAAGAGCATCTGTTATTCCCTTGTAAAGAAATTATTGATTTTGATAGTATAATTCTAAACTGTGATAATAGTATTTGTTTATTAAAAAATGAAAAATTCTTTAAGGAGATTAAATTTACCTTTAAGGATATAGCTCCTTATTTAGCAAAAAATATTAAGTATAAAGTTTTAATGGAGTTTAATTTGGATGGTATTACTTTTGAAGGGGATATAAATAACCTAGTTAAGTGTGATGTTAAATCAAGCAACTTTAAAATAATAGAAATTTAACTCCCCACTAAGCGTAGTTTGTAACCCCGCTAATCGGGGTTTGTAACTCGAAGCAGCTCGGCGAAGTCTGTAACTTCGTCGTATTATAAAGTTAATTTGCAATTAACATTGTTTTGAAAAAACAAAAACTATTATAAAAAGAAACCCCGACCTTAATTTTAAGATCGGGTTTACTTTTAACTCAAATTATAATTAGTTAAATTTTAATCTTTTATGCATCTAACAGAGATAGCACTGTTTTTATTTTCTGTTTTTCTCCAAATACCAAAGTTATCATAATGTAAAACACGAACCCATGCACTTGTAGCGTTTTCTTCTGTTGAAGTCCAGAAATAACCAAATAATCTCATTCCAGTATATTCCACATGACTGTATCGAAATCCTCCCGGCAAAGCTGTAAATTCTGTTGAGTTATCCATGTAATCAATATAATCGGAGTCTTGCCAATGAGTAGTCCCCACCTCTTTTAAGTGCGTGGAAATAAAAACACTAGCACCTCTGGTCATGCTAGTTCCATTGATATTGCTTTCGCTCATTTCCAAAAATCGCTCAAGTTCTTTCCATTCGTCGTCAGTTGGTAAATGCCAACCTGTAGGACATGCCTCTATAGCAGCCTCCCAAGTGTATAATCGTCCATAGACTTCTTCATTAGTTTGCTCATCTTTATAGAACCAACTTCCTGTATCCGTTTCGTAGTTGAGATTCTCAGCCATCCAAATTTGATCTCCTATTGTAACAGTTTTATAGGTTTTACCATCTCTGGAATCTTTAAAAGAATTATTAATACTGCTTCCTTCTTCATCTTCTTCACAACTATAGAAAGCAAATACTGTCAAAATTATTAAGCTAATTAAACTAAGTTTCTTCATAAGATTAATTATTTAGGATTTATATAATATATTTATTCTGTTATAAAGTTGTATACCTTACTAAATGATTGAGAATTATTCTCATTTATTACATCTATTTCTACACTGTAATA
Organism: Bacteroidales bacterium; assembly: GCA_013138975.1. Classification (GTDB taxonomy): domain Bacteria; phylum Bacteroidota; class Bacteroidia; order Bacteroidales; family UBA12077; genus UBA12077. The sequence continues at coordinate 3,042 of WTBR01000042.1, forward strand.
ATAATTTGATAATAATGCATCAACAGGGTCAATAACCAAACTCATATTATTATTTGTCCATTCATATGTTAAATCAACCGACATCTAACCATCTTCTAAAATATCGAGGTTTGCATTATCAATATCAATCGGGATTGTGAAAAGAATAGTTATATTATCACTAACAGTGAAATTTTCAATTGCTCGCCCATCAGCATCTAAAACATTCGTACTTGCAACTCCTAAATCTGCTTCGGGATTATAGCCATAAACAATAACCTTATTATCATTTTTAGTATCAACAGTGGTATAAGTTTTATACCTGATACTATTTTGTTCGTGATCAATTGATAAGGATATTTCAGCAGGAACATTGCTTAAAGAAATTATACCATTTGCATCTGTAGTACCCTCAATAGGGTCGTTAAAAGCTCCGAAATAAACAGCATAAGGAAAATTCGATGCAGCAATTTCTTCACCATTTAAATATTTTCTGTAAACAGTAAATTCAGCAGTTTCATTTAATGGAGTTAAATAAATCAGGTCAGAATTTATGATTTGATAACCGATACCTGTCACAATTATTTCAGATGCTAAATTTAGTGAACTAGATTCGTTTAAATATCCTTCTTTCGAATAAACAATATTATAATCCCCCACATTAAATTCTCCTAAATTGTAATATCCGTTTTGATTAGTTGTTGTGCTATGATTTTTATCTTTTGTAAATAACTCAACCTTAACATCGTCTATCGCCCCGGATGTTTCCGCATCCATTACAAATCCTTCAATTACAACTTTTAATGTGTCTGCTTCATCATCGCAAGAGGAAAATAAAAAAGATAATACTACGAACACGTACAATAATTTTCTCATGATTTAAATATTAATTTAACTTTTGATTGTTACACAATAATACTAAAAATTATAAACAATCTACAACAATACATAGGTTTATGAACTAGATGTAAAATGAAATTTCACTTAATAACTAATTGCACTCAAAGAGGTCAATGATCAGATATGTAAGCTTTAACATATGAATTAAAAATGGATTTTTTTTAAGTCAACCCCATAAACCTAAAAAAATATTATTGTCGAAGTCAAATACATGATAACCGATTTTTGGATTCTTTAAATTAGCCCAATGCACTCAAATGCTCTTTACAAATAAGTCAATATTATTGGTTTACTATCACATTTTTTTGCAATAACCTCAAATACGCTATTCGTTTTCGAAAAAGCACTATGAAATATCTCATTATTTAGTTAAAGCACTTAAAAGCATGCCTTATAGGCAGACAAGCACTTAAAATATACTCTTCAAAATAGGGCAAGATCATGCAATATTCAAAAAAGCACGCTTCGCTATCAGGAAGAACTCAACAATATACTCTCAAGTGTCTTGTCCTAAAATAGCTATACACAAAAAGAGCAAAAAGATGAGACAAAAGGAGAATTTTGGTTATGAACGGGAATTAAAAAATGGACAAAAAATAAATGTGTTGCCCGATAAATTGAAACGAGAACTTGTTTCAAAGATAGAAAATGGTCAAACGAGCATTGATGACGTTATGCTTGAAAATAATATCCGTAATCAAAGCATTATAAAAGATTGGTTAATAAAGTTTGGTAAAAACAAGGATAAATACCTTTCAGAAAAACGAATACACCTATCTCCTCAAGAGAAGATAAAGATTATTTCAGATTACAATCCGGAACAAAAGACACTCAAGCGTTATTGCAATGAACTAGATATAAGCCCATCAACCTTTCGTCGGTGGGAAAAACTGTATTCTTGTAGTTCTAACAAAACAAGAGCAGTGAAAATGAGGCTAGTAAACGAAAAAGCAATTAAACAGATTAGTGAAGGTAACACCGCATTCGTCAAGGAACTAGAGGATGCCAGATTAAGGATTGCCGGATTAGAAACAATGATAAATCTTGCAGAAAAAGAGTTAAATGTATCAATCAGAAAAAAGTATGGCACCAAACAGTAGAGGAACTAAGAAAAGTTTACCCAAAGATTAGTGTCGAGCGTCTTTGTGGTCTGTTTGGTAAAACTCGACATGCATATTATGATAAATCATGGTATATGAAAGAAAAAAATAATAAAGAATTACAAGTTTTGGAAATGGTCAAAATTTTAAGGCGTGAAATGCCAAAGTTAGGTACTAAGAAGTTGATATTCTTGCTCAAACCCTTCATGAAAGATCATCAAATAAAGATGGGGCGTGATGCCTTACATAATCTACTGTTTGCTCATGACCTTACCATAAAAAATAAGAAGCGTTATGCCAAAACAACAAATTCAAACCATTGGTATCGAAAATACTCGAATTTGATTAAAGGGCTTCATATCAAAGAATCGGAAAGGTTATGGGTAAGCGACATAACATACATATCAATTATTGGGGGCTTTAGTTACTTATCGCTTATTACAGATGCTTATTCTAAGAAGATTGTAGGTCACTGCCTGTATGAGACTTTAGAAAGCATTGGTTGTGTTATTGCCCTAGAAATGGCTTTGCAAAACAGGGAAAAAGACACGTCCTTAATTCATCATTCAGACAGGGGAATCCAATACTGTTGTAACTCCTATGTAAATATACTGAATAAAGAATCGGTACGAATAAGTATGACTGAATCAGGTTCTCCTTATGATAATGCTATAGCGGAAAGGGTAAACGGGATTTTAAAGACAGAATTCGGACTGGACAAGACTTTTAGCAACTACGCTGAAGCCAAGGAAACTGCTACTAATGTAATTCCGATTTATAACGAAAAACGACCTCATTCTTCCTGTGATTACCTAACTCCAAAAGAAGCACATGCCGAATATGGTGAACTAAAAAAACGCTGGAAACCAGTAACAACGTAAAATGATGAAATGAAAGAAAGACACTTTATATGACCGTTGATAGAACTGCTGCCTATTAATATCATTAATAACTTTTCTAATAGGTGTTTAGGCATTGATTACCCATTGATAAAGCTTAGATCTATATTTTATCATTGGTAAGCTTTAACAACAAGTAATCAACACCTAAACTGATAGTTTATTTAAAGAAAAGTAATTAACAATATTAACAGCCCATTACCACCATTTAGGTTGAATTTTAAATAAATAAAAAAATGCAAAGTGAATTAAAAAATGCAAGCATAACATTAAGTCTTGATACAAAGCGTGTTTGCAGTTGTGTAAAGCTATTTCAGTACTATGTGAAATATCTGTATAGCTATTTCAGTATTGTATTTTCAAATTGTATAGTTATTTTAGGGCGATCTTTCAATGGTGTAAAGTTATTTCAGTACGCTATTTATAATCTGTATAGTAATTCTAGGATCAGACAAAGCACTCAAAAGCACTCTAAATATACCCTCCAAAATCAGACAAAATTCAAAAAGCACTTAACACATACTCTCGAAGTACTCAAAAGCAGTCTAAATATTCAAAAAAGCACTCAAAAGCACTTATAAAGCAGTCAAAAGCACTTATAAAGTACTTACCAAGCCTGCTTTTTTCAATAAATTCAAAACTTATTCTCGCAATTTCATGCTAAAATAGTGCCCTATGATAATCTGGAGTGCGATATTACCAAGGTTTATTAAGAAAATAAATGAAGCCCTGATTTAATGGTATACTATTGATGAATAATAGTAGTATACTTTTAATGAAATTAACAAATTGTATAGTTAATTTAGGGCGATCTTTCAATGGTGTATAGCTATTTCAGTACACTATTATTAGTTTGTATAGTTATTGTAGGATCAGATATTTTGATTTAAACCAATTAAAGCAGTAGCAAATTATTGGAATGAATAGGAATCATACTTTTTTAATATAAATTAAACAAAATGCTCACAAAAAAACTATTTTTATAAAATCTAATATTTAAAATATATAAAACACCCTGTTAATTGAAAACTACACTTAAACATCTGCCCGAAATTAAACTTTACGAGTTAAGCATAGTAAAACGCACTATTCTTGAATTTTGCCCTGATATTGAGATGATAATCCTGTTTGGCAGTTTTGCACGTGGCGATTGGGTAGAAGATAAATATCAAGAAGATCAAATAAGCTATGAGTATAAAAGTGATTTTGACCTTTTGTTGATTTTCAATTCCGAAGGACAAGCCAACAGTGTTTCGCTCAAACATAAATTAGAAACACTCATTCGTGATGCTAATGTTAAAACCCGGATATCTCTTATTTTGCATACCATACAATTTGTTAACAATAGAATAACCAGAGGTAACTTTTTCTTTACCAATATAAAGAAAGAGGGTATAATGCTCTACAATGCCAAAAATCATAAATTGTCAAAGCATAAAAAACTTAATAACGTAGAGCGTCAAAAGAATGCCCAAGAGGATTTTGAGCATTGGTTTATCAGTGCCACCGGTTTTTTAGAGACTTTTAGATTTTATCTTAAAAGAGGCAAATTCACGCAAGCTGTTTTTTTACTCCACCAAGCAACCGAACGCTATTACCATGCTATAATATTAGGTTTTATAGGATACAAACCCAAAACGCACGATCTTGAAGAATTGGGAAGGTATGCCAAAAACTTAAGTCCGGAATTTGACAAGGTGTTTCCCAAAAGTACAAAAGAGGAAAAACGGCTTTTTGAATTGTTGCAGAAAGCCTATGTAGATGCCCGATATAAAAAAGATTATACCATTGAGAAAAATGAACTGGAATATTTAGAGCAAAAGGTGAAGCTATTAAAAGAAATGACCAAAAGGATTTGTACGGAAAAGATTAAGGGCTTTGTTGGTAAATCTAAAAAGCTTAAAGCAATCTATAATCAATACTTTGCCAAAT